>JAFSNB010000016.1 GCA_017447625.1 Bacteroidaceae bacterium
AGACGGAAACATCGCCTCCTGAGCTAACGTTATTTGATTGAGGGGGCTTACTTTTTCAAAAATAAGTCCGCAATGCCTGTTTATCGGCACTGCGGACACCTGATTTGTCGCTGTTCAACTTTTAGCGGACAGCAATATATTAAAATAAAAAATCAGATCCGTCATGTCGGGGCATTTGCCTTCGAATCGCGGAACGATGCGTTGCAACACTCTCTTGGTGACAAATGCCATACTGTCCATCTCGCTGCACTTTATCGTGGCCAGTGGAACATCAAAGCCTTGATGATGTTGCTCTGCATATCTGTCAATAATTGACTGAGTGAAGGTCTCACGTTCAAACATAGCCGGGACCAATGTCTCGTATGGTCCGCCCACGTCTGGAATCTCAGCCGGTGAGCCTATGAGATAGTCTGTCACATGGCGCAACTCATAGGCAACCTCCATGCAGGCCATGTTGCAGCTGTCAAAGAAAATGTATTTGAGGTGTGGCACCCGAGATAACACCTTGGCCATAGTCGGGATATTCATCCATTTGCCTTTTTCTTGGCTTCCCGATTTCCCGTTGTCGCCGTAGTCAATGCCGAATGCTCTGGTTTGTGGGATCGAGTCTTGCATCTGCCATCCGTTCCCGTGTCCCCAGAAGGATAGGGCATAGTCGTTGTAGCGCGAGGGATATTTCTTGAAGACATATTTGATAACCCCTTCCATAACAGCCGGATCGCTGGAGTAGGGGTCTCCGCTTACGGCAGTTTCCACAGGGCCGAGTTCCCACACCTCGGCTATATCCCGGATAGACACCGAGTCGGTAATCTGTCCCTTGTGGATTCTGGCCACCCATGGCTTCTCTTTCTGTAAGATTCCATCCACATAAACAACCAGGTTGTTATCGCCGATGTTCATGGAGCCGGTTTTCATCTCGTCCATATCATCTTTGATAAAACTCCAAAGGCTGTTTTCACCCGAGATATAAACCAGTACCGTACGGTCGCCTATTGAAACCGAATCAGTCTTGTTCTCTGTCGAGTCCGTTCTCTGCGTCTCGTTGTTGGTGGAGTCCGTTCTCTGCGTCTCGTTATTAGTGGAGTCCGGCAAAACCTTATCATTATCAGGCTTTGTTATCAGTTCTTCAGGAACGTCTTTACTGCAGGCCGCAACCAAAGCTATGGCTAATAAAACCTGCAGACAGCGCGCTCCGCAAGTCCGAATGGCAGTCAATATAAGTTGCTTACTATTCATGTTCAGCTTTTCGTTTTCAGCCTACAAAGATACGACATTTTCTCCATATTAACCAAATAATCCGCAAAGATTAGTGTATTAATAAAGCTGAAATAACTAACGGCCATTTAATTTCTCAATTATCAGCTTGGCGGCACGCTGGGGAGCACCGGGTTGGCCGAGACGTTCGGCCACCTCTTCGTAACCGCTCAACTGGGCTTCACGAGCGCATCCGCCAGGCAAGATTGTGGCAAGATGTGCGCGGCAGTTCTGAGGCGTCATGTGAATACCGAGAAGTTCGGGGACGACTTCGCGGCCTGCCACGAGGTTCACGAGGGTGACAAACGGAATCTTGATGAAGAGGTGCTGGAAGATGTGTGCCAGAATGCCGCCTTTGGCGTGATAGCACGCTACCTGCGGAACGCGGAAGAGGGCTGTCTCGAGTACGGCTGTGCCGCTGACGACAAGGGCGGCTGTGGATCGGGACAGTAGGGCGTAGGTGTCCGAAGTGAGGGTGACGGCTTCTTCTGAAAGGCCTGCGGACGCAATGACGGACGAATACAGTTTCTCCTCGATGTTCGGGGCTTTGGCAATAACTATGCTGTAGCGGTCGGCATACGGCTCAACGGCTTTGAGCATGATGCGCAGGTTATCCTTTATCTCGTGCTTGCGGGAACCGGGGAGAAGAGAAATAATGGGCCCCTCTCCGGCTCCCCCCGTTGGGGGGAGAGCTGCCGTTGGGGGGATAGTTGTCATTGTGGGGAGAGTTGCATCTGGGGAGAGAGCTGCATCTGGGGAGAGAGCTGCATCTGGGGAGAGATAATCTGCCACCTCATCTACTGTGGGGTTGCCAACATAATGGATGGGGTAGTTGTGCTTCTTCTCAAAGAAATCGACCTCGAAGGGGAGGATGGAGAAGAGCTCATCGACATCGCGCTTGATGTTCTTAATGCGCCACTCTTTCCACGCCCAGAGCTTCGGAGCTATGTAATAATAGACGGGGCAAATGCGGTTCTGGTGAACGTATTTGGCTATCTTCAGGTTGAAGCCGGGGTAATCGATGAGAATCACCACGTCGGGCTTCCATTCAGCTATGTCGCGCTTGCATTGTTCCAGACCACGCAGGATGGTTCGCGCATGGAGCAGTACGGGGATAAAACCCATGTATGCGAGGTCGCGGTAGTGGCGGACAAGGGTGCCGCCAATGGCCTGCATCTTGTCGCCTCCGAAGAAACGGAAGTCGGCCTCGGAGTCTTCACTTCGAAGTGCTGCCATCAAGTGTGACGCGTGTAGGTCACCGCTTGCTTCACCTGCTATCAGATAGTAACGCACTATTAAAAATTTAAAAAGTAAAAATTAAGAAGTAAAAGTGGGCTCCGTATCAACCGGTTTAAGGGTTTAAGATGTTTAAGGAGTTTAAGAACTGGCGCGGTGCTTTAGATTTTTAACATGTAATTACCATAAATAGGTCCATATAATTATCCATTAATGATAAAATAACGTGCCAATTAATGGCAATTAATGTTGAAGAATAATCCGTTTAATCCGTTGTTTGAAAGAGACTCCCTCTAATCTTTTCCATAACAGAGTAGGCGGTCATGTCTATCGTTACTGGGACGACGGAGCAGAAACCGGCATCGAGGGCTGCGAAGTCGGTGTCTGTGGCGTCGGGTTCGAGGTTGGTGAAGGTGCCGATCAGAGAGAAGGCATCTGTGCGGTCGGGGATGTCCTGCCACTCGGAGTGCCAGCTGCCACGAGCCTGACGGCAGATGCGGAAGCCGCTGAAATGGTCGCTCATGGGGGCGTTCACATTCAGGCAGACTCCCAACGGGAGCCCTTCGTCAATCACATTCTGGCAGAGTTGGGCAAAGGCTTCGAGGGTGTCGGCAGCGACGGGTATATCCTCGTATTTAGACCCTTTAGGCATCCATTGGGAGAAGCCTATTGCCGGCACATCTTTCATGCAGGCTTCGATGACGGCTCCCATAGTCCCGCTGTAATGGACGCTGACGCTGGCGTTGTCGCCGGCGTTTATGCCGCTCAGAACCAGGTCGGGACAGCGGGGAACAATGCGCTCAAAAGCCAGTTTGACGCAATCCACAGGGGTGCCGGAGCATGCAAAGATACGGGGTAGGGGGGGCTCGGAATCGCTATCTGCGGACGAAGCGGGAAAACCGCTTCGCACAGTGTCGGCTGCGGCCGTAGCTTCGGATGTGGCTTCAGACAGAACTTCGGAGGTAACCTCGCGGACGGTGACAGGTTTGATGCTGGTTATGGAACAGGCAGTGCCGGATCGGGGGCCGTCGGGAGCCACGACCCATACTTCACCCAGTGGGGTGACGGCTCTGATGAGGTCTTTTATCCCAGGAGCCTGATAACCGTCATCATTGGTGATGAGGATGAGTGGGTAATATGGAGAATTGTTGTACATTGGATATTTGGCCCCTCTCCGACTCCCCCCGTGTGAAAGGAGGGGAGACCTGCGGGGTACAATTTAAATTACTATTTGACTATTTACGATTTACTATTTATTTACAATATTTAGATTTAACTATTTACCAGGCATCCCCCACCGGGGGATTATAGGGGGCTTTACTTTACCTTTATTATTGCGCCGGTGGTGTGGGCGTTGTATTCGGGAGCGTAGAGGCTTTGGAGGCGGCAGAGACCGGCGCTGTAGGTGCCGCTGCGGTCGGTGTAGAAGCGCTCTTCCAGAACGTATGTGCCTTTGGGCAGACGGTCGAAGAAATACTCTGTGCGGGCATCGCGCACGGCGCGGTAATAGCCCAGACCGCTTTGCCAGCGATAGCCTGAAGCCTGCTCTGCCGGTTCAGCACAAGCCGGGCGCTCGGCACTCAGACAGACGTATTCGTAGTCGCGGTCGGCTGTGATGACGTAGCGGATTGTGAGCGCATCGCCCTTGGAGGGGGTGAGGGTGCTGAAGTCGCGGCGCACGGAGAGGCCGGTAGTCTGGGCTGAGACGTCAGCGACTGGGGTGAGGTACTGGGCATAGACGGCTCCCCACGCCTCGCTGTTCTCGCGGCGCTCCACGGTGATGCTCTTCACGGGTGCGGGAGCCTCGATCTGCTGCTTGATATAGCCGAGAGCAGCGGTGGAAGAGGGGGCCGAAGAGGGGGCCGAAGAGGGGAAGGCTGACGAAGCCCCTGACGAAGCGGGAGAACCGCTTCGCACAGTACTGGCGGCGGACAGGGTGGTTTTCTTGCCGCTCTGATAGCTCAGGGTGAGGCGGTCAGAGGGTTGAGGGGCGAGGGCAGATGGCTGAGGGGCGAGGGCAGAGGGTTGATCTTTGCTGGCGGAGGGCTGGAGCAGGGCATAGATGGCGTCGGCGCTCTCTATGGGGCTGTTCCACATCTGAGTCCGCTTCTGGCTGAGGAGCCAGCGACGCATCTGCGACTGCAAAGTCTTGTCCGAAGGAGTCACGGCGCAGACGGCCTCCATAGCGGCGGTGTGCGTGTGGAGCTTGCGGTTGATGCTGGTGAAGGAGCCGCTGGCATAGTCGAAGAAGGTGCCTCGGTTAGTGCTTGTCATGTGCTCCTTCAAGGAGGTCAGATACGACTCAGCCTCTTTCTTGCGGCCTTCCGTCTGCATAACGATGGCACTCACGGCCCGTGTCTCGTTGTCCATCTCGGCAACGGAACCGCTCATGTGTTTGAGCAGGTAGGCGATATCTGTCTGTTGCTGGGTGGTGAAGTAATAACCTGCGTGCTGCGAAATATATAAATAATGTACGCGCGCAAGAGACGAGATTACTATCTTCTCTCCTTTCTTCTCTGCTTTACGCATCTCAACGACATCCTTTGCGGTCTCAGAGGCGAGATAGCCGACGGCTTTGCTGAGGACGTTTTCAGCCTGCTTAGATATAGACGAGCCATCAACGGAGAGCTCGCCGCCGCAGAGAGTCTTCAGACGGGTGAGCATTAGGGTGACGTTGCGGGTGATGTATTCGCTGCCGCGCATACCGGGGAACCAGCTGAAGCTGCCGTCGGCGTTCTGGCGTTCGCGCAGTTTGGCAATGGCAGACTCCATGCGTGCCTGCTGGTAGTTGTCGTTGAAGAGTTCTATGAGACGGCGTTTGCGCTCGGCATTGTTCTCGGCTTCGCGCAGCCAGGGAGTCTCGTCGAGGATGATATTCTTCAGTTCTTCATCCTCTTGCAGACGGGATTTGAGCGAGGGCGTTCCTTCTTCTCTCTGCCATATCTCCACTATGCTCTTGATGCGAGGCTCGGACTTGGCTATCTGCACGGCCAGACGGTTTGCATAGAAATTAGTGGCCACGGAGAGAGCATCGTCGAAGCGCGGCTCGCGCAGGGCGGGCAGAGCCTGAATGGCATACCATATCGGGTGGGAGGCGTATTCCACCGTGAGACGGCGGTTGGTGGCTGTCTTGCTGTTCTTGTTGAAGAGCGAGGTGAGGTCGGTGGTGAAGGTGCCTGCGCTGTCGGCCTTGATCTCCACGGCCTCGGTAATCCACTCCTTATCGGACAGAACGGGCAGGTAATGCTGTTCGCCGTCGCTGAACGACTTGCTCTCGGCCGAGAGTCGTACGGCCAGAAGTCCCGGTTCCTTGGGCTCGTATTGGAATGTCAGCACCTGCTCGCCGTTGGCTTTGGCTTCGAATGACGCTTTCTGACGACTGATGACTCGCTCGGTCTCGGGGTTGAATATCTCCAGCGTAGCACGTCCGCTGATTGGTTTTTCGGTCAGGTTCTGTATGGAGGCTGTTAGCGTGGCTTTGTCGCCGGCACGCAGGAAGCGCGGCATATACAGTTGAGCCATCATCTCTTTGCGGGCCACGGTCTCGGCCTCAATGGAAGCCACATCCATATCGTCCGTGTGAGCAAGACCGAGCAGATGCCAGGTGGTGAGGCTTTCAGGCAGGGTGAACTGGAGCGTGACGACGCCGTCGCGGTCGGTATGCAGACGTGGTAGGAAGGCGGCTGTCTCGTTGAAGTTTGTGCGGACATAGCCTGCGGCGGCGGAGACGGTCTGCTCTCCCTCGCCGTCTTCTTGAATCCTGTCTTCTATTGCGACGGCCTTTGGAGAGGCTTTAGCCATCAAAGCTGCGGGAACCTCTCTCAACACAGCGGCCTCCTCAACGGAAGGTTCGCCTCTTATTTCAAAGTTTGCCAAGGAATAGAACACTTTGTCGCCTGTGGCTCTGGTGCGTCTGCGGCTACCATAAAGGTTCATAAACGAGAGGCCGTCTGTCCATTGCGGGTCGAAGCAGTCAAGGCTGAAATCCGTATATTTGAGCGGTTTGTTCGGGAAACTCATATATATGTACTGCGAGGCATCCCAATAGTGTCCGTAGTTCCACGAGTAAGATACTATGTTGTGGCTGCGGTAGAGGCTGATCAACCACGAATGGCCTTTCAGAGCATCCAGACTGGCATCGTAGATTGTGGCCATCATGTTCGCGTTGGCAGGCTTACCGTCGGGACGGGTCAGACGCAGCGTCCAGGTCTCTTTGTCGCCCGGGTGCAGTTTGTCGCGGAATGTGCGCCACTCCCATTTCAGGCATTTGTCGGGCAGGGCACGCAGCAGATGCTGAGATCTGGAATAAACCTCTCCGCCCTTTACGAAGAAGAGGTTGACGCTCACTCCGTCGCCGTAGGTTGTGGTGTAGGGAATCTCTATATTCAACACAGAGTCGGAGAACTGTATCAGCTTCTTCTCCTGTTCTCCTTGTGTTGTGAGAATGGAATAATAGAGGCTGACATCGCGCAAGCTGCTTCCCACCTGCAAGAGTGCGGGGTGGCCCACGTCGAAGGTGTCCGACGGGCAGTAGAACCAGAACTCCTTCGGGCTGGGCAGTCGGGTGTCTTTCATACTGAACAGGTAGAAGCTCTGTTCCGCCTTGGCTGAGTCGTTGGCGTTTCGGGCGATGGCGTACATCTTGTACGAGCCGGAGGGCAGGGCGGCCAGAGCCGTGAGCGGATCTCCTGACGACCAGGCCACAGCCTCGCTCTTGTCCCCGCGTTCTATGCGCCAGCTTATCTCAGCCTGAGCGGGTTCGCCTGTAGATGAGATTGCGTTGAAACGAACGTGCTTCAGGTTTGTGCGCTCTTGTTTTGAAGGCATAGATATGGAGAGGCGCAGAGGCTTGGTGCAGATGGGGATTCGGGAACTGCCTTCGCGTGTCTCGCCAGCCGGGTTTGTTACGGCAACGTCAAGAGCAATCACGAAGCCGTCCTCCAGCTGTTTGCGTGTGAGGCCTTTCAGGGGCAGGCGCACGGAGAAGCGCCCTTCGTTGTCTGTCTCAACGGTGTCCGCGTGCATCAATGACGAGCTGGACTGGTTGCGCCACCACACGTAGGGGTAGGTCCGGCGGTAACGTCCGGCAACGCGCCCTTGGCGCACCGGCACGCCGTTGTATCCGAGTGCTCGGCCCGTGATGGTGATGCTGTCCTGCGGCCAACTGAGAGCCGGAGCCTTATCCATCTTCACCTCGAATGTGGGCCGCTTGTATTCCTCCACCGTGAAATAAAGAGAGGCGTCCAAGTCGCCTGTTATGCTGAACGAGCCGGGCAGACACGAGGGTGGGAGAGTGAAGTCGGCTGCTACCACGCCCATGGAGTCTGTGCGAACGGTCTGCTTGCTGACTTCCTTCCTGTTGGTGTCGTAAAGGGTGAGGCGTATCTCTTTGTCAGCCAGCACATTCGTTTCCCAATGCAGCTGTTCGTAAGCGATGCCGCTGACATGAACGGTCTGTCCCGGGCGGTAGATGGAGCGGTCAGAGAAGAGGCGCACCGTCTGCTGGCTCTTTTCCTCACGTGCAGAGTAGCTGCTGGTCCAGAGGTTCCTTTCGGGCAGGTACTTGTCCTCGCCCTTGCTTGCAGAGAGAATGTATGTGATGCTTCTGTTCTTTGTCTTGAACGAGGCCCGTCCCTCGCTGTCGGTGACGATGGTCTGATCCAGCGAGCGCGTCTCGTCCTTCTCGGTGAATACTTTGACGGATGCCCCTTCAACAGGACTTCCGCTCTCGGCATCCACAACGATGACGTTGGCCAAGCGGGTGTTTTCCAACGATCTGTAGAGCATGTGCAACGCCGAAACGGTAAAGAAGCGCACCTCCTCCTGAGTCGTGGCGGAAACGTTCTTGTTCGCCGTCTCAGCTGTAATCAGGATGGCGTAGCGGCCTATCTTCGGCGCTTTCCAAGTGACGGTGTCGGTGAACAGCCTGTATATCTGCTTCTGGCTTGGAACGTGTCTGAGGCGGTCGATACGTGTGGCGTTCGCCTGCAGGTATGTTATCTGCTTCGGGCTCCTCTCATATTGCTTTTCGCTGAAGCTTGCATTCAGAAGATAGGTGTCGAAGGTCACAGCGGCCACATTCTTCATTTCCACGGGAATACGCACACTCTTCCCCGGATAATAACTCTCGGCCGTTCGCAGAATAACCTTCGGCTGGGTGATGTCGTTGATGCGCATGCGGAGTACGTTTATGCGCTCGTATTTGGGATAGAGGCGCAGGGCTTCCTCAGCCATCTTCACTTTGGTCGAGTCTGAACTGTTCTGGATAAGATTGATGTATGCCTCGACACAAACGGGGCGGTCGCAGAACTGCTTTGTGAGGCCGATGATGGCGTCGCTGCGCTTCGAGGTAGGCTGAAGGTTTATCGAGTCGAGCATCAGCAGCATCTCGGCATCGCGATTCTTCTGACTGCGGTAGATGGAGATGTAGTTGGCTATGGGCAGTTGTGCCGCTTTTTCGTTCCCGAAGTAATCACGAACGCGGGCCCAGAGGACATGCAGCAGGTCGTGCTTGAAATAGGCAGACTGCTTGCCTTGTGTGACGAAGGGCATCCAGTCGGCGCTCCTGGCTTTGGCTAAAGCTACCGGCTCGGAGAGCGATAGGCGGTAGTTGGCTGCAGCCGCTGAGTCATATTGCTCCTGCGTCCATTCCTTTATGTCGCTGCTCTTCAGCTGCAGGCCGCGTGCCTGACTGCGACGGCTGTTGTTTTGGTACAGTTCGGCAAGCACGGAGGCATAGACCGCACGTGCAGCCGTTTCTGTCTCTGCCGCACGAGCAGCCTCCAACCGCCGTATGTCTGTGAAAAACGAGTCCGGAGCCCACTCCTGCCTAAGAGCCGCGCCGCGCAGTCTGGCGCAGATGAGCTGCCCTTTAGCCTGCTCCCGTTCGGCTTTCGTCAGTATCTCCTGCGTTATGCTATAGGCTGTCTTGGGTTTCCCCGCTTCCTCAGCCGTCTGCACCCGCTTCCACATCTTCGAGAACGATTCAGCGGAGGCGAAGAGGGGGAGTAGGAGCAGTAAAAGACCCACCCCCGCCCTCCCTTGTAGGGAGGGAGCAAAATGAGGATGGCTGGATGTGCTCTTTATATTCATAACTTCAATACTTCAATTGTTTAAAGTTCTATTCTTGTCCTCTAATTACTCCCCTCCATACAAGGGAGGGGCAGGGGGGTGGGTCTTTTATTCAGCGATCTCTGCCAGCAGCTGCTTGAGGAATTCCCAGAAGCGTGCCACGGACGGGATATTGCAGCGTTCGTTGGGTGTGTGCGGTGAGCGCAGTGTGGGACCGAAGCTCACGAGATCCATCTTCGGATACACCTCACCGATGAGCGAGCACTCCAGTCCGGCGTGAACCACCTGCACCAGAGCCTTCTCGCCCGACATACGCTCATAGAGAGCGGCCATCTGTGCTGCTATGGGAGAGTCGAAGTTGGGCTGCCAAGCGGGATAACGGCCGCCGTATTCCACCTTCATCCCGGCCATTCCGAACACGGCCTCGAACATCTCCTGCTCGTATTCCAGCATAGAGTCGGACGATGAGCGGGCGAGGATGAGTATCTGGGCCTTGCCCTCACCGATGTTGATGATGGCCAGGTTGGACGATGTCTCCACGATTGTGGGCATCGACGGGATGTTACGCAGCACACCGTCGTGGCAGGCTATGATGGCATCCACAAGATTGTCCTGAATCTCCTGCGGCACCTGCTTGGCGGGCAGATCCACGCGCTCGAAGTCGAAAGCGATGTCCTCTTCAACACCGTGGAACTCCTCTTTATATATTCCGAGACAGTAAGAGGCCAGCTCGCGCAGGTCTTCCTCGTTCTCTGCGGGAATTGTCAGCACCACGGATGCCGTGCGCGGAATGGCGTTGCGCATGTTGCCGCCCTGCCATGAGCAGAGGCGTGCATCGTCGTCGGCAATGGCCTGACGCACGAAGCGGGCCATGAGCTTGTTGGCGTTGGCGCGGCCCTGGTTGATTTCCAGACCAGAGTGTCCGCCCTTGCAGTCGCGGAACGTCACTCGAACGGCGATATCCGTTGCGTCTGTATCCACCTCCTGATAGTCCATCGAGGCGGTCACGTTGACACCTCCGGCAGAGCCGATGACGAACTCACCCTCGGTCTCGTTGTCGATATTCAGCAGGATGTCGCCGTGCAGGGTGTCGGCTGCGAGATGGTTCACACCCCACATGCAGGTCTCCTCGTCGCTGGTGATGAGGGCTTCCAGCGGGCCGTGCTTCAGGTCCTTGGCCTCGAAGACTGCCATTATGGAGGCTACGCCGATGCCGTCGTCCGAGCCGAGCGTAGTGCCTTTGGCCTTCAGCCATTCGCCGTCAATCCATGTCTCTATGGGGTCGGTCTCGAAGTTATGAGTGCTCTCGTCCACCTTCTGCGGCACCATATCCATGTGAGCCTGCATAACGCAGGTCTTGCATTTCTCCATGCCCGGAGTGGCCGGCTTGCGCATCACGATGTTGTCGCCGCCGTCCTTGAAGGCCTCAATGCCGCGTTCAGCAGCCCACTGCAGCAGGAACGCCTGCACTTTCTCCAAATGTCCGCTTGGGCGCGGCACTTGTGTCAGTTTGTAAAAGTTCTCAAAGATTGCTTTTGGTTCTAAGTCTTGGATTGTCATAGTAATTATTATTAATGAATTATGAATTATGCATTATGCATTATGAATTATGCATTATGAATTATGCATTGGTCTCGTCATTCCCAGCGCCACCACTGCGTAAACGCCGAGGGCAGCAACGAGCAGAGTCTGTATAGAGTGGACGAGCAGGGCGAATATGGCGGCCTCGTTACCGTTCACCCCGAAGAGCACCAGCACCGTCTTCACGGCGAAATGCCATGGACCGGCGCCGTTGGGCGTGGGTACAATCACGGCGAAGGTGCCCACTACGAACGCCACGATGGCCACATTGAGCGGGAGCCCCTCAGTGGCGGCAAAGCAGAAGAATGTCAGGTAGAAATGCAGGAAATAGCACACCCATATAGCCAGGCTGTAAAACAGGAACAGCCACACGTTATCCACATTCCTTATGGACATCAGTCCGCTGAAGAGATCCTGCACCAAATCACGCGTCCGCGAGAACACCCGCGCACCTCGAACGAGCCAGATGCCCATGGCTATGATGAGCAACAGGCAGCTGATAGTCACGGCCCATCCGGCCGGGGTGAAGCGGCTCGTAAGGGCAGTCAGCGACATACCCGTCTCGCGCATGAAACTGAAGAACACCGGCATCTGGGCGATAACCACAACGAGCGAGAGCACGGCTATGATGGCCATATCGATGACCCTCTCCGTAACCACCGTTCCCACACCGCGCGTGAAGCCCGTGCCGTCATAGCGCTTCAGCACTCCGCAGCGGAGCACCTCGCCCACACGCGGCACAACCAGACTGCTGGCGTAAGAGAGGAAGATGGCGTTCACGCAAGTGTGCAGACGCGGCCGCTCACCCATGGGGCGCAGCACCTGCTGCCAGCGCATACCGCGAAACACCTGAGCCATGATTCCAAACGGAAACGACAGCAGCATCCACGTCCAGTTCATCTCCTCGAACAGCGCTCCCTGCAGCGTTGCCCAGTCGAAACCGCGATACATCCACCACAGTATTGCCGCCCCGAAAATCAGGGGCAGACCTATTTTTAATATGTTATTTAGCACTTGTTTCAAAATAAAAGCGTACCTTTGTGCCTGCAAAGGTAATAAAAAGCCGCCAAAGCACCAATTTATTTCACAAATTATAATGCTTATTTCACGTAATGAATCATAAAAGCGTTCAACCGAAGAAGAGTTTAGGCCAGCATTTCCTCACAGATTTGTCCATCGCACGCCGAATTGCAGACACCGTGGATGCCTTTCCCGACCTGCCCGTATTGGAGGTCGGACCCGGCATGGGAGTGATGACACAGTTCCTCATGCCGAAGCCGCGACAGCTGAAGGTCGTGGAGATAGACATAGAGTCCGTGAGCTACCTGCGCCGCAACTTCCCCGAGCTGGAGGACAGCATCATCGAGGACGACTTCCTGAAGATGCATCTCGACCGCGTCTTTGACGGCCAGCCGTTCGTGCTCACGGGCAACTACCCCTACAACATCTCCTCGCAGATATTCTTCCGCGTGCTCGACCACCGCGACCTCATTCCGGGTTGCACGGGCATGATCCAAAAGGAGGTGGCCGAGCGCCTTGCGGCTTCGCCCGGCTCAAAGGCCTACGGCATCCTCTCCGTTCTCATACAAGCTTGGTACAAAGTAGATTACCTCTTCACCGTTGAACCAAATGTTTTTAACCCTCCGCCCAAGGTCCGCAGCGCCGTCATTCGCATGACTCGCAACGATATCCACGACCTCGGTTGTGACGAGCGCCTTTTCAAGCGCGTCGTCAAAACCGCCTTCGGTCAGCGCCGCAAGATGCTTCGTGTCAGCCTCAAACCCCTCTTCGCCGAACTTGGCCTCCCCGCAAGTCTCCCCGCACCCCCCGCCTCCGCAGGCGTTCTCCCCGCAGGTTCCCAACCCCCAGCCCCCACCTCCGCAGGCGTTCTCCCCGCAGGTTCCCAACCCCCAGCCCCCACCTCCGCAGGCGTTCTCCCCCCCACGGGGGGAGTTAGAGAGGGGCCTGTTCTCCCCCCCACGGGGGGAGTTAGAGAGGGGCCCGATCTCACCCGCCGCCCCGAGCAGCTCAGCATCGCTGACTTCGTTGCCCTCACCAATGCCCTTGATCCGGCAAGATGCGGGGCCTAAAGGCCGCCCCTAAAACCGCAAGCCCAACCCCAAACAGCGGCGCGAAGCACAAAGACCGAATAGGAAGGCTCATGCCTTCCTCACTGTGGCAAATAAAGAAAAAGCTCACCCCAAAACCAACACCCCGCTCCAAATCCCGCCACCGTGGGGTAGGCGTGAGCCTACCAAACCCCAACCCAATCCAAATCCACCCCCCCCCCCCACCCCCCACCACCCCCCAAAAATGAAAGAGAACTGCCAGACACGCCGCATGTTCGGACACGACTACGCCATACCGGGCACATACGAGGTGACCGTTGTGGTTGCGGGCCGGCACCCGGTCTTCGGCGAGGTCTTGGGCACGACGAAGGCGGGCGGGCCGATGCCTTATTTCCGGCCTTCAGCACTTGGGCAGGCCGTTCTTTCTGAGGAGATACCGAAAATCCACCATTATTACCCGATGGTTGATGTCTGGCAGGTGTGTCTCATGCCAGACCATATCCACCTCATTGTCCGCATAAACCAACCTCTGCCCAAAGGCAAGCACCTCGGCATCATCATCGGTGCCTTCAAGGGCGGCGTCAGCCGCGCCTGGTGGCGACTAACGGGCGCCACCAGCCTGCCGTCAGGCACCCCAGCCCCCGGCCTTTCATCTGGCCCCGCTGCAGCCGCACCAGCCCCCGGCCTTTCATCTTGCCCAGCTGCAGCCGTGCCAACCGCCGGCCTTTCATCTGGCGCCGCTGCAGCCGCGCCAGCCCCCGGCCTTTCATCTTGCCCCGCTGCAGCCGCCCCAACCCCCGGCCTTTCATCTTGCGCCACCGTGTCTGTGGCGTCAGCCTCAGACACCCGCGCCCCTCTCTTCGAACCCAACTACAACGACCACATCCTCATGCGCGACGGGCAGCTGGAGAACTGGAAGCAATACCTCCGCGACAACCCGCGCCGGTTGATGATGCGGCGCGAGTACCCCCGCCTCTTCCAGCGCTCGCTATGCATCACCATCGGAGGCACGCGCTACAGCGCTTTCGGCAATCTGCTCCTGCTCCGCCAGCCAGAGAAGGAACAGGTGTTCTTCCACCGCCGCACCGATGGCGTCCGGACAGAGAACACCCCGTTCTGGACCACCGAGCGCGAGCGTCTGCTCTCTGCGGCTATGAGCGGCGATGTGCTGGTTACGCCCGGCATCTCCGAATGTGAGAAACGCATGAAGAACATGGCCTTGGAACAGGGTCTGCGTCTCATACATGTGCAGGCAGAACCCATAGGCCAGTACTGGAAACCCGAGCGCAGCCGTTTCGAGGCCTGCACTCTCGGCACCCTGCTTATCCTCGCCCCTTGGCCCGAGGATATGCCCGCCTTCGCCACCGACTACGACCGCTTCCACTACCTCAACCGTCTGGCAGAGATTGTCTGCTCTATCAGCCACACCACAAGCGTGTCGGTAAGGGGGTTGTGAGCGAGAATTTGCGAACTGCAAGAAAAAATAGGGGAAAATGTAAAACAAGGAGGAAAAAGTTTGTATCTTTGCCACCGCGAATTTAACCGCCCTAGTTCTTCTGGTACCGATCAAGGTATTCGCCTCGCATTGTAATCATGCTTGCTAATAAAGAAAAACAACATGTTTTGCGCTTGTCTATAGACATTAATCAAGAAAGGAAAAATTTAACGATTTTTTTGGCGAAAAGTTTGTAAGGTTTATTGTTTGGTCCGTATCTTTGCAGTAAAATTATTGCAATGGACCAGAATACCAATTTAAAACATAACGATAGCGGGCTGGAGATAATTATCGAGGCCGCCGAACAGTTCGAGAGAGAGTGTTTTCTCGAGGGTATTCGTCGTGGCCGTTTCTCCGTGGAGGAGATCCAGAAGATGACGGGTAAGGTGAATATCTTCAGGGTTTTGATGGAAGCGGAGGGGATGCGTCTTGCATCGCTTTCGGAGCAATTTCTGAACGACTACGCCAAGGATGAGAGCAACTGCTTTGAGACGGGCGAGCGTCTGTTTCGCCGTCTGCTAAGCGCTATCAGCGCGTCGCGCAAAGAGTTCAAACTGACATGCCCTATCATTCGCCAGCGACTGCCTGAAAATTCAGGACATTCGGAACAGCCTGTGTCGCTGCCGGCGCGAGTACGCTCAGTGCTCTCTACGAAGCCTATAAATATGGGGCTGTTCGGCATCAAGTCGCATGACGATGCCGTGCAGGAGTTGTATGAGAGCCTGAAGTCATTTTTTGCTGCTGTAATCTTGAATCTGTCGCTGTGCCACCGCGTGCTGCGTGACGAGCGGATGATTATGTCCGATGCCGAACGCTGCAAGGCCATCTACGATAACTGTGTGCGCAAGGTGATGAGCACGGCCTGGGAGATTAAGAGGTCGATGGAAGGCGTGTCGGTGGTTCCGGTCAGCGAGCTGTTCGAGCGCAAGCGCGCAGCCCGTTCCAATTTGGATTTCTTTCGCAACAACTACCACAAGTACACAAAAGGTCAGTTCATCATGGCGCTGGTCGTTGAGATGATGCAAAACGGGTACAGCCAGGGCCTCACGGACGAGGAGATGCTTCTGTGGCCGAACAACCCCGACAAGGTGATGCAGGTGCGTGAGGCCATCGGTCTGTTAGACAGCATGGAGAGACTCAAGGGCAATAAAGACAAGTGGGATAGCCGCATAATCGTGTATTTCCTGAAATGGTGCGGGGTGGGCGAGTGCAACGAGAAGCGCCTGTACGAGCACTATCTGTGTCCGGAATACAAGAAACGCGGAGGCCGTCTGACCCCCGTAGGATGGAACGCCATCTACACCGAGCGTAATAATCTCAGGAAGCAGAAATCCAGCGAAGACTCATGGGCAAATATTTTTGAGGATTTATTCCAGAATGCCAAGTCTAAACGTTCACAAAGTGACGAAAATAACAGTCTGCTCTCTGTTGTGAATATATAGACCCACCCCCAGCCCCTCCCGTGGAGGGAGGGGAGACCTGCAGAGAAGATCTATATTTATCAAATAATTTGGATGAATTCCGCAGCCGGAATCCATCTTTTTTTTGCTGCTGTTGCGGCATTTTGTGTCTTCTGCCGTATGACTTTGTACCGTGAAGGGCTGTTGCGACACAAAATTCTGATGGAAGGCGATACAAAATCATCGCTCCCCGACACAAAGCTCCAACAAAAGTGGCCACATAGCCGATACAAAAGTCAGAAGGGGGCTTTACAACTGAAAATGAAGCTGCCCTTGACTGTGTCGTGGAATTGCCGTATCTTTGCACAAAGTTCTTATTTAAAACATGCAAAGATATGGATAACACAACGACAAATGAGCGATTTAGCATCTTTCCCAGCGGATGGTGGGACGAGGCGCAGCAGACGGTGAAACCACGTCAGCGTCCGCAGCAGACGCAGACCATATTGTGGGTCTATGAATATATTATTTCTGAACGCGCACGATGGGCCACGGAGCAGCTGCGCGCTATGGCTGCCACGGCCACACGCCAGCAGAAGCAGGACTTCAAGGCCCTGAACTTCGAGTATGCCACCTTCTCAGGCGTTTTCTCCTACCGCAACGCCCGCAGTCTGGTGACGCGTTCGCCATTCCTGACCATTGACATCGACGACCTCAGCTCCATCTCCGAGGCCCGCGACGTGCAGCAGATGCTTTCCCGCGATGAGAATGTGGAGACGGCCCTGTGCTTCGTATCGCCGAAGGGGCTGGGCGTGAAGTGGGTGGTGGTGCTGCCGCCGTGGACCGACGGTCTGCCCTTCAGGGAGCAGTTCCAGCGTGTGCGCAACTACGTGGGCTTCCGCTATGGCTATGACGCCGACAAGTCGGGCAGCGATGTATGCCGCGCCTGCTATCTGCCTTGGGATGCAGAGTGCTATGTAAATCCGAGATTCCTTTAACTCTAAATATTTGTAACAATGAAAACAACAAACCATTACACTGACCTCGAGCATTTGGAGCTCGTGGCCCGTCGCATCGCTGATAGCGGTGCCGACATCACAAGAGAGTACGCGGACTGGATTTCCGTAACCTTCGGCTGTGCCTCACTGGGCGAAGGCGCACGCGAGAGCTACCACCTCATCTGCAGCCAGTATGCAGGCTACAAGCGCGAGGAGTGCGACAAGTGCTTCGACAACTGTATGCGCACGGGGCGCGGCGACATCACCCTCGGCACCGTGCTCAAGCTGGCTCAGGATGCGGGCATAGACACCTCGCTGCCGCGCGGTCGCCGTCCGAAGACCAAAAAGCAGAGTCAGGAGGAGAAGAAGGCCGAGCTGACCGCCATCAAGGAGCAGTTGCAGACCAACCGCCAATGGAGGCACAACGTGCTGAGCAACAAGACGGAGTATTCCGACGGCGGCTCTGCCTGGATGGAGGTCGATGACCGCTTCATCGACACCATACTGACGCGTCTGCGCGAGGCCGGACTGCGCGTGAAGGATAACGAGCTGCGCTCGCTCGTCAACAGCTCCGACTTCGCACCCGACTTCGCTCCGCATCTGGAGTGGCTCAGCGGCCTGAAACCCTGGAATCCCGACACCGACCCGGACTACATCCACGACTTCTTCATCAGCCACATGGAGTTCGGGCCTATGGCCGACGTGGAGCTCTACGACCTGGCCTTCCACCGCTGGCTGGTGGCCGTGGTGGCGCTGTGGCGCGGCGAGATAGACGCCAACCCGCTGATGCCCACCTTCTGCGGCATACAGCAGATAGGCAAGTCCTTTATCGCCCAGAACATTCTGCCGCCCTGTCTGCAGAAGTACCAGACGGCCGTGCGCCCCAACGACCCCATCAACACCGACACCATGCTCACTCTGTCCGAGGTGCTGATGGTGGTCTTCGACGAGATAGCCATCAACAGCGACACAAAGAGCAACATGATGAAGTTCCTCATCACCTCCGGACAGACCAACCTGCGCGATGCCTACGGACATTACCGCAAGTCACGCCGCCGTATGGCTTCCGCCATAGCCACCACCAACTACCACCAGTTCATTCGCGAGAGCGAGGGCAGCCGCCGCTATCTCGGCATAGACCTCACAGGAACTAAGAACATCTACGACTACCCGCTGCCCTACGAAGGCGCCTACGCGCAGGCCGTCTATCTACTGGAGCACGGCTTCGCCCCCAAGCCCACCTTCGACGAGAGCCGCCGCATCAGCGAGCACAACCGCCAGTATATGATTCCCAACGACTGCGAGGAGGCGCTGCTCACCTTCGTCCGCCGCCCGGAGGATGGGCTGAATGTAGAAGCCTGCACCGCCGGCGACCTGCTCAACGAACTCAACGTACGCGGTTTCCGCGGCGCCGCCTACAACGCCGTAAACATAGGCAAAGCCATGAAAGCCCTGGGATTTGAGGCGCGCAAGACAAATCGCGGTTGCACATATAATATTGTTATCGCCGACTACGAACGTCAGAAGAAGGAGCGTATGACAAACGCTATCACCAGGCCAGAACAGCCCGAAGTGAACCCCGAACCTTTGACGGACGAGGTAGAAACAACAGATAGCGAGCCTGAACTGCCCTTCTGAACAGACGTTCTTAGAGATAAGGTTGCAGCTGTTTCTTTCTGAAGAAGTGACAGATGTGAGAGATGATTTCTAAGGAGCATATTAATAAATCCCTAAATACCTTGCAAAACGTACAGCGTATTTAGGGATTTTTCCGTAGTCGTCTATAGAATCATCTCTCACATCTGTCACTCAACAAGCAAAATCCAAGCCCAACAACAAACATTAAAAGCCTCCACCCACCTTACTTCCTCTCCAAATACACCTCGATGCACACGCCGATACACCGAGGTGCATTACGCCATACATCAAGGTGTATGGACAGGTGAATCGAGGTGAAAAGCAAAGCCCAAGATGGCCCACTGTCTTGAATTCATGATATAATTTACGTCTTGAATTTATGGATTTGAAAATTAATGGCCATTCGTGTGAAATTAATCTTTTAACCCCCACAAAACGAGCCGTTTATTTTCTTTAGTTTAGAGTGAAAAAATAATCGGAAATGCTTGCATAATTCAGGAAAAAGCCGTATCTTTGTAGCGTGAAAAGAGAGTAAGGAAAGCCCCCAAAAAGCGGCCCCCTTTTCGCTCCCCGAGGGGAGCACGACAGCTCAGCCGGCGAGACTGCCGATGTCCCCAGAACCCGGGTAGGGGAGCGATAAATGGAAAAATGACCTGCCTCTCTTCACAAGAGATCATTAAGGCCCCCCACTAACTCCCCCCTGATGGGGAGAACTCCTGCGGGAAACGGGCCTGCAATTTAACCTTAATTATTAACCATTAAAAACACAAAGGACTACCTCCTCCCTAAAAGAAGACAACCCTTGTCCTCATTTCGCTCCCTCCCTCACAGGGAGGGCGGGGGGAGAGTCCACCACTATTATGTCAAACTACAAAACTAAGCTGCCGGTGCAGTACGCACCGCACATCACCACTAACATCCGTACGGGTGCTAAGAAGGTGACGGCTCACATCGTCGAGAAGGATGAATATACCATCGACATGCTGGCCGCTGAGATCGCAACCGCAACCACCGTGACTCGTCCCGACGTCAAGGCCGTAATCGACGCCTTCGTGGACATCTCCATGCGCCACCTCTGCGAGGGCCATCGCGTAGAACTCGGCTCACTGGGCAAGCTCTTCCCCACGCTGAAGACCACTCCCGTGGCCTATCTGGAGGACATCGAACAGAGCATAACCGCCCTGAAAGCCCGCTTCCGTCCCGGCGACCAGCTCATGGAGAACATGAAGAGCGCCTCGTTCGTGATGGTGGCTCCGAAGTCCAGCCAGGGCGAGGCTCTGGAGACCAAGAAAGAGGCCATCTACGCAGTCATCGGTCACAAGCCGCCCAAGCCCAGCGGAGAGGGGGACGGTGATTAACAGACTCTCCCCCCTGCCCCTCCCTAAAGGGAGGGGAGTAGTTACTCCCGCAGGCAGGGGGGAGGTCTAAACTCATTAAACTTTAAACGTTAAACTAAGCTACTCTTGTCCTCATTTCGCTCCCTCCCTTTAGGGAGGGCGGGGGGAGAGTCCGACTCTTAACAACAACGGATTACACGGATTACACGGATTTTTAAGTGAACACGAGATTTGTCGCAGACCCACGAGGAACGCAGTAATCTCACTAATCTAACGAATTTTTCTCAAACAACGGATTACACGGATTTAACGGATTTATTCTCTAATTCTCTAATTCTCTAATTCTTGATAAACATGAAAAAAGAAACTTGGAAAACTATTATTCAGGTGCTGGTGAGCATCCTCACCGCCGCACTGACCGCCCTCGGCACCACGTCCTGCTTGAGATAGGCCCCCTTCAATCCCCCCGATGGGGGAAGAATTGACATTTGGGGGCGCTTCGCTTAAAATTATAGAAAAATTGATTTAGAAAATTTCAGTCGCTTCGCTCCAAAATTAGGTGTTGGCTGGTATTTCGGGCCGTAGGCCTTATAATTTTCTGATTTGATTTTCTTTTAATTTTGAGGCCGATAGGCCGACCCCTATAAATAACTCTAAAATAACGAATTATTAACCCTTAAAAACAACTCCCCTTGTCCTCATTTCGCTCCCTCCCTACAGTGAGGGCGGGGGGAGAGTCCCGATTATGAATTATTTACGTATAGACATGACATCATTTGTGAAGTTCCTGCTGCGGCTGCAGGGGGGACTGACTCTGAAAGACAATGTGCCGCTGTTGGAGACATTCGAGAGCAACCGCAAACGGATGTTCTCTGCCATATCTGGACTATCAGGAGACTCCGGAATGACCGGCGGCTCTGAATACGCCTTGTGCGGTGTGTCGCTCGCCATGCTGAACGAATGGGCGCACCGCCGTCTCGGCCCCAGCACCACCTACACTGTGGAGGAGTTGCAGGAGCTGCCCTTCCACATCTGGCTGGAGGTGGTGAAGACGATGTTCTGGGAGCCGCTGCGCTGCAGCGAGTTCTACGAGCGTCCGCATCTGGCTCTGGCTGTGGTGGACTACGCCTTCTGCAGCGGCGTAGAGCGCGCCGCCCTGACGCTGCAGGAGGTGCTCAACAAGATGAACGCGCAGAGCGGCAGCTACACGACTCGCCGCAAGGACGATGACGGTATCCTGCGCAACATCCGCATACAGATTGAGGAGGACGGCATCATCGGGCGCGAGACGCTGACGGCCATACAGAAGGTGCTGCGCCACGCCACAGCAGAGCGCGAGGCCGTGCGCCGCATCTGCACCCTGCGCAGCGTCTTCGTATGCTCTCTGGCCGAGGAGGACCGTATCAGCGTGAAGCAGCGGGACGTTCTGCTCAACCGCATCAACATGATTGAAGGCACTCCGAGGTGGGCCCTGTGAAAGCCCCTCTCCGACTCCCCCCGTGGGGGGGGAGGGGAGGGCTGCGGGGGGAGTTTGGGAGACGTGAAACATAACTCTTTAAAAATTTCCCCTATTTTTGCTACATTAATAAAAAATAATGAGTAACTTTGCGGCGATAAAAGCAATCAACGAATTATTTCATACTTATTTCTTAAAAAAATTATGAAGAAGTACAATTTCAATGCCGGCCCCAGCAAACTCCCTCGCGAGGTGATGGAGGCCACCGCAGCTGCCTGCCTCGACTTCGAGGGCAGCGGCCTTTCGCTGATGGAAATAAGCCATCGCGCCAAGAACTTCCAGCCCGTTGTAGATGAGACCGTGGCTCTGTTCAAGGAGCTGCTGGACATCCCCGAGGGCTACAGCGTAATATTCCTTGGCGGCGGTGCCAGTCTGCAGTTCTGCATGGTGCCCTACAACCTGCTCGAGAAGAAGGCTGCCTATCTGAACACCGGCGTCTGGGCTACCAAGGCCGAGAAGGAAGCCAAGCTCTTCGGCGAGGTCGTGGAGGTCGCTTCCAGCAAGGACAAGAACTTCACCTATATCCCCAAGAGCTTCACCATCCCCACGGATGCCGACTATTTCCACATCACCACCAACAACACCATCTACGGCACAGAAATCCTGAAGGACTTCGACAGCCCCGTGCCTATGGTTGCTGACATGAGCTCCGACATATTCAGCCGTCCAATAGACGTGAGCAAGTACGGACTCATCTACGGCGGTGCACAGAAGAACCTCTCCATGGCCGGCGTCACCTTCGTCATCGTGAAGGAAGACCTGCTCGGCAAGGTGAGCCGCCCCATCCCCACCATGCTCAACTACCAGACACACGTCAGCAAGGGCTCTATGTTCAACACACCTCCTACGGTGCCCATCTACTGCGCTCTGCAGAACCTGAAGTGGATCAAGAAGCAGGGTGGTGTGGCTGCCATGGAGAAGCTGGCTATCCAGCGTGCAGAAATCGTCTATGGCGAGATTGACCGCAACAAGCTCTTCGTAGGCACTGCCGAGGAGGACAGCCGTTCGCGCATGAACATCACCTTCGTGCTCAAGCCCGAGTACCAGGATCTGCAGGACGAGTTCATGGCCTTCGCCACCAGCAAGGGCATGGTAGGCGTGAAGGGACACCGCGACGTAGGCGGTTTCCGCGCCAGCTGCTACAACGCCATGGACATCGAAGGCGTCAACGCCCTCGTTGCCTGCATGAAGGAATTCGAAAGTCTTCATTGAACATTGACCATTGAACATTGACCATTATGCGGGCTGACAACCAGATTCTGACAGACAGTAAGGCCTTTGCTCTTCGGATAATAAGGTTATATAAATATCTGAAGGAAGAGAAGGGCGTTTACATATTGTCGAAACAGGTTCTGAGATGCGGCACAAGCATAGGGGCCAATGTTCGTGAAAGTGTCAATGCTCAAAGTCGAATGGATTTTATCAACAAATTAAATATTGCTCTAAAGGAAGCAAATGAAACTGAATATTGGCTAGAGTTGTTGCACGAATCAGAATATATTGATGATAAGCAATTTGAATCGATATATAATGATTGTGGAAAACTATCAGCAACTCTGACAAAGATCATTAAAACGACGAAGACTGTTGACCATTGAACATTGACCATTGAACATTGACCATTGAACATTGACCATTACTCTGCAGATAACGTTCAATGTTCAGCGTTCAATGAATAAACATCGCGCAAGCTTAATGTTCAATATTTAATGAAAGAACATCACACTCAGTATAATGTTCAATGTTCAATGTTCAATGTTCAATGTTCAATGTTCAATGTTCAATGTTCAATGTTCAATGTTCAATGTTCAATGTTCAATGAAAAATGTTCAATGGTCAATGTTCAATGTTCAATGTTCAATGTTCAATGTTCAATGTTCAATGTTCAATGTTCAATGTTCAATGAAAAATGTTCAATGGTCAATGTTCAATGTTCAATGGAAAAAATGAAAGTATTAATCGCAACAGAAAAGCCTTTCAGCGGCGTGGCCGTGAAGGGCATAAAGGAAGTGTTTGACGCAGCCGGCTACGAAGTGGCCCTGCTGGAGAAATACACAGAGAAGGCACAGTTGCTCGACGCCGTAAAGGATGCCGACGCACTTATCATCCGCTCGGATAAGGTAGATGCCGAAGTGCTCGACGCCGCAAAGCAACTGAAGATCGTGGTACGCGCCGGTGCCGGCTACGACAACATAGACCTCGCCGCAGCCACCGCCCACAACGTAGTGGCCATGAACACACCAGGACAGAACGCCAACAGCGTGGCTGAGCTCGTGTTCGGACTCCTGGTTTATGTCAAGCGCAACTTCTTCAACGGCACCAGTGGCACCGAACTGAAGGCCAAGCGCCTCGGTATCCTCGCTTTCGGAGCCGTAGGCCGCAACGTAGCACGCATAGCCAAGGGCTTCGACATGGAGGTCCTGGCCTACGATGCCTACTGCCCCGCAGACGTCATCGAGGCTGCCGGAGTGAAGGCTGTCGGTTCTGCCGCCGAGCTCTTCGAGCAGAGCGACATCGTCAGTCTGCACATCCCCGCCACGGCTGAGACTAAGCAGAGCATCGGTCGCGAGCTCGTAAGCAAGCTCCCCAAGGGCGGCATCCTCGTGAACACCGCTCGCAAGGAGGTAATCAACGAGCCCGAACTACTGGCTCTACTCGCCGAGCGTGAGGACCTGAAGTACGTCACCGACATCAAGCCCGATGCCGATGCCGACTTCGCCCAGTTCGAAGGCCGCTACTTCACCACCCCGAAGAAGATGGGTGCCCAGACCTCCGAGGCCAACGTCAACGCCGGTATCGCCGCCGCCCACCAGATAGTGGATTTCATTGAGAAAGGCGTGACTAAGTTCCAGGTGAATAAATAAAGACCCACCCCCAGACCCCTCCCGTGAGGGAGGGGAGACCTGCGGGGTGTGGGATTTATTTATATTGTTTAAAAGAATGACCCTATAAGCCTTCCAAGCGCTAGCAACTCCCCTTCCTTAAGGGAGGGGAGACCTGCGGGGTGTGGGATTTATTTATATTGTTTAAAAGAATGACCCTATAAGCCTTCCAAGCGCTAGCAACTCCCCTCCCTTGGGGGAGGGGAGACCTGCGGGGTGTGGGATTTATTTATATTGTTTAAAAGAATGACCCTATAAGCCTTCCAAGCGCTAGCAACTCCCCTCCCTCACGGGAGGGGTTGGGGGTGGGTCTTATATTATGGCAAAAGTTAAACCTTTCCGTGGTCTTCGACCGCCGAAGGCCCTCGTGGAACGGGTGGAGAGCCGCCCGTATGATGTCCTCGACTCCGAAGAGGCACGTGCCGAGGCAGGTGACAACGAGATGTCGCTCTATCATATCATCAAGCCGGAGATAAACTTCCCCGAAGGAACAAGCGAGTACGACCCGCGCGTATATGAGGAGGCTGCACGCCAGTTCCAGAAGTTCCAGGACAACGGCTGGCTCGTGCAGGATAAGGACGAGCACTACTACATCTATGCCCAGACCATCGGGGATTCACCCCTCGGCGGACTGAGCGGTGCTTCCGGCAAGACTCAGTACGGACTGGTCATCGGAGCCTACGTGGAGGACTACATGAACGGCGTTATCAAGAAGCACGAGCTGACTCGCCGCGATAAGGAGGAAGACCGCATGAAACACGTCCGCGTGAATGACGCGAACATAGAACCGGTGTTCTTCGCCTATCCCGACAACGCCGTGCTCGACAAGCTCATCATGCGTTATGCCGCAACAGAGCCCGAGTACGATTTCGTTGCCCCCATAGACGGCTTCCGCCATCGCTTCTGGGTTATCAGCGACGCTGCCGACATAGCCGCCATCACCGAGGAGTTCCGCAAGATGCCGTCGCTATACATCGCCGACGGGCACCACCGCTCGGCAGCTGCCGCTCTGGTAGGCGCTGAGAAGGCACGTCTGAATCCCAACCACCGCGGCGACGAGGAGTACAACTACTTCATGGCTGTGGCCTTCCAGGCTTCGCAGCTCACCATCCTCGACTACAACCGCGTGCTCAAGGACCTCAACGGCCTCACCTCCGAGCAGTTCCTCGATGCCCTACGCAAGAACTTTGAAGTGAAGCTCATTGACAAAGAACCCATTGACCATTCGCCAAGCGCAGCCAATAATGGTCAATGTTCAATGGTCAATGTTCAATGTTACGCCCCTAAGGCTCTCCATGAGTTTACACTCTACATCGGAGGTTCTCCCCTCCCCGGGGAGGGGCAGGGGGTGGGCCCTGGCCACTGGTATAGCCTCAAGGCCAAGGAGGGCACCTACGACAACAACGACCCCATCGGAGTCCTCGACGTGGATATCTCCAGCCGTCTGATTCTGCAGGATATACTGGAGCTGGGCGACCTGCGTTCCAGCAAGCGTATCGACTTTGTCGGTGGCCTGCGCGGACTGGCCGAGCTGAAGCGCCGTGTAGATAGCGGTGAGATGCGTGCTGCGTTGGCTCTCTATCCCGTCTCCATGCAGCAGATCATGGACATCGCCGACAGCGGCAAGATTATGCCGCCCAAGGCCACTTGGTTCGAGCCGAAACTCAGGAGCGGGCTCATAATTCACAAATTATAGACCCCCTCCTCACTCCCCCTTATAGGGGGAGAGTTAATACTCACCAGACTTTGAATTCCTTTAATTCATCCAGTCAATCAGTATCTACTCCCCTCCCTACAAGGGAGGGGCAGGGGGGTGGGTCTTCTGACTCCTTCCTCACCCTCGCTGCCCCCTCTACGGGCACATATACGGAGAAGCGAAGCAAGTTCCTTGCCTTCGCTTTTCCGGTTTCTACCGTAGATGAGGTCAAGGAGCTTGTGGATGAGTACGCAAAGAAATACTACGATGCGCGCCACGTATGCTATGCCTATATGCTGGGGCATGAGCGGAAGGAGTTCCGGGCAAATGATAACGGCGAACCCTCCGGCACGGCAGGCAAGCCCATCCTCGGACAGATAAACTCCAACGAGCTGACCGACATCCTCATCATCGTGGTCCGCTATTTCGGCGGCGTGAAACTGGGCACGAGCGGACTCATCCAAGCATACAAGGCTGCCGCTGCCGAGGCAATTGCTGCCGCTCAGATTATTGAGAAGACGGTGGATGCCCGCATAACAATTTCCTTCGAGTACCTGCTGATGAACCAGGTCATGCGCATCATCAAGGAGGAAGCTCCGGACATCCTCTCGCAGACGTTCGACAACAACTGCGAGATGCTACTCTCCATACGCGCATCGCAAATGCCTCGCCTCCGCCAACGCTTAGAACAGGTGAGGGGAGTAACAGTTGATAATTGACAGGACTCTCCCCCCTGCCCCTCCCTTTAGGGAGGGGAGTAATTACTCAAGCACCGTTAAAATTACGCAACGAATTATACCAATTAAACGAATATTTTTCAACAACGGATTACACGGATTTAACGGATTTAGATCAATGCATAATGCATAATTATGAATTCATAATTGGACTCTCGCTTATTCGTACAATTCGTATAATTTGTTGAGTATAAACAAGCATTGCGTAGCCTAATCCGTAAAATCCGTGAAATCCGTTGTTCTGAAATAAGCACTGCGCCAGCCCAATTATGCATTATGCATTAAGCATTATGAATTGATTGAAGTTCCCAGAAGGCGACGGCGGAGGCGGCTGCAACGTTTAGCGAATCGACATTGTGGGACATGGGGATGCGGACTACATGGTCTGCGCTGCTGATTGTGCTTTGCGGCAGACCGTCGCCCTCGGTGCCGAGGATGATGGCCAGACGGGGGATGTCCTTCAGGAAGGGAGCATCTATGGGAACTGAGTTGTCGGTGAGCGCCATAGCCGCCGTCTGAAAGCCATAAGGGTGCAGGGCTGTTGTCTCATCGGTGTCTGGCAGCCACGTCCATGGAACTAGAAACACGCTGCCCATGGAAACTCGTATGGAACGGCGATTGAATGGGTCGCAGGAGTCAGGTGTTAGCAGAACAGCATCAATGCCGAGAGCAGCTGCAGAGCGGAAAATGGCTCCGATATTAGTCGTATCTACTACGCCGTGAATGACTGCTATGCGCCGTGCATCCTTACATAAGGTCTCAAGGGTTGGCATCTGTGGACGGCGCATGGCGCAAAGGACTCCGCGCGTGAGGGTGTAGCCCGTGAGACTGGCCAGAAGCTCGCGTTCGCCGGTATAGACAGGAACGGACTCCGGAAGACGACTGATGATATCTGCTGCGTCACCAGTGATATGCCGTTCTTCACAAAGTAGGGATACAGGCTCGTAGCCGGCATCCAAGGCCACACGAATCACCTTTGGACTCTCAGCTATGAATAGTCCTTCATCTGGGTTAAGACGGTTACGCAACTGCGCCTCGGTGAGATTCGCAAAGACCTCAAGTTCAGGAGCGGATATGGATGTAATGTTAATGATCATATTGGACTCTCCCCCAGCCCTCCCTACAGGGAGG
Organism: Bacteroidaceae bacterium; assembly: GCA_017447625.1. GTDB lineage: Bacteria > Bacteroidota > Bacteroidia > Bacteroidales > Bacteroidaceae > Physcousia. Next base: position 28,042 of record JAFSNB010000016.1, read on the forward strand.
GAGCGAATTGAAGACAAGGATTGTTTTGTTTGAAGAAATCCCCTCCGTGAACGTGCCACAGAGGGGATTAAATACTAACTCTTGAACCTTACTTCTTGTACTCTACAGCAGCCTGCTCGATGGGGAGGCATGCGGCGTAGGTCTTGATGTAACGGTTGAAGCCTTCAACATCCTCGGCGGTCGGAGCCACCTCGGTGCCTGTGTTGCCTGCGAAGACAATCTGGTCGAGATAGTCGGGGAGGCTGAGCTTCTGCGGGTTGTTCACCATGTAACCGGCGAGCAGGGCGATACCCCATGCGCCGCCTTCGCCAGCAGTCTCCATAACGGAGATGGGCGAGTTGAGGGCGGCTGCAAGCATACGCTGACCGACCTTCGGGGTGGTGAAGTAACCGCCGTGACCCATGATACGATCTACCTGGACCTTCTCCTCGTTGAAGAGGATGTCGTTACCGATCTTCAGCACGCCGATGGCTCCATAGAGCTGCGCACGCATGAAGTTGGCAAGTGAGAACTTGTCGTTGGCGGCACGAACGAACAGAGGACGACCGTCCATCAGGCCCGTGACAGGCTCACCGGAGACATAGTTGTAGGCCATCAGACCACCGCAGTCAGCATCGCCGCTGAGGGCAACGTTGAAGAGGGTGGAGTAGAGGTCCATGGTGCTCTGCTTCACACCGAGCAGCTCCTGATACTCCTTGAACATCTTCACCCATGCGTTAATCTCAGAGGTGCAGTTGTTGCAGTGTACCATAGCAACGAGTGAGCCGTCGGGAGTGGTAACCATGTCGAGGACCTCGTAGGGCTTGCTGAGCGGCTTCTCCAGCACAATCATTGAGAAGCTGGATGTGCCGGCGGAGACGTTACCAGTGCGCTGACGAACAGCGTTGGTAGCTGCCATGCCGGTGCCGGCATCACCTTCGGGAGGACATACGGGGATGCCTGCCTTCAGATGGCCGCTGACATCGAGTTTCAGAGCGCCTTCGGGGGTGAGGAAACCAGCGTTCTCACCAGCAACGAGCACCTTGGGCAGGATGTCTAACAGCTTCCATGAGAAGCCCTTGGGAGCGATGAGTTTGTCGAACTTCGCAACCATTGTGGCGTCGTAGGTCTTGGTGAAGGGATCTACGGGAATCATGCCGCTGGCATCGCCCACGCCGAGTACCTTCTGACCGGTCACCTGCCAGTGAACATATCCGGCAAGGGTGGTGAGGAACTTGATGGCGGGCACATGCTCCTCGTTGTCGAGGATGGCCTCATAGAGGTGGCTGATGCTCCAGCGCAGGGGGATGTTGTAGTTGAAGAGCTCGCTGAGCTCGGCAGCTGCCTTGCCTGTGTTGGTGTTACGCCAGGTGCGGAACGGCACCATAATCTCGCCCTTCTCGTTGAACGGCATATAGCCGTGCATCATGGCTGAGAAACCGATGGCTGCCAGAGTCTCAATCTCGCAGTCGTACTCCTTGAGCACGTTCTTGCGCAGGTCGGCATAGCAGTCCTGCAGTCCGTACCAGATGGCTTCGGTGCTATAGGTCCAGAGACCATCCACGAGCTGGTTCTCCCAGGTGTGGCTGCCCTGTGCGATAGGCTTGTTCTCAGGGTCGATGAGCACAGCCTTGATGCGGGTAGAGCCAAACTCTATACCGAGAATGGCCTTACCGCTTTCTATAACTTGTCTAGGTGTCATTTTTCTTTTGAAGTTAAAGGGAAGTTATAAGGAAGTTAAAGGGGAGTTAAAGGGACATTACCTTAGTCTTTTATGCCTTTGTCTTCGGTGATAGCCTTACAGTAAGCGTTAAGGTAATAACTTGCTCCTTCGATGCTATAGGTTAGCGTGTTGAATTCATCCTCAGAAATGTATTCCAAGTCTTTCGATAGCATGACGTAGCACCTACATTCTTCAAGACTACCTTGTGCGATGTTCATCATTCGAAGTTTATCGGCTTTACTCAGTTTCTTGGACCCTTCTGCAATGTTAGCAACAATCGAGACTGCTGCTCTCTGGAATTGCGAAGATAATCCGTGCTTCTCAAAGTCGGGAAACTGTTTCGTGACTTTGTAAACCAATAGCACGAAATCGTACGACTTTTGCCAAGCAATGATGTTTTTAAAACTGAATGCCATAGGTATCGTCCTTTTAACTTCCCTTTAACTTCAACTATAACTTCCTTTCCATTCCTTTATTTTAAAGCCTTGTTCAGCATGTAATAGACTTCGTTGTTGCGGAGCTGCTGCTTGAAGTCGGCGATGTTGGTCTGCTTGTTGATCTTCACATACTCGATGCCGGTCATCTCAGCGAAGTCCTCCCAGTACTCTTCATTGATATCGTATGAGAAGGCGCTGTGGTGAGTACCGCCGGCGAGAATCCATGCAGCTGCGCCGATCTCGAAGGTGGGCTGAGGAATCCAGAGGGCAGAAGCCACGGGCAGGTTGGGCATGGGCTTCGGCTCGATGCACTCAACCTCCTGAGAGATGAGACGGAAGCGGTTGCCGAGGTCAACGACAGTAGCCTTAATGCCACGACCGGTCTTGGAGGTGAATACGAGGCGGGCTGTCTGCTGCTTGCGGATACCGATGCCGAGGAAGTGAACTTCGAGCTTTGGCTTATCGACAGCAATCATCGGGCAGATCTCGAGCATGTGGCTCTGCAGGCAAGAGCTGCGGTCGCCGGCGAAGTTGAGGGTGTAGTCCTCCAGGAACGAGCAGCCGATGGGCATACCCTGCTGGATAACCCAGAGAGTGCGATAGAGGCAAGCGGTCTTCCAGTCGCCTTCGGCGCCGAAGCCGTAACCCTCCTGCATCAGACGCTGTGATGCGAGGCCAGGAATCTGGTCGAAGCCGCAGAAGTTGGGATCGTCGATGTCGGCATCGCCGAGGTCGTCGAAGTTGGTGGTGAAGGCGGTAGCGCCCTCATCCTTCAGCACGCGGCGCAGAGCAATTTCAGCCTTGGCTGCGTTGTGAACCTTCTCCCAATATACCTTCTCGCCGCTCTCGTCGATCTTGATGGTGTAGAGCTTCTTGTACTCCTCAACGAGCTCGTCGGCTTCCTTGTCGGTAACCTTCTTGAAGTAGTCCATCAGAGAGCTTACGGGATAGTAGTCAACGTGGTAGCCCAGACGCTGCTCGAACTCAACACGGTCACCGTCGGTAACGGCTACGTTGTTCATGTTCATGCCGAACATGAGGCAGCGTACGTTGTGAGCATCTGCAACACCGGCAGCTACGCGAGCCCAAACGGCAATCTGCTTCTGAACCTTCTCCTCTTTCCAGTAGCCGCAAACGACCTTGCGGGCCACGCGCATGCGAGTGCAGATATGACCGAACTCGATGTCGCCGTGGGCGCTCTGGTTGAGGTTCATGAAGTCCATGTCAATCTCACCCCAAGGAATCTCGGCGTTGTACTGGGTGTGGAAATGGAGTAGGGGCTTCTGCAGCTGCTGCAGACCCTTGATCCACATCTTGGCGGGAGAGAAAGTGTGCATCCAGGTGATGATACCTGCGCACTTCTCATCATTGTTGGCAGCCAGCATGATCTGCTCCACTTCCTTGGAGCTGTTGGCTGTGCCTTTGTAAACGATTTTCACGGGTATGTTGCCGCTGTTGTTCAGTCCGGCTACCATTTCCTTGGAGTGAGCGTCAACAGCTACGACAGCGTCACCTCCATAGAGCAACTGTGCACCAGTCACCCACCAAAGTTCTAAATCTTTGAACATTTCTTAAGGCCCCTCTCTTATACCCGCCATTAGGGGGAAGACCAATAGGGGCGTTGGGTCTTTTGTTAGTAATTAAGGTTTATTATTCGTTCGTTTTTATCTTTCTCACATACAGACGCACGCAGTAGCTCCATTCGCCGAAGCTGTACCATCCGCTCGACCACTTCTCACCGTCGGGTAGGAGCTTGATGTCCTGCCGATAGTGCTTGTCGGTGTAGAGATGTACGGCCTCGTTGTCGGCGCTCAGGAAATAGAATGTATAGGACTGGTAGCCGCCGTAGGAGTAGCTGCCCGATTTCGAGTGCCATTTCGGCGATTTGTTCTCTATGAGGTCACTCACAGGACAAGTAAAGACGTCAATACCGCCCATTTCGCGTCCTGTCACCTCACATTCCTTCGAACTGTCCTCTTCGAGAACCAGCTCGTATTCATTCCAATTTATAGCCATAGTAATGTCTGGTTTGTTTATTTAATTAATCCGTTTTCTACAGCATATTCCCACGCGTCGTGGTCTATCTGTTGCATAGTGCGTACGCCAGCGGGCAGCTCGCTCACAGCATAAGTGGCCTCAATGATGCTCAGAGTGATGCGGTGGAGACATCCGTCGTCCTCTTTGAACCAACGGGATCTCCACTCTTTTATGAAGCCGACTCTGATTACACGTTCAGAAACTCGCGTCACCTTGAGCCTGACGGACCTTTCGGCCTCGAGGAACGTGAAACGATAGCTGCCTGCGTAAGGCGAGTGGTAGAAGCCGCCATGGCGGTTCCACTCAATCTCCTGCCCGTTCTTGAGGTCTTTGATATGCAGGCGCCAGTCGTCGTTGGTGACGATGCCGCGTTCATCCTTTTTCTCTGCGAAGAGGCGCAGGTCCCAGCTTTTCCACTTATCGTTCATTGTCGTTGAGGTTTTGTGATTCTGAGTTGATTGAGCTTACCCGAGAGACAATTAGTGCTTCTGGCCTTTCTGTCCGTAGTAGGCGTTGGGGCCGTGCTTGCGCATGTAATGCTTCTCGATGAGCAGCGGGTTCATGGTCAGAGCGGGATTTACAGAGAAGGCCACGAATGCCATCTTTGCGCACTGTTCCATAACCTTGGCATTATACACGGCGTTGTCAGGAGAGGTACCCCATGAGAAGGGGCCGTGGTTCTTGACCAGAACGGCGGGAGTGTGGTCGGGGTTGATCTTGCGGATGTTAAGGATCTCATCCACGATGACGTTGCCCGTCTCCAGTTCATACTGTCCCTTTACCTCAGCCTCGGTCATGTCGCGCGTGCAGGGGATATCCTGATAGAAGTAGTCGGCGTGTGTGGTGCCGATGTTAGGAATGTCCTTGCCTGCCTGTGCGAATGCTGTGGCGTAGGTGGAGTGGGTGTGTACCACGCCCTGGATATTGGGGAATGCCTTGTACAGCACGAGGTGTGTGGGTGTGTCGCTGCTGGGGTTGAGGTCGCCCTCAACCACCTTGCCTGTCTCCAGGTCAACGACCACCATATCCTCGGCCTTCATGTCGTCGTAGCTGACGCCGCTGGGCTTGATTACTACGAGTCCTTTCTCACGGTCAATGCCGGACACATTGCCCCAGGTGAATATCACCAATCCTTGCTTTACCAAATCAAGGTTGGCCTTGAATACTTTTTGTTTTAATTCTTCGAGCATAGTTAATAGCTAAATTAAAAAGTAAAAATTAAAAATTAAAAAGTAAAAGGGCTATCGCATTGAATCGTCTTTGTTCCCTTTGGCGTTCATCGCAGTTCCGCTACGTACCAATTGCTTTGACAGAATGTATTCCTCTTTCTCGTATTTGAGGTATTTGTATGCCTTAACAATACGATTTGCAAAATCATACGACTTGTCTGCAACCAGGTTATCTATATGCAGGGGCATATTTTACTTATTACTTTTTAATTTTTACTTTAGTTTATTTACCAGAAATACCAATAGAATGTGGCGCAGAGGCCAACTACAACGAGGGTACCGATGATGTCAAATGCACCCCAGCTCTCCTTGATGGACTTCTTGAAGTCGGAGGTGAAGGTGATGGCGTCGACCTGTTCCTTGGAAGGAGCGGGCGTGAAGCAGCTGACGACGACCATCAGGATGATGATGAACACGAGCAGCCAGCACTCGAAGATGAGCCAGTTGGTCTGCCAGAACCATGTGGTGTTCTCCCAGAAGGCGCCTTCCATGACGGCCTTGCCCGAGTCGGTGAGCACGTTGGTCAGCAGGCGGATCATACCGATGACGAAGCCACCGATGAGACCCCATTCACCAGCCTTAGGCGTGATCTTCTTGGAGAAGATACCGAGGGTGAAGACGGCCACCATAGCGGGAGCAATCAGCGACTGGATGTCCTGGAGGTAGCTGTAGAGGTTGCCCATGTTCATCATGATAGGCATCCAAGCCAGACCCAGCAGCACGACGACGACGGTAGCCATACGGCCGACGAAGACGTAGTGAGCCTCGGACATGCCCTTCTTCATGGGCTTGTAGAAGTCCTCGGTGAAGAGCGTTGCGCAGCTGTTGAAGAAAGCGGCCAGCGAGGCTACGAGGGCGCAGACGAAACCGATGGTGACGATGCCCTTGATGCCGGCGGGCAGGATGTTCTTCACCATCATGGCGAAGGCTCCGTCGGTCGACTCGTGGTTGGTGATGTCCATGACGATACCGCTGTCGGGGTTCTGCGAGAGGGCATAGGCAATCATGCCGGGGATGAGGAACATGAAGCAGGGGAGGATCTTGAAGAAACCGGCGGCGATGGTGCCACGACGAGCGCGGGCGATCACCTTGGCGTTGTCCTCACCAGGAACCTGACCGAGCACACGTTGTACGATGTGCTGGTCGGTGCACCAGTACCAGAAGCCGATGATGGAAGCGCCGAGGAAGACGACGTAGCCCGGGAACTGCGGGTACATCGGGTCGGCGGGATCGGTGTGGAACATGTGGGTGGTGCCGAAGCCGTCGTGAGCGGCATTACAAGCGGCCATCATGTTCTCCCAACCAGCGGTGATGCTGCCGCCGCCCAGGGCTGAGAGGCCGAGGAAGAGAACGAGGAAGGAACCGATGATGAGGATAGGCGTCTGGATGGTGGAGAGCGTCATCACACCCTTCATGCCGCCGAAGACGGTGAAGACAGCCGTGATGGCAATCAGGCCGATGGCACCATACCAGAAGGGGATGCCGAGCAGGTACTTGAAGAAGATACCGCCCGTGAAAGCCGTTACGGAGACTTTCGTCAGCACATAGGCCACGAGGGTGATGATCGAGAGCCACGAACCAGTGCGCTGCGTGTAGCGCATCTTCAGGAAGTCGGGCATCGTGATGATCTTGCCCATCTTGTTGATCATCAGCTGATAGAAGGGAACGAACAGCCAGCCGAGGATGAGGATCATCCAGCCCTGCATCTCCCAGTGGGCCATACCTACGCCGTCCTTGGCGCCTGTGCCGGCGAGACCTACGAGGTGCTCCGAGCCGATGTTAGCGGCGAAGATAGCCATACCGATTACATACCACGGTTCGCCCTTACCAAAGAGGTAAGCGCTTGAGTCTTCGCCCTGCTGGGCTTTCTTGTCCTTGACGATGGCGTGATATACAGCCCATACCACACCAAGAAGGCCGATGGCGAGTACCGCCCAGTCGAGCCAGATGAATTCAGTTGAATTCCAATTCATAACTTTAGTGATTTAATTATTTAATGGTTTTACTTTTACTTTTTACTCTTTACTTTTTTACTTTTTCCCTTTCCAGAGTTTTGTCATGTCCTCCAAAGTCTTTCCTTTGGTTTCAGGAACCATGCGGGCAACGAACAGGGCTGCTACTACGCAGATGGTGCCATAGAGACCGTAGGTGAACCAATGGCCGAAGTCATCACCCTCGGTGAGGTGCATATTGAACATCGGAACGAAGGTTGAGGAGACGATGAAGTTGAATATCCACTGGAAGGCAACGGCTATTGCCACAGCGCCGCCACGTATGGTATTGGGGAATATCTCTGCAATGAGTACCCAGGTGATGGGACCCCATGAGAACATGAACGAAGCGGAGTAAATAAGCAATGAAGCAGCCGTGAACATCTCCATGCCAGAGTGTCCGAAAGTGGCTGCTACGCCGAAGGCTCCGAGTGCCATACCCAACGAACCGTAGATAAGAAGCGGCTTGCGGCCCCACTTCTCCACGGTGAAGATGGCTACAAGAGTGAACAGGATGTTGATTATTCCCATGAATACGGTGATAACCATCGGGTTCTCCATGCCCATGTCACCGAATATACGGGGAGCGTAGTAGAGCACAGCGTTGATGCCGACTGCCTGCTGGAACACAGAGAGCATGATACCCACGAAGATGCAAACGAAGCCGTAGGTCATCAGACGCTCGGTCTTTACAACCATAGTGTCCTTGATGTCCTGCAGAATCTGCTGTGCCTTGCTGCTGCCGTTAATCTTTGCCAATATCCGTTCAGCCACGTCGTCGCGACCGATGCTGACAAGATAGCGCGGTGTCTCTGGTACAAAGCAGATGAGCAGGGCAAAGAGTCCTGCAGGCACGGCCTCTGAACCGAACATATAACGCCAGCCCGTGGTCACAGTCCACTGGGCAGCGGGATTGATAGCTGCTATTCCACGACCCATCTCCTCAACAAGCGGCTGGATGTGGTCGCCGAGGATGAAGAAGTTCACGAAATAGACCACCAACTGACCGAAGATGATGGCGAACTGGTTCCAGCTTACCAACATACCTCTGATATTAGAGGGTGCCACCTCGCCGATATACATAGGGCAGATGGCAGAAGCGAGACCTACGCCGATGCCGCCGATGACACGGTAGAAGTTGAACATCAGAAGCAGAGAGTAGGTGGGCTGTCCGTATTCAAAGAACAGGAACTCTGGACTCATAGAGCCGAGGGCCGACACGAAGAACAGTAAACCGGCTACAATCAGAGAACGCTTACGGCCGAGATTCGTAGCGAGGAAACCCGAGAGGGCTGAACCGATGATGCAGCCTATCAGGGCACTTGCAGATGTGAAGCCGTGCCAGCCGTCGGTGTAAGTAAAATCCTTGGCTTCCATGAAGAAGGCCTGAAGACCTTTCTCCGCACCGGAAATCACAGCCGTATCATATCCAAAAAGCAATCCGCCCAGCACTGCCACGAGGACAATGCCGAACAGATAGCTCTTACTTCCTTTATCATTTTGTGCCATAATTGTCAATCGCCGAATATCAATTGTCAATTATTTGACAGAGAATTTATAAGCACAATGGCTGTAATACTTCTCGCCCGGTTTCAGGTTTGCTGTGGGCCATTCGGGGTGATGGGGAGTGTCGGGGTATTTCTGGCTCTCCAGACATACGCTGACATGCTTCGGATACTTGATGCCGTGCTTGCGAAGGATATCTGCATCGCGGCCAACACCTTGGAAGTTACCAGTATAGACCTGAATACCCGGCTCGTTGGTGAAGACCTCAAGGAAGATACCTGTTTCGGGGCTGTAGAGAGTGGCAGCCACCTCGGTGTCGTCGCCCTTGCCGTCCTTGTAAGTGTTCAAGCAGAAATTGTGGTCCACACCGGTTGCATTCTTAATCTGGTCGAAAGTGGTGTCGTTCACAACTTCAGCCAGCACCTTCGGGGTGCGGAAGTCGAACGGAGTGCCTTCGACGGGAAGAATCTCGCCAGTGGGGATGTAGTTGGCATCGCTGGGGGTGAAGTTGTCGGCATTGACATACAGCTCCATGTTTGTTCCGACACGTGAGGGATCACCATTCAGGTTGAAGTAGCAGTGGTTGGTCTGATTTATGACGGTCTCTTTCGTTGTGGTTGCTTCCCAAGTGATGTCGAGGATGTTCTCATCTGTAAGAGTGTACGTGGTGATGGCTGTGACCTCTCCGGGGAAACCGTTATCGCCGTCAGGACTTACCATGGTCAGTTTCAGGGTCTTGTCGTCAATCTGCTCTGCATCATACACTTGATACTGCCATCCGGTAGGACCGCCGTGCAGACAGTTGTCGCCATCGTTAGGAACGAGCTCGTAGTTCTCATCACCGATTGTGATGGAGTGCTTGCTGATACGGTTGGCATAGCGGCCAATGCTTGAGCCGTAGTCGCTGGGTGAGTTTACTCGGTCAGCGTACTGAGCAACATTGTCGTAACCAAGGACTACGTCCTGCAACTTACCGTCGCGGTCGGGAACCATGATACTTACCACGCGGCCGCCGAGATTGGTGATGCACACCTCCATGCCATTGGCATTGGTCAGGGTGTAAAGGGCTGTTGCCTTACCATTGATGGTGTCTGCGAACTGATCAGGATTCAAACCGCTGGCATTTGCGCCAGTGGTCTTCGGCTCTGTACATGATGCCAGGATGGCAAGTGAAGCGATAGCCGAGGCTAAGATTTTCTTTGATGTCTTCATACAAATAGATGTTAGTTTAAGTGATTAATTGCTCTTTTGGGTGTGAATATGACATAAAAACGCCGAAATCGCTTCAAAGATAGTGCTTTTTTCTTTAACTGTTGCCGCTTTTACGTTTTTTTTCATCACTAACATTTATTTTTGTTCAAAAGGGGCATTTGAAAGGCCTTATTAGCACAAGAAAAGCCCCAACCAAGTGGCTGGGGCTGTCAGAATTCGATGTCAGGCATAGCCTGTTTCGTTTTTTAGCAGAGTCGGCGTGCGCCGTCACCGATAACAACGTCGATGATGACGGGTTCCTTGCCGAACTTAGCCTTGAATTGCTCCTTGGCTGCCTTTACGAAATTGTCGTAATAGTGCTCGTCAACGAGGTTGATGGTGCAACCGCCGAAGCCGCCGCCCATGATACGTGAACCGGTCACGCCCTGCTCTTTGGCGATGTCATTAAGGAAGTCAAGCTCTTCGCAGCTTACCTCGTATTCCTTTGACAAACCATAGTGAGTCTCATACATCATCTTACCTACAGTCTCGTAGTCGCCCTTTTCCAGAGCATCGCAGACTGCAAGGACGCGCTCGCGCTCGCCGATGACGTACTTGGCGCGCTTGTAGTCTTCCTCGCTCACCTTGGCCTTCACCTCTTCGAGCTGCTCGTAAGAAGCATCGCGCAGGCTTTCAACCTCGGGATGGATTTCGTGGATGGCGGCGGCAACGCGCTCGCATGAGAGACGACGGTCGTTGTAAGGAGAACCGACAAGAGCGTGCTTGACGTTGCTGTTCACGAGAACGAGTTTGTAGCCCTTTGGGTTCCAGGGGAAGTAAGCTACCTCGCCACTGCGGCAGTCCATACGCATGAGGTGGCCGGCTTTGCCAAGGCAGGAGATGGCCTGATCCATGATACCGCAGTTCACGCCGATGTACTTGTGCTCGGTGCGCTGACCGACCTTTGCCAGTTCTAGACGATCAATCTTGTTGTCGCCAAACAGGTCGTTCAGACCGTAAGCAAAGCAACTCTCCAGAGCAGCTGAAGAACTCATACCGGCACCGAGGGGTACATCACCTGCAAAGGCGGTGTTGAAGCCTTCCACGGGAACACCCAGAGCCATCATCTCACGGCAAACGCCGAAGATGTAGCGTGCCCAAGTTGCCTTAGGTCCCTGAGGATCATCAAGTGAGAACTGTACACGGTCCTTAAGGTCAATGCTATATGCATCAACATTGCGGGTTCCGTTGGGCTTGATTTCAGCAATCATTCCCTGCTCCACGGCGCCGGGGAACACGAATCCGTTGTTATAGTCGGTGTGCTCGCCGATAAGGTTGATACGGCCGGGAGCAGCATAAACATTTCCTGTGCTGCCATCGAAGTGCTTAATGAAGCGGCTGCGAACATCTTCAATTGTTAGTTTCATAGTCTTTGGGTTTTTATTTAATTGTTAATTATTAAATGTGAATAAACTCAATCTACGGGAATGTCGGTGTTTACATTCTTGGAACCAATCAGAGCATAGTAGAGGATATATGCTGCGCAGAGCAATGGTACCCAATAGCTGATAAGGTAAGAACCGGTCCAGTCTGCTACAAGACCCTGAATACCGACCATGATTGCGAAACCGCAAACCATTGTCATAAAGGCTCCGGATGCAATAGCGGTGTATTTGCCAAGGCCCTCGGTAGCGAGGTTGAAGATACCACCCCACATAACGCTGGCGCACAGGCCGACAAGCAGGAAGCAGAAGATACCTACGGGAACGTTGCCCCAAAGCACTGCCATGTTGGTGTAATCAATACCGGGAACGCTGACTGTTGTTGTGGTCGGCAGATAGATACCGAGCAGCAGCAGGATTACAGCCGTTGCACTAACGAAGGTAATCATAGCCTTTGTGCTGACTTTGCCGCCAACGCTGGCACCGATGAATCGACCGATAAGCATAAACAAAAAGTAGATGGAGGCCAGTGTGCCTACATAACCGGCATCCATTCCGAGACCCGGGGTCGGAGCGTCACCGGCTGCAGTCAGATACTGAAGGATGTATCCGGGAATACCCATCTCTACGCCTCCGTACAGGCCGATGGCCAGAATACCGAGGTTGAAATGACGGAAGGAGAATGCGCTGTGCTGGTCTTTCTCGCCGCTCTTATCTGCAGAACCTTGATACGGTTCTTCGATCTTGGTGAAGAAGATAACGATGAAAGCGATAACGAAGATTGCCAATGCAATCATCAAAGCGGGAGTAGCGTCAGAAATCTTTGCCTTGGCTGCATCACCGATGAGCGCACCCATGATGATATATACTGCCACAGCAGCTGTGGAGTTGAACACACCACCAGTCTGAATCAGCTGGTTGCCTTTGTTGCCACCGCCGCCCAGAAGATTAAGCATCGGGTTCACAACGGTGTTCAGGATGCACATGCAGCAACCTGAGATGAGAGCGCCGATGAGATAAACCACCATTCCGCCCCAGCCGGAGAGCCACTGGACAATGATACCGGTGATACCGACGAGAAGTCCAATCAGGGCTGTCTTCTTATAACCATACTTTTTGATGCACATACCAGCCGGGAAACCCATAACCAGATAAGCCATGAAGTTGCCGTAGTTACCAATCATAGCCATGAAATTGGTTGTCCCGAACTGATTTTTCACAATGACACCCATCGGCGAACACAGGTTCGTCACGAAGGCAATCATGGCGAAGAGGGCTATCATAACGATAATAGCGCCCCATTGTTTTTGTTGATTGCTCATAATTTAATATCTATTTGACTTTTACAATGATTCTGTCTGCTTACTTCTCAACTCCGAACTTGTAGATGGTGGTCTGTGTGTATTTTTCGCCCGGGTTCAGTACGACGCTGGGGAAATACGGACGGTTGGGGCTGTCGGGGAAGTGCTGTGCCTCAAAGCAGATGGCAGAGCGGCGTGGGAAGGTTGCGCCGTGCTGTCCGGGATACCCAGTTGCCCAGTTGTCTGTATAGACTTGAACACCGGGTTCTGTCGTGAATACTTCCATATTGCGTCCGCTTGCGGGGTCGATAATCTTAGCAGCATAGCTCAGTTCGCCAACCTCGCGCTTGTTCAGCACAAAGCAGTGGTCATAACCGGCACCGTTGCGTGTCTGCTCGTCGTCGGCATCTATCATGTCACCGACGGCATGCATGGTTGTAAAGTCAAACGGGGTACCTTTGACAGGACGGATGTCTCCATAAGGAATGCTAGTGTCATCAATGGGGATAAAGAAGTCTGCATTGATGTAGCATTGCAGGGTGTCGATGGTCGGAGTAGGATTGTCTATACCAGCTATGCTGAAATAGCCGTGATGAGTGAGGTTGATGATTGTTTTCTTGTCTGTAGTTGCCTCATACTCAATAACAAGCTCATCAATATCCGTCCAACGGTAAGTGACATTGATGTCTATGTTTCCGGGGAATCCTTCTTCGCCGTCAGCTCCGAAGTAATGGAGGCAGAGTGTCTGATTGTCCTTCTGCTCTGCATCCCAAACTCGGGCGTGATAGCCGGTAGGACCGCCGTGGAGTGCATTCGGACCGTTGTTTATGGCCAGATTGTACTCTTTACCGTCCAACGTGAACTTACCTTTGCAGATGCGGTTGCCGTAGCGACCAATCAGAGTGGAAAGGAAGGGTTCGGGACTTGTCACGACATCGTTGATGTTGTCGTGACCCTGAATGACGTTAGCGATACGTCCGTTTCTGTCGGGTACCATAATGGCCACGAGTGCGCCACCGTAATTAGTGATGCAAACCTCATGGCCATATTTGTTGGTCAACGTGAAGAGGTCTGTGCTCTTTCCTTGGATAATGGACTGAAAGTCTGTGCGTTTCAGTCCGGATAACTTGGGTTCTTTCATATTAGTTGTTTTGTTTAGGTTTTACATATTGATAGCGCAAAACTATAGAAAAGTTTTCACTCACGCAAAACTTTTGGCAAAAAGAAGTAGAAAATAAGCATTTTTTGGCTTATTTGTTGCCAAATGTTTGTCGTTTCAGTCCATTCACGCAATTTCTTTTTGTACTTTTTGCCTTTTTGCTTGTGCTTTCGACTATCAATTTGTATTTTTGCACCCGAAATACAAAATAGGAATAACAAACGTTTGATTTATGCCCAAAATTTCAGTCCGTGGATTCGAAATGCCAGCCTCGCCAATTCGTAAATTGGCACCGTTGGCTAACGATGCTAAACAGCGAGGCATCCACGTCTATCACCTCAATATCGGACAACCCGATTTGCCAACACCAAAAGCTGCTCTCGATGCTATACGCAACATTGACCGCACTATCCTCGAATATTCGCCTTCACAGGGATACAAAAGCTATCGTGAGAAGCTGGTGAAGTACTATGCCAAGTACAATATCGATGTCACAGCCGATGACATCATTATTACCTCTGGTGGTTCGGAAGCTGTTCTGTTTGCTTTTCTCTCTTGCCTGAACCCTGGCGATGAGATCATTGTGCCGGAGCCGGCCTATGCAAACTATATGGCCTTTGCCATATCAGCAGGAGCTGTTATCCGCACTGTAACCACTACAATCGAGGAAGGCTTTTCACTGCCCAAAGTGGAGAAATTCGAAGAGTTAATTAATGAACGCACGCGCGCGATATTAATTTGTAATCCTAATAATCCGACCGGTTATCTCTACACACGACGTGAGATGAACCAGATTCGTGACCTCGTAAAGAAGTACGATCTATATCTTTTCTCTGACGAAGTTTATCGTGAATTCATCTATACTGGGTCTCCTTACATTAGTGCTTGCCACTTAGAGGGAATCGAGAATAATGTGGTGCTTATTGACTCGGTATCAAAGCGTTATTCAGAGTGTGGAATCCGTATTGGTGCTTTGATTACCAAGAATCAGGAGGTACGTAAGGCTGTGATGAAATTCTGTCAGGCACGCCTCTCACCGCCACTCATCGGACAGATTGCAGCCGAAGCTTCTTTGGACGAACCTGAAGACTATGGACGCGAAGTGTATGATGAATATGTTGAGCGACGCAAATGTCTTATCGACGGGCTTAACCGTATTCCCGGAGTCTATTCTCCGATACCTATGGGTGCCTTTTATACTGTTGCCAAGTTGCCTGTGGATGATGCCGAGGATTTCTGCGCATGGTGTCTTCGAGATTTCAACTACGAGGGTGAGACCGTTATGATGGCTCCTGCAGCAGGCTTCTACACAACTCCTGGAGCCGGACGTAATGAGGTACGTCTGGCCTATGTCCTGAAGAAAGAAGATCTTAACAGAGCCCTCTTTGTCCTTCGCAAAGCTCTTGAGGCTTATCCTGGACGAGTAGAATGAAAAGGAATAATTAAAAAGTAAAAGAGGGAATTGAGGCAGAAATTATTCATAGCACGCCGTTTGTTTGGCCACCGAGAGGATGCAGGACGCGTTTCACGTCCTGCAATAACCATCGCGGTCTGCGGCGTTGCTGTGGGACTTGCCGTTATGATTCTCTCTGTCTGCATTGTGCTCGGTTTCAAGGATGAGATCAGACGCAAGGTGATGGGATTCGGCGGACAGGCGGAAATTATCAACTACGAAAGTATCTACAATGCTGAGTCTTTCCCGATAGCTGTTGATGACGTTATGCTCCTGCGCCTGTCGCGTGTACCGGGAGTGACCCATGTTCAGCGATTCTGCACTAAGGCGGGGATGCTGAAGACCGATGAGACTTTCCAAGGTGTCATTCTGCGTGGAGTCGCCGAGGAATACGATACGACCTTTCTGGCAGAACACCTTGTAGAGGGCGTTTTGCCGAAGTTCAGAGCTGACACCACAAGTAACCAGATTCTTGTTTCGCGGATACAGGCTAACGAATTAGGACTAAAAGTCGGTGCTAAAGTCTATGCTTATTTCTTTAATGAGACAGCAAAGGTGCGCCGCTTCACAATCGCAGGCATATATGACACTCATCTTACCGACTTCGACCAGAACATCGTGTTCACAGACCTTGATGTCTGTCGCAAGCTGAATGGATGGGAACCTGACCAGTGCTCAGGAACCGAGTTGCTTGTAGCAGATAAAACAGATGAAGGCATTGGGAATGTAGTGTCTTTGCTTGTCGGTATAGTAAACCGCACGACCGATCACTACGGAGCAACCTATTCTGCCACAAGTATCACAGAACTTTATCCTGGCATCTTCGCTTGGCTGTCGCTGTTGGATACAAACGTGTGGGTCATACTCATACTTATGGTCGGGATAGGTCTGTTCACTATGATTGCCGGCCTTCTTATCATTATTCTCGAGCGCACCAATTTCATTGCTGTCATGAAGTCGCTTGGAGCACCAGACAGTGCCCTGCGAACCATCTTCCTACATTTCGGAGCGATGCTTGTGGGGCGTGGTATTCTCTATGGCAGTGTCTTCGGTATCGGTTTCGCCTTGCTGCAAAGATACTTTGGGATAGTACATCTCGACCCTGCCACCTATTATGTGGACTCTGTTCCCGTGCGCATATCGTGGCTGCTCATAGGCTTGCTGATTGCTGCAACTTTCCTCATATCTGTCATTGTCCTGCTTTTGCCTACGATGCTTGTCAGTCGTATCAGACCAGCTCAAGTGATGAGATTTGAGTGAATGCATAATTCATAATTAAGAATTCATAATTAGGCTCGAAAACCCGATTAAACGATTAAACGATTAAACGAATAATAACTATCATGCTAACAGAACAAGAATTAAACGACCGCCTTATTGACCTCGCCTTTGCCGAGGATATAGGTGATGGAGATCATACAACGCTCTGCTGCATCCCGGCAGACGCTATGGGCAAGAGTAAGTTGCTTATTAAGGAAGAAGGCATCCTTGCCGGCATAGAGGTGGCCAAGGAGGTGTTCCGCCGCTTCGACCCTGAAATGCAAGTCGAGGTATTCATTCAAGACGGAGCCCATGTGAAGCCCGGCGACATCGCGATGGTTGTGAGTGGTAAGGTGCAGAGCCTCCTGCAGACAGAACGCCTTATGCTTAACATCATGCAGCGCATGAGCGGCATCGCAACCATGACCAGTAAATATGTGGAACGTCTGAAAGGTACTCACACCCGTGTTCTTGACACACGCAAGACCACTCCCGGTATGCGTATGCTGGAGAAGGCGGCCGTGAAGATCGGCGGAGGCGTGAACCACCGTATCGGTCTCTTTGACATGATTCTTCTGAAAGATAACCACGTGGATTTTGCCGGAGGCATTGAGAACGCCATCAGCCGTTGCCACGAGTATCTCAAGGCTAAGGGTAAGGACCTTAAGATTGAGATTGAGGTCCGCAACTTCGATGAATTGAATCGCGTGCTTGCCGTAGGTGGCGTAAACCGCATAATGCTCGACAACTTCTCGGTCTCTGACACGAAGAAAGCTGTGGAGCTCATTGCAGGCCGCTATGAGACAGAGTCCAGCGGAGGCATAACGATAGATACCCTGCGCGATTATGCCGAGGCAGGCGTTGACTTTATCTCCGTCGGAGCACTGACTCATAGTGTGAAGGGGCTTGACATGAGCTTCAAGGCCTGTTAATTGTCCATTAGGATAGGTATCGTCCCTTTAACTTCCAAAATCTAATTATTAACCCAATAAATTAACCTCAATTATGAACGACATCAAAGTTTTAAACCATGCAGCGGATAATATCCGTATCCTCGCTGCTTCAATGGTAGAGAAAGCAAAGAGCGGTCACCCCGGCGGTGCTATGGGTGGTGCTGATTTCATCAACGTGCTTTATAGCGAATACCTCAACTATGATCCTGCTGATCCCGCATGGGTTGGCCGCGACCGTTTCTTCCTTGATCCCGGTCACATGGCTCCTATGCTTTACAGCCAGCTGGCTCTTATCGGCAAATTCAGTCTCGATGAGCTGCAGCAGCTCCGTCAGTGGGGCTCTCCCACACCCGGTCATCCTGAGGCCGACATCCAGCGTGGCATTGAGAACACCAGCGGCCCGCTCGGACAGGGTCACACTTTCGGTATCGGTGCCGCCATCGCTGCAAAGTTCCTCGCTGCCCACACTGGCAACCCGACTTTTGAGAAAGAGACCATCTACATCTACATCTCCGACGGCGGTGTACAGGAGGAAATCTCTCAGGGTGCTGCCCGCATCGCAGGTATCCTCGGTCTTGACAATGTCGTTATGTTCTACGACAGCAACGACATCCAGCTCTCCACAGAGACCAAGGTCGTGATGAACGAGGACACCGCTGCCAAGTATCGCGCTCTCGGTTGGGAAGTGTTTGAGATCTGCGGAAACGATGCAGCTCAGATTCGCGAGGCCATCGAGAAGGCAAAGGCCGTTAAGGGCAAGCCCGCTCTCATCATCGGTAAGACCATCATGGGTAAGGGCGCTCTGAAGGAGGACGGTTCAAGCTACGAAGCTAACTGCAAGACTCACGGAGCACCTCTCGGCGGCAACGCATTCGTGAACACCATCAATCACCTCGGCGGCAACCCCGAGAATCCGTTCGTTATCTTCGACGATGTGAAGGAACTCTATGCCCGTCGTGCCGAAGAGCTGAAGGCCATCGCTGCTAAGCGCAAGGCTGAAGAGGCTGCTTGGGCTACTGCAAATCCCGAGAAGGCTGCTGCACAGGCTGAGTGGTTCAGCGGCAAGGCTCCGAAGATTGACTGGACCAAGGTTCAGCAGAAGAGCGGTGACGCCACACGTAATGCCAGTGCTGCCGTACTGAGTGTTCTTGCAGAGCAGGTTCCCAACATGATCGTGGCCAGTGCCGACCTCTCCAACTCCGACAAGACCGACGGCTTCCTGAAGAAGACCACCTCTCTGCAGGCAGGCGACTTCAGCGGTGCCTTCTTCCAGGCTGGTGTAGCCGAGCTGACTATGGCTTGCTGCTGCATTGGAATGGCACTTCACGGAGGTGTAATCCCCGCTTGCGGCACCTTCTTCGTATTCTCCGACTACATGAAGCCCGCTGTTCGTATGGCTGCTTTGATGGAACTGCCTGTTAAGTTCATCTGGACGCACGACGCATTCCGCGTTGGTGAGGACGGACCTACTCACGAGCCCGTAGAGCAGGAGGCACAGATCCGTCTCATGGAGAAACTGAAGAACCACCACGGCAAGAACTCCACCCTCGTGCTCCGTCCTGCAGATGCAGTCGAGACCACCGAGGCTTGGCGTCTCGCAATGGAGAACACCTGCACTCCGACCGCCCTCATTCTCAGCCGTCAGAATATCGCAGACCTGCCCGCAGGCAACGATTACAAGCAGGCTGAGCGCGGTGCATACATCGTTGCCGGTTCCGATGAGAATCCTGATGTTATCCTTCTCGCCAGCGGTTCCGAGGTTAGCACACTCGTTGCCGGTGCCGAGCTCCTGCGCAAGGACGGCGTTAAGGTTCGCATCGTCAGCGTTCCTTCCGAGGGCCTCTTCCGCAGTCAGCCGAAAGACTACCAGCAGGCTATCCTGCCCGCAGGTGTCAAGAAGTTCGGTCTCACCGCCGGTCTGCCCGTGAACCTCGAAGGTCTCGTCGGTGCCGACGGCAGCGTATGGGGTCTCCAGAGCTTCGGCTTCTCCGCTCCCTACAAGGTGCTCGACGAGAAGCTCGGCTTCACCGCAGAGAATGTGTATAAGCAAGTAAAGGCCATCCTTTAATATGGAAGTCAAGACAATAGGCATAGCCAGCGACCATGCTGGCTATGCTATCAAACAATTCATTATTTCCTATCTTCAGGAAAAGGGCTACACATATAAGGACTACGGCACCTACTCGGAAGACTCCTGCGACTACAGCGATTTCGGTCACGCCTTGGCACGCGGCATAGAAGCTGGTGAGGTATATCCCGGAATTGCCGTATGCGGCAGTGGCGAAGGCATATCGATGACTCTGAACAAGCATCAGAGCATCCGTGCCGGACTTGTCTGGCGACCCGAGATAGCACATCTCATCCGTCAGCACAACAACGCAAACGTCATCGTCTTCCCGGGACGCTTCATCGACGAAGCCACCACAACCGCCTGCCTCGATGAGTTCTTCTCAACAGAATTCGAGGGCGGACGACATCAGGCACGTGTTGATAAGATTCCCGTTTGATAACCATCATTTATCCCCTGCACCCCGCAGGGGATAAATGCTTTCTTTTGAACATTGACCATTGACCATTGAACATTGACCATTTTACATTTACCATTAGAATTTACAATGGACTTCCAATCCTCTATAGAACGACTCTCAACAACTATTGAGAAGATAAAGCATGACGCACATGCTTTACATGACAGCGTGAACCAGAAATACGACCACATTCATCCGTACGGTCTGCATTTGGATATGGTAGTCAGTTCGGTCTATAAGTACGGCGCGGAAGTCTGTGCTTCTGAGGAAGATATCCTGCCTCTTTTCTTCGGCGCATACTATCACGACAGCATAGAGGATGCGCGTCTCACGTATAACGATGTGATGCGTCTTGCCCGTCAGCTGATGTCAGACAGTCAGGCTCTTATAGCCACCGAGATAGTCTATGCGCTGACAAACGACAAAGGCCGCACTCGTGAAGAAAGGGCAGGGGAGAAGTACTATCAGGGAATCCGAGAGACTCCTTATGCGCCCTTTGTAAAACTGGCCGACCGCCTCGCAAACACAACCTATTCTTGTACTCACGCCAATAACACCAACAACCGCATGAAGGAAATCTATGCGCGCGAACTGCCTCATTTCATCGCTTCCATCACTGTTCAGAGCAACGACCTCCGCTTCTCACTCCCTCAAGATATGATTTCTGCAATCAAAAGCTTGTAAGTGCTAAGAATAAGGGAGTACTTTCTGAATCCTTTTTGTTAAAACTAATCACTATTTTCGTGCTATTGCATATTATATGAAATAAAAGTTGTAACTTTGCACGCAGAAACGTAACAAACGACGATTATGGATGCTACTGTGAGAAGAAGACAGCGCACCATGCGCCCCATCACACACTACTGGGGGCTGGTTAAGGACATGGACAATAGCCAGAAACTGGAACTAGTAACAATGCTCATCGACAGCGTGCGCCTCTATCCTGCCGCTTATGATGACGACGAGGACGAGTTGGCCAAAAAGCATGACGCCGACGACATCGCCGGCGCTTGGGCCACGATGGACGACGACATGCTCGATGCCGCGCTGGCCAAGTTCCATAAGGACTGGGGCGGCGAAGGCACCGCAATGGAGATAGCTGAAGATTTGCGCAGCAGCCGCGATAATTCACGAACCGTTGAAACCTGGTAAGTCATGATGACACGAGGAACCTATCTGCTGGATACTTGCGTCTGCATCGCACTCATCAAGCAAGAGCCCGCCGTTGTGGAGCACATCCGCCACGTAGGTGTTAGCGAGTGCAAGATTTCCGACCTCACCATCGGCGAGCTCTATTTCGGTGCCTATAAGTCGGGCCGCAAGGAGCACTTCGACGACGTGATAGAGATTCAAAACCTCTTCGAGCATTACTCTACTAGTCACTGTATGCGCGAGTATGGCGACATACGTTGGCAACTGGAGCGCACTGGGCTGCGCATTGACAGCATGGACCTGCTTATCGGCGCAACCGCTCTGCATGAGGATCTCATCCTCGTCACTGGTAACGTCAGACACTTCAGCCGCATACCAGGTCTAAGAGTCGAGAACTGGATTAAGCGACCCGAAATGGATTAGTACCCACATCCTTCCCCCTCAGACAAGTGTCCGCCGAGACATCATAAGAAAATGATGGACTTGGCGTTTTTTCGTTCTATGGAGCGAAAGGATGGAATTGCTTTATATCCGTTTTGTAGAAAAAGGAAGTGCTCCGCTGTTGGCAGAGCACTTCTCTTAAGACGTCAATAGACATAATACTATCTACTTTCTTCATAAATAGAGATGAAGAAAGTGTTTACAGCTTACTTCACCATAACTTTCCTTACCGTGCCGTCACTCATACGGATGATGTTGATGCCACGCTGCATGGTTCCTATGCGGTGCCCTTGTA
The DNA here is from genome assembly GCA_017447625.1 of Bacteroidaceae bacterium. Lineage (GTDB taxonomy): Bacteria > Bacteroidota > Bacteroidia > Bacteroidales > Bacteroidaceae > Physcousia. Next base: position 50,119 of record JAFSNB010000016.1, read on the forward strand.
TGTTATACCGTGCGACAATTCTTGGAGTAGAATCATTCGCAGGTATTTCTTCTACAGATGTCAAATCCTCACCAGTCTGGAAGGTCTTAGTCTCACCATAGAAGGTCTCGCCTTCAGATGTCCTTATAAAAGCAACATAGTTATATGTGCTTTCATATTCCAAATCAGTCAGATTGGCTTCCATCACAGTACCTATAGCCTCAATGGTCTTGGCATCGCTGGGTATTGCAGGAGTCTTTCTTTGTCCTGACTGCGAAGATTTAGTAGAGCTCCTCCAATACATGAAACCTTGTGACGTGATGTTGTCTGTTCCTCGTTGGGCGTAACCGCTAACTTGTGCGGTGTTGCCATTCACATTCACTTTGGAATAGGTGTGTACTGTAGGCTCGAAGTAGGAGAAGTCAGCAGGATCGATGCCCTTCCACTCACCGTAATAACGTAAACCGTTGTTAGCCTCATAGTAAGGACGGAACTTCCACAGGTAGTTCGCATTTATGCTGCGGATATATCCTTCCATCTGGCCCTCGTACATGTAGGCACCGCCTGTTTTCGAGTCGAAATCATCGGTCCAGTCCTGCCGTCTCCACTCGAAGCCAACGTTCTTCTCCTCATCGTCCAGATTTGAAGTTGCAGCCACGATGACATTACCCTCTGAGATAACCTTAGGCTGTTGTGTTTCCAGCGTGAGGGGTTGTGTCGTAACTTGTACGTTAGTAGTCGAATATGTACGGGATTCGTCATTTCCATACGCCACTGTGATGTAGTATTTTACTTCAAAGCTATTATCAGGCATCAATCCTGTCATATTTACAGCATTCCCTTTTATTTCCACTCCGCTGATGGATATGTATTGCCCGATAACCTTGGCATCACCTTTTACGAATGTCCCTTGGGCCGAAATGGATGAGGCCGTTTTATCGATAGTTATCTGTGGACTAATGTTTTTTGTAGAATATTCAACAGATTTATACATACTGACGTCTTCTAAAGATATTTTAACTGTTGCAGTACCATGGTACTCTGGATAACGTCCTGTAATCAAAAACGACTCATTATTAATACTATTGTTGCCAAAGGTGTAGTTATACTCCTTGTAATAATTGTTTATATTAATCGTTGCGGTGGTTTGCGTAGTACTTTCTACGCTAAGTGTCGGTTCTATCAGTTTATTTCCTGTTCTAATTTCATAAGGAGTATAACCTTCAATCCATAAACACAAACATGATTTTGTCCCACGATTTACATATATTTTTGCGGTGCAGCCTTCGAACGTAGATTTGCCTATGCTTGTCATATTGTTGGAGATAGTGATGGAATTTAGGCCACTGCAACCAGAGAACGCAGAATTGCCTATTGCAGTTATGCTTTCTGGTATGGTTATGGAAGTCATGCCGCTGCAACCAGAGAATCCCCATTCGCCAATAGAAGTCACGCCTTCGGGGATGGTTATGGAGGTCAGACCGCTGCAATTATAGAACGCATAATCGCCTATTGAAGTCACGCTTTCAGGTATGGTTATGGAGGTCAGGCCGCTGCATCCTGAGAACGCACTATTGCCAATTGAAGTCACGCTTTTGGGGATAACCAAGTCTGTTACTTCTTTACCATCAATATATAGATGATGAGCATAACTCAAAGGATTGGATACCCAATCCTTAAAAACAATGCCACATAAGCTTTCTACACTGGCAAACTCAGCCTTGGTCAGGCCGCTGCAACCATAGAACGCAGAATTGCCTATTGAAGTCACGCTATTTGGTATGGTTATGGAAGTCAGGCCGCTGCAATCATAGAACGCATAATTGCCTATTGAAGTCACGCTTTCTGGAATAACCAAATCTGTTACTTCTTTACCATCGATATATAGATGATGAGCATAACTCAAAGGATTAGACCCATACGAAAAGGCAATGCCACATAAGCTTTCTACACTGGCAAACTCAGCCTTGGTCAGTCCGCTGCAACCAGAGAACGCTTGATAGCCTATTGAAGTCACTCTTTCTGGTATGGTGACTGAGGTCAGGCCGCTGCAACCATAGAACGCATAATCTCCAATACTCTTTACTTCTTCTCCTAAGACGTATTCCTTAACCTGTGTTCCAAAAATTCTTGCAAGTGTGGAGGAAGAAGTATATTTTATGGAAGCAATGGCATTACTGTTGATGGTGACGGATGTCAGGCCGCTGCAACCATCGAACGCATAATTGTCTATTGAAGTCACGCTATTTGGTATGGTTATGGAAGTCAGGCCACTGCAACCATCGAACGCATAATTGTCTATTGAAGTCACGCTATTTGGTATGGTTATGGAAGTCAGGCCACTGCAACGACAGAACGCAGAATAACCAATTGAAGTCACGCTGTTGGGAATGGTAATGGATGTCAGGCCGGTGCAACGATAGAACGCAGAATTGCCTATTGAAGTCACGCTTTCTGGTATGGTTATGGAGGTAAGGCCGCTGCAACCTTTGAACGCACCGCCGCCAATTGAGGTCACGCTTTCGGGGATGGTTATGGAGGTCAGGCCACTGCATCCAGAGAACGCATCACTGCCTATTGAAGTCACGCTATTTGGTATGGTGATGGAAGTCAGGCCGCTGCAACGCAAGAACGCAAGATCGCCTATTGAAGTCACGCTATTTGGTATGGTGATGGAAGTCAGGCCGCTGCAATTATGGAACGCCTCATCGCCTATTGAAGTCACGCTATAAGAGCTACCATTATAAGTAATAGAAGAAGGAATGATAACATTACCCTTGTAGTTATTAGATTTAGATGGGTAAGAACTATGAGTATAGGTCACAGATGCGGTTCTATTATTATCATTTAATATATAATTTATCCCATCAATTACGTATCCGTTTGCCCACGTGCCAATGGAAAAGGTCAGGGCCACAAGGGTTAGAAGTAATTTTTTTTTCATACGTTTCTTTGGCTTAGAAACGAAAAAGGCGTGAGACCATTCAGTGCTTATTCTCTCATCAGGTTACCGCCAAGTGACCTTGCAACAAAACAAGCAAGAACAGTTCACGCCCCTGCGGACGTGAACCTTCTGAACTGCTTGCTCTCTGTTGCTAATATTGGCGGTATTTGACGAGAGAGAACAAGAGCAGAAAGCTCAAGTTATTAAGACTACGAACGGGACTTCAGCGCGCTTCTACGTTTTGTTAATAAAATAGAGTTAGTTAAAATGTTTGCTTTTTGTCCCTTGGGAGCGTCGCATTCTGTTGCGTCTGTCTCCCCATTATTCGTTGTTATGTCATAGGCTATATGTTGATTAAATGGTTATTATTGAAATTGATTTGTAGTTTTCGGTGGCAAAGTTAGTGAAAAGAATTGGAAGGGACACAAAAATGTGAGAAAAAGTTGTTTTGGAAACAGAAATATGCACTCTATGGACTTGTTCGCTTATGGATGAGTAGTCTGTGAGCCCTTTCCTAATATTCAATCGACCTATATTCACAACTTAACACACGGCCGTCGGCTGATTAACACACGGCCGTCGGCTGATTGACACACGGCCGTCGGCTGATCGTCACACGGCTGTCTGCTAATTGTCTCACAGCTGTCGCACAATCGTCACACAACTGTTAGACAATTGTCACACAGCTGTCAGACGATTGATAACCCTTGATAAAACATGTGATGAGCACCGCCTAAAACACAGCTTCGCACCAGCCCAATTATGCATTGTGCATTATGACGTACCGATGAGCAAAGTCGAATAATTAAGAATTATGAATTATGACGGATTGTTGAACGAATGTGAAAAATTAGCCCAGGATTGTTTTCGGTTGGATGTGAGTGCTGTGGATGCGCCAGGCTTTGGGATAGAGGTTGTTGGCGCGGTTGCCTATGTTCTTCATCAGACCGAGGCGACGACCGCGGTAACAGACTTGGACGATACCCCGGGGAACTGAAGGCTCAAGGACGAGGCTCTCGCCGCGAAGATAGCTAAACGCGTCTTCCAATGAAAACTCAACAGAAGGAGAGTCGGGGGAATCAAGCTGGTCTGTAGGTAAGAGGTTGAGTCGGTCAGTAAGTTTTAATTCACCGCGTGAGCGTTTATCCTTCTTTGAGCGACTTGCTTCGCGTACATTATTAATTATTATAGAGTCCTCATTATTAATTATTACAGAGTCCTCATTTTCGTTTTTGCGAATGGCAGCGCAGAAGAAGCCTTCGCCACGGGCTGTTCCGGGCAGGAAATGGCAGCAGGGCAGTGAACCGGCTGATTGAGTGGAATCTTCGCTACGCAGGTCGCCGTCTATATTCCATTCAGGCTTAGTTGGAATCGCGATGACCTCACCGCCAAGCTCGCGTGCTATCCATTCGACATTGTCCTCATCCTCTTCGTGGTTGAAGGTGCAGGTGGAGTAAATCAGGAATCCGCCCGGGCGCAGGGTGGGCCAGATGTCGGAGATTATGTTGCGCTGACGGGCTGCGCAGTCGGCTACCAACGCCTTTGACCACTGCGCCACAGCCTCCGCCTCCTTACGCATCATTCCTTCCCCTGAGCATGGAACGTCGGCAAGAATAAGGTCGAATGTATTTACGAACGGAGCAAAATCAGCGGGATATGCCTGTGAGACAAGCATATTCGGCTGTCCCCATTTGGCTACATTCTCAGCCAGAACTTGAGCGCGGGCGCGGATTGGCTCGTTGCTGATAAGAAGACAATCCGGTGGCACGACGGAGCGGAGTAGGGTAGTCTTCCCCCCGGGAGCGGCGCAGAGGTCGAGGCAGCGTCGGAAAGGGCGGTCGGTTATGGCTGCAAGCGTCCGCACGACGTGATCAATGAACATCGAACTGGCTTCCTGAACATAATAGGTTCCCGCGTGAAACAGCGGGTCGGCCGTAAACACAGGCCGTTCAGCCAAATACCATCCTCCGTTGCACCAAGGCACAGGCTCTGCGCCCGGGATTTCCGGGTGTAAGCCGAAAGCCGGATTCAAGCGTATGCTAACAGACGGCTCTTGTTCCAAGCCGCTAACCAAACGCTCCACAACGCCGTCACGCATTGTGGCTTTCAGGTATTCTATGAAGTCTGAAGGCACTCTCATGGCGCAAAGATAGGAAAAGAAGATAAAAGAGAAGAAGAGAAAAGAGAAAAATTAGTTTTTTATTTTTTATCTCACTTTTCTTTTTTCTCTTTTTCTTTTTTCTCTTAAAAATATACTATCTTTGCAGCCAAATGAAACAGTATCTCGACTTATTACAGCGAATCCTCGATGAAGGAGTGCGCAAGGAAGACCGCACGGGGACGGGCACGCTGAGCGTGTTTGGCCATCAGATGCGCTTCAATCTCGAAGAGGGCTTTCCTCTCGTCACCACCAAGAAATGCCATCTGAAGAGCATCATTTATGAGTTGCTTTGGTTCCTACAGGGCAACACAAACGTGCATTATCTGCAGGAGCACGGCGTGCGTATCTGGAACGAATGGGCAGATGAGAATGGCGAACTGGGTCCGGTTTATGGCCATCAGTGGCGTTCGTGGCCTGACTACGAGGGCGGGACGATAGACCAGATTCAGCAGGTGCTGGATCAGATTCGCACGTCGCCCGACTCCCGACGTATGATTGTGTCGGCCTGGAACGTGGCTGAAGTGAATAAGATGGCGCTGCCGCCCTGTCACACTCTGTTCCAGTTTTATGTGGCCGACGGCCGTCTTTCGCTGCAGCTCTACCAGCGTTCAGCCGACACCTTCCTCGGTGTTCCATTCAATATAGCCTCCTACGCTTTGCTTTGTATTATGATGGCTCAGGTGACTGGTTTGAAGCCCGGTTGGTTTATACATACTACTGGTGATACACATCTGTATCTGAATCATTTAGAACAGGCTCGTTTACAACTTACTCGAACGCCACGACAATTGCCTAAGATGGTTCTGAATCCTGATGTCAAGGATTTGTTCTCTTTCCAATATGAGGATTTCTCGCTCGAGGGTTACGACCCTTGGCCACACATAAAAGCGGAGGTCAGCGTATGATAGCACTCATTGCAGCCGTAGCCGAAAACGGGGCCATCGGTTACCAGAACCGACTGCTTTACTGGCTCCCGAATGACCTGAAGAGATTCAAGGCTCTGACCAGCGGACACACAATCATCATGGGCCGCCGCACGTTTGAGTCGCTGCCAAAAGGCGCGCTGCCCAACCGCCGGAACATCGTCCTTACGAGAAACACCTCGTTCTCTGCACCTGACACTGAAACGTTCGCCTCTTTAGAGGATGCGCTTGCAGCCTGTCGTTCTGACGAGGAAGTCTATATCATAGGTGGTGCCAGTGTTTATGCCGAGGCGATGCCCTTTGCCGACCGCCTTTGCATAACGCATGTTCAGGATACTCCGGCTCAGGCAGACGCATTCTTCCCGGAGATAGATTCCAAGGAGTGGCGTGTAGAAAATATAGAAAAGCATGGCACCGATGAGCGCCATGCTTTCCCTTATTTGTTTGCTGATTACTCCAGACTAACGTCAACATTGAACATTGACCATTGAACATTGACCATTGAACATTGACCATTGAACATTGAACATTGGGCTGCGCGAAGACCTCTGTGTTCTCTGTCTTCTCTGTGTCCTCTGTGCTACCGTTAGGTCTTATTTTCCTCCAATAGTATAACCGCCAGTTCCGCTCTTTGTGGACTTGGTGGTTTTTGTTGTCTGGGAGTTAGTAGTCTTGGTCTTTTTTGATGTTGAGCTGGAGGTCGTTGTGGTTGCTGCGCCTATCGCGGCGTTGTAGTACTTCATAGCATCAGGCAGATGCTTCTCGATCTCCTTGACGCGTTTCTCGTCAGACGGGTGAGTGCTTAGGAACTCAGGCGTGCTGGTAGAACCGCGCTCGGACATACGCTGCCAGAAACTGATGGCTTCGTTCGGGTTGTAGCCTGCCATTGCCGTGAATACCAGACCCATGTGGTCTGCTTCGCTCTCGTTGCTGCGTGAGTAGTGCAGCTGCGTCAGACTGCTACCAATGCTGTAAAGCGTTGATGCACCGGTGACGGCAGCGCTGCTGGCTCCTGCGGAAGAGAGCACGGATGACAGGATCTGGCCACCATATTGCGCCTTGTATTTTGAGCTCATCTGCTCAGCCGAGTGCTTGGCAACGGCATGTGCCACCTCGTGACCCATAACTACAGCTAGTCCGGCTTCGGTCTGTGTCAGCGGCAATATGCCTTCATAAACCACAATCTTTCCTCCCGGCAGACACCACGCATTGGCCTGGCCGTCAGCCACGAGATTGAACTCCCACTGGTAGTTGGCCAGTTCGGAGGTGTAGCCGTTGGTGCTCAGATAATTGGTAACGGCGTTGGCAATGCGCTGACCTACGCGCTTCACCATCTCAGTCTGTGTGGCGTTGGTGCTGAGCTTGGCCGTCTGCATATATTGGTTGTACTGCTGGAAACTGAGCGAGAGCACCTCTGAGTCATTAACCACAAGACGCTGCTTGCGCCCTGTCACAGGCACCTTATACACTGTGCCGCAAGCGCAAAAGGTGGCCACGACAATCGTGACCACCAATGTGCGTAATGCTATTAGCTTGAGTTTCATTATTCTTCGGTTTGAGTTGCTTCGAAGTCCTTGATGAGCTGCTGCTGTACATCAGTCGGAACGAGCTCGTATGAGGCGAACTTCATCACGAACGAAGCTCGGCCGCCGGTGAGTGAGCTGAGCGTAGTGCTGTAGCTCGACATCTCCTTCAGAGGCACCTTGGCGGTGAGCTTCTCGTAGCCGTTCTCAGAGGACATACCCAATATCATTCCGCGTCTTCCCTGCATGTCGGACATCACGTCGCCGAGCTTCTCTGACGGAACGAATACCTCAACGTCATAGATGGGCTCCAGGATCTTCGGACCTGCCTGCTTGAAGGCCTGGCTGAAGGCGTTACGGCCAGCGAGCATAAATGAGAGTTCGTTGGAATCCACGGGGTGCATCTTACCGTCATAGACAATCACACGCACGTCGCGAGCGTAAGAACCTGTGAGCGGGCCTTGTTCCATCTTGGCCATAACGCCTTTGAGGATTGCCGGCATAAAGCGAGCATCGATAGCACCGCCGACGACGCTGTTGATGAACACCAGTTTGCCGCCCCATTCGAGGTCAATCACTTCCTCGCTCTTGGCGTTGATGCGGAACTCCTGACCGCCGAACTTATAGACTTCCTGAACAGGCATACCGTCGCTGTAGGGCTCCACAATCATGTGAACCTCACCGAACTGACCGGCACCGCCCGACTGTTTCTTGTGACGGTAGTCGGCACGAGCAGCCTTCGTGATGGTCTCACGATAAGGAATACGCGGCTCATCGTAGATAATCTGTATCTTCTCGTTGTTCTCCATACGCCACTTGAGGGTGCGCAGGTGGAACTCTCCCTGACCCTTGACAAGGATCTGACGCAGTTCCTTTGACTGCTCGATGACCCAAGTGGGATCTTCCTGGCTCATGCGCTGCAGACAGGTCATCATCTTCTCAGTCTCGCTCTCGTTGGCGGCGCGGATGGCGCGGATGTACTTGGGCTCGGGGAACTTGATGAAGTTGAAGCGGTGGTCGCAGCCGTTGCCGTTCAGCGTGTTGCCGGTCTTCACGTCCTTGAGTTTCACGGTGCAGCCTATATCGCCTGCAACGAGCTCCTCGACCTTGATGCGGGTGGCACCGGCGCAGCAGAAGAGCTGAGCCATGCGCTCCTTGGAACCGCGGTCGGCGTTGGTGAGGTCGTCGCCCTCGTGTACCTTACCGCTCATCACCTTGAAGTAGCAAACCTGACCGATATGCGGCTCAACGGCGGTCTTGAAGAAATAGAGGCTTGTGGGACCGTTGCTGTCGGGTTTGACCTCTTCTCCACGTGTGTTGTGAACCTTTGGCATCTCGTCCACGAAGGGAACGACGTTGCCAAGGAACTCCATGAGACGGCGAACACCCATGTCTTTCGTAGCGCATACGCAGAACACGGGGAACATACCGCGAGCGGCCAGACCCTTGCGGATGCCTTCACGCATCTCATCTTCGGTCAGTTCCTCGCTCTCGAAGAACTTCTCCATGAGAGTCTCGTCGTGCTCGGCAGCTGCCTCAACGAGAGCCTTGTGCAACTCGGTGGCCTTGTCAAGCTCTTCGGCTGGGATATCCTCGATGATGGGAGCACCGCCTTCGGGCTTCCATGAGTACTTCTTCATCAGGAGCACGTCAATCAGGGCGTTGAAGTCCGGACCGGTCTTGATGGGGTACTGGATGGGAATTACCTTTGAGCCGTAGATAGAAGTCAGCTGTTCCAGAATCTGGTCGTAGTCGCAGTTCTCGGCATCGAGCTGGTTTACGAGGAAGATGACGGGTTTGCCCAGCTTCTCGGTGTAGCGGAAGTGGTTCTGTGTGCCAACCTCCACGCCATACTGCCCATTGATAAGCAGGATAGTGGTGTCGGTAACGCCCATAGCTGTCATAGCAGCACCGGCGAAGTCGTCACTACCCGGGCAGTCGATGATGTTCAGCTTCTTGTTGTTCCACTCGCAGTGGAAGACAGTAGAGAACACGCTGTATCCGTATTCCTGTTCCACGGGGAAGTAGTCGCTCACGGTGTTCTTCATCGTGATGCGTCCACGGCGACTGATTATGCCGCTCTCGAAGAGCAGCGCTTCGGTGAGGGTCGTCTTGCCCGCACCGTCATTACCAAGGAGGGCAATGTTCTTGATTTCTTGCGTCTGGTAGGTTCTCATTTTGTTGGTTTGTTATTGATTTAAATTGATTAATTGTCTCTGTTTTGCGTGCCAAAAGCCACTTTTGAGTCTAAAAAGCACACTTTCGGGGTGCAATTTAGTGATTATTTGTGAAACAGCGTGCATTTATGCACAAGTTTTTTGCATGAGGGGGCATATTTGGCGTTTTTTGACTACCTTTGCGCTGCCAAAAGCATAAATCTGCCCCAATTTTCATGGCTGGAATATACGTTCATATACCATTTTGTCGTTCGCGATGCATTTATTGCGATTTCTTTTCCACAACAGACGAGGAAAAGCGTGATGCATACGTCTCTGCTTTGTGCAATGAAATCCGTTTCACAGCACAGACCTATCCTCACACGCGCGCGCACACAATATATATAGGTGGAGGAACGCCGTCGCAACTCAGTCCCACGCAACTCGCCCGCATCCTCTCAACAATAGAGGAACATTTCCCTCCGTTTCCCGACACCGAGATTACCATTGAAATGAATCCCGACGATATCGAGGAAGATGTAAAATGTAGAATGGAAGATGTAAAATGTTCAATGTTCAATGTTCAATGGTCAATGGCCAACCGCCTTTCCCTCGGTATTCAGACATTCGATGATCAGATTCTGCGTTTCCTTAGGCGTCGTAACGACTCGGCAACTGCCGTTAAAGCCGTTCGCTCCCTGCAGGATGCAGGCATAAAGAACATCAGCATTGACCTGATTTACGGTCTTCCCGGACAGACAATGGAGGTGTGGCAGCGCGATCTCGATATAGCTTTCTCGCTTGGAATCCAACACCTGTCGGCTTACGCCCTTTCGTTTGAGGAGGGCACTCCTTTGTGGCAGATGCGAGAACAGGGTAGGGTTGCCGAGGCAGATGAAGCCCTCTCTGTTGCTATGTATGAGGCACTTTGTGACAGGGCAGAGGCAGCAGGTTTCCGTCACTACGAGATTTCCAACTTCGCTCTTCCCGGCTTCGAATCCCGTCACAACTCCTCTTATTGGAGCGGCAAACCCTATTTCGGCTTCGGCCCTGGTGCACATAGCTATGACGGCGACCGCACCCGCTGGTCCAACCGTCCCGACCTGGGCGAATACATAAAATTCTGGGGGAAATCACCCTCCGCAGGCGTCCTCCACCCCACGGGGGGAGATAGAGAGGGGCCTCAATGTTCAATGTTCAATGTTCAATGTTCAATAAATCTCACCCTTTCCGAACTTTACAACGAGTTCGTTATGTGTGGCCTCCGCACGTGCGAAGGGGTTGACCTCAATGAACTTGAAGCCCGCTTCGGACAGTCGCGTCTCGAGTACATCCTTCGTATGGCCGCCCCCCACATCGCAGACGGACGGCTCCTTCAGTCCGAAGGTCGTCTGCGTCTTACCCGTCAGGCCCTTATGGTGTCCGACGATGTTATGAGCGACTTGATGGTGATTTAGTGCACGAGCGTCTTTTTGCCGTTGACGATGTAAACTCGGGCCTCTCCCCCGGCCCCTCCCCTGTTAGGAAGGGGAGAACCTTGAACCTTGAACCGTGAACCATTAACCATTCTTCCGCTCAAGTCATACACCGCGCCAGCTGACGAATTATGCATTATGCATTCTGCATTATGAATTGCCTCAACTTTAGTCGTTTCCGCTTTGCTGCCCAAACGGAAGAGGCGTACTCCGTGACTCGGGACGGTGGTGGTCAGTGTGCCTGTGGTTCTGAACAGATTGAATCCGTTGGCCCAGATGTCGTGTACGGGAACTGCCTCGTCTGCTCCGTAGCCCAGCAGCGTCAGGTCGAAGGTGTAAGGCTCGTTCTTTAAGACATAGAAGAGGAACTCCATCGTCGTTCCTGATGATGACGTGTTGTCTGTGTCGCAGCTGGAGTCGTAACCGCAGAGGGCGCGGAAGGTCTTCCACGAGTGGCCAGCTGGCAGGTCGTAGATCAGAGTGCATTGGGCGTTCAGTCCGAGACCTTTGCTATATGTTCTTCCTTCTACGCGAAGCGTGCCGTTCTCCACATTCTTGTTTTTATGCAGCGAGCCCCACTCTGATGTGTACGATGATTCTTGCAGCGTAGTAAGCGATGTCTCGTTGCCTTCTTCGTCGATAAGCACGGGATTAATCAGGTCGGCTCGGTCGTAGCTGAAGCCGTCGCCCCAGTTGCTTACCACAATCTTCAGTTGTTCGGCGCCGGTGACGTCACATTCCATAGTCTTCGACTTCGTTCCCGTACGGCTTATCAGTCCGGAGCGCGCGGCGGAGTTGTCCTGCTCGTCTGTAAGCGGGTTCTGTGCGAACACCATGAAACGGAGAGTCGTGGTGGAGTTCGTCTGTCCGATGCCAGAGTCGTCGGCGGCTCCCATAGCCTTGAATCTTACTACATCCATATCCTCGGGAATCTGGAAGAAGATGGCTGCGTTGGCATCGGCTGAGAAACCGCGGTCGTATGTGACACCCATCACCTTCATCTTACCGCCGTTATCCACATTCTTGTTCTCATATACGCGGTTGAAGTATGATTTGGTGTAATCGCGAGTCTTGTATTCGCCTGTCAGGGGGACCTCGGTACCGTCACGCAGAATGAGTGTGGGGTTGATCCAGTCGCCGTGGTCGTAGTAGTTGTTGTCGCCGCCGTCGTCAACCACCAGCACCAGTGTCTTCTCGCCTTCGGGCCACGGGATATCCACATCCACCGCGTGCCCGTCGGTAGTGTAAGCCACTACCTCGCTCTTGTACAGCGCTTTCTGTCCCACAACCCAGCGGGTGTTGTCGCGCTGGAACAGAGCCAGATAACGAGTGTCACCGATATGCGAAGTCCACGCCACGCGTCCCAGATCCTCATCGTTATACACCTGATGTGCGTCCTCGCCGTACTTGTGCATCTGGTGGTATTCCTCGTTGTTCAGCAGCGAGAGGGTGAAGTCGTCGTTCTTGGTCATTTCACCGCCGAAGAACAGGGGCGAGTGGCAGATGCCCCACAGCGTCATCATCGTCAGCTGCTCGTTCTGCGACAGACGAGTCCAGCGGCCTGCGTCCGCTCCCGTATAGCCCTGGTCGGCGATAGTCATCGAGATCTGGCCCAGCGGCAACATATCGCAGTCGGCGTAGTTGCCCGGCCGGGTCACCGTCTCCCATTCGTGTGCCTCGTTGAACACGGCATCCACCGCGCTCCAGTTGTCCCACAAGTCATCCATCATGCGCCACATATTGGCGTTCCCGAGACACTCCTCAGCGTACTGATACTGAGTCTTGCCCGGACTCAACGACAGCACTATCGGGCGGCCCGTCTGGTCTATGGCCTTGCGAATCATGTGAATCTCGTCGGTGTAGAACGGGCGGCTCAAGTCGTCAATCTTCAGGAAATCCACGCCCCACTCGGCATAGAGGTCCATTATGCTGTTGTAGTAGAGCTGTCCGGCTGCGTTGTTCTTCACCAGAAGGTTGTCCTTCAGCCACGTGCAGGGCGACGAGGTGCCGTTATACACCTGACTCCAGGCCGTCGATTCGCTGCCTTTCAGCTTGTAATTGCTTCCGACCACGCTCTTCGGGACGCCTCGCATGATATGTATTCCGAACTTCAAACCCATATCGTGAATCTTCTTGGCCAGCGCCTTGAAGCCCTCGTTCTTGCCGTCAACCATACACGAGGGGAATCGGGTGGGAGAGGGTAGGTAACGACCGTACTCATCCAGTACATAGTCCTGCGTGCCGTTCTGGTTGTAGTTTCCTCCTCCCAGCGACGGGTGGTTGCAGTACCAGCGTATATCGATTACCACATACTCCCAGCCGTATTTCACCAGGTCGTTATCCACCAAGTACTGCGCGTTTTGCAGCACTTCCTTCTCGGTGACGCTTGAATAATAACAGTCCCAAGAGTTCCAGCCCATAGGCGGAGTCATAGCCCAAGTGCGGAAGGTTGCGATGTCTTGTGTTTCCTGTGCCTGGGTAAATACGCTTGCGAGTGCAAACGCAAGAACGGTGAGTGTGAATCGTCTCATTTTTGTGGTAGCGTTTTATGTGTTTTGGATTAATCTGCGACAAAGATAGTTAATTAATGTGTAGCTTCAAATTTTTATGGCGAAAAATTTTCGGGCCAACAAAAAATATGCATTTTATTATCGAATTTTAAGTGAAAAAAGTTGCTCGTAATAGAAAAATGTAATACCTTTGCGCTCGATTTGGTTATCCAAAACGGACAACTTTTTCGCGAAGCGCATCGCAAAAGTTTTCCAAAAAGTATAACTTCAGACACATAACGAGCTATCAATCAAAAAAGAAAACAACATAAAAATGGAAATCAAAAACTTCACCATTACAAAGCGTGACGGCAGCAAGGAGAACTTCTCTTTGGACAAGATTATGAATGCCATCGTCAAGGCATTCGAGAGTGTGAACGAGCCCTCTGATTTGGCTACAATCTCTAAGATTATCAGTCTGTTAGATATTAAGGACGATATCACCGTCGAGGATATCCAAAACCAGGTCGAGGAGGCTCTGATGCGTGAAGGACACTATAAGGTGGCTAAGTCATTCATACTCTATCGCCAGGAACATTCCGAGGACCGCGAGACTCTTGCCAAACTGCAGTTCCTTTCCGATTATTGCGAATCAGTCAATCCGGCAACTGGTTCAAAATATGACGCCAACGCAAACGTGGAGCACAAGAATATTGCAACTTTGATTGGCGAGTTGCCCAAATCCAATTTCATCCGTCTCAACCGCCGTCTGCTCACCGACCGCATCAAGAAGATGTACGGCAAGGCATTGGCCACCGAGTACATCGATATGCTCACACACCATTTTATATATAAGAACGACGAGACCAGTCTGGCCAACTACTGCGCCTCCATCACCATGTATCCGTGGCTCATCGGAGGCACGCTGGACATCGGCGGCAACTCAACGGCTCCCACCAACCTGAAGTCCTTCTGCGGCGGTTTCGTGAATATGGTGTTCATGGTCAGTTCTATGCTCAGCGGTGCCTGCGCCACACCCGAGTTCCTCATGTACATGAACTACTTCATCGGTCTCGAGTTCGGCAAGGACTACTGGCAGCGTGCCGACGAGCAGGTGGATCTCAGTCTGAAGAAGCGCACCATAGACAAAGTCATCACCGACTACTTCGAGCAGATTGTCTATACCCTGAACCAGCCCACCGGCGCCCGCAACTACCAGGCTGTGTTCTGGAACGTGGCCTACTACGATCGCTACTATTTCGAGAGCATCTTCGGCAACTTCTTCTTCCCCGACGGCTCACAGCCCGACTGGGAAGGTCTGTCCTGGCTGCAGAAGCGCTTCATGAAATGGTTCAATAAGGAGCGCACCAAGACCCTGCTCACCTTCCCCGTGGAGACAATGGCTCTGCTGGTCGATGAGAACGGCGAGTGCAAGGACAAGGAATGGGGCGAGTTCACCGCCGAGATGTATTCCGAGGGACACTCCTTCTTCACCTACATGAGCAACAACGCCGACTCCCTCTCCAGCTGCTGCCGTCTGCGCAACGAGATCACGGACAACGGCTTCAGCTACACCCTTGGTGCAGGTGGCGTTTCCACCGGTTCCAAGAGCGTGCTCACCATCAACCTCAACCGCTGCATCCAGTATGCCGTGAACCACAAACAGGACTACAAGGAATACCTCGCTCACATCATCGACCTCTGTCACAAGGTGCAGCTCGCATACAACGAGAACCTCAAGGAGCTGCAGGCCCATGGTATGCTGCCCCTCTTCGATGCCGGTTACATCAACATCGGTCGCCAGTATCTGACCATCGGTATCAACGGCCTCGTGGAGGCAGCCGAGTTCATGGGTCTGAAGATTACTCCCAACGACGATTACCTGCATTTCGTCCAGGGTATCCTCGGCCTCATAGAGCAGTACAACCGCAAGTATCGCACCAAGGATGTGATGTTCAACTGCGAGATGATCCCCGCCGAGAACGTAGGGGTGAAGCACGCCAAGTGGGATCGTGAGGACGGTTATTTCGTGCCGCGCGACTGCTACAACAGCTACTTCTATGTCGTTGAGGACGACTCCCTCTCCATCATCGATAAGTTCAAGCTCCACGGCGCACCCTATATCGAGCACCTCACCGGCGGCTCCGCCCTGCACATGAACCTCGAAGAGCATCTCAGCAAGCAGCAGTATATGCAGCTGCTGAAGGTTGCTGCCAAGGAGGGTTGCAACTACTTCACCTTCAACATCCCCAACACCGTATGCAACGACTGCGGCCACATCGACAAGCGCTACCTGCACGAATGTCCGAAGTGCCACTCCAAGAACGTTGACTACATGACCCGCATCATCGGTTATCTCAAGCGCATCAGCAACTTCTCACAAGCACGTCAGGAAGAGGCCGCCCGCCGTTTCTATGCTACCGCAAAGTAAAGGGTCAATGTTCAATGGCTTTGAAGTACGTAAACACAGGAATTGTTTTTCAGGAGATCCCCGATGAGGTGACCCTTGCGGTCAACATATCGGGGTGTCCCTGTCGCTGCCCGGGCTGCCACAGCAAATACCTGTGGGAAGATGTCGGCATACCCTTGGATGCAGATGCCATTGATGCTTTCGTAGAGAAATACGGGAACGACATCACCTGCATCGCATTCATGGGGGGCGATGGCGACCCCGTCGGTGTGAATATGCTTGCGCAGTATATCCACGAGAACCATCCGTTGTACCACGTCGCGTGGTATAGCGGACGGCTCCGCATCCCAGCAAAGATCTGCAAGACCGACTTCGACTACATCAAGATCGGCCCTTACATCAAGCACCTCGGCCCGCTGAACAGCCCCACCACCAACCAGCGCATCTACCGCCAATCCTACGACGGCACCTTCGAGGACATCACCTCCCGCTTCTGGACCCGCCACCACCCCTCATCTGCCATCGCATCTTAACCCTTTACGCGCATAAATACACAAAGAGGTTGACCACGCGGTCAACCTCTTTGTGTATTTATTATATTGTAGGCTAACTCGCTGATTATATGAATGATAATCTAAAAAAGTGAGGTTAGTGATGTTTTTTCTAGAAAAACAAATGTGACCATTTATCACAAAAAAATCGGAATTCTTTTGGACGCGATGAAATTCTTTTGCTAACTTTGAGGCCGAAAAGGAATGTGTAACCTAAAAAAACTAATGTTATGAAAGTAGGAATTCCAAAAGAGATCAAGAATAATGAGAATAGGGTTGGAATGACACCCGCAGGCGTTGCTGCACTGACTCGTCGCGGCCATGAGGTGTGTGTTCAGCACACGGCTGGCGAAGGCAGCGGCTTCTCGGATGACGAATATGTAAAGGCCGGAGCCCGTATCCTGCCCGCAATCGAGGATGTCTATCGCGAGTGCGACATGATAGTGAAGGTGAAGGAACCCATAGAACCCGAGTATGCGCTGGTGCGCAAGGGGCAGTTGCTCTTCACCTATTTCCATTTCGCGTGCGAGCGTGAACTGACAGATGCAATGCTCAAGAGCGGAGCCGTATGTCTGGCTTACGAGACGGTGCAGTTGCCCAACGGCGCGCTGCCTCTGCTGCAGCCCATGAGCGAGGTGGCAGGACGGATGGCGGTGCTCAACGGCGCTTACTACCTGCAGAAGACCAAGGGCGGCAAGGGCAAGCTCATCAGCGGCGTTCCGGGTGTGAGTCCGGCAAAGGTGCTGGTGCTCGGCGGAGGTGTCGTGGGCGAAGCGGCCGCACGTATGGCTGCCGGAATGGGTGCAGATGTGACCATTGCCGACATCTCGCTTCCCCGTCTGCGTCAGCTTGACATAGAGACTCCCGCCAATGTGCATACGCTCTATTCCTCGGAACACAATATCCGTGCGCTGCTGCCGACCGTAGATATCATTGTTGGCAGCGTGCTGGTGCCGGGCGACAAGACGCCGCATCTGATTACGCGCGAGATGCTGAAGCTGATGGAACCCGGAACGGTGCTCGTGGATGTGGCTATAGACCAGGGCGGCTGCTTTGAGAGCTCGCGTCCCACAACACACAGCGAACCGGTATATACGGAGGAGGGCATAGTCCACTACTGTGTGGCCAATATTCCTGGAGCTGTACCTAACACCTCCACGCTGGCACTCACCAACGCCACTCTGCGCTATGCGCTGGCTCTGGCTGACAAGGGCTGGCAGCAGGCTTGCAAGGACGATTCCGCATTGGCCAAAGGTCTGAACATTGTCGAGGGCCGCGTGGTCTTCAAGGCTGTTGCCGACGTGTTCGGTTTGCCTTACGAACCTTAAATTAATAAAAACAATTTGGTTATTTCGAGAAATAGTCGTTCCTTTGCGGGGAAATGAAGTACTCAGACCTATTCTTAGACTTTGACGACACGCTCTACGACACGCATGGTAATGCGGATATCGCGTTACATGAACTCTTTAACGAGCTTGGTTTAAACCGCTGGTTCCCAGACCCGGATGTGTTCTATCACGAGTATTGGTTGAAGAACATAGACTTGTGGTCTCGCTATGCCCGTGAGGAGATCACCCGCGATTATCTCATCGTGGAGCGTTTCCGCTATCCTCTCAGTTTTGGGCAGGGTCTGGAGCCGACAGAGGCCTACTGCCGCGAGGCCGGCGACCGTTTTCTGGAGTTGTGCAGCAACAAACCGGGACTGCTTGACGGAGCGCAGGAGCTGATGGACTATCTCATGGAGCGCGGTTACAGGATGCACATGTGCAGCAACGGTTTCCACGAGGTGCAATACAAGAAGCTGCGGGCGTGCGGACTATACGACTATTTCGACACCGTGATTCTCAGCGAGGACGCCGGATTCAACAAACCGTCGCCGCAATTCTTCGAGTATGCGTTCAGCAAGTCGGGAGCCAAGCGTGACACCACGCTCATGATCGGCGACAACTTCCAGACCGATATCCTCGGGGCAAAGCAGGCCGGGCTGGACACGGCTTTCTATAACCGTTTCCCGGAATATCCGGCACCCGAGCCGGTGACTTACGAGGTCTCCTCGTTACGCGAACTAATGGAAATTCTATAAGACAGATAATATGAAGAAAAGGACTTTACAATCACTCTTGGTATTAGTACTGGCTGTAGCTGCACTTGCGGGCGCATTCCTGTTGTTTAACAGCAGGAAGAGCGACGCCTATATGCAGGTGGTGCCGAAAGACGCGAGGGTGGTGGGCCGGATGGACCTGAAGGCTCTGATGAAAAGCGTGGAGCTGGATGCCGAAGAGGTGTCCTCGGCGTTGCAACTACGTTCGGCTGACGAAGTGGCTCATCTGGGTATCGACCTGACGCGCCCGTTTGTGGGCTTCCTCGCCCGTGGCGACTATATGGGCTTTGCGGCCTGCGTGAGCAACGACGCCGAGCTGACAGAGACCTGCCGCAAGTGGCAGGCCAAGGGCGTGTGCGGAGAGGTGAAGACTCAGCGCGGATATTCCTGGGCCGTAGTGGCAGACCAGTGGCTGTTGGCCTTCAACACCAAGAAAGCCCTGTTGATGGGTCCGGCAGTGGGAGAGAGCCAGACGCAGCTGATGGGCGATATGTTCCGCTATCTCGAACAAAAAGAGGAGGAGAGCGGAGTTGAAATGCCTATCTTCAAGGCTTTGCAGGATATGGACGCGCCGATGGCAATGGCTGCGAACTCACGTGCGATGTCTTCCTTTGGCGGCGACGCCCTGCGCGGGAAGCTCGGAGTACGTGAGGCAAACGACCTGATAATGAAACTCGGCCTGAATATCTCACCCAAGAGTATGGAACTGGAAGCGGAGATGGAAGCCGGCACGGAGAAAGTGGAGAAAGCCATTGAGACGCTGTCTGAAGGCTTCGGCAAGATTGGCGGAGCGTTGGCTGCCCAGACCAGTCGCGGCTCTATAGCCTGGGCCTGCGCCAATATTGACGGCGAGAAGGTGCTGGGTCTGATGCGCTCCGGCGAGACCCTGCGCACGTTACTGCTGATGATGAATCTCGCCGTGGATGTTGATATGATTATTAAGGCTGTACACGGCGACGTGGCCATAGAACTGAACAGTCAGGAGGACTACCGGCTGGGCCAGATTCCTGCTATGCGGCTCACGGCAGAACTGGAGAATACGGATTTCCTGAAGAACGCAGACTATTGGGTTGAGTCGGCCCGCGAACGCGGCGGAGTGCAGCTCGTGGCTGACAGCCCGAACGACTTCTGTTTCTCGTATGCCGGCACAGAGGCGTGGTTCGGCACAAAGGACAACCTCCTGTATGTAACCAACGACAGATCCATGATAACCCCGACCGGCAAGGGCTGGATTGAGGCGAACAGCAAGGAGATCAAAGGCAAACGCCTATACGTCACCCTGGATGTGCAAGGTGCAAAACGCAGTCTCGCCTCCTTCATGGATATCGTCGGGGATATGCCGCTGGAGCGTCTGACCTTAGAGGCCGACGACATCGACGAGTGGAAACTGACAATAACAGGAGACGTGAAGAAGTTATTGACCATTGAACATTGACCATTGAACATTGGCTGCGCGCAGCTAACAATTAACGAACACGGATTACACGGATTTATTCTTCAACATTAATTGCCATTAATTAACCCGTTAATTTATCATTAATGAATAATTATATGGACAAATTTATGATAATTATATGTGAAAAATAAAAGGCTTAGCGCCAGCCATAAATCCTAAAATATAAAATCTTTAAATCATTAAATATATTGATGAATTTAAAATTAAATAGCCTTCGTCTGAATAATGTAATGCCACGTGTGTTCAGCGACCGCGAGAAAGACTTGCAGTCGGACATCTGGTTACACGACGTGGAGTTCCAGCGCGGCAAATACTATCTGGTGGAAGCAGCGAGCGGAACGGGCAAGTCGTCGCTCTGCGCCTACCTGATTGGCTATCGCCACGACTACAAGGGCACCATCTCGTTCGACGGGCGCGACATAAGAACCCTCTCCACAGCCGAGTGGGTGGAGCTGCGGCAGCGGTCGCTGAGCCTGCTCTTTCAGGAGCTGCGCCTCTTTCCCGAGCTGACGGCCTGGGAGAATATCGAGGTGAAGAACAGCCTGACGCGGTTCAAAGACGAAAAGACCATTAGCCGCTGGTTCGAAGCCTTCGGCATAGCGGACAAGAAAGAGATCAAATGCGGTCGAATGAGTTTCGGGCAGCAGCAGCGTGTGGCTATGATTCGCGCTCTGGTGCAGCCGTTCAGTTTCCTGCTGGTCGATGAACCTATAAGCCACCTCGACGAGGCAAACGCCCATACGATGGCTGAGATTATGCAGGAGGAGGCTCGTGCTCAGGGTGCCGGAATTATCGTAACGAGCATCGGCAAGCACATGGAAATGAACTACGATGTGACTTTTACTATGTAAGTCATTGAACATTGACCATTTTTCGCCTTCGCTCAACAGTACGTGAACATTGACCATTGGCTGCGCGCTGCTATCATAAAAAACAACGGATTGCACGGATTAAACGGATTATCCTTCAACACTAATTGCCATTAATTGGCACGTTAATTTATCATTAATGAATAATTATATGGACAAATTTATGATAATTACATGTTAAAAATCCAAAGCATCGCGCCAGCCATAAATCCTAAAATATAAAATCTTTAAATCATTAAATATATTGATGAATTATGAATTAATTAAGTTGTTGCGGCAACATATCAATATCAGCCAATTCGTGGGGTTCTTCGCCGCGAATCTGGTCGGAATGCTGATAGTGCTCACCAGCATACAGTTTTACAAGGATGTCGTTCCCGTGTTCACCGAAGACGACGGACTGATAAGCAATACCTATCTGATTCTCTCCAAGCGAATCACGGCCGTCTCGTCTCTCCTGGGCGAGGCCAGTTCGTTCTCGCAGGAGGAGATTGACGATATCGCCAGTCAGCGTTTTACAAAACGTGTCGGACGATTCACCGCCTCGCAGTATAAGGTCTATGCCTCGCTTGGAGTGGGTAGTCTGGGCTTCGGCACAGATATGTTCTTCGAGAGCGTGCCCTCGGATTTTGTGGATACAGATCCTGCCCACTGGCATTACGATTCCTCGGGACACGAGGTGCCTATTGTCCTGCCGCGCTCTTATCTGGCCATCTATAATTTCGGTTTCGCGCAGAGCCAGTCGCTGCCGCGCCTCACCGAAGGCGTGGTTGGAATGATACCGTTGGACATCCGACTGCGCGGCAACGGTCGTGAGGAGCGGCTGCGCGGTAAAGTAATCGGATTCTCGTCACGCCTGAACACCATACTTGTGCCGGAGGATTTCATGACATGGAGCAACGCCCAGTTGGCTCCGGGAGCCGATACCGCTCCGACACGTCTGATTGTGGAAGTCACTAATCCCACGGACGATGCCATTGCACGCTTCATCGACGACCGCGGCTATGAAATGGAGAACGACCAGTTGGAGGCCGGACGCCTCACTTATTTCCTGAAGATTGTTACGGGAGTAGTGCTGGCCGTGGGACTGCTTATCAGCATCCTCTCGTTCTATATCCTGATGCTGAGCGTCTATCTCCTGTTGCAGAAGAACACCACAAAACTGGAGAATCTGCTGCTTATCGGTTATTCGCCGGCCCGGGTGAGTCTCCCTTACCAACTGCTGACGATATCCGTGAATTTTCTCGTGCTCGTGATTGCCATCGGCTTGCTGCTCTGGATTCGGTCGCAGTATATGAACCTGCTCTGGTCTATGTTCCCGCAGATTGAGGAGGCGTCAATAGTACCGGCAATCTTGTGTGGCCTCGCCATCTTCGTCGTTGTCTCCATCTTCAACATCATAGCCATTCGTCGCCGCGTCAATCTGATTTGGCAGCACAAGGAGTAATTCTTAATTCATAATTCATAATTAGGCTGCACGCCAGCAAGTCTATGCAACAGCTAATTGAACTCTATACTGCTCTTACGGGAGCAGCACCCAAAGAGACGGACCCGATTAACGGCTCCGGCTCAAACCGCCAGTATGTTCGTTTGACGGACAAGGACGGACACTCGCTCATTGGAGTCATCGGCACGTCCGTGGAGGAGAACGACGCCTTCGTCTATCTCGCCGGACATTTCCACGCTAAAGGCATACGTGTGCCGGAAGTCTATGCCGTGAGCCCCGACCGCCTGCGCTATATCCAGGAGGATTTCGGCACGCGCTCGCTCTTCGACGCCATAGCAGCGGGGCGGGAGAGTGGTGGCGATTATGACGAGGAGGAGCAGGAGCTGCTGGTGCGAACTATATCTGCCCTCCCTGAGATTCAGGTCGTAGGGGCCGAGGGGCTTGACTTCTCACACTGTTATCCGCAGCCGGAGATGGATGCCACGAATGTCGCCTTTGACCTGAATTACTTCAAATACTGTTTTCTGAAACCCACAGGTGTGGATTTCCACGAGGTGCGTCTTGAAGAAGCCTTCCGCGAATTCTCCGCTCAGCTGTTGGACGTTCCGGTTTCCACGTTCCTCTATCGCGACTTTCAGGCACGTAATGTAATGCTACTGCGCGACGGCACCCCTGCGTTCATCGATTTCCAGGGAGGGCGAAAAGGCCCGCTGGAATATGACGTGGCCAGTTTTGTATGGCAGGCATCTGCCCGCTATTCCGATGCGTTGCGTCAGAAACTCGTTGACGCATATATCGCTGCGCTGAAGAAATATATGCCAGTTGACGAGAATGTTTTCAGAACCCGTCTGCGTCTCTTTGTTCTTTTCCGTATCCTTCAGGTTCTCGGCGCTTACGGCTACAGAGGCTATTTCGAACGCAAGCAACATTTCATAGACAGTATTCCGCCTGCCATCGGCAACCTGCGCGCCTCGCTCTCAGAACCCTCCCTCCAAATCCCCGCCTATATGTGCTCAGTTCTGGAGAAAATTGTAGAGCAAGTCTCTGCCCAAACTGAGGTCTCAGATTCGCTCCCCAAGGAGATTGCGTCGCGCCAGCCAGAAAATCGTGAAATCGTAAATCGTGAAATCGTAAAATCTTTGCGTGTTCGCATCTTCTCTTTCTCGTTCAAGCGCGGGATTCCGGAGGACGAGAGCGGCAACGGCGGAGGATATGTCTTCGACTGTCGAAGCACTCACAACCCCGGCCGTTACGAGGCATACAAGCAGTTGACGGGTTTGGATGAGCCGGTAATACGTTTCCTTGAGGAAGACGGGGAGATACTCACCTTCCTGCAGAGCGTCTATCGGCTGGCAGATCATCATGTGGAGCGTTATCTCGAGCGCGGCTTCACCGACCTGATGTTCGCTTTCGGATGCACGGGCGGTCAGCATCGCAGCGTCTATTCGGCTCAGCATCTTGCCGAACATCTGCACAAGAAATACGGCGTTCACATCACTCTGGTGCATCGAGAGCAGAACATAAGACAAGAGATTAGAGATTAAAGATTAGAGATTGGAGATGGGGGCGGTATTTTTAGCTCTTAGTATTTACATCTCGTTGCTGTTCCTGTTTGCGTGGATGGCAAAGTCTAAGGGCGACAACAACGCGTTCTTCCGCGCAGGCAGACGGTCGCCCTGGCTGCTTGTCGCTTTCGGGATGGTAGGAGCGAGCATCAGCGGCGTCAGTCTGGTAAGCGTCCCGGGGTGGGTTAGTCAGAACGCTATGACGTACGTACAGATGTGCATGGGTTTCTTTGCCGGATATCTGGTCATTGCTTTTGTCCTACTGCCGCTCTATTACCGCTTGCAACTCACCAGTATCTACGGTTATTTGGCTCAGCGTTTCGGCAGACGCAGTCACGTCACGGGCGCCTGCTTCTTCCTGCTGAGCAAGCTAACGGGCGCGGCCGCTCGACTGTATCTGGCCTGCATCGTTCTTCACGAGATGGCAATTGGCCCGCTCGGACTCCCGTTTTGGTTTACTGTCTTGGCGGTGCTTGCGGCCATCTATCTCTACACCCGTCGCGGAGGCATTGAGAATATCGTGCGCACGGATGCCCTGCAGACTTTCTGTATGCTTGCGGCCACAATCTGTGTGATTTGGGCTGTGGCCGACAGAATGAATCTTTCTCTATCCAGCATCGTTAGCACTATATCTGAAAGTCCGATGGGTCAGATGTTCTGCTGGGATGCTACAAGCACTCAGTTCTTCTTCCGTCAGTTCATCAACGGAGCCTTCATTACAATTGTTATGAGCGGTCTGGATCAGGACATGATGCAAAAGAACCTCACTTGTTCTTCGCTGCGCGATGCCCAAAAGGACATGTGCCTCTACGGAGCCTGTTTCCTGCCGGTGAATCTGCTCTTCCTCTCACTTGGAGTCCTGCTATACACTTTTGCCGCACAAGAAGGAATCGCGATACCTGCTGAAGGCGACCGTCTGTTGCCTATGCTTGTCGGAAGCGGAGCTCTCGGAACCCTGGTCGTCTTCCCCTTTACCATTGGCATCGCAGCCGCCGCCCTCTCGAGTGCCGACAGTGCCATGACTTCTCTGACCACAAGTATCTGCGTAGATCTGTTGCAAGTAGAACATGAGGGCTTCGATCCCGAGCAGGCGTTGAGGATACGCCACCGAGTTCACGCATCCGTGGCTATAGCCTTTGCACTCTGCATCGCAGTTTTTCATCTTGCAGGCAGCGGCACAATCATCGATACCATCTACCGTATGGCGGGTTACACCTACGGCCCGTTGCTTGGGCTCTTCTGCTTCGGCCTCTTCACCCATCGTGCGGTCAATGACAAAGCCGTTCCCTACATTGCCGTCCTCTCGCCGATAATTTGTGCCCTTTTGGATTATCTCTCCCCGCTGCTTTGGGGCTACCACTTCAGTTATGAACTGCTGATGTTGAACGCCGCCTTGACTTTCATCGGCCTCATCCTAATCTCTCACAACCCTTACAAATCGAACAATCACACCCTCTGAGAATCGTTTGTATTCCCGCATAATTGACCGCATCTGAATTTAAATGATTCTTAGAGGGTGTTTTTTCGCTGTAATACTTTAATTTTCAGTTTGTTATCTTTGATTTTCTTGTATGGATAATAAAACTTGATTAGCAAATGTGTTAATCTGCTGACCTATAGGTAATTACATTTAATCTTGATTAATTCTTACTTACTTGTTAAAATACCCTAATAAAACGATATAATAACCTGTGTATCATTTAGTTATAATCTACTTTCCCACGCAAAAATGCTTGAAGATATTGCCTAATACTTCGTTGGGAGTGATTTGGCCGCCGGTGATTTCGGCGAGCGTGTCAAGGGCTTGGCGGAGGTCTTCACTAAGAAGGTCGCCGCTGAGTTGCATTTGCAGACCATCGATGACACGCTGAATGCACGCGTGAGAACGGATGAGAGCATCGTAATGTCGGGCATTGGTGACAATGACATCGTTGTCGGTGAGGGTGGGGATGTCGGCTGCTTTGTAGATGGCTGCTTCAAGTGCTTCGATGCCCAGAGCATGTTTGGCGGAGATTCTCAGGACATTGACCATTGAACATTTTTCGCCTTCGCTCAACAATTCGTGACCATTGATAAGGTCGATTTTGTTGCGGACGATGAGGAGGGATTTGTCTGCGCAACGGTTTTGCATATCCTGAACTTCGGTGGCAGAGGGTTCGGCATCGATGAGCCAAAGGACGATGCGAGCCTTATCAATGGCTGCATAAGTGCGCTCAATGCCTATCTGTTCTACGGTGTCTTGCGTCTGGCGGATACCTGCTGTATCGATAAAGCGGAAGGTGACGCCCTGAATATCGATGGTGTCTTCGATTGTGTCGCGGGTAGTGCCGTGAATGTCGGAGACGATGGCACGGTCGTCCTTCAGTAGGGCGTTCAGCAGGGTTGATTTCCCTACGTTGGTCTTACCAACGATAGCCACAGGAATGCCTTGCTTCAGGGCTTGTCCTGTCTCGAAAGAGTGGGCCAGTTTTGTGATGTGAGAGTCAATTTCTTTGGTAAGCTCAAAGAGTTTGCTGCGGTCTGCGAACTCCAGGTCTTCGTGGTCGGAGAAATCCAATTCCAGCTCTAATAGAGAGGTGAGATGTAGCAGTTTATCGCGCAGTTGACTCAGTTCTGAGGAGAACTGTCCACGCAGTTGGCTCATTGCAATCTTATGAGTTGCGCGGTTGGATGAGGCAATCAGATCCGCTACAGCCTCGGCCTGCGAGAGATCCATCTTTCCGTTCAGAAAAGCACGTTGTGTGAATTCCCCAGGATTAGCCTGTCGTGCTCCTTTGGCTATAAGAAGTTCGAGGATTCTGGCTGTGACGTAACGGCTGCCATGACATGAAATCTCAGCTGAATCCTCGCCGGTATAACTGTGTGGAGCCCTGAATACGGATATTAAGACTTCATCTATTATGTCGTCTTTAGATGATATATTGTCTGAAATATTCCCGTAATGAACAGAGCGTACGGGCAGACTCGGAATCAAAGAGGGGGAGAAGGTACGGCTGCTGAAGACATGCGAAAGAATCTCAAGGGAGCGTTCCCCTGAGATTCTGATTATGGCAATTGCTCCACCGACCGGAGTTGCCAGCGCGCAGATTGTGTCATTAGTCATATTGGCTACTTCATGAATACGAAATAGACTGCTGCAATGAGGCATGCGAAGGCTGCGATGTGGTTCCAATGAAGGCTCTCGTTCTGGAACATCAGGTTGGCGATGATGGCGAAGACCGTCAGAGAGACACATTCCTGAATAACCTTTAGCTGAACCAGATTGAACGGGCCGCCGTTGCCGGCAAAGCCGATGCGGTTGGCAGGCACCTGGCAGCAGTATTCGAAGAATGCGATGCACCACGAGAAAGCTATAACGCCAATCAGGGGCCAGTTGCTGGACGTGCCAGTCTGCTGCAGTTTCAGATGCCCGTACCAGGCAAATGTCATGAAGATATTGCTCAGGATGAGGAGCAGGATAGAGTATAAGCCGTTCATGATTTATGCGTCAGATGCGTTCTATAACGAGGCGGATAAGACCGTCGATTGTTCCCTTGTAACCCGTGTTAGCCTCACCAGCGAGACGGTTGGCGATAACCATGCAGCAGGTCATTGCGCGGTGGCCCAACAGACGGGCAAGGCCGGCGAGAGCGCTCGACTCCATCTCGAAGTTTGTTATCTTCCAGCCCTGATATTCAAACGATTCTACCTTCTGATTTTGCTCGGGATCCGCCAGCGGAATACGCAGTTCACGACCTTGAGGACCGAAGAATCCGCCGCAGGCGATGGTGACGCCACGAACCATTTCCGTGCCGCTTATGCGCTCGATGAGTTCGGGGTTGGCATCGATGACGTAAGGTGCGCAGAGCAGGGGATTCCAATGCATGTGTTTCTTGAAGGCTTCCTCAAAAGCCAGGTCGCAGACTTCGTTGCGTCCAGCATAGAAATTCAGCAGGCCGTCGAAGCCGATGCTCTTGTATGAGGCGATGTAGGTGCCGACGGGGGTGTTGGGCTGCAAACCGCCGCAGGTGCCGATTCGCACCAGTTCGAGCGAGCGCAGTTGCTCTTTCTCCGTGCGTGTCTCGAAGTCGATGTTTGCGAGCGCGTCAATCTCATTCATCACAATGTCGATGTTGTCGCAGCCGATACCGTGTGAAATGACGCTAATGCGCTTGCCCTTATATGAGCCTGTAATGGTGTGAAACTCACGGCTCTGGATGTCACACTCGAGATTGTCAAAGTGTTGGGCAACGGTCTGAACGCGGCCAGGGTCGCCGACGAGGATTATCTTGTCGGCCAGTTGTTCCGGACGAATGTGCAGATGAAATACGCTGCCGTCTTCGTTAATAATCAGTTCTGAAGGTGCAAAGTATTTGCTCATAGTTATTCGGTTATTTGGTTTTAGTAATTTCTAAGTTACGTATTTCTTTGGCAAGAGAGCGAACCTGCTCCAGATTGCGGGCATAAGAGCTTTCCAGTTTGGTAATGGATTGTGCGAACTGCTGCCGTTGTGATTCGTTGGTCGCATCGGCATATTTGTCGCGAAGTCGTTGCAGAATGCCTGCGTCGATCTTAGTATTCTTGTCAAGATTGAGCCATTGTCTCATCTTCGTGCGTGCCTCGTCGGATTTGAAGTCGTTCAGATGCGTGTAGGTGCGGTTGTCATCGATGGGGAAGTAGAAGTCCGGCATCGGTGCTTTCTTGACGGTCTTGCCAGTACGCAGGTCTGTGAGCCTCTGCTGGGCGGCAGTTACGGCGGACTGGTCAGTCCATGTATCTTTAATCCTGTTGATTCGAGCCGCATTGCGAAGTACTTGAGGGTCAGTGCCTTCCTTGTAGTTGTTGCGCCTTGTGTTAGGGATAAAGGTGTATATGCACACCTTGCCCTTAGGCTGACGGCGGTCGGTCACGAACCACCCCAACTGCGCCTGCTCGTCGATGGCCAGCAGGTAGTCGTTCGCTGGTGAGTTGAACGGGAAGCCTAGATTCTCGGGGCTTAGGAAACTGTTCTCGTTGCTGTCGTCGGCACGCGTTATGAAGATGTCGTATCCTCCGATGCTTTCCGGCCCTTTGGCTGCATAGTAGAGCGTAACGCCGTCGGAGAGCAGGAAGGGATAGTTCTGCGCAATGTCGTTGGCAGGCAAACCCGCTACCGGAGTCGGTTCCGCCCATTCGTTACCGATCTTGTCCGACACCGAGAGCCGAGGTGACATTCCGCTTTTTGCGGGAACGGCCACGAAGCGCTTGTTTGCGAGGTCGTTCTCATAGAACGTTGCGTCCTGAGTGTCATTCTTGCGATATGTGGAGGCGTAAGTGTCTATACGCCCGCTTCCCTGACTAAGGCGAATGGTCTTGAGAGCCTGCTCCTTTGGGCATACCACGCTGTCAATGATCACGATGTGTTCGGTAGAGTGAATCCTCGTGAGCCCGCTCTGTGCTATTGATAGCATGGAGTCGGCCTCGGCTGTTGGCTGTTTCTTGTGAGTCAGCGTCTCTTTTTCTTTTGAAAGCAGTTCCTCCGCAGCCGCAAAGTCGTATTCTTCCAAGGCCGCACGCGCCTTGTCCATAACGGTTAGGGCTGTCGTCTTGGCTTTGGGAGTGGCTGCCCGCTTCTTCTTCTGAGCATTAGCTGCAGGGAAGAGGAGGGCAGTCAGGAGGATTATGATGAGATATCTCTTCATGCTTTCGCAGATGTGAGCTTTACTTATTCAGATACTCGTGCATGGATTGAGCGGCACGGCGTCCGTCGCCCATGGCCAGGATTACCGTTGCTCCGCCGCGCACGATGTCGCCGCCGGCAAAGATAGTCGGGATATTGGTCTGCATACCCTCGCTTACCACGATGGTGTTCTTGCGACCCAGTTCGAGACCGCTGATGCTGGTCGGAACGATGGGGTTGGGCGAAACGCCGACAGCCACGATTGCCTGGTCTATCTCAATAGTTTCGGTAGCTCCGGGGATGGGCTGAGGAGAACGGCGACCGCTGGCATCGGGTTCGCCCAGTTCCATCTTCTGCAGAACGACGGCACGCACGTTGCCCTTGTCGTCTGCCAGATACTCTATGGGGTTGTGCAGGGTGAGGAACTCAATGCCCTCTTCCTTGGCATGCTTCACCTCTTCGAGACGAGCGGGCATCTCGGCCTCGCTGCGGCGGTAGGCGATGAAGACGCGGTCGGCGCCGAGACGCTTGGCCGTGCGGCAGGAGTCCATCGCGGTGTTACCGCCACCCACAACCATCACGCTCTTGGCGCGGTGTATGGGCGTGTCGGTCTCGGGATTGGAGGCATCCATCAGGTTCACGCGCGTGAGGTATTCATTGCTGGACATAATGCCCTTCAGGTTCTCGCCCGGGATATTCATGAAGTTAGGTAGACCGGCGCCGGAGCCAACGAAGATACCTGCGAAGCCCTGAGCCTCAAGCTCTTCTACAGCTATGGTCTTTCCGATGATGCAGTCCTTGACGAATTTCACGCCCATCTTCTCCAGATTCTGGATTTCCACATCAACGATGGCGTTCGGCAGACGGAACTCGGGGATTCCGTATTTCAGCACGCCGCCAATCTCATGCAGAGCCTCGAATACAGTCACGTCATAGCCCAGCTTGGCCATATCACCTGCGAAGGAGAGGCCTGAAGGACCGGAACCAATCACGGCAATCTTCTTGCCGTTGGCGGGTGCGCACTCGGGGATAGTTATGTTGCCGCTCTCGCGCTCGTAGTCGGCGGCGAAACGCTCCAGATAACCGATGGCCACAGCGGGCTCGTTCATCTTCAGATGTATGCATCGGCTCTCGCATTGTTTCTCCTGCGGGCAAACACGACCGCAAACGGCGGGCAGGGCAGAAGTCATCTTCAGCACTTTGGCTGCGCCGAGGAAGTTGCCGCGCTCTATGTTCTTGATGAACGAGGGAATCTGAATTCCAACCGGGCAGCCCTCCATGCAAGTGGGTTTGGCGCAGTCGAGACAGCGCTGGGCCTCGGTGAGAGCCTGCTCTTTGGTCAGACCCTGATTGACCTCCTCGGTGCGTGTGGTGGCGCGATATACGGGGTCGAGCTCGTTCATAACGACGCGGGGGATAGCGGTGTGCTCCTTGGCTTTCATGCTCTTGCGCAGCTCTTCGCGCCATGGGGCGGTGCGGTCAGTGAGAGAGTCGGCCTCGGCCCCCCATTCAGCCCCCGAGGGGGCTTCTATTGTTTTGTTGGCAGATGTCACAGCATCCGTAGCCCCCTCGGGGGCTGAATGGGGGGCCGTGGCTGACTTCTCCATTGCCTCCATCTCCTCCTGCTTAAACGCTGTCATTCGGGAGAGCATCTCGTCGAAATCCACCTGGTGGCCGTCGAACTCAGGACCATCGACGCAAACGAAACGTGTCTTGCCGCCGACGGTGATGCGGCAGGCACCGCACATACCCGTTCCGTCAACCATGATTGTGTTCAGGGACACGTCTGTAGGAATCTCGTATTTCTTGGTGAGGAGGCAGCAGAACTTCATCATTATGGCGGGGCCGATGGCGAACACCTTATCCACCTTCTCGCGCTGGATAACCTGCTCGATGCCTACGGTCACCACGCCCTTTTGTCCGTAGGAACCGTCGTCGGTCATGATGATAACCTCGTCGGAATGTTTGCGCACCTCGTCCTCGAGGATGATGAGGTCTTTGCTACGACCGGCCAGTACGCTAACGACGCGGTTGCCGGCCTCCTTCAGAGCCTTGATGATGGGGAGCATCGGAGCCACGCCCACGCCGCCTCCGGCGCAAACCACAGTTCCGAACTTCTCTATATGAGTAGCCTTTCCGAGCGGGCCTACAACGTCTGTTATCTCGTCGCCCACGTTCAGAGCACACAGCTTGGTGCTGCTCACACCAACGGTCTGCACGACCAGCGTGATAGTGCCGGCCTTGGTGTCGGAGTCGGCGATGGTGAGAGGCATACGTTCACCCTTCTCGCCCACGCGAACTATTACGAAGTGACCGGCCTTGCGTGCCTTGGCGATGAGGGGAGCCTCTACCACCAACTTGAATACCTTTTCAGAGAACTGTTCCTTTGCAACAATCTTGTTCATTTTCTTGTGTTGTTTTGTTGTGTTGTATTGTGTATTTGACAAGGAGGATTTAGTCTATGATCTCGAAACCAGTGTAGGGCTGCAGAGCCTTGGGGATGCGGATACCGACCTCGGTCTGGTTGTTTTCCAGCAGGGCAGCCACTATGCGCGGCAGAGCCAGAGCGGAGCCGTTCAGAGTGTGGCAGAGCTCGGGCTTCTTGGAGCCGTCGGGACGGTAACGGCAACGGAGGCGGTTGGCCTGATAGGTGTCGAAATTGGAGACGGAGCTGACTTCGAGCCAACGTCCCTGAGCCTCGCTATAGACCTCGAAGTCGTAGCAGATGGCAGAGGTGAAGCTTTGGTCGCCGCCGCAGAGACGCAGTATGCGGTAGGGGAGTTCAAGCTTCTGCAGCAGACCCTCCACGTGTGCGAGCATCTCCTTGTGGCTCTCCTTGGAGTGTTCCGGGGTGTCGATGCGCACGATTTCCACCTTTGAGAACTCGTGCAGACGGTTCAGTCCGCGCACGTCCTTACCGTAGCTGCCAGCCTCGCGGCGGAAACACTGAGTGTAGGCGCAGTTCTTTATGGGCAGGTCACGCTCGTCGAGGATTACGTCGCGGTAGATATTCGTCACGGGCACCTCGGCGGTCGGGATCATATAGTAGTCGTCCACCTCAGCGTGGTACATCTGACCTTCCTTGTCGGGCAACTGGCCAGTGCCGTAGCCTGAGGCTGTATTCACCATTGTCGGCGGCATAATCTCGGTGTAGCCGGCCTTGCGTGCCTCATCTAAGAAGAAGTTGATGAGAGCACGCTGCAACTGTGCTCCCTTGCCGATATATACGGGGAAGCCGGCGCCCGTAATCTTCACGCCGAGGTCGAAGTCTATGAGGTTGTACTTGCGGGCCAGATCCCAGTGGGGCAGGGGGGCGACGTCAGTTGAGAGTTGAGGGTTGACGGTCCAGTTGCCAACGGTGTCTGTGCCGTCGCACTCCTTGAGATTACTCTTCACCACCAAGTTATCCTCGGCCGTGCGGCCTTCGGGAACCTCGTCGTATGGGATATTGGGAATCTGGCAGAGCATGTCGTTCACCTGCTTCTGAGCCTCGTCCATAGCGGTCTCGAGAGCCTTGGCCTGCTCCTTGATGGCGGCCACAGCGCTCTTGGCCTGTTCAGCCTCTTCGCGCTTGCCCTGCTTCATCAGGGCTCCAATCTCGGCTGCTTTCTTCTTGCTTTCAGAGAGCAGCTGATCCAACTGGGCCTGAGCCTCGCGGCGGCGTTTGTCCGTGGCCTGCACGGCAGCAATGGCCTCGGCAGCGCCCTCAAAATGTTTCTTCTCCAGTCCTCGGATGACCCTCTCGGTCTCCTCGTTGATGAGTTTTAGTGTAAGCATTATAGTGTGTTCTTATAGATTTCTTTAAAACGCGCGACAAAGATAATGAAAATTGGTGGCATTTGCAGCCTCTTTCTCTCTTTATTTTACTGATTTTTTTGAATTATTGATATTTCAGAAGGGAAACCACACAAACGCCGCCGCATCCCACACTGCGTGACTGATAATTATCGATGGCAGACGATTGGGCCAGAGCCAGTATAAACCGCCCCAAGCGATGCCGCAAACCAGGGCTGCCATGATGAGCATGAAGTTGCCCGAAGGCAGATGCACCAGCGTATAAATGGCGGTGGTGACGATGAAGGCGAGGGTGGGAGAGTAGCGTGCTGAGAGTGAGCGTTGTATGAATCCGCGCCAGAATATCTCTTCGGCTGGGCCAATCACGCATAGAAGAAGCAGCGAGAGAGTCAGCGGCGACATCCCGTTCTTCATCCCGTAGATCAGGTTCACTTGCGGGCGGGCAAAGTCGAACATCCATTGCGAAACCTTGTCGCCGACGAAGAATGCAACCCACAGCCCTACAGCTATCGCAAGCCCCAGAAAGAGTTTGCTCATGTGGTTAATAGGGTCAATGGGGCTATTGGGGTCAATGGGATTTATGGTTTTGCTTGGTATCCCCAGACAATCCTTGCCGCCAAAGGTCAGCGCCAGAGTGGTGAGCACACACGCCGAAGCGGTCATGCACCACCAGAAAGGCAGGTACGGAGCCGTCCACGGTGAGAACATCAGGAACCACAGCACGGCTGCAACAGCCATGGAAGTTGCATTTTTTTTCATTGACCATTGACCATTAGCGGCCATTTTTTCTATCGATTTATCATTTAATCGTTTAATTGAATAAACGACGGGCCGCTATTAACTGTTTAACTTTTTAACCATTTAATTTTTTAACCCTCTATTTTTTCTCTTAGTCTCTCTCTCTTCTTTTTTCTCTTCTTCTCTTTTCTCTCCTTAAATCACCAGCCCTATCGCCAGTGTCAGACTGAAAGCCAGTTGCAGTTTGGCGGTTGCTTCGTCCAGACTGGCAATGGCCTCGATGCCTTCGGTGTGGCAGGAGTGTATCGTGTTGATGTTCTTCGCAGCAATAGGAATCGTGACGAAGGACACCAGTGCCCACGGACTCACTAAACCGAAGCCCACGGTGGCGGCTAACCACAGATAGGGCAGCACCAGCTCGAACACGTACATCCCGATGGCGAAGCTGCGGCCCGTGAACATTGCAAACGTGTGAATCTTGGCGCGTGTGTCGGTCTCTATGTCGCGGGTGTTGTTACTATGCAGGATAGCCACTGTGATACTGCCCACGGGCACAGCCAGCCACAACACTTCCGGCACGATGACGCCGTGACAGATATACGTTACGCCCAACATCGGCAGCACGGCATAGCAGGCCATGATAACCAGATCGCCCAGAGCCATATATTTTAGAGGCGGGTAGAGCAGCGAGAGAGCTATTCCAATAAGGCCGATCCACAGCAGAGGCAGTCCGGTGAGGCATACCATCATAATTCCCATCGCAACGGCCAGTACCTGCAGAGTGACAGAAAAACGGAGCACCTCACGCGGCGTGAACTGACCGTCAACAAGAATCCGCACGCCATAAGTGTCGGCGGCATCCACTCCCTTGCGGAAGTCGAAATAGTCGCTCCACACGTTCCCGGCCGCGTGAACCAGTATTATATTAATTAATGAAAGGAGGCCCATCCACCAACGGTCCATAATCCCGTTGTGGAAAAGCCAGGCTATTGTCACCAACACAGGCATCGACGAGGCCGGAAACGACCACGGGCGAGTGGCTATCACCCAGTCTTTCAGCGAATGTTTCATCAAATCTTTTATGTTTTCTCTTTTCTTTTCTTCTCTATTCTTTCCCCCCTTTAGGGGGGTAAACAGAAACCCCTCACGCCACGGGGCATGAGGGGTCTGATGAGATTCTGTTGTGTTTTGGTTTATGCGTATCCCTTATGCCTCAGCTATGGGCTCCACTGAAACCGTTGAACGGTCCAGACGACCCCTCTTGAAGCTTACAATGCCGTCAACGAGAGCGTACAGCGTGTGGTCGCTGCCCATGCCCACGTTCTTACCGGGATAATGCTGAGTGCCGCGCTGGCGAACGATGATGTTGCCGGCTACACACTTCTGACCACCAAAAATCTTCACTCCGAGTCGCTGTGCTGCGGACTCACGGCCGTTCTTAGAACTACCAACACCTTTTTTATGTGCCATTTCGTTTCTTGTTTTTAGTGGTTAAGCAATTACTTCCTTGATAGTCAACTCCGTGAACTGCTGGCGATGGCCATTCAGCTTACGGTAGCCCTTGCGGCGCTTCTTGTGGAACACAAGCACCTTGTCGCCCTTAACGAGCGGGCTTACTACTTCGCAAACCACCTTTGCGCCGTCCACCAGGGGGAGGCCTACGGTGACTGCACCGTCGTTGTCAACTAACAACACTCTCTCAAATTCAACAGTCTGCTGAGCCTCGGCACCCTGAATGTGTTGCACAAACAGCTTCTTGCCTGCCTCTGCCTTGAACTGCTGACCGTTAATCTCTACGATTGCGTACATGTTTGATTATATGTATTTTAACGGGTTTTACCGAGAGGCGGACAGCCGTCGTGGTGCCACTTTACCAAGCCCCTTCGGTCTCAAATCGGCCGCAAAAGTACTACTTTTCTTCGAAACAGCCAAAAGATTAGAACAAAAATTCTACTATTTTTTTACTCTTTTCTCTTGTTCTCTTTTAATTAGTAATTTTACCTTTGCAACATAAAAAAGAGAATACATGCAAAAATAGACCCATTAGACCCGTTCTACACTCCTGAGGTGGTGGAATACTTGCGAGAAAAAGAGAATCGATTTGTAAGGCAGGAAAGCTGTTTATACCGGGTAGTCCATGTATTTGTAGCGCTTGATGCTCTTCTTCGGAGTCTTCTCAAACTCTTCGGGCATCAGACGAATGGCATGGATGCGGGCGTAGGAGGGTATTACCTGGTTGAGGTCCTGACGGTTCTTCTCCATCTGCGCGTCTAACATAGCGGGAGTCAAGCCTCCGTGTTTCACATCCTCCGGGTCGGCATAGACGAGACCGTAGAGATTGTCGCCTTTCTGGATGACCACACATTCGGTGACGTAGGGCAGGGAAGAGAGCTTGTCCTCGATTTCCTCGGGGTAGATGTTCTGTCCGTTGGCGCCGAGCAGCATGTTCTTGGAGCGGCCCTTGATGAAGATGTTGCCCTCGGCGTCCATTACGGCCAAGTCGCCGGTGTGGTACCAGCCGTTGCGAAGGGTCTCGGCGGTGGCTTCCGGGTTCTTGTAGTAGCCGAGCATCACGTGCATTCCTCGGGCGAGAACTTCGCCGGGGATATTCTGCGGGTCGGGGCTGTCTATCTTGATTTCCATGCGATCCACGACCTTGCCGCAAGAGCCTTTGGCAAAGCGCTCCCAGTCCTCGTAGGCGAGCAGCGGCGCACACTCTGTGGTTCCGTAGCCTACGGTGTAGTTGAAGCCGATGTCTTTCAGCACAGCCTCTATCTCCTGACTGAATGAGGCGCCGCCCACGATAATCTCGTAGAAGTTGCCTCCGAATGCATCCTGCAGTTTGTGGCAAATCTCTGCCTTCACGCGGTCGCGAAGCAACGGGGTGTGGAGGGCGAGCCACAGGGCCGGAGTCTGCATCTTGGGCAATACGGCCTTGCGCACGATTTTCTCGATGATGAGCGGCACGGCGATGACCAGACGCGGACGTACCTCGGCGAAGGTGCTGAGCAGGATAGACGGGGTGGGGGTCTTGGCCAGGAAGTTTACATGTACGCCGATGAGGAATTCAAAGATGAACTCGAATGCCATGCCGTACATGTGTGCCATCGGGAGCATTGAAATCACTTTGTCGCCGGGTTTCATGAATGCGCCCAGTCGCTCTACGGCGAATTTAGAGTTGCTCCACAGAGCGCGGTAAGGAATCATCACGCCCTTGGAGTTGGATGTCGTGCCGGAGGTGTAGTTCAGCACAGCCAGTTCCTCGGGGCTGTCCTTATAATAATCAAGATGCTGCGGGCGGAAGTTCTTGGGATATTTCTCTCCGAAGAGTTTGTTGAGGTTCTCGCGGGCATAGCGTACCTGCTCGGTGCGCCCGACATAGAGGCGGTACTCGTCGTTGGAGTTGCCGATAATGCCTTCCAGATGGGGCATCTTGTCCGGTTCGAGCTTTGGCCACACGAGGTCGCCCACGAAGAGCAGCTTGGCCTCGGAGTGGTTCACAATGTCGTGAATCTGTTCGGGCAGGAACTCGTGCAGGATGGGTACTGCAACGGCGCCGTAGGTGAGTGTGGCGAAGAACACTATACCCCAGCGGGCTGAGTTGCGTCCGCAGATGGCCACTTTGTCACCGGGCTTCAGACCGGAAGCCTCGAAGGTGATGTGCAGCTTTTCGATGATTCGGGCTACATCCTTGTACTGAAAGGTCTGAACTCCGTAGTCGGTCAACGCGGGTGAATCCCAATATTTCTGTATGCTCTCTTGGAGCCAAGCGTTAAAACTCATTAGATGGAAAAGTAAAATATAAAAATTAAAAAGTAAAAAATCCCAATGTTCAATGTTCAATGGCTTACACCGGGTAGTCCATGTATTTGTAGCGTTTGATGCTCTTCTTCGGAGTCTTCTCAAACTCTTCGGGCATCAGACGTATGGCATGGAGACGGGCGTAGGAGGGGACAATCAGATTGAGGTCCTGACGGTTCTTCTCCATCTGCTCTTCTAACTGCTTCTGTGTGAGATGGCCCTTGCGCACGTCATCCGGGTCGGCATATACGAGACCGTAGAGCTTCTCGTCCTTCTGGATAACGACACACTCGCTGACGTA
The DNA here is from genome assembly GCA_017447625.1 of Bacteroidaceae bacterium. GTDB lineage: Bacteria > Bacteroidota > Bacteroidia > Bacteroidales > Bacteroidaceae > Physcousia. Next base: position 88,441 of record JAFSNB010000016.1, read on the forward strand.
GGGTAGGGAAGAGAGCTTGTCCTCGATTTCCTCTGGGTAGATGTTCTGTCCGTTGGCGCCGAGCAGCATGTTCTTGGAGCGGCCCTTGATGAAGATGTTGCCTTCGTGGTCGATCACTCCGAGGTCTCCGGTGTGGTACCATCCGCCGCGCATAGCCTCTTCGGTGGCTTCCTCGTTCTTGTAGTAACCGAGCATAATGTTCATCCCTCGAGCAAGGATCTCGCCAGGGATGTTATACGGGTCGGGGCTGTCGATCTTCACTTCCATGCGCGGAGCAACCTTGCCGCATGAGCCCTGGACGAAGCGTGTCCAGTCCTCGTAGGCGAGAATCGGGGCGCACTCCGTGAGGCCGTAACCGATGGTGTAGTTGAAACCGATGCCTTTCAGGAAGGTCTCGATGTCGTAATTTATGGCAGCGCCGCCCACGATAATCTCGTAGAAGTTGTCGCCGAAAGCGGTCTGCATCCTGCGGCGGATATCGGCTTTGATGCGGTCGCGCAGGAATGGGGTCATCAGCGCCAGACGTATGGCGGGAGCCTGAATCTTCGGGAATATGGCTTTGCGTACGATCTTCTCTATGATGAGCGGTACGGCGATAATGATGTGCGGCTTGATGTCGGCGAACGCCTTCAGCAGAATCTGAGGCGACGGGGTCTTGGTCAGGAAATAGACGTGAGCGCCGCAGACCATCTCATAAAGGAACTCGAATGCCATGCCGTACATGTGGGCCATCGGGAGCATGGAGAGAACGCGTGCTCCGGTTTTCACGTGCTTGCCCATAACCTGGAAGGCGAACTCGCAGTTGCTCCATATCGCACGGTAAGGAATCATTACACCTTTGGAGTTCGAGGTCGTCCCGGAAGTGTAGTTCAGGATGGCCATCTCGTCGGGCTTGTCCTCATAGTAGGATATGTGCTGGCGACGGAAATTCATGGGGAATTTCTCACCGAAGAGACGGTTGAGGTTCTCGCGCGCGTACCTTACTTTATCTGTACGTCCGACGTGCAGTTTGTACTCTTCGTCGGAGTTGCCGAATATACCTTCGAGCAGGGGCATCTTGTCTGGGTCGAGCTTCGGCCACACGAGGTCGCCCACGAAGAGGAGCTTGGCCTCGGAGTGGTTCACGATATCGTGAATCTGCTCGGGGTGGAACTCATGCAGGATAGGTACGGCAACGGCGCCGTAGGTCAGCGTGGCGAGGAAGGCGATACCCCATCGGGCGGAGTTCTTTCCGCAGATGGCAACCTTGTCTCCATGCTGCACGCCCGAGGCCTCAAAGATGATGTGAAGTTTTTCTATAATACGAGCGACGTCCTTATACTGGAACGTGTTGGTTCCATAGTCGGAGAGGGCATCGTTGTTCCAAAACTCTTGAATGCTGTGGCAAAGACTGGCATTGAAAGAGGGGCTATACATTGAATCCATGTTTTGCACAATTTGTATTTGCGTGTGCAAAGGTACGCCGATTTCTGCACACGGGCAAATTATTTGTGCATCTTTTTGGTATAAAGTGTACCGAAATGTCGGTTTTTGCCTACTTTTTATACTCCTTTAACATTAGCGCGGTCCGAAAATGGCTGTTCCGACGCGTATTAATGTGGACCCTTCGCTCACGGCAATTTTCCAATCGTCGCTCATCCCATACGAACATTCGCAGAAAGAATCGGTGTCGGCGAAGAACATTTCCTTGGCCTTCAAGAAAAAGTCGTGAGCCCGGCGAAACTCTCCTCTGATCTGCTCCTCGTCGTCAGTATTGGTGGCCATGCACATTATGCCCGACAGACGCACGTGGGGCATCTGACGCCACTCTCCTTCGCTCAGAAACTCCATGCATTCGTCGGGAGTGAATCCGAATTTCGTCTCCTCCTGCGCTACATGCAGTTGCAGCAGACAGGGGATGACGCGTCCGCATTTTGCGGCCTGTTTCTCGACCTCGCGCAGCAGGTGCGGAGTGTCTATGGCGTGGATCAGGCTCACGAACGGAGCGATGTATTTCACTTTGTTCGTCTGCAGGTGTCCGATGAAGTGCCACTCGATGTCCTCGGGCATGATTTGCTGCTTCTCTCTCAGCTCCTGAACATGGCTCTCCCCGAAGATGCGGCAACCGGCATCGTAAGCTCCGCGAACTGCTTCTGTAGGATGAAATTTCGAGACAGCCACAAGCCTTGTGCCCTCCGGCAGTTGGCTTGTGATTGACCGTATTTTCAATTCATAATCCATAATTTAATCAATTCATAATGCATAATTCATAATGCATAATTCACAATGCATAATTCACAATGCATAATTAGCTGGCGCGATGATTCGGATTTTTAATCCGTATAATCCGTGTAATCCGTTGTTTTAGAAATAATTCGTTGCGTCTATTGATAGCAGCTTACTTTTCAGCCTTCGCGTAGCGGAAGACATCCATGATGGCAGTTTCGGTGATGCTCACGATTACCCAGTCGCCCAGAGTGCCCTTCATCGCGTTGTCCAGATTCTTCAGAGCATCGCGGAAGTCGGTAGCCTGAACCATCACATTCTGGTTAGTGCGCTTCTCGGCGCCGGTCTTCTCGTCGAGAGTGATATAAGCCACCTTGGCCTTGAACCACCGGTCGGCACTCGCGTCGTTGCTCTCGAAGAGCTCAGCCAGACGTGCACGCTTGATGTCTGTCACCACATACTCGCCCGAGAGGTAAGGCGTGATTTCCTCGATGAATCGCTTCTCTGCCTCGGTGAAGCTGAGAGCGTCCACGAGATAGCTTTCCGTTACTTTCTTCAACAGGCCCGTCTCCATAGTCTTGTCGTAGCGAACCTTACATTCAAACCATTCGTTGTTCATAATAAATATATGTGTTTATTTGTTAAATCATTTTGATGTTATTGTGAAAAAGCTCGGCAAAGGTACACAATGAGGGGCGTTTATGCAACTTTTTTGCCCTTTTATTTGGGATAAGCGAAAAAAGAGCTAACTTTGCCGCCACAATACGTACGCAAATACAGCATGCAAATGAAACGCTTATTTACATATTGTCTCCTGACAATCTGCGCATTGACAATCAGCGCGCAGGAAATCCTGGTTGATGACTCTGAGCACACTCGTCTGACGAATCTGCCTCACGTCTATATCAACACCTACGACGGTAAAATGCCTACAAGCAAGAATACGGAGTTGTGGGCAGAGTTGTATTATGTAGATGAGGAGAACATCGTCACCTACTACGACAGTCTGGAAATTCGCTGTCGCGGAAACTCCACTTACAGCAACGCAGGCGGCAAATACGCCTACCGCATCAAGTTCGCCTCCAAGCAGAAACTCCTGGGCAAAGGCTATGCCAGGGCAAAGAAGTGGTCCTTGCTGGCTAACCAGTTTGACAAGACTCTGATCCGGAATGCCCTGACCGCTCTGATTGGAGAGAGGGCCGGCCTGAAGTTCAATCCGGCTGCCAAGTTCGTGGATCTCACGGTCAACGACTCCTATCGCGGCAACTATCAGATTTCCGATCAGATAGATGTGCGTCCGCATCGTGTGAATATCACAGAGCAGGACGAGGTGCTGACGTCCGAGAGCAACATCACCGGCGGCTATCTCTTGGAGGTAGATGGTTTCAAGGACTTTTCCACCTACGGCAGCTGGTATTATGATGAAGCGCTGGGCGACTGGGTTATTATGGGAGCCGACGGATTCTACACCTCCAAGAAGAACGTGCCCGTTCGCATCCATTATCCCGATGAGGATGATATTGACGATACGCAGAGCACATATATCTCCAACCACGTTCAGGAGTTCGAGAACCGCCTCTTCTCATCTGATTTCAAGAGCGCTGTTGACGGCTACCGCCCGATGGTGGATTCCACGTCTCTGGCCAACTGGTATATCTGCACCGAGATATCCGCAAATGTCGATGGCTTCTTTTCCACATATTTCTATAAGGAGCAGGACGACCCGCATCTGTACTGGGGACCGCTTTGGGACTATGACATAGCCTATAACAACGACAACCGCACAGACCGCGGCGGAACCAGCGACACCAGCCGTCAGCTTATGGCAGAGAACGGCTACGGCTCCAGCAACGGCTGCCGCTACTGGTTGCAGCAGATGTGGAAGGACCCCTGGTTTGCCCGTCTCATCAACCGCCGGTACAAAGAGCTGATTGCCGACAGCATCGAGAGCTATATATATGAGAAGATAGACAGCCTGCAAACTCTGCTCGAAGAGTCACAGGAGTTCAACTACCGCGTATGGGGTCTGCAGAAACAGTATTGCCGCGAGCGAATCCTCTATTCCACCTATAATGCTGATGTGCAGGCTATCAAGACCTTCCTGGGTATTCATCTGCCTTATCTGACACGTACCTTTGCCAAATACGACACCGGCGAGCCTGATCCCGAACCGCAGCCGGAACCCGTAGTCCCGGCCTTCACTCCGAGCAGCAATATGTTCTACGGCTTTGCGAATGTAGGCTCACTCACATTACTCGATGCCGATGCCATAAGCGACAAGGTGCAATGTTGGGAGGAGACCGAGGGGCGCGAGAGCCAGCAATGGAGCATCACCCAACTCTCCAACGGTACTTACTTCATCGTAAACCGCATAAGCAACTGGGCTCTTAACGACCCGACCGAGGGCGAAGTAGGCGAGACCGTGAATGTAGGCACGCAGCTCAACGTGGCTGCTCCTGACAGCACAAGCGCCCGTCAGCAATGGAATCTCTCAGCGGCTGGCGAGGGACAGTATAATCTCATCAACATCTATTCCAAACATACAGCTAACCTCAGCGGAGGCGGAAAGAGCAACGGAACGAGTGTGCTCAGTTACACCACAGACAGTAAGAACGAAACCTCAAACAACCGCAAATGGACCATCGAAGTGCTTGACTCCATACCGCAGATACCCGATGCTGTAGAGACTCTCCGTCGTTTCGATTACGCCTTGGCATACAACCCCTTCACCCATCGTCTCCATTTCGGTTGCGACAACCCCGCAGACCTCGATTTCCCGGCAAAGGTGTATGCAGCCGATGGGCGTTGTGTCATCTCGTTTCGCGCAGGTAACGGCGCTGACCTGACCACGATGCCACGCGGAATGTACGTAGTTTCCTGGGTTGTAGGAGGAAAAAGGCAGAGCGTAAAGTTCTTCAGGGAGTAGACCCGAAAAAATTAAAAAGTAAAAATTAAAAAGTAAAAGTGAGAAATAAAAGGGAAAAATTGCTGAGCGTTGCTCAAAGCCACCGTTGTGGCGCTTTTCTCTTTCTTCTGTTTCTCCTCCTATGTACGTCTTGTGGCGAGGAGAAACGCGAGAAACATGAGCCCCAACATTATCAGACCACGGTGGTGAGCCGTAAGGATATGGAGCTGGAGCGCCAATTCAGCGCCAGACTCACGGGTCGGCAGATTGTCGAAGTACGTCCGCAGGTGTCCGGCTGCATAACCAGTATCCTGACAGACGAGGGCGAGGCCGTACGCAAGGGACAGACCCTCTTCATTATAGACCAGGTGCCTTTTCGCGCCGCACTCGAAGTGGCTGTAGCTGCCCGTAAGACAGCCGAGGCCCGACTGGCCACCGCGAAGATGAACTATGAGAATGAGGCGCGCCTGCTGAAGGAAAATGTCGTGAGCAGCTTCTCTGTGGAGAACATGCAGAACGCCATGTTCGAGGCTGAGGCTGCCGTGGCTCAGGCCAAAGCCCAGGAGATAAACGCGCGAAACAACCTGTCATATACCGAGGTGAAGAGTCCTGTCAGCGGCGTCGCATCTATGATTCCGTGGCATGTAGGCTCTCTTGTCAGCAGCAGCATAAGCGAGCCGTTGGTAACTGTGGCGGACGACTCGGAAATTTATGTCTATTTCAGCATCAGCGAGAATCAGGCTCTCGACCTCATTGCCCAGTACGGCTCCATAGAGGACTTCATTCGTAAGGCGCCGCCCGTGGGACTCCGTTTGAACAACGGGCAGGACTACGACCAACAGGGACATGTCAGCGCCGTCAGCGGAACCGTAGATGCTCAGACGGGAGCCGTGACCCTGCGTGCCACCTTTCCCAACAGCCGCCGTCTGCTCCACCACGGAGGCAGCGCCACAGTCATTGTCCCGCTCCATCGCAAGCAGAGCATCGTTATTCCGCAGGAAGCCACTTACGAACTTCAGAACCGTATGTTCGTCTATCGAGTCATAGACGGCAAGACAAAGGCCACACCGATCGTTGTCTTCCCCCTGAACAACGGGAGTGAATATATTGTGGAACAGGGCCTGAACGAAGGCGACACCATAATTGCCGAAGGTGCAGGACTGCTCAGAGAGGGAATTGAAGTAAAGGAAAAAGTAAAAAGTAAAAATTAAAAATCAAATAGTTGAGGTGAAAGTCCTGCCCCCAAAACTGTCAACTGTCAACTATCAATTGTCAATTAATAAAGATGAAGGTCAAGACATTCATTGATAGGCCGATACTCTCCGGAGTGATTGCGGTACTAATGGTGCTTATCGGCATCATCGGCCTCTCGCGTCTCGCCCTGGAGCAGTTCCCGGAGATTGCCCCGCCTACTGTCCGCGTCATGGCCAGTTATACAGGAGCCAACGCCGAGACGGTTCAGAAGAGTGTCATCGTTCCGCTCGAGGAGGCCATCAACGGCGTCGAAGGAATGATGTATATGACCTCGTCTGCTTCGAACAACGGAACGGCATCCATAGGCATCTTCTTCCGCCAGGGAACAGATCCGGACATGGCTATGGTGAATGTCCAGAACCGCGCCGCCACAGTCCAGGGCCGTCTGCCAAGCGACGTGGTGAAAAGCGGCATAACGGTGCGTAAGCGCCAGACTTCCAACATCAAACAGCTCAGCGTCTATAGTCCTGACAGCACCTTCGACCGCTCTTTCCTTGCCAACTACACAAAGATTCACATCGAGCCGCGTCTGAGCCGTATCCCGGGCGTCGGAGAGGTGAATGTGATGGGCGCCGACTACTCTATGCGCATCTGGCTCGACCCGCTGAAGATGGCACGCTACGGTCTTGTCCCCGCCGATGTCACCCGTGTGCTCGACGAGCAGAACATCGAGGTGGCAACCGGAGCCCTTGGTGCCGAGAGCCAGAACACTTTCCAGTATGTGTTGAAATACCGGGGCCGCTATGAGGAAGAGAAGGACTACGAGAATCTGGTCATTCGCTCCTTGCCCGACGGCGACGTGCTGCGCATTGGCGACATCGCTCGCGTGGAACTCGGCTCTCAGAACTATAATATCATCGGCGAGACCAATGGCAGTCCGGGTATAAACATAAGCATCAATCAGGTGGCCGGCTCGAATGCCAATGAGATAATAAAAGAGATTGACGCTGAGGTTGAGGAGATACGTCATTCGCTGCCGCCTGGCATTGTTATTGAGGACATCGAATCGAAGAAAGACTTCCTCGACGCTTCCATATTCAGCGTGGTGGAAACCCTTCTCGAAGCCCTCCTGCTGGTGATTCTCGTCGTGTGGCTCTTCCTCGGTAGTTGGCGTGCTACGGTTATTCCCGCCATCGCCATCGTAGTCTCACTCGTGGCCACCCTGGCTGTAATCTACGCCATCGGTTTCTCCCTGAACATGCTCACCCTCTTTGCCCTCGTCCTCGTCATCGGAACGGTTGTAGATGATGCTATTGTTGTTGTCGAGGCGGTTCAGGCCAAAATCGAAACGATAGACCAGACAGATCCAAGCAGCCAGATGTCCAACGGCAAATCGCAGATTGTAGAGCAGGCTATGCATAGCATCACATCCGCCCTTATCACAACCACTCTTGTCTTCATGGCGGTGTTTGTTCCGGTCTGCTTCATCGGGGGCGTCACAGGTACATTCTATACGCAGTTCGGTCTTACCATGGCCATCGCCGTTGGCATATCGCTCTTCAACGCTCTTACCCTCTCGCCGGCTCTCTGCGCCATATTCATGCGCAATGCCAAGACTACTCGCTTCCACACCCGTTTCAACGCGGGCTTCAATGCCGTGCTCAGCCATTACCAGCGGGCCGTAACAGCCTTTATCCCGCGCCGTTGGTTTGCCGCTATCCTTGTTGTCGCCGCGCTGGTATCCCTGTTCTGGATGATGCGAACCACGAAGAGCGGCCTCGTGCCAAACGAAGACATGGGCACAATATTTATTAATGTACAGGCCTCGCCCGGAAGCAGCCTGCAGCAGACTTATCACATACTGAAAGAGGTCGAGGAACGAATCAAAGACCTCCCGCAGCTGCGCATCTACTCGCTCATCGCGGGCAATAGCAATAACTTCGAACAGTCGTCGTCCAACGGTAACTTCACCCTGAAACTGAAGAAGTGGGGCGAGCGCAAGAATCCCGAAGACCACGTTCAGAGCGTGGTAGATGAGATCTACCGCCGCACGGCCGACATCGCCAACGCCAAGATTCAGGTGAACACGCAGAATATGTTGCCGGGATTCGGGCGCATCAACGGCTTTGAACTGCATGTGCAGGACAAGCACGGCGGCACAATGCAGGACCTGCTCAGTTACACAAACAAACTCATCGATGCCCTCAGCGAACGCCCGGAGATAGGCCGTGCCTACACGAACTTCTCCATGAAATACCCGCAGTACCGCGTTGAGGTCGATGCCGCTTTATGCAAGCGTCGTGGCGTTTCGCCCGGCGATGTCCTCGCCGCTCTCAGCGGTTATGTAGGCGGCACTTATGCCAGCAATCTCGTACGATTCACGAAACTCTATCGTGTCATGGTTCAGGCCTCGCCGGAGTACCGTCTCGATACCGAGTCGCTCAATAACGTCTTCGTGCGCAACTCACAGGGCGACATGTCTCCCATAGGCCAGTATCTCACCCTCACGCGAATCTACGGCAGCGAGACGCTCTCGCGTTTCAACCTCTTCCCGTCTATTCAGGTGGGAGGAACGGCAGCCGAGGGCTACAGCTCCGGACAGGCCATCAACGCCATCCGCGAGGTCGCTGCCGAAGTTCTTCCCGAAGGCTATGGCTACGAGTTTGGCGGCATAACCCGCGAGGAGGCTTCGACGCAGAACACCGCCGCTCTGGTTTTCGTTATCGTCATCATTTTCGTCTATCTCATCCTTTGCGCCCTCTACGAAAGCCTCCTTATACCGCTTGCCGTTATCCTCAGCGTTCCCTTCGGTCTCGCCGGTTCTTTCCTTTTCGCAAGAATGTGGGGTTTGGAGAATAACATATACATGCAGACAGGTCTCATTATGCTCATCGGACTTCTCTCAAAGACTGCAATCCTTCTTACCGAGTACGCCTCAGAGCGTCACCGCCAGGGAATGTCCATCATCGATGCCGCTCTGGATGCCGCCTCAGTCCGTCTCCGACCTATTCTTATGACATCACTCACTATGATCTTCGGCCTCCTGCCTCTTGCCCTTGCCACAGGTGTCGGCGCAAACGGCAACCACTCCCTTGGCGTTGGCACAATCGGCGGAATGCTCATCGGCACCATAGCCCTCCTGTTCATTGTTCCCGTCCTCTTCGTCATCTTCCAAACCATCGAGGACAGAATAAAGCAAAAAGAGAAAAAAATACGGTTTTAATCAGCAATATTTTTGGTGTGTTGCTGATTTTTTTATTCCTTTGCACACGAATTCAATGACACGAAAGTTAATTAACTAACTAACCTATAAGAATTATGTACGGTAAAATGCAAGAACATCTTCAGCAGACGCTGAAGGAAATCCGTGAGGCCGGTCTCTATAAGGAGGAGCGCCTGATTGAGAGTCCACAGGCCGCCGCTATTCAGGTGGCTGGTAAGGAAGTGCTGAATTTCTGCGCCAACAACTATCTCGGTTTGAGCAACCACCCGCGTCTCATCGAGGGTGCAAAGCGCATGATGGACGAGCGCGGCTACGGTATGTCGAGCGTGCGTTTCATCTGCGGCACTCAGGACATCCACAAACAGTTGGAGGATGCCATCAGCCGTTTCTTCAAGACCGAGGACACTATTCTCTATGCAGCTTGCTTCGATGCCAACGGCGGTGTGTTCGAACCGCTGCTGACGGAAGAGGATGCCATAATCTCCGACGCTCTGAACCACGCGAGCATCATCGACGGCGTGCGTCTGTGCAAGGCCAAGCGCTACCGCTATGCCAACGCTGACATGGAGGATTTGGAGAAGCAGTTGCAGGCCGCTCAGGAACAGCGTTTCCGCATCATCGTGACGGACGGCGTCTTCTCTATGGATGGCAACGTGGCTCCGATGGATAAGATCTGCGATCTGGCTGAGAAGTACGACGCTCTGGTTATGGTCGATGAGAGCCACAGCGCAGGCGTAGTGGGTAAGACGGGCCGCGGCGTGAGCGAGTTCTTCAACACCTACGGGCGTGTGGATATCTACACCGGCACTTTGGGCAAGGCATTCGGCGGCGCCATGGGCGGTTTCACCACCGGAAGAAAGGAGATCATAGACCTGCTGCGTCAGCGTTCACGCCCGTATCTCTTCTCCAACTCGCTGGCTCCCGGTATCGTTGGTGCTGCTATGGAGGTGTTCAAGATGCTGGAAGAGAGCGATGAACTGCACGACCGTCTGGTTGAGAACGTGACTTATTTCCGCGATAAGATGATGGCCAGCGGCTTTGACATCAAGCCCACGCAGAGTGCCATCTGTGCCGTGATGCTCTACGACGCTCCGCTCTCGCAGCGTTTCGCTGCCCGACTGCAGGAGGAGGGCATTTACGTCACTGGTTTCTATTATCCCGTGGTTCCGAAGGGGCAGGCCCGCATCCGCGTGCAAATCTCTGCCGGACACGACCGCGCCCAGTTAGACAAGTGCATTGCCGCATTCATCAAGGTCGGCAAGGAACTGGGAGTGCTGTGACCATTGAACATTGACCATTGACTGCGTGGCCATTATGAGAGTACTACTTATAAATGGAAGCCCGCGCGAGAAGGGCAACACCTTCACCGCGCTGAGTGAGGTGGCCAAAACCCTGAACGAAGAAGGGATTGAGACCACGATAATCAGCATTGGCAAGGGGGCTGTGCAGGGTTGCATAGCTTGCGGTTGGTGTGGTCGCACTGGCCGTTGCACTTACCACGACGACCTCTATTATCAGGTGATGCGAGCTATAAAGGACGGCATCGACGGACTTGTTATCGGATCGCCCGTTTATTACGGAGGACCTAACGGCTCGCTGTGTGCTCTCTTAGACCGCGTCTTCTATTCCTTGGGTAAGGACCTTGAATATAAACCCGGGGCCAGCGTAGTCGTCTGCCGACGCGGTGGAGCCACCTCTACCTTCGACCGTTTGAACAAGTACTTCACCATGATGAATATGCCGCTCGTAAGCTCTCAGTATTGGAACATGGCTTATGGGCAGACTCCAGGTCAGGCCAAGCAGGACGAGGAGGGGATGCAGACGATGCGCACCCTTGGCCGCAACATGGCTTGGCTGCTGCGCAAACTGAACATACACGAGGAAGGGCATCCAAAGCCCGAACCCCGTGTATGGACAAATTTCATTTAAATAATAAAACCCCGCCTTCCAAGGGCGGGGTGATTCGTTTAATAAGCGAAGAGGGGATAGCCCTTCATTATCTCGTTGACTTCGGAGCGGACGGCTGCGATGACGCTCTCATCTTCGGGAGCGTCGAGCACGCGCTCAATGAGTTCGGCGATTTTCTGCATGAGGTCTTCCTTGGCGCCGCGTGTGGTTATGGCGGGAGTGCCGAGACGGATGCCGGAGGTCTGGAAGGCGGAGCGTGAGTCGAACGGCACCATGTTCTTGTTCACGGTGATGTCGGCTGCCACGAGTGCTTTCTCTGCCACCTTGCCGGTGAGGTCGGGATACTTGGAGCGGAGATCAACGAGCATGGAGTGGTTGTCTGTGCCGCCGCTGACGATGTTGAAGCCGCGGTCTATGAGGGCCTGAGCCAGTACGGCTGCGTTCTTCTTCACCTGAGCAGCCCACTCCTTGAAGGCGGGTGTGAGAGCCTCGCCGAAGGCTACGGCTTTGGCTGCGATGACATGCTCCAGCGGTCCGCCTTGGATTCCGGGGAAGACGGCGCTGTTGAGCAACGCACTCATCTTCTTTATCTCTCCCTTCGGAGTGGTCTTGCCCCATGGGTTGTCGAAGTCCTTGCCCATGAGGATGATGCCTCCGCGCGGTCCGCGCAGGGTCTTATGGGTTGTTGAGGTGACGATATGCGCGTATTTGAGCGGGTTGTCCAGGAGTCCGGCAGCGATGAGTCCGGCGGGGTGAGCCATGTCAATCATCAGTATGGCGCCGACCTTGTCTGCAATCTCACGCATGCGCTTGTAATCCCACTCGCGGCTGTAGGCAGAGCCGCCGCCGACGATGAGTTTCGGCTGATGTTCAAGTGCGAGCTTCTCCATCTCGTCATAATCTACGCGGCCGGTCTCGCGGTTCAGATTGTAACCTACGGGGCGGTAGATGATTCCGGAGGTGTTCACGAGAGAGCCATGTGAGAGGTGGCCTCCGTGGTCAAGATTGAGTCCCATGAAGGTGTCGCCCGGATTCAGGCAGGCGAGGAACACGGCTGCGTTGGCCTGTGCGCCGCTATGTGGCTGCACGTTGGCATACTCGGCTCCGAAGAGCTCGCACACGCGGTCTATAGCCAGCTGTTCCACCTCGTCAACCACCTGACAACCGCCGTAGTAGCGCTTGCCGGGATAGCCTTCGGCGTACTTGTTAGTGAGAACGGAGCCCATGGCTTCCATCACCTGCGGGCTTACAAAGTTCTCTGATGCGATGAGTTCGATGCCGCGCTCCTGACGTGCGCGCTCCTTCTGAATGAGGTCGAAGATAATTGTGTCTCTTTGCATTTGGTTGTAAGGACCCCCTCCTCACTCCCCCTAAGTGGGGATGGTGAAATGAGGACAAGGGGCGTTTCTTTATTGGTTAATAATTATTTTAATATCGTTATACCGTTATTACGTTATATCGTTATACCGTTATGCCGCCGGCCGCACAGGTCTCTCCCCCCCACGGGGGGAGTTGGAAAGGGGCTTTTAGCAAAGCGTGACGTCTCTCTGGCGGACGGTTGTGCCGCAGTAGTGGCAAGTGAGGTGGTCTGTGCCGGGAACGGCGTGGAAGAGGGTGCGCATGGGCTCGTTGTTGCAGATGCATTTGGGGTTGGGGCAGCAGATGATGCCGCTCAGGGTAGGGGGCATACACACGTCTTTCTTCTCCACAACCTCGTAGCCGCGGATTATGGCAAGCGACACGTTGGGCGTGATTACGGAGAGTTGGTTGAGCTCTTCGTCGGTGAAGAAGCGGTTGGCCACTTTGATGATACCTTTCAGGCCGATGCGTTCGCTCTCGAGATTCAAGCCGATGGTGATTGCATCGTGGTCGTTCTGGTCCAGATGGAGCAGATTGATGACCTGAAATACCTTATCGCACGGGATGTGATCTATAACGGTGCCGTTTTCAAGTGCGGCTACAAGAAGTTGACGTTTCATAGACATTGAACATTGACCATTGAACATTGACCATTAGATAATTGTGGTGTCGTTTTGCACTTGTTCGAGAGTGATGCCGAGGGCGTCGCAGATGAGGGCCTGACGTGCGAAGAGTCCGTTGCGTGCTTGCTGGAAGTAGTAAGCGTGCGGGTCGTCGTCGATGCTGTATTCAATCTCGTTTACGCGGGGTAGGGGGTGCAGGATCTTCATGTTCTCACGAGCTTTGGCCAGCATGGGGAGTTTCAGAAGATAGCGGTCTTTGACACGCTCGTATTCCATGAGGTCGGTGAAGCGTTCGCGCTGCACACGTGTCATATATAAGATGTCGGCCTCAGAGATTATGTCGGCATCGAATTTCTTGTGCTCTACATACTGTATGTTATGCTCCTTGCAATAAGCCTTATATGAGTCAGGCATAGCCAGCTCGTCGGGCGCAATGAAATGGAACGTGGGGTTGAAGTGCCGCATGGCCATGAGCAGAGAGTGGACTGTGCGCCCGTATTTCAGATCGCCCACGAGGAAAATGTTGAGATTGTCCAGTGTTCCCTGCGTCTGATATATGGTGTAGAGGTCCAACATTGTCTGCGAGGGGTGCTGGTTAGCTCCGTCTCCGGCGTTGATGATAGGCACGGGCGCAATTTCAGAGGCGTAGCGGGCGGCTCCTTCGAGATAGTGGCGCATGACGATGATGTCTGCGTAGTTGGAGACCATCATTATGGTGTCCTTCAGAGTCTCGCCCTTAGTGCCACTGGTCACTTTGGGGTCGGCGAAGCCGATGACGCGCGCTCCGAGGCGGTTGGCGGCAGTCTCAAAACTGAGTCGGGTGCGGGTTGAAGGCTCGAAGAACAGGGTTGCTACGACCTTTCCCTGCAGCAGCAGACGGTTGGGGTGCTGCTCAAACTGCTGTCCCATGCGAATGAGGTACATAATCTTCTCTCGCGAGTGGTCAGCGATGGTGACTAAGCTTCTGTTTTCCATTTTCTTTGATTTTGGCGCGTCAAAGATAGGGCAAAATACTCTTTTACGCAAGTAAATCGGCCTAAGAAAGTGAAGAAAGAGAAAAAATAATCATTTTTCTTCTTCTGACAGCTCTTATTAATTAATTATTGTGTACTTTTGCCACCCCTTACGTTCTTATTGACGATATATGAGAAAGAAAGTAATAATAGCACTTTGGATAATTCTGGTGCTGATATTGGGTTCGGCGGCTCTCGCCTTCTGGGCTATTGCCGAGGGCGTCATAGGCTATATGCCCGATTTGGAGCAGCTGGAGAACCCGGTAAACAAATATGCGTCGCAGGTAATTTCTGCCGACGGACATCTGCTTGGCACCTGGAGCTACCAGCGCGCCAACCGCATCTTCGTGCGCTACGGCGACATAGCTCCATCGACCATTGAGGCGCTGGTGGCGACCGAGGACGAGCGTTTCTACCAACACAGCGGCATAGACTTCAAGGCCCTGATGCGTGCCGTAGTGAAGCGCGGCATACTGCATCAGAAGAGCGCCGGCGGCGGTTCTACCATAACCCAGCAGCTGGCCAAACAGCTCTATTCCGTTCAGGCGCACAGCGTGGGCGAGCGTCTGTTGCAGAAGCCGATAGAGTGGGTGATAGCCGTGAAGCTGGAACGCTTCTATACGAAGGAGGAGATACTGTCTATGTATCTCAACTACTTCGATTTCCTGCATAACGCCGTGGGCATAAAGACGGCGGCCAAGACCTATTTCAACAAAGAGCCGAAGGATCTGACCACAACCGAAAGCGCTATGCTGATTGGCTTGTGCAAGAACCCCTCGTACTTCAATCCCGTGCGCCAGCCGGAGCGCGCCCTGCTGCGCCGTAACGTGGTGCTGGGGCAGATGGTCAAATGCGGCTATCTCTCTGAGACAGAGGCTGACAGCCTGCAGCAGCTGCCTCTGACCCTGAACTTCCACCGTGTCGATCACAAGCAGGGCGAAGGCACCTATCTCCGCGAATACCTGCGCACAGTTATGATGGCCAAGAAGCCTCGCCGCAGCGACTATGCCTCGTGGCAGGGACAGAAGTACTACGAGGACAGTCTGGCCTGGGAGAACGACCCGCTCTACGGTTGGTGTAATAAAAACCAGAAGAAGGACGGCTCCTACTATAACATCTACACCGACGGCCTGAAGATTTACACCACGATAGACAGCCGTATGCAACGCTATGCCGAACAGGCCATGGAGGAACACGTGTCTGGCTACCTGCAGCCGCTGTTTACCGCCGAGCGCAAGGGTAAGGCCAACGCCCCCTACAGCGCGGGCGTTTCGATGGACAAGTACCGCAAGAACCTCTACCGCGCCATGCGTCAGACCGAGCGTTACATCATGATGAAGGATGCCGGCTACTCCGAGCAAGAGATAGAGAAAGCGTTTGCCACACCTGTGGAAATGACGGTCTATTCACCTTCGGGAGATGTCGATACGGTGATGACGCCGATGGACTCTATCAAATACTACAAGGGTTTCCTGCGCTCCGGTTTTGTTTGCATGGACACTCGTACGGGAGCAGTCAAGGCCTACGTGGGCGGTTTGAACTACACCTATTTCCAGTACGATATGGCAGGAGCGGGCCGCCGTCAGGTCGGTTCTACCGTGAAGCCTTATCTCTATTCGCTGGCTATGGAGAGCGGATGGTCGCCCTGTGACCTGGCTCCGAACGTTCAGCAGACATACGAGACACCGTCGGGTCCCTGGACTCCGCGCAACGGCAGCCGCGCACGCTATGGTGAAATGGTGACTCTGAAGTGGGGTCTTGCACAGTCGAACAACTGGATATCAGCCTATCTCATGAACCAGCTGTCGCCCGCGTCGCTGGTGAGACTTATCCATGAGTTCGGCATACTGAACCGAGACATTCACCCGTCTCTCTCGCTCTGTCTTGGCACCTGCGACATCTCTGTCATGGAGATGGTTTCTGCCTACACGGCCTTTGCTAACCGCGGCATCCGCACGGCGCCGCTCTTCGTAACACGAATCGAGGACAGCGAGGGAAATGTCGTGGCAGACGAGTCGCTGTTCCTGCCTCGCATGAACGAGGTTATAAGCGAGACGAGCGCCTGCAAGATGGTGAATATGATGCGTGGCGTGATGGACGGCGGCACGGGCTCACGTATGCGTTTCCGCTATAACATCAAGGCTCCGATGGGAGGCAAGACCGGTACTACCAACGACAACTCCGACGGATGGTTTGTGGGTTATACGCCTTCGCTCTCGTTCGGTGCGTGGGTCGGCGGCGAAGAACGCGAGATTCATTTCAACTCCATGGCCTACGGTCAGGGTGCTTCGGCCGCCCTGCCCATCTGTGCCAAGTTCTTGCAGCGTGTGTTTGGCGACAGCAGCCTGGGTTATAACTCCTCAGAGGAGTTCACCGTGCCAGAGGGCTTCGACCCCTGCGCCACAACAATCTACGGCGATACGCCCGAGGGCGAAGATTCAGCCGAGCCCACACACGTCGGCATAGACAGGCTGGAGGAATAACGTCATTTGACGATTTAACGATTTACGATTTAACGATTTGGCGGCCTCTGCGTTATTACGATATACCGTTATACCGTTATTACGCCGGGTCGCGCAGCCAAATTATGACGTACTGATGAGCGAAGTCGAATAATTATGCATTCTGAATTATGAATTAAAAAGACTATGGCATACGAGAATAGACGCCAGCAGAGGCGCACGGCAGCAGTTGCCCCGAGAGAAGACACCTTCGGCAGGCAGCAGCCCCAGAATATAGAAATAGAGCGTGCGGTTATCGGTGCGCTCCTCATTGAGCAGGATGCTTACGCGAGGGTGGGAGAGACCCTGCGCCCCGAGAGCTTCTATGACAACCGGCATCAGATAATCTTTGATGCCATTCGCAGTCTGAACGCTCAGCAGCGCCCCGTGGATCTGCTTACACTCACGGATTATCTCGACAGTCAGTCGCGTCTGGAGGATGTCGGCGGCCCGGCTTATCTGGCTGAACTGACGGACAGCGTGACTTCGTCCGCACATATCGAATACCACGCCCGAATCATAGCGCAGAAAGCGCTGGCACGCGAGCTGATAACCTTCGCAAGTCAGGTGAGCACAGATGCCTTTGACCCCACCAAGGACGTTGATGATCTGATGCAGGAGGCCGAGGGAAAACTCTTCGCCATCTCGCAGCAGAACATGAAAAAGGATTACACACAAATCAATCCTGTAATCAAAGAAGCATACGATCTGCTGCAGAAAGCCGCCGCACGAAGCGACGGACTCTCCGGTCTGGCCAGCGGCTTTGCCAAACTGGATAAAATCACCTCCGGTTGGCAGAATTCCGACCTCATCATCATAGCCGCCCGTCCGGCTATGGGTAAGACGGCTTTCGTGCTCTCTATGGCTAAGAAGATGGCTGTGGATATGCGGGTGCCGTTGGCGATGTTTTCGTTGGAAATGAGCAATGTGCAGTTGGTTAATCGCCTAATTGTCAATGTCTGCGAGATTTCGGGCGACAAGATAAAGAGCGGTCAGTTGGCCCCATATGAGTGGCAGCAGCTCGACAGTCGCATAACCCAGCTCCATGACGCGCCCTTCTATGTTGACGACACGGCGTCGCTTTCTATATTTGAGCTTCGCACCAAGGCACGTCGTCTTGTACGTGAACACGGCGTGAAGTGCATCATGATAGATTATCTGCAGCTGATGAACGCCAGTGGAATGTCGTTCGGATCTCGTCAGGAAGAGGTGTCAAACATCAGTCGTTCGCTCAAAGGCTTGGCGAAAGAACTCAACATCCCGATTATCGCGCTCTCGCAGCTGAACCGTGGTGTTGAGAATCGCGAGGGAGTCGATGGAAAACGTCCTCAGTTGAGCGACCTGCGTGAGTCAGGTGCCATTGAGCAGGATGCAGACATGGTTTGTTTCATTCACCGTCCGGAGTACTATAAGATCTACACCGACGAGAAAGGGCGCGACCTGCGCAACAAGGCTGAGTTCATCATTGCCAAACACCGTAACGGCGCCGTAGATACCGTGTTGCTCAACTTCCGTCATGAGTTCGCCCGTTTCCAGGATGTCGAGGATTATGTGCCGGCTCCCGGCGAGACCATCACTTATGGTTCGAAGATAAGTGCGGACAGCGCTCCTGAGTCTGCTCCATTGCCGAGTCAGTTCGAGAGTGCCCCGCCCGTTCAGGACGAGAATACGCCTTTTGGCCCTACCTCGCCGCTGGAAAATGTGCCATTCTGAATGACTTAAACAAAAAATCTTCGCGCATGTGCGTGTGTTTCATTACTTTTTCGTACCTTTGCGCGCAAAATTTAATATTATACATTTTTAAGTAATGAATATCAGTTATAACTGGCTCAGAGAATATGTTGATACGACTCTGACTGCTCAGGAGGTTGCAGACGCGCTGACATCTATCGGTTTGGAAGTTGACGGCGTCGAGGAAGTGCAGACAATCAAAGGCGGACTCGAAGGACTCGTTGTGGGCGAGGTGCTCACATGCGAACCGCATCCCGACAGCGATCACATGCACGTGTGTTCGGTGAATATCAAGCCCCTCTCTGACTCCCCCCGTGGGGGGGAGGACCCTTTATCCTCTAAGGGGATTGAAAGCGGGAATGTTGCTCTCCCCCCCACGGGGGGAGATGGAGAGGGGCCTCTCCAGATAGTCTGCGGCGCTCCGAATGTGGCAGCCGGACAGAAAGTGATTGTGGCCACGCTCGGCACGAAGCTCTACGACGGTGACAAGGAGTTTGTCATCAAACGCAGCAAACTGCGCGGTGTGGAGAGCAATGGAATGATATGTGCCGAGGATGAGATCGGCATCGGTAACGACCACTCCGGCATCATCGTCCTCCCCGCCGACACTCAGGTAGGACAGAAGGCAGCCGACTATTATGACATCCACAGCGACTACCTTATTGAAGTTGACATCACTGCAAACCGTGCCGACGCTTGCTCGCACTACGGTGTGGCTCGCGACCTCTACGCTTATCTCGTTCAGAACGGTATAAAGACCTCTATCCACCGTCCTTCAGACGAGACTTTCAGCGTTGATAATCACGACCTGGAGATTCCCGTTATGGTTGAGAACGCCGAGGCTTGTCCGCGTTATGCAGCCGTTACGGTAACGGGCTGTGAGGTTAAGGAAAGTCCGCAGTGGCTGAAGGACCGTCTGACCACCATCGGTCTGCGTCCTATCAACAACATCGTGGACATTACCAATTATATCATGATGGCTTACGGACAGCCGCTTCATTGCTTCGATGCCGACATGATTACAGGCAAACAGGTGATTGTGAAGACTCAGCCCGAAGGCACTCCGTTTATCACCCTCGACGGCGAGGAACACAAGCTCTCCGACCGCGACCTGACCATCTGCAACGCCGAGGAGCCTATGTGTATCGCCGGTGTGTTCGGCGGCAAGGGCAGCGGCACATACGAAACCACTACGAACGTGCTCTTGGAGAGCGCCTACTTCAATCCCACTTGGATTCGCAAGAGCGCACGCCGCCACGGTCTGCAGACCGACGCCTCGTTCCGTTTCGAACGTGGCATTGACCCCGCAGGACAGATATACGCTCTGAAGCAGGCCGCTATACTCTGCAAGGAACTGGCAGGCGGCAAGGTGAGCATGGAGATCGTTGACGTCAAAGGAGAATGTTCAATGGTCAATGCTCAATGGTCAATGTTCAATGGCGAGCCAGTCTTCCCCGTAACGCTGAAATACGATTATGTCGATAACCTCATTGGCAAGCATATTCCGGCAGAGACGGTGAAGAGCATCGTAACCTCCTTGGAAATGAAGATTGAGGAGGAGACAGCCGACGGCCTGAAGCTCCTGGTGCCCGCTTACCGCGTCGATGTGCAGCGTCCCTGCGATGTTGTCGAGGATATCCTGCGCATCTACGGTTACAACAATGTGGAGATTCCCACTTCTATCAACAGCAGCCTCTCCGTTAAGGGCGAGATAGACAAGAGTCATAAGCTACAGAATATTGTGGCTGAGCAACTTGTGGGTGCTGGGTTCAACGAAATCTTGAACAACTCGTTGCAGCGTGCAGCCTATTATGACGGTCTGGATTCATATAAGTCTGAGAACCTCGTTCGTCTGCTCAATCCGCTCTCACAGGATCTGAACGCTCTGCGTCAGACACTCCTCTTCGGCGGTCTTGAGACCATAGCACGCAACGTCAACCACCGTCGTCCGAACCTCGCCATGTTCGAGTTCGGCAACTGCTATTATTTCCACGCAGAGCGCAAGAGCGATGTCATCGTTCCAGGTGTCAGCAGCAGCCGCGACCCCGAAGTTATCAAACACGTGCTGGATGCCTATAATGAAGATTACCACCTCGGTCTGTGGCTTACGGGCAAGATGATTGAGGCCAACTGGGCACACGCCGACGAGCAGAACAGCTTCTATGTGCTGAAAGCTCATGTGCTGAACATCCTGAAGCGTCTTGGCGTTCCGTTCGGTATGCTCGTGTTCAGCGACGGCAAGTCCGACATCTTCTCACGCAGCATCGTCATCTCCGACCGCAACGGCAAGGTGATTGCTCAGATGGGAATCGTCAGCAAGCGTCTGCTTGTTGGGTTCGAGATCACCTCGGATGTCTATTTCGCAGATATCGCATGGCAGCAGGTGATGCGTCTCATCCGCAAGCAGAAGGTCTCCTTCACCGAAATTCCGCGCTTCCCCGCCGTGAGCCGCGACCTCGCCCTGTTGGTAGATAAGAGCGTCCGTTTCGAACAGATAGAGGCCATCGCTTACCAGACAGAGCGCAAGTTGCTGCGTGAAGTAACCCTCTTCGATGTCTATGAAGGCAAGAACCTTCCTGAGGGCAAGAAGAGCTACGCCGTGAACTTTATCCTGCAGGACGAGACGAAGACCCTCAACGACAGGGCCATCGATGCCATTATGCAGCGTCTCATCCAGAACCTCACAAAACAACTCGGCGCTGAACTCCGCTAAAGACCCACCCCCGGCCCCTCCCGTAATGGAGGGGAGGCCTGCGGGGTGAAAGATAAAAGGAAAATAACAAATTAAAAAAATAATTTAAAAGAATGACCCTAATAGCCCTCTGACTATGCGCTAGCAGCTCCCCTCCCTTCAAGGGAGGGGTTTGGGGGTGGGTCCTCAATCTATGGGAAGAGCATTTGAATATCGCAAGGCTGCCAAACTGAAGCGTTGGGGCCACATGGCAAAGACATTCACAAAACTGGGCAAGCAGATTGCCATCGCCGTGAAGGCTGGCGGTCCCGATCCCGACATGAACCCCACTCTGCGTGGTATCATCGCCACCTGCAAGCGTGAGAATATGCCGAAGGACAACATCGAGCGTGCCATCAAGAACGCAATGGGCAAGGACCAGAGCGACTACAAGAGCATGACCTACGAAGGCTACGGCCCCCACGGCGTTGCCATCTTCGTTGACACCCTCACCGACAACCCAACCCGCACCGTGGCTGACGTGCGCAGCGTCTTCAACAAGTTCGGCGGCAACCTCGGCACCATGGGCAGTCTGGCTTTCCTATTCGACCATAAGGCCGTATTCACCTTCAAGAAGAAGGACGGTATCGACATGGACGAACTTATCCTGGATCTCATCGACTACGGAGTGGAGGATGAGTTCGACGAGGACGAGGAAGAAGGCACACTCACCATCTACGGCGACCCGAAGAGCTACGGAGCTATCCAGAAACATCTGGAGGAGCAGGGCTTCGAGGATGTCGGCGGTGAGTTCACCTATATCCCCAATGACCTCAAGGATGTGACGCCTGAACAGCGCGAGAGCATCGAGAAGATGATTGAGCGTCTGGAGGAATTCGATGACGTACAGACCGTCTATACGAACATGAAGCCCGAGGAATAATCCCCGGCCCTCCCGCCTCTAAAGGGGCTGTGACATAAATACCAAATAGATTTGATAGCTTGTGCCACAGCCTCTTTTTTGTTTTTTATTTAATTAAAGCCTTATGAACCGCATACTAACCACATTCTGCCTTTGTTTCGTAATCACCGTTGTATCCCTTGCCCAGGGCTATAAGGACGTCACCGGACAGTATATCAAGAACCCGAATCTGGAGTCAGAGGAGGGGTGGACCTATTCGCGCGTCAACACTAGTGGCGAGACGCTGACCTGGTCCGCCGTGTCCAAGAGCTACTCCGGTTCGTTCGTCAGCGAGATATATGCAGGCGACGAGCAGAAGTACAAGACTTACGAGGTGTGGCAGAAAATCACATTGCCCCGCGGCACGTACCACCTCTTCGGACGCGCTTTCCATCGCGATGCGAGCAAAGTGATTATGTATGCGCGCCAGGCTGGAGTGCGCGATTCAGTCAAGGTGGCATCTGTGGCCCGACAGTTTGAGACCAACCCCAACAGTCTGGATGAGGCTTCCAAGTCGTTCAATGCGAACATGTATCTGAACGACCTGGCTTTCACCGTAGAACAGGAGCAGGCAGAGGTGACAATAGGCTACGAAGGTGCTTTTACGGGCGGAGGCCAGTGGTTTGCTTTAGGACGTTTCACCCTTTATCAGGTTCAGGATGAGGTGAGTGCAGTCTATCCTGTGGATGTGACTCCCTCGCTCACACGTTCCTATTATGATTATACAGGTCTTACGGGCTGTTACCGCAAGGCCGACTGCTATATTCATGAGAAATATTCTCAGTCAAACTTCGGCACTGGCGCACTTGTAACCCAGACTTTCAAGGGGCTGGAGAAAGGCTTTTATCAGGTTGTCATTCAGGCACATCTCTGTCAGGCAAACGGCGTGGGTTCGATGCCTTCGAAGCAGCCGTTCGTCATCGCAGGCAAGGTTCGCGAATACTTTGATGCCGAGTCGAGAAACTCTGTCGCCAATGTAGTGGAATATACCCTTTCTGACGTTGAGGTGACAACCGGATCGATGCGCGTTGGTATTTATAACCAGGCCGTTGGCGCCAACTGGGTTCTCTTCAATGTCAAGAGCGTGAAATATCTGGGCTCGGAGCTCGCTTCGTCAAAAGTGACCCTTAGCCGCAGCGAGCAGTTCACCCTTGGCAGCGTTCTTCGGGCTGACGTGGAGACAGATATCCCCCTGCGAGCCGGACAGTTGAACAGCATCTCCCTGCCGTTCACGCTGACTGCCGCCCAGACGGCTTCCACATTCACCCACGTCTATACTCTCGCAGGCGTTGAGGCCGGAGCGGGCGGAGCTCTTACGGGAACCCTTATTCCAGCCGACAGCATCGAGTGTGGCCGCGCCTATTTCGTCGAGGTCGGCGAGGACAAGCTCTTCTCTGCCACCGACGTGTTCCTGCAGACCGCAGCTCCCGTGGAGCTGAATACCATCTGGGGAGAGACGTCCGTTGGCGGTCGCTACGGTCTGACAAACTTACACGACACCTACACTTTGGGCGACGACGGAAAGCTCCATTATGTGGCAGACCAGACCGATGTTCCGGGATTCATAGCCACCGTGACCCTTCCCGCCTCAATGAACGCCTCGCATCAGCCGATAACCCTGGCACCCGTGGATTTCGCAAATGCCCGTTTCACAGCCAACCTTGAGAACATTCAGGCCCGACATTTCATCAACGACAACACATACACCGCTTCCTCGGCCTCAGTCGTGGATTCTTACAATGTGTCGCCTCCCGACCGTCGCGACCAGCCCTGTGGCGTGAATATCCCCGTGCCTTCGACCTCGGCCGACAGCATCACCCTGACCATAACCGCCCTCGGCGAAGGGTCTCTCCCCCCCACGGGGGGAGTCGGAGAGGGGCTTTCAATGCCCACCTCCCAACTCGTCACAGTCTATAACCTCTATCCTCAGCAGGATTACACCTATACTGTTGAGGCTGCCGGTGAGGTCATCAGTCGTGGACAGTTCACCACTACGGGTCGTCTGCGCATGATCAAGGCCGACTCGGGCAGCAACATCCGTGACCTCGGAGGCTGGCGTACGGCCGATGGCAGCCGTCTGCGCTACGGACTTATCTATCGTGGTGGCGAGCTCAACGGCGGCCACGCCATGAACGAGGCCGATTTGGACGAACTGCGCCGACTCGGTTTCGCCGCAGAGCTGGATCTGCGCGAGGATGTGGATATCAATGACTTCGCGGTAAACGGCGTACCTCTCAGCAACGGTTCCGCTCTCGGCGCGGACGTGCCATATATCTATGAGAATCAGCACCGCTTCGGCGACGATGCCTTGCGCATCGACACCGCCTGCTGGCGCACCGCGTTCCAGTTCGTAGTCGAGAACCTGCGTGCCGGTCGCAGCGTGTTCTTCCATTGCATCTGGGGAGCCGACCGCACGGGTTGCATGGCTTTCCTCCTTGAAGGTCTGCTCGGTCTGCCCGTTGACCAACTCTATAAGGATTATGAGCTGACCACATTCTCCATTGCCGGAACCCGTCAGAAGAGCGGCATAGACAGCAAGCTGGATTATATCAACACGATGACAGGCAGCACGTTGCAGCAGCGTTTCTTCAATTATCTTCTGAATGTCGTCGGCGTTCCGGGCGATGACCTCCTCTATCTCATCGAACGCATGGTTGACGGCGAAAGCAGCATAACCAAATCCGACCTGGCTCTGATGGTTTCATCCTCAGCCACTGTGCTGCAGGATATCTCTTCGCTTACCGCCATTTGCGCCAGCGGATCCCGCATTGCCGACGGCGCACACGCCACTCTGACAGACGAGCTCGGCAAGTCCGTGGATGTAGATATGCGTGTCGAGGGCCTCGCCCTGCGCTTCGCACACAGTCCGCTCAAGCCCGCCACCTCTTACACCTTTACGGTTCCCGTTGGTTCTGTACTGAATGCAGCAGGGCAGGGGAACGCCAAGGCCCTGACCCTGTCGTTCCGCACTCCGGTTGTGTTCGACGGCGAATACTATCTCTATCTGCCCACTCTCGACCGCTTCCTCGGACGCGGCTCTAACTATGGCACACGAGCCATCTCTGAGAGATACGGCGTTCCCGCAGCCGTAACCACCGACGTTATGGGTGTAACCAACATTCAGTATCTTGACAGCCGCCAATATCTTGGTTCAGACGGATACACAGACAAGGATGCTGGCTTCAACACCATCAACTGGAAGCTGGAGCAGGCCGACGCCGAACATCCTGACTGGATGGCCCTGCACTCGGACAACGGCTCCTATTTATATTTATATGAAGACGCACGCGCACGCGTAGAGGCTGCCACCCTGGCTGAAGCCACCCCGGTAGAATTTGTGGGTATCGATAGACAGAAGGCCATAGTTCAGCAGCAGCAGCAGGAGAATATCCTTCAGGCTGCACAGGCTGCCGGCATCGAGGCCGCTGATGTGAATGAACTCAACGAGATTCTTGCCGAAGGTTACGTCGAGGTCAAGAACATGGCTACAATAAAAGGTGCAAAATCCGGCAGCACCACATACTGGGTTCTGACTGAACCTACAGACCTGCAGAACGGCACTTATAATGGCTACAACGTGGGCTCTTACGGCGGTGAACTTTACAAGAAACACGGCTTTGTCAGTCAGACCGTCACCGTGAAGCAGCCCGGCCTCTACAAGCTGACACTCACGGCGTTATACCGCCAAGGCACCGATACCCGATGCTACGAACTCGCCCAGCAGGGATATGTCCTTAGCAACGCCTACGTCACCGTGAACGACGTCTATTACGCTCAGGTGCCCGACTGGTATTCCGACTGTGCCGGCACAACCAACCCCAACAACACCGATCAGGCTCGCGCACTTATGACAGCCGGTAAATACTCTATGAGCGTCTATGCTTATATCGGCGAGGACCTGAAGGCCACAATCGCAGTAAACTGCCCGGGCTATGTATCCCCCGGCTGGTGTCTCTTCAACAACTTCGCCATGACCCTGTACCGCAGCAAAGAGGACGCCATTGAAGAAATTAAAAATGAAAAATTAAAAAGTAAAAATGAGGCAGTCTATGACCTGATCGGCAGAAGGGTTAATGGTTCAAGGGTTCAAGAGTTCAAGAGTTCAAGGGGTTCAATGTTCAATGAAAAACTCCCGAAGGGAGTTTACATCAAGGACGGCAAAAAAGTACTAATTAAATAAGACTCAAGTATCATGATTCGTTCATTGGGAAAAATATCTGTGGGCATCCTGCTGATGGCCCTCTCCATAAACTATACTGTGGCTCAGCCAACTGTGAGAATCGATGCCACAAATACACATCAGCATATCACCGGTTTCGGCGGATTCGTCTGTTCGCCGTCGTTCCAGTATAACCACATGTCCACCGCCGAGATTAAGAAAGTGTGGGGCAAGACGAGCACCCTGGGCTGCAACATCATGCGCCTCTATATCCCCATTGGGCGGAATGCCTGGAGTCAGTCGCTGGCAACAGCCCAACTGGCCAAACAGATGGGGCTTATAGTGTTTGCCTCTCCTTGGGGACAACCCGCCGAGTGGAAGACCAACGGCACCAGCAACGCCAAGAACGAGGACGGCACCACAGGCAGTCTGAAACGCGAGAACTGGGCAGACTATGCACAGTATCTTGAGGATTATGTTCAGTACCTGCGCCAGAACGGTGTGGAACTCGATGCCATCAGCATTCAGAACGAACCGGACTGGCCTGCCACCTATGCAGGCTGTCTCTGGTCGGCCGATGAGATAGCAGAGTTTGTGAAACTCTACGGTTCTGGCATCAGCTGCAAGGTTATGGCGCCGGAGACGCTCTCCGTGAGCGACAACTATGCCAACGCCCTGAACAAGACGGACGTGCTTGCCGGTTTCGACATCTACGGAGGTCACCAGTACGGCGGCATTCAGTCGGCCTACAAGAATCTGGCCAAGAAAGGCAAGGAGATTTGGATGACTGAATATCTTATCAACTGGAACGAGGTAGAGAACAACACCCGCAACTTCGATTTCTCCAAGGATTTCTTCAATTTCTTTCGTGCCATAAATGTCTGTATGCTGGGCGATTTCAATGCCTGGATTCATTATGCAGCCAAGCGCTATTATGGCTTCCTCGGCGACGGACAGCGAGGTGCAGGCTCATCAGGCTCAGTGACTAAACGCGGCTATATCATGGCTCATTTTGCCCGGTACGCCACAGGCAAGACACGTATAGACATCGACTTCGGAGCAACTCCGCTCGAGGGCTCGGCCTATATCTCAGAGTCGGGCGACACCGTTGTGGCTGTGGTTGCCAACGAGAGCGACGAGGCCACTGAGGTGACGTTGGATTTACCCTTCTATACAGAACTGGGAGAACAGCGCATCACTGGCAAGAACCAGAATTTCAAACTCACAACCCTAACGCAGGATGCTGAGACGTGCCGCCCTGTGGTCACTATACCCGCCCAGAGCGTCGGCTCCGTGCTCTTTGTGAAGAGCCGTGACCGCCAGCCCTCTGACATGAAGGGCAGCAGCACACGTTTCGACCGCCTCGACGATATGCTGGCTACGAAGTCAGGCTTCGGCACCACATTTAAGATGAGCGGCAAGACTAAGACCTTCGATGTGTCGAATCCTCTGATATCTTCACGCACAACCCTGAGCAGCGGCTATGTCGCCCTTGATGACCGCTACACCCAGCTCGTTATGCAGATTAAGAAAGTCACCTCCACAGGCAACCTCAACGCCGGAGCCACCACTCTCACATACGTCAACGCCAAGGGAGCTTTGTCCACACATGACTACGGACGCGTTGATATGAGCCGTGCGGAGAACTTCAACCTCGTCTTTGACCTCTCTCCGCAGACTCTCGAAGACGGCTGCATTGGCCTGATTTCGATGACTTGCGACAACAGTTATTCGCACCTGACCATAACATTCGGAGACGTATATCTGACTGCCGGCACACTCTCGCCCTATGCCGCAACCCTCAGCGGCGCCTACGTGGAGGACGACAGTTATGTGCAGGAATTCACCACTGATGCCCGTTGCACAAGCATCAATATGACGGCTGTGACTCAGCTGCCAGCCGCCTTGCCGTGGCTTGACGGAAGTAACCGCGTAGCCTTCTTGCCTGCGGGCAGCGAAATCCAGGGTACGAATATAGTTACTGATGGCCTGTGCGCTCAGCTCGCTCTCACCGCCGACGGCGGCGACTTCCGTCCGAAGCAGACATTCACCGCCGCATCGGCATCGCTTACCACAACCGTAGAGGGCTTCCGCCTGTTGATGATTCCGTTTGCTGCCCAAAAGCCTGAAGGTGTCCACATCTATGGCCTCACCAGTGACTTGGATATTTGCCCCATCATGGAGGAACCAGGAGATCCTATACCTGCCCACACACCCGTGCTGGTGAGTGGCAACGGCACCGTGACCTTCACAGGCGGGGGTGAAATATCATTCACGAAATCTTCAGTCGCAGCCGTCATGCGTGGCACATACACAGCTGTTCCGCTTTGTGTCGGTGACTATGTCCTTGCTGAGCAAGACGGACAATGGGGTTTCCGCCGCGTCGAGACCGCCACGACCCTGCAGCCCTTCGATGTCTATGTCACTCTGGATTCACAGGACTCCTTCGTACCGTTGAACCTCAGCGGCACAAGCGGAGTTGAATCAATTCATAATGCACAATTCATAATGCATAATGGGGCTGGCGCGTTGTTTGACCTCAGCGGACGACGTATTAGCAGTTCAAGAGGTTTAAGAAGTTTAAGCAGTTTAAGTGGTTCAGGTTCAACTACAAGCTCTGTGTCCTCTGTGCCCTCTGTGCTCCCGAAGGGAGTTTACATCAAGGACGGCAAAAAAGTTTTGGTTCCATAACAAGCCTCAAGCAAATAGCGAAGCTCCATATTCTTAATAGTTAAGCATTGCCAATAAGGCGGGTATGTCGAGTGGTTGCTTGTTGTTCTTCATACATATATAAAAAAAGTTCCACCCAGGTACGCTACATTCCCTGAAGAGAAGAGAAGCGGTGGTGGACTCTGTCGGGTGCAAAGATAAGCATTTATTTTGAATTAAGCAATTTTTTACCCTCTTTTCTGCCTGTTTTTATGTAAAAACGGTTAAATCTGCACCTCTTTTTAAAGTTTTTTGCAAAATGATAAGGTGATTTGAGAAAAATTGTGTAAATTTGCCGCGACTAAGCCAGTCCAAGGCTGCGACTAAGCGAGAGAATACCTAAGTTTACTTGAACTATTCCGAGCGAAAGCAGTCTCGCCCGAAAGGGCACGCTGTCGGAGGCCAGCAATGGCTGATGACTATGAGGGCAGGGCGGGTCAAAACAAACATTGATGTAATCCTGAGGCTGAGAACACCGTTTGTAAGGACAGCTGAAGGGAAAGGACGTTTTCTGAACGTTACCTGTCTGTGATGTCAAATCTCGCAAATTTGAATCTTTCTACAGCGGTAATGCAACGAAGCGTTCGCGTGGGTGTATTATATCCCGGCCGTTCCGTAGCTATCATTGTATCTTGATGGTTAATGTCTGCGCCGAACTATATAATGACTCGGCGTGGGCTGGCTTGCGTTGCTTATCCTTAGAAAGAGGCAATGCGAGAGCCTGACATCAGGGATAGGCGCGGAGGAACAAACTCCCACGTCTTTTTTATTTCCAGACCTGAAACAGAATATTAACGCTGAATTTGGGAGTTCATAGGCATCTTTAAGTTCTATACAATTATGCAGAAGAACAAGAAGAACGAGGAACTCCAGTCACGTCGTGAGTTCTTTAAGAGAGCAGCTAAGGGCGCTCTGCCCATCATTGCTGGTGCCATTTTGGCTTCTAACCCTGCAATCTCCGAGGCTGCAAATGCCATGTCTTGTGCCGGTTGTAACAACCGTTGCATGAACTCGTGTTTCAACACCTGCTACAACAGCTGTCGAGGTAAGTGCTCTGGTGCAAGTAACAGGAACTAAACTTGTTAAAGGGAGTCGTGCTTACTAAGTTTGTGTACGACTCCCTTTCTGTCCTTTTTATTAAGACGTTCAATTTATGGATAATATAAAAGATTCTGCCAAAGGCTGGAGAGAAGAAGAATCAAAAAATGTAACCTTCATAGTTACAAAAGATTGCCAGCTCATTTGTAAATACTGTTATCTCGTGGGCAAAAACACTCATGAGAGGATGCCTTTTGAAACAGCCAAGCAATCAATAGACTATCTGCTTGATACGCCTGAATTCAGTAGTGAACCCGCTGTCGTTTTTGAATTTATTGGAGGAGAGCCCTTCCTTGAAATAGACCTTATCGACAAAATCTGCGATTATATAAAAACTCAGTTGTTCGTCAAAAATCATCATTGGTTTAATGCTTATAGATTTAGTTTTTCAACAAATGGAATTAACTATCATACCAAGAAAGTTCAAGATTTTATAAAGAAAAATTACAGCCATATAAGCATAGGAATAACTATTGACGGTACTCAAAAAAAGCATGACTTGAACAGAATCTATAAGAATGGAAAAGGGTCGTATGATGATGTGCTAAAGAACATTCCTTTGTGGTTGGAACAATTTCCTGGGGCAGGTACTAAAGTAACAATTAGTAGCGCAGATATACCATATGTATGTGAAAGCGTATTGCACCTATATTCTCTTGGAATAGAAGAAGTAAATATCAACTGTGTTTACGAGAATGTTTGGAAAGAAGGCGATGATATCCTATTTGAGAATCAACTTATGAAACTTGCTGATGAGATAATCGACAACAACCTCTATAAGAAATATTCTTGTTCGTTCTTCTCAACTAAAATTGGTAAACCAGTAAATGTATTGCTAGAGAATCACAATTTTTGTGGCGCAGGAAAAATGCTTTCTATAGATGCCGCAGGAAATTTCTATCCTTGTACGCGCTTTGCACAATACTCTTTGCGTGATAAAAAAGCCATAATCATAGGAGACATGCACAAAGGAATTGACAAGAACAAATTACGTCCTTTTCTTACATTGGATCGATTTACCCAATGTCCTCGTGAATGTTTGGAATGTGAAGTTGCTGGTGGTTGTGGCTGGTGTTCTGGTGAGAATTACGATGCTGCAGTAAGTGCTACTATTTTCCAGCGTTCGATGGCAAATTGTTTGATGCATAAAGCACGTGTAAGGGCAAACAATTACTATTGGAATAAACTCTATCGTAAATTAGAGATAGAGGGAATAAGCGAGAATGAAATTGCTTCTCAGTGTATTCATCATAATAAAATTTGTTAAGATCTATGCTACAATATCTAATCGTACAACTTTGTGACACAAGTACATCGTACTGTCACTATGAGAATCCAAGCAGAACACCTCGGTTAATTAGTTTAGAAGACTTAAACGCAGGCATTCTCTTCGCAATGAAGGAGAATCTTATGATTCAATTCGTTTATCCAGACGAAGAGTTACCTTTATCCTATAAAAAAGCGGTAGATTCAATAGATCATAACACGATTGTCTCTTCATTATGTGAAGACCAGAACCTTGTTGCAGAAGCGGATATTGTAATATTTCATGAATGGACGGGGTTAGACTACTTTGCATTCAATATGGAGCAAGCATACGTCCTCAGAACATCTAAAGATGATTTTTTTGACAGATATGCGCAACTAAAATGGGTATTTCCACGCGTAAAAAGATTCAATATCGTATTTACGGATATTGAGAGTTTTTCGGAAGATGATTACAAACATTATAAAAAAATACTTAATCATTTATCTGAAAATATAGAAAAGCTACTTATTGAAGGTCTGCCAATTCAGTTCAATTTACTCACTGACCGACTGACTCTTTCCACAATGAACAATTGTAATGCAGGCTGGAAAACAATTACTTTGGCTCCAAATGGACGGTTTTATCCTTGCCCAGCATTCTATTTTGATGATGATTCTCTGATTGGTGATGTTCATAAAGGTTTAGAAATAAAGAATCCTCAGCTTTATAGTTTCGACTACGCACCAATTTGTAGACATTGTGATGCTTATCAATGCAAACGATGTGTTTGGCTTAACAAGAAACTTACATTAGAGATAAACACCCCATCACATGAGCAATGTGTGATAAGTCATCTTGAAAGAAATGCTTCAAGAAAAATACTCAAGAATTCAAATTTAAAAAAAGAGATGAAAGATCTTTCTGAAATACCAGAAATTGATTATCTCGATCCTTTTGATGTAAGAGAGCAATGGGATTTTGAATTATTACAGCAAGAGTTAATAAAATTCCATAAAGAAAATTACTAGAAAATGAGCAAAATCTACAAAGTATTATGGGGCTTAAGTGTTTTTACTATGCCCATCTATGCTCAGACAACAGCAGAACTTGACAGTGTGCCAGAACTTGATGAAGTGCTGGTTACTGGCTATCGCACGATTTCACGTGAGCGGGCTGCAGGCAGTTATGATATTGTAACGAGCAAGGAGATTGAGGAACGCCACACGCTGTCGACTTCTTCCATTTTCGACGGTATTGTAGCTGGTATGCAAGGACAATCGGACGGGAGAGGCGGAACTAAATTCACTATCCGTGGTACAGGTACAATGTATGCAGATGAACTTCCGCTGATTGTTGTAGATGGCTTTCCGATTATCGATGTGCCAGACTGGCAGTATTCTCGTAGTGCAGCACTGGCGGCTTTGGAAAAGATAAACTCAAACGACATTGAGAGTGTGACCGTCTTAAAGGATGCGGCGGCGGCTTCTATCTGGGGAGCTCGGGCTTCAAACGGTGTGGTTGTCATCAAAACGAAAGGCGGAACAAGCAACGGTCAGAAACTGGAGGTCAGAGCAAGTACACAACTTTCTTTCTCAGGCAAGCGAGACGTTGATCAGCTGACAAACCTTGCCACTTCTGCAAATACGGTTAACTATCTGCGTATTCTTTCTGAACGCGGTTGGGATACATCCATGTATTATGGCGACCAATACAGTTTGAAGGAACCGGTTTCTTGGGCAGAGCTTTATCTCTACAAAGGTCAGTACGGCATGATGTCTCCCGAAGAAGTGGATGCAGCGTTAAGTCGTTTGGCCTCGCTTGACAACCGCAAGCAGATAAAGAAATATATGCTGCAATCGCCTGTTACGTCCCAGACGAACGCTTCAGTAGGCTATAACAATGGTGGCTACCAGTCGAACTTGTCCTTACAATATCAGTATGACTATGGGGATTTCATTGGCAAGAGTAACAACCAGTTTATGATCAACTGGAACAACAAGTATCGCTTCAATAAACATTTGGCCGTCAATGTTGGTTTGCATCTGCAAAGCGCAAAAGCAAAGAGTTCCGTTATCAACGAGAACGATCTCACAAAGATTTCTCCATACGAAATGCTTCTTGATGATAATGGGAACTACGTGCCACAGGTAGGCATTGTCAATCCTGATGTCCTAGCGAACTATTTTGACGTGTCACAATTGGCTTATAACAACCTTGACTATAATATTCTTCAAGAGGCTCGCAATACCAATAATGTAAAGAAGAATTTGGGCTATCGTGCGCAAGTCGGTTTGCAATGGGATATAGTTGATGGCTTGACATTCAATTCAAGATTCCAATATGAGGGCAACAAGTTCAATACGAAAACAACCTATGGCGAAGAATCATTCTTCACACGTTGGAATGTTGACTATCTGACCCCGACCGATTGGGACGGGACTATTCTTGGTCCATCTGCATTGCCAAAAGGAGATATTAGTTACAAGCAAGAAGGGAAGTATGAAAGTTGGGTGTTCCGCAATGACTTTACATACAACCACACCTTTGCTGATAAGCATGAGTTGACGGCTATTCTTGGAAACGAGGTGTCGAAATACAAGCGCCATCTTTGGAATTTGCCATACACGTATGCAGGTACAACACCTGTTTTCGGATATTATGGTTCGCTGGCAGGATATGAAGACATCATTGAAGGTCTGCCTGAGAACGGCAAACAATATCTTTCAGAAACTTGGGAGAACAATCGCTTTGTGTCGTTCTA
>JAFSNB010000010.1 GCA_017447625.1 Bacteroidaceae bacterium
GGCAGTATCACAAAGGCGGTCAGCAAAGGCAGAGACCCTAAAGGCTTGCGGAGATTAGAAACCCTTTGCCCTTTTCGGAGGTGGGCAGTATCACAAAGGCGGTCAGCAAAGGCAGAGACTTTTGCCCTTTGTGGCTTGATGAGACTTTTTGCGGTTTCGGAAGGCTCTCGGCTCACGCATAGACTACATATTCCGCACGAGACGAGGGGCAGAGGAAGCACACACAACGCAGGGCGGTCGGGGGCTGCTCTCGCGGAAACAAGGGGAAAATCCTTTTCCCCTTGACCCCATTGTAATGATACACAGCCATTTCGATTTTTGAGTCCTTGAAAAACTCAAAAATCTCTTAAAGCCCTGCAAATTCTTACGCTTCTGTGGTCTTTTCTAAGCCGTTTTACGTCTTTTCCTGGCTGTTTCTGAAGCGGTATTTTTGCGCCATAAACAAACTTTATCAGCGAAAAATGAGTGATTTGACATCGAAAGCAACTGTGGAGTTGCAGATAAACGGGCAACAGGCGCAACAGACGCTTTCACAACTGCGGCAAAATGCCTTGCAGTTGGAATCGGCTATCGCCAAGGCTGCTGCCACGGGCAACAAAACCGACCTGAAGCGCCTGCGTAAAGAACTCACGGACACCAAACGCCAAATCCGTGAAATTGAATCAGCAACACAGCAGGTGGAGCATGTCATGCGCAATCTTGACAAGGCTACACCGCGTGAGCTGAACAAGGCGCTGCAAACGCTCAACCGCCAGCTGGACTACATCGAGCGAGGCAGTGAGGCGTGGAAGGCACAAACGGAGAAAATCAAACGGGTGAAGGCTGAGCTTAAAGCGGTGAACGACCAACTGCGGGACAGTGAGGGGTTCTGGGACCGCTTTAACCGAAAGATGAATGACTGGCAGACAACACTGGCTGCAGGGGCTGCTGCCGTGACGGGGCTTGTCATGGCGGGGCGCTCTGCCGTGAAAGCGTATGCGGACATGGACGCGGAAATGGCGAATGTCCGCAAGTTCACAGGAATGACTGCGGAACAGGTGGAGCTACTGAACGAGGAATTCAAGAAGATTGACACACGAACTGCCCGTGAGGACTTGAATAAACTGGCTGAAGAAGCAGGTAAGCTGGGTAAGACTTCACAGGAGGATGTCTTGGGATTTGTCCGCGCTGCCAATCAGATTAACGTGGCTCTTGATGAGCTTGGAGATGGGGCTACACTGACGCTCTCGAAGCTGACTAACATCTTCGGCGACGAGGAACGCTTGGGCACGGAGAAAGCTTTGCTTGCCGTGGGTTCTGTCATCAATGAACTTTCGCAGAACTGTACGGCATCGGCTCCGTACCTCGCTAACTTCGCACAGCGAATGGCGGGTGTCGGCGCACAGGCGCGAATGACAATACCTGAAATCATGGGGCTTGCTGCCGTGCTGGACTCGCAAGGTCAGAAGGTGGAAATGTCTTCTACTGCCGTGTCGAAGGTGATTATGGACATGTTCAAGCAACAGGACCAAATCATCAAGGCTACTGGGCTGAATGCACAGAAATTCAAAGAGACGGTCACACGGAACACCAATGAGGGCCTGCTGATGCTACTGGAGCAATTGCACTCCTTGGGTAACATCGACGTGCTGGCTCCTGTCTTCAAAGACATGGGCGAGAATGGTGCACGTGCAGCTCAGGTGATTTCTGCACTGGCTGGTAATCTGGAAATGATACGCTGGGAGCAGGAGGAAGCGGCTAAGGCTTTTGAGGAAGCAAACTCGGTCACGGAAGAATACAACGTGCAGAACAATACGGTGCAGGCTGGACTTGACAAAGCTCGCAAGCGTGTATCGGAAATGGCGGTAGAGCTGGGTGAGAAGCTGCAACCGGTCATGAGACATGTGCTTTCTTCTACCACGCTCTTACTGCGCTTGCTCTCTACCTTCGTGGACTTCGTTGTAAAATACAAGGTGGAAATCATTTCGGCAGCGGTGGCCATCGGTGTGTATAATGTGGCGGTGAACCTGGCCACGATACGCACAAAGGCACTGGCTGCTGCTCATGCGGCATGGAACTTGATAGTCCGCACTGGAAATGTGCTGCTACCTATCTATAACGTGCTAGTATTGGCTACATCGGTCGCATATAACAAGGTGGCTGGCAATGCGACTCGGGCAGCTGCTGCCACGCGCTTGCTGAATGCGGCCGTAAAAGCGAATCCGTTTGGATTATTAGCTACGGCTCTCGTGGCAGCGGTGGCGGCAATAGCGGCATGGCAGTCCCGTATGCGCTCTGCCCGGGAGGAACAGGATCGTCTGAAGCGTGAATCTAAACAAGCGGCTACGGAAATCAAGGCGGTGGAAGGGAAAATCGGGGAAGAGACATCGGCTGTAAAACGACTGAAGGAGGCGATTGACAGCGAGAACATCGGCAGCAAGAAGCGGAATGCGCTTATCAATGAGTTTAATTCACGCTTTCGCCCGTATCTTTCACATCTGCTGACTGAGAAATCAACGGCGCAGGATCTGGCGAATGCCTATGCTGAGGTAGTACGCAATCTTCGTTCGAAGTTACTACTGGAAGCCAAAGAGAAGGACTTGAAGGAGAACGTGGGTGTACGCTATGGCTGGGAAGCACAGCGACTGGCAGACTATGACAAGGTGGCACGGGATAAGGGTACGGCCATGACTGGTGCCTGGCTGAAAGCTGCAGTGGACGAAGAGTATTCCAAGGGGAACATGAACGTCAGGTCACTACAGGATGCTGTTTTCAAAAATCATATCGGACCGCAAAGGCAAAGGGAAGGATATTATAACAGTGTGGAGAACCAGTTGGACACGTCATTAGGCGACCTTTCTACGGCCTACATCCGTCAGTATATCAGTACGCGCGTGCATGAGCAACGGGTGAATCGCAAATGGCAACCGTATCAGAAGGATATCGACGCGGCCATAGAAGCAGGCATGAATGTGGATGATGGTGGCGGCGGTGGCGGTGGCACAGGGAATGTGCCTAATCCTACGCCCACTACGGACACCGGTGGCGGCTCTACCGATAAGTTTCAGGCAGAAAAGGACTGGAAAGCAAGGGAGGAAGCATCTAACCGCATCGCTTACGCTACAGGCGAGAAGGACTACATCGCCTACACCAAGCGGATGCTGGAGATTGAGGTGGACTTCAACAAAAAGAGATTGGAGCATACTGACCTCTCTTCGGATGAGCGGCTTTCCATTCAGGCTGCTTACTATGAAGCAGTGCAGAAGCAGACGGAGAACAACAATAAGCTGACCATCGAGGAGGAACAGGCTGCATACAATGAGAAGGTGGCGATTGAAAAGCAGCGGTTCATCGACGGCGAGGTGTCTTCTGCGGTGTATCAAGAGACGCTGGAGCAGATGGAAATAGACCACCTGCGCAAGATGGCTTCGCTGTATGCCGAGGGTTCCAAGGAGCAGCTGCAAATCCAAAAGCAGTTGCAGGATAAGCTGGTGGCCAATCAGCAACGGCATCAGCGTGAGACGGAGGCAGCGGAGAAAAAGCATCAGGACGAGCTGGCGAAGATGAAGGACAAATACTTCGGGGACAATCCTTCGGAGCGTCAGGCGAAGTATGCTGCCGACCTCGCCCTGCTGACTGAGGTATATAACCGTGAAATCATCGCTGCCGGAAACAATGCCAAAGAGAAGCTCCGCATCGAAGAGGCATATCAGAAGGCACGAATGGCCCTCATGGAGCAGTATAACATCGAGGGGGCAGAAAATAACAAGGGATGGCTCCTGCAATGGAACGAGGACATGATGGAGTTCCTGGAGTCGGACTTCGGCAAGGCGGTGAGTGGCACGCTCGATGTGTTCACGTCGTCAATGAGCAGCGTGTTCCAACAGCTGACAACGATTGTTCAGGCAGAACTGGAGATACAGACAGCGGCCATCAATCGCAAATACGACCGTGAGATTTCACTTGCCGAAGGGAATAACTACAAAATCAAACGCCTGGAGAAGCAAAAGGAGAAGGAGATTGCCAAGGCCAAGAACGAGGCGAACAAGAAGATGTTTGCCATGCAGGTGATCCAGGCAGTGGCACAGACGGCTACGAATGCCATCAATGCGTATGGCTCTGCAGCGGCAATCCCTTTGGTGGGTTTCATCATGGCTCCTATAGCAGCGGCAGCAGCAGTGGCAGCGGGTATGTTGCAGGTAGCAGCCATAAAGAAACAGCAGCAGGCTTCGGAAGCACAGGGCTATGCCTCTGGTGGCTTCACGCCTGAAGGTCGCGTTGATGAGCCGGTGGGTGTCGTCCATGCCGGGGAATGGGTGGCTTCGCAACGATTGGTGCACAATCCGGCTACACGGCCCATTCTTGAAGCACTGGACTATGCGCAGCGGACGAACACCATTGGCTCACTCTCGGCAGCGGATGTGTCTTCGTCGATTACGGCTCCTGCGGTGCTGGCAAATTCTGCTGTGCGCTCGCAGTCGGTACCGCAACAGGTGATTGTGCAGAACGTGCCAGAAGCTCCTTCTGACAATGGGCTGACAGAGACAATCCGACTGCTCCGTGAGCGTCTTGATGAGCCGTTCCTGACTGTCAACAGCGTGACAGGGGAAACAGGCATCAAACAGGCACAGGATGAATATGAAAAGCTGATTCGTAACAAAACACCAAAATCTCGTAGGACATGACAATCATCATAGACAAAAAGGAGGCAGTGCTGAAGAAAGGCACGTCGTTTGATTTCATCATGGAAAACCGCTTCTTCACGGGAGCTGACAGTTATACGCTGTCGATTACGTTTCCACTGAAAGGATGTGCCAGGAACATTGACATATTCGGGCATATCTACCGCAAGGACAGCAATCTTGACAAGCTGCTGCTGGAATGTGAGATTCACGATACGAACTTCCATAAGTACGGGAGTGTGTCAATCGTGGAAATCTCAGAGCTGGAGGTAAAAACGCAATTCCTTGAAGGGCGCTCGGAGCGGAATTACTATTCTTCCTTCGATGACATTTATATCAATCAAATCCCGATGTGGAACGTGCATGACTTCGCGCATTGGTCTGCAGACTACTACATGCGCTCCTATGACCAGATAAAGGAGGACTCGGAAGAAGATGGCATTGGCGAGTATGAAGGATATGTGTGCCTGCCATGGGTGAACAACACGACGGGGAACATGCAGAACAAGCTGACGGCACAGACGACACCGGGTATCTATTACTACACGGAGGGTAGTCGAGATTATGATGCGTCCATAGTGGGGATGCCGTATCTGCTGAATGTACTCAAAAAAATCTTCAAGTACTTTGGCTTCACCTACGATTTCAGGGCATTGGAGCGGACGCAGTGGCGGCATATCATCATCTGTAACGTGCTGCCCATGGTGTGGCAGATACGCAATTTCCAGTCAGTGCTGCCGCATTGGACGGTGACGGAGTTCCTGGAACAGGTGGAACTGTTCCTGAACGGGGAGTTCCACATCGACGAGAAAGGGAAGACAGTGTGGTTCTCGCTCAACTCGCAGACGTTTGACCAGATGAATACGGTGGTCATCTCGAACGTGGTGGAGGAACATCAGGTTGAGATTTCCAGTGAGGAGCAGTCATCGAATGACAACTATATCGAGCAGAAAAACCTGGCATACGCGGAGTGCAGCCATCAGATGTGGAAATACTATTCTTGTGACTGGGCAATAGGACAGCTGCCGAAGGTGTCGTGGACAAATATCGCTGCCATGCAAAGTGGCTTGGCTTCGTACATGGACTGCGCAGGGCCTTATAACCACAGATACTACAACTCACTGCACGTCTGCAGGGCTGAGAGCAGCTACTATGTCTTAAAGTGCTACAGGACGCAGACGATTAACAAGGTGATACATCACTATATGCGTCTGCAGCCCGTGAATATGTTCGGGCAAAAAATCGTCAACCGCAGTGAGGACGCACAAGTGGAAGAGCTGCGCATCGTGCCGGTGTGCATCGACCATACGGACATGACACGTGGGGATGTCATCTTCATGGAATGTGGCACGCTCGGCGACGATACGGAAGATGCGGAGGACAAGGATGAGAACCAGACACAGGCGGTGAACACGATTTCTGCCGGGGAAAAGGAAAAGAAAGAGGAGTTCTTCGATAAGATTTATGTGGGCTTCTGGGACGGCAACCTGCAGCGTACATGGCCACAGATGCCGATACCAATCATTGACCCGTACATGATGGATCAGTTTAATCTGCTTATCCAGGCGCATTACTCCATGCGGCTGACTGGAGCAGAGAAACCTGAGACACGCACGAATAACTACCACATAGACCAGTCCGTCAAGTTCACATTCAAGTTCCTTGTCAAGGACGGGGCTATCCCGGACGTGCGCAGCATCTTCTACATCCACGGCAAGAAGTACATGGCAGAAAAGATAACTGCGACGTTCTCTGCCGAAACAGGAATGTCGCAGTTATTGAAGATGGTGTGCTATCGGGTGCTATAGTGGTAACAAAAAGGCTGGATTTTGTGTTACTAATGTCGTTCGGTAACAAAAATCGGTAACATAAACTAAAAGAAAAAAGAGCGTAACAGGTTGAACTGCAACGCTCTTCTTTGTTTTGTTACCACTTACTTGATGAGTGTGGCGAGATTCACGGAATGCCTTTCGACAGTGGTCTTCAGGATTTTGGCATATACTTGAGTGGTCTTGATGTTGGTGTGGCCCATCATACGAGCTACATTCTCGATAGGAATGTCGTATGAGAGAGCAAGCGTAGCGAAGCTGTGCCTGGCGACATGGGTAGTCAACGGCTTGTGTAGCTTACATAGCACCTCAATGACATGCAGGTAGTCATTGGCTTTCTGATTGCTGATGTGAGGCAGCTTGTAGTTGTACCTCTTCAGCACTTCCATGGCAGGGGGAAGGATGGGGGTGAAGAAGTTGCAACCTGTCTTCACACGCTTGCCATCAATGTAAGCCTGGCCGTTGACGATTTCTGTCATGGTCTCAAAGTCGAAGTTCTGACTGTCCACATAGGCAAGGCCAGTGTAGGCGCAGAACACGAAGAGGTCACGAACACGCCCTTCTTTTTCGCCCATCTTTTGCTTACGTAATACAAGCAGCTCATCTTCTGTCAGCGGACGGCGGACTTTGTACTTGCCACGCTCAAACTTGCAGAGGGGGCTTTCGTAAGGATCCATAGGGATGTAGTCCATCTGTGCAGCCAACCGCGTGTACATCTTCAGTATCTTATGATAGTTGTGAATGGTGGGCTGTGTGCGGTTGCACTCAGTGCGCAAGAAGTCATCGAAGGCCTTCACGTTCTTTGGGGTGATGTCTGCGAAGCTGTTCAACCTGCCGAAGCGCTTCATGGCATCCATCGTAACACGCTTGCGCTGCTGAGTGGCTGCTACAATATCTTCCTTGGCAATCTGCTCAATCATGAAGTCGATGAAGCCAGTCTTAGAGGCTTTTCTTTTCTGCATGTCACGATTTTCCTTCTTCTTGGCTGTATCCTTGCCAATATGAAGGTCTATGTTCTCAATGGTCAGCTCTTCACCATTCTTTATCATGGCTTCTACAACGTGCCTGTAGATGCTAACCTGTGTCTTTAACTCCTCACTGTACTGAAGCTCCTTCCACTCAAAGGGGTCACAGCTGCTGACGGTTACATACTTCCGAACACCATTGCCGAGGTAGATACGGATTTCGACCTTGCCGCGTCCGGTTTTTGCTACTTCCTTCTTCCTGTCATAGATGACGGTAACAAAATCTTTTTTCATTTGCCTTTTACTTTGCGCGGGGTGGCAGACGTAGGA
Source organism: Bacteroidaceae bacterium (assembly GCA_017447625.1). GTDB lineage: Bacteria > Bacteroidota > Bacteroidia > Bacteroidales > Bacteroidaceae > Physcousia. The sequence continues at coordinate 7,786 of JAFSNB010000010.1, forward strand.
TAACGGGGCGGAATTGAATATTCCTTTGTCCCTAAACGATTTAGGCCGTTGTCCAGCTCTTGTTTCCGCTTCTCAGTGATTTTTGTTACCACTTTCGGGGGCAGTCCCAAAATCCCGTTTTTGGGTGGTTGGTAACAAAAACTGAGGTTACTTTGGTAACAAAATCGGTAACAAAATGTCCAATCATGTCCTTTTTCGCCTTTTTGTCCTTAGTCTGCATTCTCGCAGGTTGAACATTATTTTTCACCCTGCTGGCCGTGAAGCGCAAAGTTGGCTCTCTTGATTATCAGTTACTTACACCTTATGAAAGGGTAAAAAAATAAGAGCGTCCGACTTTGTAAGTTGAACGCTCTCGATACATGGGGATAATTTTTTGCGGTGCGTACGGGGCTCGAACCCGTGACCCCATGCGTGACAGGCATGTATTCTAACCAGACTGAACTAACGCACCGTATATTGTTTTGTTTATAGTTTAGAGATTTGAGTGGAGCGGTAAACGAGACTCGAACTCGCGACCCCGACCTTGGCAAGGTCGTGCTCTACCAACTGAGCTATTACCGCATCACTGCGTGGGCGAAGATGGATTCGAACCACCGAAGGTAAAAACCAGCAGATTTACAGTCTGCCCCATTTGGCCACTCTGGTATTCGCCCCTAAAGCTTTCGCCATTTGTGGTGACTCCGGCGGGATTCAAACCCACAACCTTCTGATCCGTAGTCAGATGCTCTATTCAGTTGAGCTACGGAGCCATAAGTGGCGGTGGACGCTGACGGATTCGAACCGCCGACCCTCTGCTTGTAAGGCAGACGCTCTGAACCAGCTGAGCTAAGCGTCCTTCGAGTTTTCACGTGTTTGTTGACGCCTCAACCGTGTTTACTTCTCGAAAGCGGGTGCAAAAGTACTGCGTTTTGCGGAAACTGCCAAATGTTTTGCAAAGTTTTTTTCAAAAAAGATGCTTTTGCCCCGCTTTTATGCCCTTTTCGCAGGTGTTTGCCCGTCGGTTTTTGCCTCAAAGCCACGTAGAATAGTCCGTTCCGTCCTCGCTTGCGATGATATACGTGCCGCTGTCGGTGAAAGTAACGAAGGCGGGCCGATAACTGACTTCTTTCAGCTTGGTCTCCAGTTTCGTCGGCACATTATTATAATATATACCGCTCTCGCAGACGCAGCAGATACCGAGGTTGGTGATGCAGACCTGTTTTATTTGCCCGTAGAGGTCGTGCGCCTTGGTCATATTCTTGTTGTCAGTCTCGTGGGATGCGTAGAAGTGTTTGTTGGTAACGATGGCAAAATTGCCGTTCTCGCTGATGGAGACGCTGAAGAACTCCTCGCCGTTGTCGTGGAACTCGCGCAGCTTCTCGCTCATCTTCGACGGCACATTCCCGTACCAGCCGTTCTTGTCCCACGCTATGCAATAGTATCCAGAGTTTGTCATCGTGACGCTTTTAATCTTTTCCCCGTTGTCCAGTGCCTTTATCTTATTGCTGAGGTTGGTGTTGATGGAAGTCCATGAGGCGCCGTTATTCTGATATATGAACACGCCGGAACCGCCCTCGGTGAGTGCTCCGAGACGACATTGCTTCTTCTCTTTGATCTGCTCGTTGATATATTTCAGGGCTTGGGCGTTGTCCGTATATGTGCGGGATGTGCCGCTTATGGCCCAGCCGCTGCCGCTACTCGATGAGCTGCTGCTGGAGCTGCTTGACGCTGCTGCTTGGGTGATGTTCACGCGCTTGGTCACAGAGCCGGATTTGATTGAGAACCAGTCGGTACGCTCTTTCCCGGTGTCGTTAGCGTCAATCCTGACGGTGATTTGGTTGCCGCTTTTTGTGAGATGTCCCCAGGAGCGTGCTCCGATGTTTATCTCCCAGTCGCTGGCTCCCGACACAGTCACGGTCTTTGTGCCTCCGTTACCCGGGAAGGACAGCTCTGAGGGCGAGACGCTGAGTGAGCCGCTCGAACCGCTTGTTGTGGTTGTGGGGGTTGTGGTCGAGGGTGCTACTCCCTCCTGCTTGATGTTCACCCTGAACTCTAAAGAACCGCTCTTCAGCTTGAAGTAATCGGTACGTGCGTTTGTGCTTGTGTTGCGGTCAACGGTCAGAGTCAGGCCGCTCCCGTTACGTTGCAGATGGGCCCACGAGGCTGTGCGGATGGTTATGGACCAGTCCTTCTCGGAGATGACGCCCAGAGTCTGTGTGCCGCCGCTGGCCGGGAAAGTCACGGAGCTGGGCATAACGGAGAATCGCTTCCCCTCCTTGCATTTCTTTACCCATGAATCCAAATCCTCATACGACGGTTTGTCGGGACACGACTTTGCGGCCATAAACGCTTTCATGGCCATATCGTATTGCTGCTGCTCGTAGAGCTCTTTGCCCTTTTGAAAATTCTCCTGGTAACAGCCCTGCCCGAAAGACCACAGGGTCAGTAGCAGAGCGGTGATGGTAAATAATATTCTTTTCATAATCGGGTCGTATTTTTGTTAGGGTTAGGATTCTTGCCAAAGCACACGTGCCTGAACCACCATCTCGCCGTCCGGACGGGCCTCGCTGCCTACGTTCTTGCGGATTTCCACGTGGTGTTCGCCGTCTGTCTCCTGGCACAGCAGGTGCAGCGGGTCGGTGATGAAAGCCTCAGACTTGTATGCTATCTCAAAACGGCGTATGCGCTGGTGCTCGAATTTCTGCAGCGGGAAGATGTCCAGCACATGCTCTATGTATTTCACGCTGTTTACGTGCCCGTTGATGTCGATGTCGCTATAGTTCGGGATCAGAGGTATATTCAGAAGCGTCGGGGTGGGAGAGAGCGGGCTCACGGCCTTGTATCTCTCTATCGGGCAGGGCTTCTCCTCGGCCGGAATAACGTAGCGCAGGATGTCGCCGTCATGCAGCGTGAGCAGATTGGCGGGTCTGCGAGTGCTCGTGTCAATCATAGCCCAGACGCTGCGTGCGTAGCCGTAGATGTGTCCGTCGTCAGCGTTACGAATGGCGAAGTTACGCTCTGTAAACAGTTTCATGACGCTTTCCACCCACGTCTCCACCTCCACGTGCTCGTATTGCTGCGGCATATCGTACAGTTCGATGCACATACGTGACAAGACCCACGTGTAGTGGACCTCGTTGAGCTGGTCTATGCCCCAGCCGCGGTCGTGCGAGTGGTTTCCGGCTGCATTGAGCAGATGGTTTCCCAGAACACTGAGGAACAAATGCCCCGTAAAATCCACATAAAACGGCTCTACGGTGAAACAGTAGGTGGAGGAGGACTCTCCCCCCGCCCTCCCTGTGAGGGAGGGAGCAGTTAGTTTTTGACTGGATGCCCCCATATCTCTAATCTCTAATCTCTAAACTCTAATCTCTCAACTCTCAACTCTCAACTGTCTTCTCCCTCTCCGCCAGATACTCATCCAGATATTCGCGGGTGTCGCGGGTGATGCAGATACGTCCGGAACGGGCAAACTGACGAACCACCCCGAGACGGTTCAGGTCTTCGTAGAGTTCCAGAATGTCCTCTGTTGTACCGGTCTTCTCCACAGCGCTGTAGGTGGGATTCACTTCCACGATGCGTGCTCCGTGGTGTCGCACTATGCGGCACACCTCCGGGTTCTCCAGCATCGTCTGTGTGGAGATCTTCAGCAGAGAGGATTCCAGCATGAAGATGTCCTCGTCCGTGTAGTAGCGGGCCTGCAGGACATCGATACGTTTCTCAATCTGTTTCTTGAGAATCTTCACCATCTCCTCTGTGCAGTAGCAGGTGATGGTGTATTTGTGAACGCCGGGGGTAGATGAGGCACACACGTTGAGGCTCTCGATATTCACCTGACGGCGTGTGAACACAGCGGTTATCTGGTTAAGCACACCCGCGATGTTCTCTGAATAAACGAGGATTGTATATAATGAATTCATAATTCACAATTCATAATTATTCGACTTCGCTCATCAATACGTCATAATTAGGCGGCCTCCAAAATCCCGAATAATCGTTTAATCGTTTAATCGAATAGCCGAAAAGGCCGCAATCTATACAGAATGTAAAATTCACTCCGCAGGTCTCCCCTCCCTCACGGGAGGGGTTGGGGGTGGGGCTAATTCCAACTGCATTTCGTCAATGCTCTTGCCCGGAGGAGTCATAGGCAGCACATCGTCGTCTTCCAGGATAGCACACTCCAGTATGTAGGGACCCTTTGTGGCGAGCATCTTGGCCACGGCTGCGGCCAGATTCTTGCGGTCGGTGACGGCCTCGTAGGGGATTCCGTAACCCTGGGCAATCAGCTCGTAGCAGGGGTTCATCATCCTTGTGAACGACTTGCGGCGCTGCCAGAACATATCCTGCCACTGGCGCACGTTGCCGAGATAGTTGTTGTTCATCAGGATCATCTTCACCGGAGCCTGATGCTCCATTATGGTTCCGAGCTCCTCGATGCACATCTGGAAACCGCCGTCGCCCATGAAGCAGACCACGGTGCGGTCGGGCGCTCCGAAGGTGGCTCCTATGGCTGCCGGCATACCGTAACCCATAGTGCCGAGACCGCCGCTGGTGCAGATACTGCGGTGTTTGGGGTAGCGGAAGTAGCGGGTGGCGAAGAGCTGGTTCTGACCCACGTCCGTCACCAGCACGGCATCGCCCTGTGTGGCTTCGGCCACAGTGTTCACCACTTCGCCCATGAGCAGCGGTCCTTCTTTCGGGTGAATGGCGGGCTCGATAACCTTCGCGCGCTCCTTCTTATCCAGCGGTTTGAATGACTCGCGCCACTCCTTGTGGTCGCCTTTCTTGAGCAGAGCCGTAATTGCGGGCAGCGACTCTTTGCAGTCGGCCACCACAGCCACTGTCGTCTTCACGTTTTTGTTTATCTCGCTCTTGTCTATATCCAGATGAATCACCTTAGCCTGCTTCGCGTAGGTCTTCAGACTGCCGGTGACGCGGTCGCTGAAGCGCATACCGATGGCAATCAGCACATCGCACTCCTGCTCCTTCATGTTCACGGCATAGTTCCCGTGCATTCCGAGCATTCCCACATTCAGCGGATGAGTGCTGGGCAGCGCGCTCAGACCCAACATCGTGCGGCCTGCGGGTATATCGGCCTTCTCGAGGAAAGCAATAAGCTCCTCCTGTGCGTTGCCCAGTTCCACGCCCTGACCCACGAGAGCCAACGGCTTCTTCGCCCCGTTTATCAGATCGGCGGCAGCCTGCACTGCGTCCATCTCCAGCTTGGGGTAGGGAACATACGAGCGCACGAATCCCACCTTCTCCGGAGCGTAATCCACCATCTCCGTCTGGGCGTTCTTCAGGAAGTCCAGCACCACCGGTCCAGGACGTCCGCTGCGTGCTATGTAAAAAGCGCGGCTCACCGCCCACGCTATGTCTTCGGCGTGACGAATCTGATAGCTCCATTTGGAAATAGGCTGGGCTACGCCCACCAGATCCACCTCCTGGAAGAAGTCCGTGCCGAGGGCCGATATAGGCACCTGACCGGCAATCACCACGATAGGTGTGGAGTCCAGCATAGCGTCGGCCACGCCCGTCAGGGTGTTGGTTGCTCCGGGGCCGCTGGTGACGATGCACACCCCCACCTCTCCCGACACTCGGGCATAGCCCTCGGCGGCGTGCGTCGCCCCCTGTTCGTGGCGCACGAGTATGTGGTCGAATGCTTTCTTCTCTCCACGTGTATAGTCATAAAGCGCGTCATAAACGGGCATAATGGAGCCGCCCGGATATCCGAAGATAGTCTTCACGCCCTCCGCGCTCAGCGAGCGCATCAGAGCTTCCGCGCCTGTAATTCTCTGTTTCATATACCTTTCCTTACGAAATTCGCGGCAAAGGTAGGGCTTTTAGGGAAGAATTAAAAGAGAATCTGCAAATTATTTCATTTTCAGACACAAAAAAGCCTTTCAGCCATCACGCTGAAAGGCTTTGCCTTAATGTTCAATAATCAATTGTCAATTGTCAACTGTCAATTAGAACAGGGGAGAGGGATAAACGCCCTCATCTACGAGCTGCTGGATGCGGGCAACGGTTGCTGGGCGGTCGGCAGCGTAGGTGACGCCGAACCACTTGGAGGTGGTGTCGAGAACCTTGACGGTGGCCTCGCCGTTGTTGATGAGTTTATCGACCATGAGGGGGATAAAGAACTCGGCCTTGAGGTTGCTCATGTTCTTCGGGTCGGAGAGGAACTCCTTGAAGAATTCTTCGCTGTACTGGAAGTAGTCGGGAGTGAAGCCCCACATGTTCATGCTTACGGGTACGTTCTCGCCGCCAACGGGCTTCCATTCGCCGTTCTCGTCCTTGTAGCAGATCTCGCCGTTGACACGCTCTATTTCGGTGCGCTCTACGACATCGGTGAGGTTGCCCTGAGCATCCTTGCCGCAGATGCCGCGAGCCACGGAACCGTTCTCAGAGAGGGTGTTGCCCACGCGGAAGCCTACCATAGCGTATTTGCCTTTGGAGCCTTCGGGGAGGTCGGCGAGGAACTTGCCGATGGTCATGAAAGCGTCGCGGTTGTAGAAGTCGTCGCAGTTGATTACGCAGAAGGGCTCTTTGATCACGTCCTTACCCATGAGTACGGCGTGGTTGGTGCCCCAGGGCTTTACGCGGCCTTCGGGAACGGAGAATCCGGCTGGCAGGTCGTCAAGAGCCTGGAAGCAGAGTTCGCAGGGAATCTGGCCTTCGTACTTCTTGAGGATCTGGTTGCGGAACTGATCCTCGAAATCGCGGCGGATGACCCACACGATTTTGCCGAATCCGGCCTGGATTGCGTCGTAGATTGAATAGTCCATGATGGTCTCGCCGTTAGGTCCGAGAGCATCGAGCTGCTTGAGGCCGCCATATCGGCTGCCCATGCCTGCAGCAAGAAGGAAAAGGGTTGGTTTCATAATATGATTAAATTAAAAAGTAAGAATTAAAAAGTAAAAGCCTATGTAATTTACGATTTGACGATTTACGATTTGACAATTTTTTTTGCGGCCTTTTCGGTTATTCGATTAAACGATTAAACGATTATTCGGGATTCTGGCGGCCGCCTCAGAACGGGTATCCGATGGCCAGATGGTAGCCAAGGTTCTTCCAGAAATGGGGGATGTTATAGTAGCCGCTCTTGCCGGTGTCGTAGGGAGCGTGGATGCCTATACCGATGTCGAAGCGGACGACGAGGAAATCCAGGTCGTAGCGTAGGCCGAAGCCCGTGCCGAGGGCAATCTGTTTGGCGAAGTTCTTGCCCAGCTCGCCGTGGAGGCGGTTGTCGTCCTTCTTTATGAGCCAGACGTTACCGGCATCCAGGAACACGGCTCCGAAGAGCGAGGAAATGATGGGGAAGCGGTATTCGACATTTGCCTCCAGCTTGAAGTCGCCCATCTGGTCGAGATAGCTGAAGCTGCTGCTTTCGGGGTTGTATGCGCCCGGGCCGATGGTTCGGGCACCGAAGGCACGTATGCTGTTGGCACCACCCACGCTGAAGAGGTCTGCGTAGGGGGCCATGGTCGAGTTACCGTAGCTCCACACCACGCCGGCAAACAGTCTGGTGGCGAGGCTGTGGCGACCGCCGAGGGGATAGGTCTCGCGGTAGTCGGCCGAGAGGCGCAGGAACTGTGCGAACGGCACGCCGAAGAGGCTCTTGCCGCTGGAGTAGAAGTCTTTGCCGAAGATGGCGTATATTCCGGACACGGCATTACCGGCTTCCTTGGCGCTGAGGATCAGGGAGCGGATATGGCCAGACTTCGTCGGAGCGGAGTAGCTCATGGTGTAACTCATTGACGGCACGAACTGGTTGCGCATGGAGACCATGAGGGCCGGGTTCGCGTTCATTATGCTGTCGAACTGCGCTGTGCGGCTGAGCAGCACATTGTAGTCCAGACGGAACGGCGTAATCTCGTGTTTGATTCGTCGGTTGCGCTGGTAGGTGTAGGTGAGTCGCGAACCGTAGGAGACCATCTTGAAGTAGCTGGCGCGGTTCACCCAGTCGATATCGAGTTTGATGTTTGTGGAGGTCTCTGCGCGGCGCGAGAGCTTGTTCTGTATGCCGAAGAAGAACATCCTGGGGTAGGTGAGGGTGAGCGATGCGCCCAGCTCGTAGCAGTTGAGCAGGTTGCGCTCTTTTCGGCTCAGGCTGCCCACGCCCGTCTTCCACTCGTAAGAGCCGTAGATCTTGAAGGTGAGTGACTCGCCGCCGCGGAAGGCGTTGCGCTTGGTAATTCCGTAGGAGAGTCCGGGGCCGAGATAGTCCGTGCTCTTGTTCGTGAGTTTCGCTTCCAGCTCGCTGTCGAAGGGCTTGTCCAGTATGGCCAGAATCTCCACGTCGAGGGTGTCGCTTTCCGATAAGGAGTCACGCGGGATATAATTCATCTGAATACCCGAGAAGATGCCCATTGATGAGAGTTTGCTCGTGATAACCTCGTGGAGGTCCTGCCTGTAGAGCGAGCCGCGACGGTAGTAGATATTGCGGCGGATGGGGATAAAGCGTAGGGGCGGTTTCTTGCCTCCGACCCAGCGCATGGAGAAGTCGCCGCGGTAGGTAGCGCTGTCGGTGATCACCTTGTCGTTGTTCTTCAGCAGGGTGATGTTCGTCTTACCCATGTAATAGCGTTTGCGCGCCTGCGACGGCATATCCGGCTTAGGCTGGATCTGCAGCTGCACCTCCTCCTTGACCTGCACCGTGTCAGCCCGGTAGCCGATATATTCGGGGCGGAAGAAATAGAAGCCCTCGTTGCGGAACTTCTCGCTCAGACGCTTGCGCTCGGCATCCAGGTTCGGCACGTTGAACGGGTCTCCGGCGTGAATCAGCCGTTCGGCGCTCGTGGCTTGGATTATGGAGTCGGCCACCTCGGGGAAGTTGCGGTACTCCACGGAGCCGAGGCGGAAGAGCGGGCCGGGGTAGATGGAGTAGGCGAGCTGTGCCTGAAGCGAATCCTTCGGGTTCGGGATAATGTCGTAGTTGATGCTTGAACGGAAGAAACCGTAGTTGCGCATGGCATTCTTAGCCACCTGCAGGCGCAACTGCGGGTTTACGGTGCTTATGAACACGGGCGTCGCGGCGAGTTTCTTGAACATGAACTTACCGAACTTCGACTCGCTCTTCACATAACGGTTGTATATCCACAGTCCGATGGGGAGCGGCCAGCGCCACTTGTTGCTGCCGAAGATGCTGCTGTTGGGCGGGTAGGAGAGGGCGGCCTCGGCCTCTTCCTTGGCCGTCTTCAGAGCCTCCTCGTCCTTATTGGCCGACCCCTCGAGCGAATCCAGCACGGCCTTCGAGAGCTTGGTCTTATCCTCTTTCTTCAGGCGGCGCAGCACCTCAGAGGCGCTGGAACTGCCGTTGAGCAGGTCGTCAATGGACGTGTATGCTTCGGCCAGCGAGGTGATAACACCCTTCTGCTTCTGCTCCTTCTTGGCTTTCTTGCCTTTCTTGAGATGTTTGTCGGCCTGATGGTCGTAGGCAAATTCCGAGATACCAGTGTATAGGATCTCGTCTTCAGGCAGGTTCTTAGTAATGGAACAGGCTGAAGGCAAGAGCAGGGCGGCCATCACGACGATGACGGCAGCGGCTGTGCGTATATGTAGGTATCTGTTCATTCTTTCTCTTTCTTCTTCTTCCGGCTGTCGGGGTTACGGAACAGGAACAGCTCGCCCAGTTTGTTCGTCTTGCGGCGCAGCACGAGGCTGGCACCCATCTCAGTCACTTCGCCGTCGAGGACATTCTCGTAGTTCTTGTCGTAGAAGGCGGTGACGTAGCGTGTGGCGCTCTTGTCGAGACGGTATTCTACGCTGACGTTGTCTATGAGCGTCTGTCCGGTGTTCACGGCCTCGTTGCCTGTGCTCACCTTACCGCCCACAACGACCGATATGCGGTTGCCCCAGAAGCGCTTTGCAAAACGGAACGAGTAGTCGGTCTGGTTGGCGCCGCTGCTGGTGCTGTTGCTCTCTACGCCGAGGGTCAGGTCCACATCCACACTCTCCAGAGCCTTACCCGCGAGACTTGCGATCTGTCCCTGCAGGAAGGTGCTGAGGGCGTTGGCGGTGTTGAACGAGCCTCCGCCTGCCGTAAGGCTTGACACGTCGGTGATATACATTCCGGTGGCCAGCATAGTCACAGCCACGCGGCTGCGCTGGTCGGCCGACATAGCGGCCAGTTCGTTCTGCACGGTGAAGTCCTCTGGGGCATCCAGCGTGAATTCCAGACCGAGGTTCTCCAGCGTCTGCGTGATGGCCAGACCTACGTCGAAGCTCACGTTGCGCGAAGCCTGCCCCTCGTTGTATGAGGCTCTCAGACGTTCCTTCGCGCTCAGGTTCAGCTCGGGGTTCATCATGTTTCCGCGGAACTCCACGTAGCTGCCCGGCGTGACGATGAACTCCTTGAGCGGGATAACCATCATCTCGTATTTTATCTTACCCTGGTTTATGGTGTAGCGTCCGTTGACCTGCATGTCGCGCACCGGAGTGTAGGTGAGCACCAGATCGCCGCCGCCCTCGAGATCCACGTAGCTGCTCTTGTCGGCACTGAGCAGACAGTGGACCTGAGCCGCGTTGTCTATCTCCACGTTCAGCAGCATATTCATGTTCTGAACTTTCTTCTCCTCGGCAGCAATCTCTATTGAGTCGGAGAAATCCTCGAAGACCACGAGTTCGGACAACTGATCGTCCACAGTCAGCGGCGAGTCGGTGAGGATATACGTCACGTCGGTGTTGCCGAGCACCTTCAGGTCGCCCATCACAACGAGGTCGTCAAGAGTGCCGTCTATGCGGGCGTCGAAGTCCACGAACACCTTGCCGTAGGCGAGGCTCTTGGCCGTCTTCTTCGCGTTGATAAGCTCGTAGTTCTTTGCCACCATAGTGATGTCAAGCTCAATGTTGTCCATGTCGGCGAAGTCCGCCGTACCGTCGATGACGAAAGGCGAATGGCCCGTGGATAGCAGCTGCACGCGGTCGAGGTCGAGGTGGCTCTTCTTTACGGCTATGGTGTCGTCGGGAATCCTGAAGTTGAGGCTATAGACGTCCGACAGGATTTTTGCCTCGGCTGTGGCAATAGCGCCATCGACGATGGGCTTGTCTGTGGTTCCGCCCACATGCATGTCGCCGATGAGACATCCTTCGAGACGCGCCATCTGGTTAGGTATAAAGCCGTTGGCCAGAGCCAGCGGGAAGCGGTCGAGCGTGGCGGTCACATCCAGCTGGTTCTCTGTCTTGTTCGGGCGGTAGATACCGTTGAAGCTTGCCACCGCCATTCCCATGTGCAGCAGACTGCCATCCACATATTGCGTACCGTCGTAGTTAGGCAGATAAACGGCCTCCAGACCGACCTGCCCGAGCGACGTACCCTCGTATCTGAGGTCGTTTACGTTCATGTCTGTGGAGAGGCTCATGGTGTTCTCCGTCTGCATCCAGTGGGCATCGCCGTCAAGCTTACCCTCGATGGACGGCATATACGGGATAGTGCTTGTCAGTTCGCCGAGATTGAGGTCTTTGATCTGAATTGTGAGGTCTTGCAGCGCCTCGTCGTTGTCCGTGGAGTAGAGTTTCAGGCCGGTGCCGTCGTCTGCCACCATATCTACGTCCGCATCCACATGCAGGTTGCGCCCCAGCAGGATATAGTTGTTCGGGTTCAGCTCGAATGTGCGGTATGCGATAATCGGGGTATATGGCTCGAAGTGCAGCATGAAGCCGTCCTCTTCTATCATTGCCACAATGCCGAGATCCAGTCCTGTTACGCCTTTGCGGTCGTGGTAAAGGATATGTGCTCCGGCTCCGTAGGGCATTAGGTAGGCGTTGAACTTCGCGTCGAAGGTGATCTGCGGGTTGCGGCGGTTGTTCCTGATGAAGGTTTCGAATTGCACGCCCGTGGAATCCTGATATATGGTCGTGGTGATGGTGTCCAAGAGCACGGCTCCGGTGTTCACTCTCCACACATGTCCGCCGCCGTTGGCCCCCGTGAATGGGTCAAAGGCCACGTCGAAGACCATATCCTCGAAGCCGTAGCCCATGGAGTTCAGCAGATACTGCACGGGGTTGTTGCGTCCGGCCCGCACGTGGAAGTCGAGCATCGGAATGCGCTTGCACAGCTCGTCCTGGTCGATGCGGCGGTCCTTGTATTGTCTCTGGAACTCGGTGTAGAAGTGGTCGAACTGCTCCAGAATCTTGTCGTAGCGGTTCGGGCTGTTCATGTTCAGCAGGAAGTCGCCGCTGGTGATGAATGCCGCCACGCTGTCCGGTTCGAGAATCACGTTCAGGTCTATGTCAGCCGGACGGTAGATGGTGTCTGCCGTCTCCACCATGAGGTCGGAAATTGTTCCGTTCAGGTGGTGGAAGTCCTTCATGTCCGTTGTTCCTTCCAGTTGCAGGCACATTCCTGTTGAGAGCATATCTTCGGTGAAGCCCATCGCGGCGAAGTCGGCCAGTCCGAGGTCGAGCATCAGCGAGAGGTCGGTCTTCTTGCGTGAGATTACAGCATCGACGACGCTGGTGGCCTGCAGGTAGGGGTTGTCGGACATCAGCTCGGCGTGCGCCTTGCCTCCATGCAACTGAGCCTTCAGGTCCACGCCGGATATGGAGAGCGTGTCATAGTCCAACTGGCTGATGCTGGCTTCGATGTCCGCGCGCATCGAGGGCGAGAAGGGGTCTGTGCCCGAGCCTTTGGCCGCCGCCTGCGCGCTCACCACGCCCACTTTGAGGTCTGGCATAAAGTGTGCCACATTCAGGCCCTTGATGTTCATCTTCGCGTCGTAGGCCATTGCGCCGCGCGTGTCAACCTTTGCTTTTACGGCGCTGAGGCTGCTGCTCTCGCGCAGAGTGGCATCGATGTCGTATTTCGGTCCTTCGGAACGGAGCGCTCCGGCCAGATGCATCTGAGGCAGCAGGATGCCGTCCAGAGCCCTGCCTGCCAACAGTCGCACCCACGCCAGATTGCGTGTCTGCAGGTTGAATCGCAGGTCGGTCTGCATGTCCCGTTGCAGCACGCTGCTGTCTGCGGGCTGCATCAGATAGCGCACCTCGCCCGTGGCATCCATATAGATACTCCCGGGCAGAGCGGCCTCGGCCTCGGTGAGTTGTAGTTTATCCACATTACCCTCTGCCGCGAGGCGGATCTGGATCGGTTCGTCGGGGTAGGCCCGTGCGAACTCCTTCGGCAACATCTTGCTTCCGGCGCGCAATATGTCTGTCTTGGAGATGTCCGCGTTGAAGGTGACTTGCATCTTGCCGTCGCTGTCTGCTTCCAGCGCCTTCATGTCGGCATCCACTTCGGCCTTGACATACGAGGTCGGGGTGGTCAGCTTTACCTTCTCGATCCTGATGCTCATCGGGTCGCCCTTGAACACGATGCCCTCGGTCTCCAGTCGGACGCTGTCTATGCCTATGGTGTCCAGTCCGGTGGCGAGATAACTTATGGTCTCTGCCTCGGCTTCCGCGTGGCGTATGTCATACACCTGTCCTCCGAGGTCTATGTTCGCGGTGTCCAGTCCCAACAGTCCGACAGCGGCGCACACCACCATCGAGTCGCCGGGCATAGCAAAGCGTATGTCGCCGTTAGTCACCCGCGCCTCGTCCAGTTTGATCTTCCAGAAGATTGGGGTTGAGGTGGTGTCCTCCTCAACCACGGTGTCGCACATGGCGATGTCGAGCTGAGCCCCGTCTAACAAAGCCTTGTTGATATGCACGGTCTGCGGGTCCAGCGCGATCTTGTCTGCCCTAAGCTGGAAATTGCCTGCCTTGCCGCGCAGCACCATCGTTGCCACCAGATCCTTTGAGTTGAAGGCCACGTCTTCAAACTTCACCTCATCTACACCCAGCTCACCCTTCATGATGCTTGTCAGATCCAGATCCACGTTGGCCAGACCCGCCGCCAGAAGCGTGTCGCCCACGGCGTCGGTGACCAACAGGTCGTTCAGCTGCAAGTCTATGATGGGGGTGATGCGCAGTCTGCCTATGCTGATGTTGAAGCCCGTCTCCTCAGACGCATACTCGGAAGCCTTCCGCACAGCAAAGTCCTGCACGGGAGGTAAGTATATGAGGAAGGCTATGAGGGCGAGAATCGCGAACGGTGCCACGATAATGCCGATAAGCCATTTAAGCAGACGCTTCATTTACGGTTTTAGAGGTTTTCCGCGACAAAAGTATATGTTTTGGTGTAAAGAGAAAAGAGAAACGGTAAAAATTTTACTTACAGACCTAAAAAAGTACGAATTTATGCCATAAAGGCAGGTCTGGGAGGGGTGCTTCCACCCTGATTTGTATGTGACTGACGGGATGTTCGAACTCGATAGTGCGTGCGTGGAGACAAATACTTCCGTCGGGGTTGCTTCGCGGAGCTCCGTATTTCAGGTCGCCCACAATCGGACTGCCTATGTGGGCCAACTGACAGCGTATCTGGTGGTGGCGCCCTGTGTGCAGATGCACCTCCAAGAGATGGTAGCGCTCGCTCTTCCCGATGACGCGGTAGGTGAGGCTCGCGCGTTTGGCGCCGCTGCGCTCGGTGTCGTAAGCGAAGGACTTGTTCATCCGTTCGTTGCGCACGAGCCAGTGGGTCAGCGTTGCCTCCGGCTGCGGCGGCAGTTCGCGCACCACAGCCCAGTAGGTCTTCTGCACCTGCTGCGTGCGGAACATATCGTTCAGCCGCGCCAGAGCCTTGCTTGTGCGGGCAAACACCACCACTCCGCTCACGGGCCTATCGACGCGATGGGTGACACCAAGGAACACGGCACCGGGTTTCGCGTACCGCTCCTTGATGTATTCCTTCACCGTCTCCACCAGCGGAACGTCCCCGGTCTTGTCGCCCTGGACAATCTCGCCAGCCCGTTTGTTCACGATAATAATATGGTTATCTTCGTAAAGGACTTCCACCTCACCGTCAAATTTTACATTTTACAATGTCCATTTTACATCTTGTCATGTATTCATTCCGCCATCAATCTGAATCACCTGTCCGGTGACATACGAGCTCAGGTCGGAAGCCAGGAACAGAGCCACGTCGGCCACGTCCTCGGGCTTGCCGCCGCGGCGCAGGGGTATCTTTGTCATCCAGTCCTTGCGCACATCCTCGGGCAGAGCGGCTGTCATAGCAGTCTCGATGAATCCCGGAGCGATAGCGTTGGCGCGGATGCCCTTCGGACCCATCTCTTGGGCGATGCTCTTGGCCAGAGCTATCATTCCGGCCTTTGAAGCGGAATAGTTGGACTGGCCTGCGTTGCCGTGAACACCGACCACGCTTGCCATGTTGATGATACTTCCGCCACGCTGCCTCATCATTATAGGAACCACGGCATGGATGAAGTTAAATGCGCTCTTCAGGTTCACACCGATGACGGCATCCCACTGAGCTTCAGTCATGCGAAGCATGAGGCCGTCCTTCGTTATGCCGGCGTTGTTCACCAGAATGTCAATTGTGCCGAAGTCGGCCTTCACCTGCTGCACAACCTCCTCAGTCTGCTGGAAGTCGGCTGCGTTGCTGGCGTATGCCTTGCACGTAACGCCCAGAGCCTCAATCTCCTGACGTGTGGCTTCTCCGCTCTCATCAATAACCAAATCTGTAAACGCTATGTTTGCACCTTCAGATGCGAATTTCAGGGCTATGGCCTTGCCGATGCCCCTTGCTGCTCCTGTGATGAGCGCTGTCTTTCCTTGTAATAACATGATTTTATTTTACGATTTTACGATTTAACGATTTAACGATTTAACGATTTAACGATTTTGGGGCACCCAATGTTCAATGTTCAATGTTCAATGGCTTTGTAAGCGCTTTGTGCAACAGCTTTCGCACTATCGGGCGGCTTGTGCGGATGTCCAGTCCCTTGCCCAGACGGCCGTAGATATACGGAACCTCCAGGCCTTTTACGCATGCATGTATTATATCGGTGGTGAGTTTCAGGTCATCTACCTCAAACACACCTTCGGCCACGCCATCAGCCACACACTTCTGGAAGATGTCGCACTCGATGCGGTCGTATTTCTTGCGCACACGCTCTACCTGCCAGATGTTGCGGAAGAACTCCGCGCGCAGGTTGCCGTTGCGCCCCACGGCCTCTTTGATCAGGCTCAGATGAGCGAATATCAGCTCTACCAGCTTGTCCTCCGGCGGCATAACACGGCGGGCCACAGCCAGATAAGTCTCCGAGACGCGCCGCAGCTCGCCGTCGATGACTGCCGAATAGATGTCCTCTTTACTCTTGAAATAGGTGTACAGGGTGCGACGTCCCTTGCCCGAAGCCTCAGCGATGTCGTTCATCGTTATGCCTTCGAATCCTTGTATGGCGAACAGCTTGCGCGCTACGTCCACCAGCAACTGTCGTGTCTTGAGCGTGGCCATAATGCAGGCTTTTTTGCTTTTCAACCGCAAAAGTAGGCCTTTTCTGCGAATTGACCAAGAAAACGGCCAGATAATTTTGCACACATGTGCCATTTCTTGCCTCTTTGCCCCAAATCGAGCATTTTTCTGCCGATTAATTTTGCAGATTCGCTAAAAGTCCTTACCTTTGCACCCGCAAAAACGAAAATCGCGGAGTGGAGCAGTTGGTAGCTCGCCAGGCTCATAACCTGGAGGTCGTTCGTTCGAGTCGGACCTCCGCAACCAGAAAGACGAGGAAAGGGGTTGTATCACAGTAAGATGATGCAGCCCTTAATTCTTTTCTACAGCAGACCTAATCCAAAAACTAACAACTGATATTTTATGAAACGTCTTTCTTCATTCTTCATCGCTATGATGACAATTCTTTGCTCCTCACAGGCTGCAAACGACGACTGGGCAAACTTCAAACGCTATGAGAAGTCCAATCAGGAAGTGAAAGCTCTGCCGCAAAACCAACGGAAAGTGGTGTTCATGGGAAACAGCATCACCGACAACTGGGCCAACCGCCACTCAGACTGGTTCCGCGAGAACGGCTACATCGGACGCGGCATAAGCGGCCAGACCACCTATCAGATGGTGCTCCGCTTCTATGAGGATGTGGTGAATCTCCATCCGCTCGCCGTAGTGATTAACGGGGGCACGAACGACATAGCACAAAACAACCACGAATATGTCGAGGACCGCACCTTCCAGAACATCATGACTATGGCCCAGTTAGCAAAGGCCAACGGCATAAAGGTTATCCTCACTTCCATAACACCTTGCGAGAAATATAGTTGGCGCCCTGACGTGACAGACGTTATCGCAAAGATCAAGAGCCTAAACGCCCGCATCAGAGACTATGCCAAGAAGAACGGTTTCCAGTATGTCGATTACTGGACTGCTATGGCTAACGAACGCGGTGCCATGCGCGACGGCATCTCCGAGGAGGGCTGTCACCCAAACGCCGCCGGCTATGCCGTCATGGCTCCTCTCGTTCAGAAAGCAATCAACAAAGTCGTAAAACGATAATGATTGAACATTGACCATTGGGCTCGCTGCAAACCTTAAACGCAACGAATGATGCTAATTAAACGAATTATTTCTCAAACAACGGATTACGCGGATTAAACGGATTATTCTTCAACATTAATTGCCATTAATTATCCCGTTAAATTATCATTAATGAATAATTATATGGAAAAATTCATGGTAATTACATGTGAAAACCTAAATCATCGCGCACCTAATTATGAATTATGAATTCTGAATTATGCATTTTAAAAAATTATTTTTTATCATTTGTCTGTGCTGCTTCGGAGTGGCGCGGGCAGCAGAAGACACCAAGATTGTATCGCCGGACGGCCGTCTGGTGGTTGAACTCAACACCGGTAAAGGCCGGCTCGCATGGAGCGTGAGTCGTCAGGGCAAGCCCGTATATGCCGAAGACGGCATTTCCATAACCATAGGCAAGCAGGTGCTGGACGGGGCGAAAGCTCCACGGAGCATCAGGCAGCGCACGGTGAAACAGACCATAACGCCTGTAGTTCCGCTCAAGTTCGGAATCATTGAAGACGACTACACCGAGGCAACAATAGACTATGGCAGTTTCCGACTCCTGCTCCGAGTCATGAACAACGCTGTAGCACACCGCTTCGTCACTGACATAAAGGGAGTTGTGGAGGTGAAGAATGAGCAGTTCACTATACACCCAGCCGAGGGCTTCAATGGCCACCTGCAGATTTGCCGCTCTTTCGTCACTTCGCACGAAGAGTCTTATCAGCATAAGAGCCTCGCCGACTGGCAAAAAGAGGGCTCTATGGCAACCGTGCCAGCCCTCTTCTCCGCTGCCGACGACACCCAGCTGCTCATCGGCGAGAGCGACGTGGATGACTATCCCAAGATGTTCCTGAAAGCCAGTCCAGACGGCATAACCACCGCCTTCCCCAAATCACCCGTAGAGTGGGAGCCGCGCGGCGACCGCGGCGAGACCATCACCAAAGAGGGCGATTTCATAGCCCGGACCCAGGGCCGCCGTGCCTTCCCCTGGCGTTTTGTCGTGGTTACGGACTCGAAAGGAATAATAGAGCAGACTGTCCCCCTGCAGCTGGCACGCCGCAACGTCCTGAAAGACACCCGGTGGATCCGTCCGGGCAAGTTCTCTTGGGAATGGTGGAATGGCGGCACGCCCTTCGGTCCGGATGTGGATTTCAAGGCGGGTTGCAACTACGAGACTTACTGCTATTTCGCCGATTTCGCTGCCAATTACGGCATCGAATACATACTGCTTGACGAGGGGTGGGCTAAATCCACACGCGATCCCTTCACGGGCAACGACAACCTGCGCCTTCACGACCTCATCCGCTACTGCAACTCTAAAGGCGTGAAGATAGTGCTTTGGCTGCCCTGGCTCACAGCCTATCAGCATTTCGACACTCTCTTCAAGACCTATGCCGAGTGGGGCATCCCCGCTGTGAAGATAGACTTCATGGATCACGCGGACCAGTGGATGGTGAACTTCTACAAGCGCGTCACCGCCGAGGCCGCCAAATATCATATTATGGTAGATTGGCACGGCTCGTTCACCCCTGCCGGTCTGGAACAGGAATATCCGAACCTGATGTCCTACGAGGGTGTGCTCGGACTAGAGCAGATGGGCGGTTGCCGACCGGAGAACACCGTCTATCTCCCCTTTATCCGTAACGCAGTGGGTCCGGCCGACTTCACCCCGGGCGCGATGAACAATATGCAGCCTGAGCAGTACCACTCCAGCCGTCCGAATTCCGCTTCCGTGGGAACACGCGTTTTCCAGATGGCTCTTTATGTCGTGCTGGAGAGCGGTGTACAGATGCTTGCCGACAACCCCACACGCTATTATCAGAACGACGACTGCACCCGTTTCATAGCCAGCGTTCCCACCACTTGGGACGAGACACGCGCCCTCGAAGCCAAGGCCGGAGAGTACGTAGTTGTGGCGAAGCGCAAGAGCAACAAGTGGTTCATCGGGGGCATAACGAACGGCACTCCGCGTGATTTCCAGCTCCGACTCGATTTCCTTTCAGCCGGCCAGCACCGTCTCACCGCCTTTCGCGACGGCTTGAACGCAGACTACCAGGCCATGCACTACAACAAATCAGAGCAGACCGTCACCAACGCCACCACCCTCTCCGTTCACATGTCCAAGAATGGTGGCTGGGCCGCCGTTGTGGAGTAGGCCTTTATTTCCACATTAATTGCCGTTAATTCGCCGTTAATCTGACATTAATGAATAATTACATGGGCAATTACATGGTGATTATATGTCTTCATCTTTTAACACGAATGCGAGACATCGATCAAGCCATAAATGCGAGACATAAAGAGCGCTGCAGCAGCGCAAATGGTTACTTGACGCAAAATAATATAGTTCGATGTCTTCAACGTGCTAAAGTTGATGGCCTAGGCTTTGAGTGAAAAGAATGATTACAGGCGGCCTTGTTGTGTCTGAATAAAGCACAATTAAGAAGATTTAACGTAATTGGACGTGATATATTGCTGATTTTGTCGTATAATAAGTGAAAATTTGAGATTCGACACCAAGCAAAACAAGTGCATACAGATAAGCAAATAGTGGAATCCGTCCGTAAGGGTGAGCGTGAAGGGCTGGAATATATGGTAAACCGTTACGCCAGCCAAGTTTTTGCTATGATTGTAAAACAAGTCCCTAATAGTATGGACGCTCAGGAACTTACGCAAGACACTTTCCTCAAAGCTTTTGAAAATATCAGCTCTTACGATAGCCACCAATCTTCGCTATCAACTTGGCTCTGCCGAATTGCTTATCGTCTGATTCTCGATTTTCAGAAACGCCGACGTCCTGTTGTTGTGCCATTGGATGAAAATCCCGTGAGTATGAGAGACTTTAGTGACGAAGAACTTGACGCTGCATTCTCCACAGGCAATGAACAAGGCATTGAACGACTGCAGGAACTTATTAGCGAACTACCGGACGAAGATCAGATGCTACTTGTGTTATATTACTATGAAAATCATCCGCTAACAGAGATTGCTTTCATTACTGGAAGTAGCCCCAATGTTCTGTCAAGCAGACTCTACAGGATTCGTAAGAAACTATATAAAAAGCTGAAGGAAATATGAACAAGTTGAAAGATACCGACCTACGTGAGGCCTTGCAGCGTAAATACTCCGATATGCCGCAGTTGCCGTTTGAATTCTCGGAAAGAGTGATGCGAAGGTTTGACTCTGCAAGAAATGGAGTGGAGCGAGCACATAGAGTGCAAAAGCGGTGGATAGGTGTAAGATGGATGTGGAGCACGACATCCGCTGTTGCTGCAGCAATTATCATAGCCATTCTTTTCTGGCCCGATAACAAAAAGGAATCTCTTATTCCATATCCGCAACAGTCTATCGTAGCAGAACAGAATATGAAAGAGACAAATGAAACTGAGATAATAAAAACGGGACATGAGTCTATGCAAGAACAACAAATCAGAGTGCCCACCATAAAGAAAACAGGTAACGAAAGACGTTCAAGAACCAATCGTCATGATGCAGAACCCACAGAAGCAAAGGAGTACTTGCAGCCCGTCCCTTCTTTCCAGGAGGCTCACTTACTTGTAGCGGCCGAGCCTGTTGTTTGGCAAATAAGAGCTGTTCAGATTGCTCCAGATCAAATGGCATATCTCGTTGAATCATCAAAAACACCGCCAGCAGAGAATATGATGACGGCTAGCCAAATGCGGGCGCGGGGTCAACGTCTTACAGCCTCTATACAACAAAAGTTGCAAGCAAAAGTCCAATTCTAATCATCTTTACTATTATGAAACAGAGATTTCTATTCTTGATGCTAATCTTCTTTTGCATGACAGCCGGAGCACAGGTGCGTCCTAAAATGAACGCTCTTTTCAATCAGCTCAAAGAGTTGGGAGCCGCACCTCTCGTAAAAAAAACGGGAGCTCCCAATGTACCTACGCGACTTATGCATCACGTTAATATCTATTACAGTCCGGATATGTACATTGGAGTTGAATCCCCCATTCTGGACAGTCTGCTTAGAGAAAGAAAGAATGAGCTGGACAGCCAACTGGCTACCATCCGTAGCACACTTGACGAATTGCAGGGTGAAGCCCAGGAGAGCTACCATTATGAATACCATCGAGACGGAATAGATACAATCTCCTATTCTATGAATTTTAGTTGCGATTCCATGCAAACAAAGAAAATACAGGTTGGGTATCGCACATATATTGATTCTGATGAATCCATATATTTTAACTATGAACCTGTGACTACCCAAATGTCTGGAAGTTACAGAGGCTATCTGGGCTATTTGACAACAATGTCAAAGAACGATTCCTCATGCGAACAATATACCATAGAGAAACTAACGAATGACATAGATTGTCTGTTTCGTCAGCATCTAATCAAATCCAGAAAGGCTATGTGGCGACACGATAAAGATTTTTCTGACTCGGTCTCAAATGCGACCTTGTCTGGTACTGTTTGGTTTAATTATGCCTGTGATTTCCTAAGCATAACAAACTATCCTAATCACACATCAGAGGGTGTAACGGAATGCTCCATATACACAATACCAGCTGAACAAGATCTGTTAGCAGAGCTGTTATTGGAGAAATTTGACAGTCTTGCTTTAGAATACACCGACAAACAAAACTCCTATTATTACGACTATACTTACGAACCAGCCTTTAATAATCCTCTCAGAAACATAGTTCTGGTCACTTATGACCACATAAAAGGAGTAATAAACCCGTTTGCAGATTTTTATTCACTACACCTGAGTCTGGATGAGTTTGGATTTCATTTTGGCATTTTTCATACCAAAGGCATAGAATGGATTCCCCGCAACTGGCCGTCCATCAAAACATATGTTAATGGCAAAAAGACTTATTTCAAAGGAATGAGGCCGGAGGGGAATATGGTTCATCGTTGACGGTATGAATAAGGACTGGCAAGTCATGGAAAGGGCTTGAAGCCCTCTCAGAGCCGAATCGTCCTTCTGAAAGCCTCACGCAACATACAGGAACGGCGTGGTGGCTGAGATGATGAAGACGCTGGGAGGATCACGGGACTCTAATTTTGCACTCAGATAGAATATATCAGTGAAGAATTTGCTTTATCACGGCCAAATCCTTACCTTTGTTGTCAGAAGGAGGAAGAGGCCGGCAGGAAAGGGAAGCTATCCTAGGGACTACAGTCCTTTAGAGTCTATGAACCGTCTTAGTCCTTCCTGCTTAGTTGCAAAGTCCAGATAGAATGCCAGCGGCATGATAGCCTATTTAGAGTCCAAGACCAGACAACTATTGGCCAATTCCTTCATTTTGAAAACTGCTGCAAAGGTATGAAAAAAAACTTTATCGGCATCGATTTCTCCAAAGAAAAGTTTGATGCGACCCTCATTCAGGCAGAGGGACTGAAGGAATGTGCCCCTATTGTGCACGAAGTGTTTGACAACAAGACCTCGGGCTACCGTCGTCTGGTAAAGTGGGTGAAGGCCCATTCAGAGGGTTTTACAGCAGATGCCTGGCTCTTCTGTGGGGAGAACACTGGTGGTTACAGTATCGGGCTGAGTAACTATCTCTATGCCTCGGGCTACGACATGTGGCTGGAGTGTGCCTACAAGATCAAGCATTCGGCAGGTATCCAGCGTGTGAAGAATGACAAGGCTGACTCACGAGCCATCGCAGAGTATGCTATGCGCAACTACGACAAGATGATACCTTACAAGCCTCAGAGTGCCTCGCTGACTTGTCTGCGAGAGATATTCCTTTATCGTCACAGTCTCGTTAGGCAGAAGGTTGCACTGCAGGTTAGGAGAGACGAGAAGCGGCTCACACAGGAGAAGTCAGAGGCCAGAGCTTTCATGTCTTTTACCAGCAAACATCTTATCACGGAGGTGAACAAGGCCATCTCCAAATGCGACCAGAAGATTAAAGAGATTATCGCATCTAATGATGAGCTCAGGGAAATCTTCGACATTATCACCTCAATGCCTGGCATCGGTGTACAGAACGCGACGTGCCTTATGGTTTACACGGATAACTTCCGGAAGTTTGACCTGAATTCAAGAAAGATTGGCTGCTACTATGGCATAGCGCCCTTTGGACGACAATCGGGCACCAGCGTCAACGGCAGGCCTCAGGTCAGTCCATTTGCTAACAGGATGATCAAGTCGCTACTCTCTCAGGCAGCACTAGCTGCAATTAAGTTTGACGGCAACATACATAATTACTATCAGCGTCTCATAGAACGTGGCAAGCATCCATTACTGGTGCATAACAACATCAAGAAC
>JAFSNB010000011.1 GCA_017447625.1 Bacteroidaceae bacterium
GAGAAGATTCCCAGGAGATTACATGTGACATGCGTAATCACACAATAGCGAATATCTCTGGTTCTCATATACGTCAGGCAAAGAATGACCGCCATAATCAGTGTGTCTAATCTCCAAACACCAGTACCCACATGCGCCGCGTAAAAGATGAGTGCATTGGAAACAACAATCGTTATCTTGCCGAAAGAGGCTCTTTCCATTACGGATATGTACCATTTCCGTAAAAACAGTTCCTCTGCAATGGGGCCGATAATGGAGAAGGAGAATATATGCAGGATAAGGGTCGCCAGAGTATAGGACTCCCGAGGGTGTGTATCAGGCGCGTCAAACAAGGAGGTCAGCAGAAGAATAATGAGCTGCCAGAGGACTCCCAATGCCAAGGATAGAATAGCCGTCTTCAGGTTCATTCCAAGGCTCGGATTACGCCATATTCCCAACTTCTCTTTCTTGTCTTCGTAAAGTAAGACGGCAAAAATTGCTAACGGCCACAGAAGGTTTCCTATATCCAGTGTTGTACGACTGAATGGGATGTCCCGCCCGAAAATATAGGCGAAGTAGGGCAACAGGAAAATGCCCATCAAGATGAAGGAAGCAAGAAAGACTCTTGTCATCTTGAAAATACTTTCCTTTTTAGAATAAGTCATAATATAGTAATTTGAATTTACTTACCGGCTAATGTGCGAGCCTATGGTTTCCATTATCCGCATATCGGTAAATTTCTTTCTGTATGGGTCGAACTTTTGCATTTTTACAGCATTAGGACTAATATTCCATGTTTGCCTTTGCTCTTTGCGGACAAAAGATAGTCCATGCTGCTGTTGGCAACTGTCTTTTCTAACTGTGTCACATTTACACATAGCCTTCCGTTGACATAAAGAGTCAGTTCTAATGGCTATGCTGTCTTGCTTGACCGTTGTGCTGTCCACGCTGTTTTGTGCAATAGCAAAACAAGGTACAATCAACAGGACGATTACTCCAAGAGATTTCTTTGATACGACCATATAAATTTGTATTTTTATATTATTTTGTCTTAAAGATAATATGCATATAGTTCCCCTTCTCATAGCCGAAGCGCTGTATGAGAGTGGAGCCGTCGTAGATAGCTTCCAGTTGCAGGGTGATGCCGTTTTCGGCAAGTGAACGGAACGCTTTTGGCTGTTGCAGTTCGTCCTTCGTAAATGTGTAATACTGGCTGTTGTTGTTAAACTCCAAGCGAATGTAGTGGTCGGCTCCGCCGTAGTTCAAGTTCAGCAGCATGACGTTGGGGATGAAAGCCCATTTGATGTGCGAATAGTCCGTATCATAGTCGAAGCCATAACGGGCTGTGATGGCCTGCGGGGAGGCTTCGGCAAGTGCCTGGCTCAGTTCTTCGTCCGCATCTACGACCTTTGAAATCAGCGAAACGGGGAAGTCCTGAAAGAATATATGCTGCATCTTGTAGTCGGACACATCAAGTTGCACGTCGCTGAATGTTGCTTCATGGGCTTTTGTGATTATGTGTCGCCCCTTCTCGTCCGTCATATCCGTGCAATCCTTGTCCTTATAGACAATGATATACTCACCAGAATATTCGCCCGAAATGTTCTGTGCATACCTCTCCTTTTGATTGGTCGTCAGCCTCCTCTCCACATTGTCATCGCTGCTGCAAGAGGCGAGGGAGAGCATGGCAGCGCACATCACGAAGATGTTTACATAAATTGCTCTCGTTGTTCTCATTTCTTCTTAATTGTGAACACCACTTTTTGTATTCCCCGCTTATAGACATTGGCGAGGATGAGGTGGTAGTGCAGCGTTTCGCCCTGTTTCATCGATTGCTTGATGTGTTCCATCTCGCTCTCGGTAAGTATGTTCTTGAAGAGAAAGGCAGAATGATTGCCCGGCACAAGGCGTATCTCATCGGTAAGTGGTGAAAGAACGTAGGCGTATGTTGCCTGATAACGGGCACCTGCCTGCCATAGCGGATGGCTCTTGTCAAGAATATTCTCCAAGTAGATTCGCGCATCCTTGTCAAATTCGGGCGTCGGTGTGCCGTCGGCGTATGTCACCTTGCCATCGGCATCCACCATGTATTCACCACCTTTGGCTATGGCATACTTCTCTACCGGACACTGCTGCTCATACTCTATGTCGGCCTCGCTCTTTACTTCTTTCTCCACAGGCTCTGCCACCTCTTCCACTTTCTTGTCGGCAAGGATGCGCACCAGTTCGTATGTACGGTCGCTGGCATCCTGGGGAGGGTTGGCCAGAATAGTCCGCTTCACGCGCAGCACGTATTCATGACCTCTTTCATAAGTGAAGCCCTTGACTTCACTGAAGTATAGGTACTGCCATTGTCCTGGCTCGTCTTCCGTCATCACTTGCATACACTCGATGGGATGTTCTCCCATGCTGTCGAAAAGGTCGTACATAACGCCCGGTTCAGCGGAAACATTCATGATAATTTCCTTGGTAATGTCTTTGTCATCATCATCGCTGCTGCAAGAGGCGAGGGAGAAGGCAGCAAGCATCACAAGGGCGAGTCTCCAAATTTTCATTGTTGTCATTTCGATATTTGTTGTTAATGTTTCTGTCTATATAATAAACGCCGTGAAGCAGGAAATCCTGCATCGCCGGGCGTTAAATCTTCTTAACCGCAGGGCATACAGAAAGCGTGAACTGTCCTTATCTTTCCCTCGTGGCTGTAGGAAGTGCCAAAATAGTCAGATAAGTTCCGCCCACGCTATCGCGTGAACGCTCACCTTATCTATTCTCTGACTATTATTCCTTGAAACTTCCTACATTTCGAGGTCATTGAATGAGATAGCGAACGCCATTTTTCTTGTCCACAATGTCTTTGGGTATCGCACGAATGCGAAATCCAGCGACAAAGGTACGAAAATATTAGAGAAATAAGATACAAATAAGGAGTTTTTTACGTTTTGCGAACAAAAATCGAGGATTTTGCGAACAAAATGCAGATACCAGAGCCTTCAGGAGGTATGCGCAATGTTCCATGAAATATCATTTTGTTCGCAAATTGTTCGCAATAAGAGAAATCAGCAACCTCCGATTATTCGTAAGTTGCTGATTTCTAATGTGGACCAGCTAGGGCTTGAACCTAGGACCTCCAGATTATGAGTCTGTTGCTCTAACCAACTGAGCTACAAGTCCGGTTTTTAGAAGGGCGTTTGAAGACCGTTTGTGGTCTTGTCCTCTAAAAAGTGGCGCAAAGGTAAGCATTTATTGCCGTATGCCCGCCTTTGCGCCATTTTGTTTAGCATTATTTAACCATTGAACACTTCGTTAATTTACGATTTGACGATTTCTTGAAGTGTCAAGCGCGTAGCGAGTCCAATTTACGATTTATTTACGATTTTATGGCTGCGCAGCCTAATGTTCAATGATCAATGATCAATGGCTATCACTTGTCACCTTCTTCAGTAGTTTCAGCTTGGTGCTTTGCCAGGTACTCGGGGAGGGAGAGTCCGGCCTGCTCAAAGAGTTCGTTGAGGGGCGGGATGCTCTTCATCAGTCCGGAGAGGAAACCGGCTGTGCTGCCTTTGCCGTCGGCTCCGGCTGCTCCGCTGTCCCAAACGGTAACCTTGTCGATGTTGATGCCCTTGATGGCTTCGACCTGAGTCTTCACGAGCTCTGGCAGCTTCTCGAGGAGGAGGAGCGAGTAGGCAGCGGTGGCATC
Organism: Bacteroidaceae bacterium; assembly: GCA_017447625.1. GTDB lineage: Bacteria > Bacteroidota > Bacteroidia > Bacteroidales > Bacteroidaceae > Physcousia. The sequence goes on from JAFSNB010000011.1 coordinate 3,677, forward strand.
GCCTCCAGCGGCCTGTACCATCTTGTCGTAACCCTGAGCCTGACGAGTCAGGATCTCGAAGAGACCCTTAGCCTCAGCTTCCATCTTGGCGAATACGGCGTCGGCCTCACCCTTAGCAATGGCACGCTTCTGCTCAGCCTCAGCCTCGGCAGCGATGATGAGGCGCTGTTTCTCAATCTCCTGCTGCACGATGACGTTGGCGGTCTCTGTGGCACGCTCGCGCTCGGCACGGGCTATTTCAGCCTGCTGCTCGGCGGCGTATGCCTCTTCGAGAGCCTTAGCCTGCTGTACCTTCTCTGCGGCGTTGGCCTTGCGTGCGGCTTCGGCCTCCTTCTCACGGCGATAAGCCTCGGAGTTAGCAATCTCCACCTTGGCTTCGTTCTCACCCTTCACGGCCTGGGCGTTGGCCTCGGCTGTACGGACGCGGGTCTCCCGGACGGCCTCTGCCTTACCGATTTCACCAATCTTGTCCTGCTCAGCCACACGTACCTTGGCCTCGTTGATGGCCTTGGCAGCAGCCTCGCGACCGAGAGCCTCGATATAGCCGCTCTCATCCTTGATGTCAGTAACGTTCACGTTGATGAGGCGCAGACCAATCTTCTTCAGCTCGACCTCGACGTTGGTGCTGATGGCCTCAAGGAACTTGTCGCGGTCGGAGTTCAGTTCCTCGATGGACATGGTGGCGATGACCAGACGCAGCTGTCCGAAGAGGATATCGCGGGCCAGTTCCTGAATCTGCTGCGGGGTCTGTCCGAGCAGACGCTCGGCAGCGGCCTGCATGTATTCGGGTTCAGTGGAGATACCCACGGTGAAGCGGCAGGGCACATCCACGCGGATGTTCTGGCGTGACAGGGCGTTGGTCAGGTTTGCGTCGATGCTCAGAGGTGTGAGGCTCATGTATGCATAGTCCTGCACGATAGGCCACACGAAGGCACCGCCGCCGTGAACGCACTTGGCAGAACCTCTCACTCCGGAGGAGCCGTAGATGACGAGAATCTTGTCAGAAGGACAACGGCGCCAGCGGTTGATGAGCGCCACTACGAGGAAGAAGGCCACGATGGCCAACACGATGATGAAATAGAGTTCCATATTATTAGTTTAGAGTTTAAAGTTTAGAGTTTAGAGTCAGTTTAAAGTTTAGAGTTTAATGGGGTTTCTTATAGTGTTTGCGTCGCTTGAAGTGCTGCCACCAGGCGGCGACTATTACAGCGACTGCGATGATAGAAAGAAATAACATGGTTTGATGTAAAATGTAGAATGTAAAGTGTAGAATGAGAGTCTATATCTTCTCAACGAGGAGGCTGCCGCTGTCGATTACCTCAACGACGCGGACGCGGGTGCCGGTGGGCAGGAAATCGCCGTCGGTGAAGGCGTTCAGTTCCTGTACGGAGCCGTTGATGCTGATCTGGATTTTGCCGGCGGCCTGGCGCTGAGCCGGAATACGCAGATAAACCGAGGCGGTCTTACCGATGCAGTCTTTTATGTTGAACGCGCCGTTGCTCTCCAAGCGGAGGATTCCTCTCAGCATCACCACGAAGATGGCTACGAAGAGCAGACCGCAGCAGATGGAAGCCAGAACCAGGAGTCCGCTGCTCTTGATCACCGGAGCGAGACTGATGCCGCCCCATCCGAAGCCAAGGAAGAAATTGATGAAGTTGCGCAGCGTGAACAGGGAGAAGATGCCGGCAGAACCCAGCGTGCCCTCGTGACCAGTGTGGCCTGAGGATATGTCTGTGTCGGCATCCACGTCTGCGTGTACGTCGAAATCGGTGCTTACGTCGGCATCGACATCAGAGTCCATATCGCCGAGTCCCATTAACATCAGTACGTTCTGAATGACGAAAACCACACTTGCTGCTATGGCACATGCCCAAAATATCTGCATCGTGCCGTCCAGTTGTGAAAACCAGTTAGAAATGGATGAAATCATGACGTTTTGTTGTTTAATTAGGCTGCAAATATAAGTACTTAGCGCGATTCAAGCAAGAGTTTGAATGAAAAATTAAGACAAATTAAATATAGGGTTTGGGGGAGTTAAAGAAATTTACGATTTAACTATTTACTATTGAGTTATTTTATTATTTGAGAGGCGGAGGGTTGCACATTTATATTATTAATGTTCGCGTGAATTATCCGAAGAATATTGTGCAGACGATTATTGCTGCGATGATAGATGCGAGGTCGGCAATCAGGCCGCAGGGCAGGGCATATCGTGTGTTACGGATTCCGACAGAGCCGAAATAGACGGCAAGGATGTAGAATGTGGTGTCGGTGCTACCCTGGAAGATGCAGGAGAGGCGTCCGGCGAAAGAGTCGGGGCCGTAGGTCTGCATGCACTCCAACATCATGCCGCGAGCTCCGCTGCCGCTGAGCGGTTTCATCAGAGCCGTGGGCAGGGCACCCGTGATGTCGGCGTTGCCGCCGCAGGCTTCAACCACCCAGCCGATGCCGCTGAGGAGCCAGTCCATAGCTCCGGAAGCGCGGAACACGCCGATGGCCACCAGGATGGCGATGAGGTAGGGTATTATTCCGATAGCAGTTTGGAATCCACCCTTAGCTCCCTCGATGAAGGCATCATAGACATTTATCTTCTTGCGCACTCCAGCTATGATGAAGACAATGATTATTCCGAGCAGGATTACATTGGCCAGATTGGCGGAGAAGATGCCCATATCCTCGCGGCTCAAAGCGGCCGAAGCCCACGCCATGCCAGCCACAATCAGTGAGAAGAGTCCGAGGGTCAGCATCACTGGTACGTTCCACAGGCTGATGCGCTGGATCGCTCCCGTTACGGCCACGCCAACAACCATAGAGATGAGGGTGGCCAGCAGAATCGGAACGAAGACATCGGTGGGCTGTGCGGCTCCCATAGTGGCGCGGTAGGCCAGTATGCTCACGGGGACAATAGTCAGTCCGGCGGTGTTCATCACGAGGAACATAATCATTGAGTTGGAGGCTGTGTCCTTGCGCGGATTCAGCTCCTGCAAGCCCTCCATAGCCTTCAGGCCGAGCGGTGTGGCTGCGTTGTCCAGTCCGAGCATGTTGGCGGACAGATTCATGAAGATGTTGCCGACCACGGGATGTCCCTTGGGAATTTCCGGGAACAACTTGTGGAAGAGTGGGGCGAGCCAGCGTGCCAGCGCTTGAACCATCCCCCCCTGTTCACCGATTTTCATTATTCCCATCCACAGGGATAGCACACCAGTAAGGCCGATGGAAATCTCAAAGCCGGTCTTGGCTGAGTCCATCGTGGCATTCATAATGTTCGGGAACACCTCTACGTCGCCGAAGAAAATGAGTTTGACTGCTGCCACGCAGGCTGCAATCACGAAGAACGCTATCCAGATATAATTTAAAGCCATAATAATAATTTACGATTTTACGATTTACGATTTGTGATTTGCGGCCTTTTCGTTTATTCGTTTAAACGATTATTCGGGATTCATTGGGCCGCATCCGTTAAATCCGTGTAATCCGTTGTTTTGTTAAAAAATTATTGGTTCGCCGATGCAGGCGGAGGGCTGCTGAATGTGAAGCATCTGGCAGATGGTGGGGGCGATGTCGGTGATGTGCACCTCGCGTGAGGTGGCGCCGTGCGGCACGTTCCATCCAAAGAAGAGCAGGGGGATGTGCGAGTCGTAGGGATTCCACGAGCCGTGGGTGGTCCAGCCGGGCGAGGACCACGTGCCATGGGTGTAATAGCCTGGGTCGAGGACCACAAGGATGTCTCCCGAGCGGCGATAGTGGTATCCCATCAGGGCGCGGTCGCGAAGTATGGGCGGAATCGACTGCTGTGCCGCACGCTCAAAGTCAATCACACACGAGACGTGGGGCTGGCTGCGCAGAAATTCCATCAGGGTTGCTTTCACCTCCTCGTAGTCCAGTCCCTGACGGGCTATCGATGCGCGATCCAGGAAGAAACGGTAGTCAAGCTCGTCGGATATTACGGGTGCTGTGGCTCTTAAGCGTTCTGCCACGTATGCCTCGGCCTGTTTCTTTATGTCCGAAGACATCCACCGTCCGGTGGGCAGATGGTGAGAGGAGAGGTACGCGCGGTTGTGGCATGCGGCGTGGTCTGCCGTGAGGAAAAGCAGGTATTTACCTTTGCCCACGTTGCGGTCGAGAGCCGCGAGCAGACGGGCCAGGTCGCGGTCCAGCTGCAGATAGGCATCGTCGGTGCGCTGTCCGCGAGTTCCCCATTCGTGACCAATGACATCTGTCTGCGAATAGCTCACGCAGAGCATGTCCGGGGTTTTGCCCTTGCCGAGACGTTCCCCTTCGAGGGCTGCTATTGCCATGTCGGTGGTTATCGTTCCGCACAGGGGCTTGTAGCCGATGCTGTCACCGGCAGCTCTGACGGCTTCGTTTTCAGCCAGACGGCTGTTCAGGCTGGCGGCCCACTCTGGCAACGCCTGCATATAATAAGTGCTTGTGACAAACTGCTGTATCTTCGGGTCGAGCCAGAAGGCGGCGTTTGCCGAGTGGCCTGCGGGCAGGATGGCTGCGCGGTCCTTGTAGCTCACGCCGATAACCTTAGAGCGGAAATCTGTGTGCATACGCAGTTGGTCGCCAATGGTGGTGGCCAGCATGTTGCGCGGTGACATCTTACCCTTGTTCGATTTCGTGCCGACTCCCTGCACGGTGCTGTCTGCCGTGCAATAGACCTTGCGCCCATCGACATAGAAGTTGTTTCCGCAGATGCCGTGCAGGGCGGGAGTAGTGCCGGTATAGGCAGACGTGTGTCCAATGGCAGTTATTGTCGGGAGATAGTTGATCAGGCAGTTGTCGCACGAATAGCCCTCGTCGATGAGGCGGCGGAACCCGCCCTTCTCGAAGCTGTCGTAATAGCGGCTGAGGTAATCCCACCGCATCTGGTCAACGACTATGCCCACGACTAAGCGGGGCTGCTGTCCGAACTTTGGTTTGGCTGCCAACGGCAATAAAGACATCAGCAACAGGGTGCAAAGAAAGATTCTTTTCATAGGTTTTTTGTGTAATTTGGGGGCAAAGATATACAAAAAGGATAAAATGAAACCATAAAAGCAGAGAAAAGTAATGTCTTTCTTTGCTGTTATTGGCAAATTGTCGTATTTTTGCACCGATTTAGTAAGATAACAATGAAAACTCTCTTCGATAAAATCTGGGATGCACATGTCGTTCAGAATGTGGACGACGGCCCCACACAGCTCTACATAGACCGTTTGTATTGCCACGAAGTGACCACCCCGCAGGCCTTCGACACCCTGCGTGACAAAGGCATCGGTGTCTTCCGTCCGGAACGGATTGTGGCTATGCCGGACCACAACACCCCGTCGGATCAGCAGGAGTGTATCTGTGACCCGATCGGGCGCAAGCAGGTGGAGACGCTGGCGGCCAACTGCGCCCAGTTCGGCATCCGCCATTTCGCCATGGGAACCAAGGACAACGGCATTATCCATGTCGTAGGGCCGGAGAAGGGGCTCTCGCTTCCCGGGCAGACAATCGTCTGCGGCGACAGTCACACCAGTACTCACGGAGCCGTGGGAGCCATTGCTATGGGTATCGGCACAAGCGAGGTGGCTCAGGTGCTCGCTTCACAATGTATCCTGCAGCAGAAGCCGAAGACGATGCGGATAAATATCGAAGGGTCTCTGCCTAAAGGCACAACGGCCAAGGATGTGGCTCTGTATATAATGGCTCAGATGACCACCGGCGGAGCCACTGGCTATGCCGTTGAATACGCCGGCTCTGCCATACGCTCGATGAGTATGGAGGGGCGTTTGACTCTGTCCAACCTCAGCATCGAGATGGGGTCGCGTGCCGGACTCATTGCACCGGACGAGACCACGTTTAAGTATCTCAAAGGGCGCGAATATGCCCCGAAGGGCGAGGCTTGGGACAAGGCTGTTGAGGAGTGGCGCAAACTCTACTCAGACCCGGATGCCGTGTTCGACAAGGAAGTCTCTTTCCGCGCCGAAGACATCACCCCCCGTATCACCTACGGAACGAACCCGGGAGCGGGCATAGCCATAGACGGGCGGATACCGACGCTGGATGAGGTGTCGGATGCCGAGCGCCCTCAGTTGGAGAGTCAGTTGGCATATATGCAGTTTAAGCCCGGACAGCAGTTGCTCGGCACCCCGGTCGATTACGTATTCCTTGGGGCCTGCACCAACGGGCGCATAGAGGACTTCCGCGCCTTCGCCTCCGTGGTCCGTGGAAAGCGTAAGGCCGATGGTGTGATGGCTTGGCTTGTGCCGGGCTCGTGGGCTGTACGTCAGCAGATTATAGCTGAGGGCATAGACAAAGTGTTGGAAGAAGCCGGTTTTGAGCTCCGCCTGCCGTCGTGTTCCGCCTGTCTGGCGATGAATCCGGACAAAGTGCCAGCCGGAAAACTCGCCATCAGCACCTCGAACCGCAATTTCGTAGGGCGTCAGGGACAGGGCTCCCGAACCATTCTTGCCAGTCCGCTCACCGTGGCCGCCGCCGCAATTACCGGAGTTATAACAGACCCGAGGGAATTTAAAGTTTAGGGTTTAGGGTTTAAAGTTTAAAGTTTAAAGAAAAAAAGGGAAAAAGTGAAAGAGAAATTTGACACTATAGAATCTACTTGCATACCTATCGCGATAGACAACTGCAACACAGATCTGATTATCCCGGCCCGCTATCTGGCCAGCACTACACGTGACCCGCAGTTCTTCGGTGACGCCTTTATGCACGACCTGCGTTTTACCGCTGAGGGTGAGGCGGTTGCTGATTTCGTGATGAATAGGCCTGAATACTCCGAGAAGCCTCACGCGGGTGTTCACGAGATTATCGTGGCAGGACAGAACTGGGGTAGCGGCTCCTCTCGCGAACATGCGGCCTGGGCCATAGCGGGCTATGGGGTGCGCGTGGTTATCAGCAGTTCGTTTGCCGACATACACCGCAACAACCTCCTGAACTGTTTTGTGTTGCCAGTGATTGTCAGCCCCGACTTCCAGCAGGAGCTGTTTACGAGCATCGCAGCCGACCCACAGACCCGCGTGCGGGTGGATTTGCCTTCGCAGACAGTGATCAATATTGCCACGGGCCACTCTGAGCGGTTCCCGATAAACGGATATAAGAAATATTGCCTGATGAACGCTCTCGACGATATCGATTTCCTCTTGGAGAGCAAGGACAAGATAGGAACTTACGAAAAGGAAAGATGAAAGCAGACAATCTATACGGAAGAGAGACCACGATGCCAACTGCCGTGGAGATTATGGACACGACCCTGCGCGACGGGGAACAGACCACAGGCGTCAGTTTTATGCCACACGAGAAACTGATGATCTGCCGGGCTCTGCTCGAAGATCTGAATGTGGATCGCGTGGAGGTCGCCTCGGCACGTGTCAGCGACGGCGAACTGGAAGCCGTGCAGCGCATCACCCGCTGGGCTGCCTCCAAGGACTGGTTGGATAGGGTAGAGGTGCTGGGATTCGTTGATGACGGCAAGAGCCTGGACTGGATGGAACAGGCGGGTGCCCGCACACTCAACCTCTTGGCCAAAGGCTCCCGCCGCCACTGCGAGGGACAGTTGGGCAAGTCGCCCGAGGAGCACATTGCCGACATCCGCCGCAACGTACTGATGGCCGCAGAGCGCGGCATCACCGTGAATCTCTATCTTGAGGACTGGAGCGGAGGCGTGAAGGAGTCAGACGATTATGTCTTCCAGTTGATGGACGCCATCGTTGACTTGACAACCAAGGGTTCGCCTATCCGCCGCATTATGTTGCCCGACACGCTCGGAATCCTGAATCCGTTGGAAGTGATTTCGTATGTGAAGAAGATGGTTCGCCGCTATCCGGACGTGCATTTCGACTTCCACGCCCACAACGACTACGATCTGGCTGTGTCCAACGTCTTGGCAGCTGTACTCAGTGGCGCCCGCGGACTGCACACCTGCATAAACGGGTTGGGCGAGAGGGCCGGAAACGCGCCGCTGGCTTCCGTTCAAGCCATCCTGAAAGACCACTTCAACGCCAAAACCAACATAAACGAGGAGCAGTTGAACCGCGTGGCTCACATGGTTGAGAGCTACAGCGGCATTGCAATTCCGCCCAATAAGCCTATCACCGGATCGGCTGTATTCACTCAGGTGGCTGGTGTCCACGCGGACGGCGACAAGAAACAGGGCTTGTACCAGAACGCGCTGTTGCCCGAGCGTTTCGGACGCCGACGTGAGTATGCTCTCGGCAAATCCAGCGGCAAGGCCAACATACGAATGAATCTGGAACAGCTCGGGCTGGAACTGAGTGATGAGGACATGCACAAAGTGACGGCACGAATCATCGAACTGGGTGACAAGAAGGAGCTGGTGACACAAGAGGACCTGCCGTTCATTATCCGTGACGTGCTGAAACACTCTGAGACAGACGACCGCGTCCGCCTGCTCTCATATATGGTTTCTACCGCCTACGGCCTGCGGCCAATGGCTCAGGTGCGCCTGCAGATAGACAACGAAATCTATGAGGAAAGTGCGCAGGGCGACGGCCAGTACGATGCCTTCGTGCGTGCCGTCAGACACATTTACCGCGACAGCCTCGGCCGCACCTTCCCCTGGCTCTCAAACTACACCGTGACGATTCCGCCCGGAGGACGTACGGACGCTCTCGTCCAGACCACTATCGAATGGACGTTCCGCGACCAGACCTATCGCACTCACGCCCTCGATGCCGACCAGACAGAAGCCGCCATCAAAGCCACCATCAAACTGCTGAACATTATTGAACCGCTCTATTAAAATGTAGAATGTAAAATATAGAATTCAGTTGTGACTCAAGAGAACACATCCAGCCTAACTCATTCTACTCCCCTCCATACAAGGGAGGGGCAGGGGGGTGGGTCTTCCCTCCATCCCTTACACCTCTTCCGTTTTTGTCCCAAATGCGGCTCACCGCGTTTTGTTGAACATAACAGTAAGTCCAAACATTGCGAGGACTGCGGCTTCACTTATTATTTCAACCCCTCTGCTGCCACAGTGGCTCTGATAGAGAATGAGAGGGGCGAATGGTGTGTGGTCCGTAGGGCGAAAGAGCCCGCCAAAGGCACGCTGGATCTCCCCGGAGGCTTCTCCGACTGTTTTGAGACCAGCGAGGACGGAGTGCGCCGCGAGGTGCGCGAAGAGACGGGTCTGGAAGTCTCCACGGTGGAATTCCTCTTCTCCATTCCCAATCTCTACGAGTATTCGGGATTCCAGGTTCACACGATTGATATGTTCTATCGCTGCCGAGTCTCTGGCGACGCTTTTCGGGCACATGCCGCAGACGATGCCGCAGACCTGTTCTGGATACATCCGTCACGCCTTAATTTTGAGGATTTTGGTCTTCTGAGCATCCGCAAAGGGGTGGAAAGGCTGCTAAAAGAGGGCGGATTCTTAAAATAATTGCCAAAATACTTGTCAGTTAGGCGAAAAGCCATTACCTTTGCGCCGCAAAGGATGTGTGAGGGGCCACGAGGTTCCTCACTTTTCATAAAATATAATAGAACAATATGATTGAAAAAGCTATTGTAAAAGCTATTGTTGACGAGTGGCTCGCAGACAAGGATTACTTCCTTACAGACCTCACTGTGAGCAATGATGACAGCATCGTCGTGGAGATTGACAACGCCGACGGTGTGTGGATCGAGGACTGCGTGCAGCTCTCGCGATTTATCGAGGATCATTTGAGCCGCGATGAGGAAGACTATGAACTGGAAGTTGGAAGTGCCGGACTCGGACAGCCGTTTAAGGTGCTTCGCCAGTGGCAGAACCATATCGGCAAGCAGGTAGAGGTGGACACCGCCGACGGGCGTCGTCTGAAAGGCACTCTCGCTGAGGCCGACGAACAACATATCCAACTGCTTATTCCAACCAAGGTGCAGGTAGAGGGTCGCAAACGTCCCCAACTGCAGGATGTCCCCACGGACCTGCCTATGAGCGAGGTTCGCAGCGGACGCTACATATTTGATTTCAAATAAATAAAAACAAAAATATAGATGGCAAAAAAAGGCTCAAGTCTCATTGACACATTTGCAGAGTTCAAAGAGACAAAGAACATTGACCGCGCCACACTTGTGAGCGTGTTGGAAGAGAGTTTCCGCAGCGTCATTGCAAAGATGCTGGGAACAGATGAGAATTATGACGTGATTGTAAACCCGGACAAGGGCGACTTCGAGATCTATCGCAACCGCACCGTCGTTGAGGACGGCGAGGTTACCGATGAGAACCTCCAGATCAGCCTGTCTGAAGCCCGTAAGATTGCAGATGACTACGAGGTGGGCGAAGATGTGTCCGAACCCGTGGATTTCAGCCAGTTCGGTCGCCGCGCTATCCTGACTCTGCGTCAGACCCTTGCATCAAAGCTGCTTGAGTTGGAGCACGACGCTCTCTATAACAAGTACGCTGAGCGTGTAGGCGAAATCATTTCGGCCGAGGTCTATCAGGTGTGGCACAAGGAGGTGCTGCTTCTCGACGAGGAAGGCAACGAACTCCTGCTCCCGAAGAGCGACCAGATCCCTTCCGACTTCTTCCGCAAGGGAGAACCGGCACGCGCCGTCGTGGCACGTGTAGATAACACTAACGGCAACCCGAAGATTATCCTCTCACGCACCAGTCCCGTCTTCCTGCAGCGTCTGCTCGAAGCCGAGGTGCCCGAAATCGCCGAGGGTATAATCACTATCCGCAAGATTGCCCGCGTGCCGGGCGAGAGAGCCAAGATCGCCGTGGAGAGCTTCGACGACCGCATCGACCCGGTAGGCGCTTGCGTAGGTGTCAAGGGCAGCCGTATTCACGGCATTGTGCGTGAACTGCGCGGCGAGAATCTCGACGTGATCCAGTGGACTGCCAACCCGCAGCTGCTCATAGCTCGTGCGCTCAGCCCCGCAAACGTGAACAGCATCAACCTCGACCCCGAGACCAAGCACTGCGACGTATATCTCGATCCCGATCAGGTGTCACTCGCCATCGGACGCGGCGGTCTCAACATCCGCCTCGCTTCCATGCTGACAGACACCGTCATCGATGTCTATCGCGAGCTGCCTGAGGGCACTGATGATGAGGATGGAGAACACGACATCGCTCTGGATGAGTTCAAGGACGTAATCGACGAGTGGGTTATTGAGGAGCTCAAGAAGAACGGCTGGACCACAGCCCGCTCCGTGCTGGAAGCCCCGCGTGACATGCTCATTCAGAAGGCCGACCTCGAGGAGGAGACCGTGGACGATGTACTGCGCATCCTGCAGGAAGAGTTCGACGAGACCGAAGGCGTAGAGGACACAGAGAAGACAGACACAGAGAACAAAGAAGCATAAGGAGGAGAGCCTATGAGTGTAAGATTAAATAAAGCGTGCAAGGAATGTAACGTCGGCTTGCAGACCCTTGTAGAATTCCTGCAGAAGAAGGGATTCAAAGATGTGGAGGCCGACCCCAATGCACGTATAACAGACGAACAATACGAACTGGTTCAGGCCGAGTTCAACGGCGATGCCGGTATGCGCCAACAGGCTCAGAAACTGACTTCTTCTCGCAAGACGAAGGAGAAGAAGGACACTATCGTCCTCACCGACGACAGCGAGGCTGTGCCTGTTGCCGAGGTGCAGAAGCCGAAGGTCGTGGGCCATATCGAACTGGACAAGAAGGGTAATCCCGTCGTGCCCAAGAAGTCTGCCGCAGAGAGCTCCGAGCAGCCTGCCAAGAAGCCCGCTGAGGCTCCGAAGAAGCCGGCGGCTCCCAAGGCTCCCAAGGCTGAAGAAACAGCCGAGAAGCCTTTATCCAAAGAGACTCCTGAGGCTCCCAAGTCCTCAGAGTCGGCTCCTGCTACAGAGACACCCGTTGCCACCGAGGCACCAGCCAAAGCTGAGAAGCCCGAGGCTCCTGTATCTTCGGAATCGACGGAGCGTAGGCCCAAGAAGCAGAAGGCTCCCATCGGCGAAGAAGTCGATGGCATCTTCCGTCTCACCCCGACCTCAGAGCCTCCCGTGTCCTTCAACATCAAGGGACATATTGACTTGGATTCTATAAACAGTAGCACACGTCCTGCTCACAGCCGCAAGCGCAAGAAGTCTGGTCAGGGAGGCCAGAAGAAGCGCGGCGAGAGAGTGGATGTCGCAGCAGAAGCAATAAAGCAAAGCTCACAAGGCGGCCAGGGCTCAAGCCAAGGTAAAGGCAAAGGCCAACAGCAGAGTCAGGGAAAAGGCAAGGGCCAGCAGCAAGGCAAAGGCCAGGGCGGACAGCAGTCGCAGGGCGAAGGCAAGAACCGCCGTAAGAAGAACCAGCCCAAGCAGCCCGTGGTAGATCTCGTAGAGCAGAGCGAGGAGGAGGTGGCAAAGCAGGTACGCGAGACCCTCGCCCGCCTCACCGCCGGAAAGAACAAGATGCTTGGCAAGGGTGCCAAGTATCGCCGCGAGAAGCGCGACAGCATCCGCTCCGAGATGGAGGCCGAGATGGAAGCAATAGAGAAGGAGGCAAAGATTCTGAAGCTGACGGAATTCGTGACGGCCAACGAGCTGGCCAACATGATGAATGTGCCTGTCACTCAGGTTATTGCCACCTGTATGAGCATCGGTATCATGGTGAGCATAAACCAGCGCATGGATGCCGAGACCATCAACCTCGTCGCAGAGGAGTTCGGATTCCAGACAGAATATGTCAGCGCCGACGTCTCCGAAGCTGTACATGAGGAGGCCGACGATGAGGCCGACCTCGTTCCGCGCGCACCAATCGTCACCGTAATGGGTCATGTCGATCACGGTAAGACCTCGCTTCTGGACTATATCCGCAAGACCAACGTCATCGCAGGTGAGGCCGGCGGCATCACGCAGCACATCGGTGCGTACAACGTGAAACTCGAAGACGGCCGTCACATCACCTTCCTTGACACCCCTGGTCACGAGGCCTTTACCGCTATGCGTGCCCGCGGTGCTCAGGTGACTGATATCGCCATCATCATTATCGCAGCCGACGACGACATTATGCCGCAGACCAAGGAGGCCATCAACCACGCTATGGCTGCCGGCGTTCCCATCGTCTTCGCCATAAACAAGATAGACAAACCTGCAGCCAACCCCGAGAAGATCAAGGAACATCTTGCACAGATGAACTTCCTCGTGGAAGACTGGGGAGGCAAATACCAGAGCCAGGACATCAGCGCCAAGAAAGGTCTTGGTGTGCCTGAGTTGATGGAAAAGGTTCTGCTCGAAGCCGAGATGTTGGAGCTGAAGGCTAACCCGAACCGCAAGGGTACAGGCAGCATCATCGAATCCTCTTTGGACAAGGGCCGCGGCTACGTTGCCACACTGCTCTGCTCTAACGGAACGCTGCACGTGGGTGACATCCTGCTTGCTGGAACGAACTACGGCCGCATAAAGGCTATGTTCAACGAACGCGGCCAGCGTGTGAAGCAGATAGGTCCCTCGGAGGCTGCTACCGTTCTCGGTCTGAACGGCGCTCCCACCGCCGGTGACACCTTCCACGTGATGGACACCGATCAGGAGGCACGTGAGATAGCCACTAAGCGCGAGCAGCTGGCTCGTGAGCAGGGTCTCCGCACACAGAAGATCCTCACTCTCGACGAGATCGGACGCCGCATCGAACAGGGCGGATTCCAGGAGCTCAACGTCATCGTCAAGGGCGATGTGGATGGTTCTATCGAAGCCCTCTCCGACTCACTCATCAAACTCTCCACGGACAAGATTGCAGTGCGCGTTATTCACAAGGCTGTTGGTCAGATTTCCGAGAGCGACGTGGCTCTGGCCGCCGCCTCCGAAGCCATCATCATCGGTTTCCAGGTGCGTCCCTCTGCCGCAGCCCGCAAGGCTGCCGACACCCACGGCGTCGAGATCCGCCTCTACAGCATCATCTACGATGCCATCGAGGAAGTCAAAGAGGCCATGGAGGGTATGTTGGCTCCCGAAGTGCGCGAAGAAGTCACCGCCACAATCGAGGTGCGTCAGGTATATCACATCTCGAAGGTCGGCACAGTTGCCGGTGCTTACGTCATCGACGGCAAGGTGGCCCGCTCGAACAAGGTGCGCGTCATCCGCGACGGTATCGTGGTTCACACTGGCGACATCCTCGCCCTAAAGCGCTTCAAAGACGACGTGAAGGAGGTTAGCACCAACTTCGAGTGCGGTATCTCTATCGTCAACTACAACGACCTGCGCGAGGGTGACACTCTCGAAGCCTTCCAGGAAATCGAGGTAAAGGCTAAGCTGTAGGACTTTGAATGTTCAATGATCAATGTTCAATGTTCAATGTTCAATGTTCAATGTTCAATGTTCAATGTTCAATGGCTTAGATATAATCTTTCTCGTTGTGTTCGCAGCGGGAGCCTTCAGAGGCTGGGTAAATGGCCTGCTTAAGGAAGTGCTCGGACTTATAGGAGTCTTCCTCGGACTATACGTGGCTTACTTGCTTTATGAGCAGGTAGGCCACCTTTTGGCTCCGCACATAGGCTGCTCGCCAACCGTTGGGGGCATCGTGGCCTTCTTCCTGATTTGGCTTGGTGTACCCATTATCCTCGGACTGCTGGGCTCGCTGCTCACAGGCCTGCTCAAATTCATTGGGCTCGAAGGCGTCAACAAACTGGGCGGCGCGCTGCTCAGTGTGGTCAAATATGCCATCATCCTCGGTGTCATCTGCAACGTCATCTCTATCACCCACGTGGTTGCTGACGAGACGTTGCAGGGCTCACTCTTCTTCAATCCTCTCAAGGAGATTACCTCCATCGCCTTCTCTCTGGCCAACAGCCAGTGGAAAGGGTCAATATAAGATGTAGAATATAGAATGTAAAATGTAGAATTGGGCGCAGCCTAATTATGAATCTTGAATTATGAATTTTGAATTAAAAAAGCTGGCGCTTCTCGTCGCCCTGCTCCTTATGTCTGGCCTCTGGTCAACGGCCTACTGCCAACGTTCTAAAGTCAAGAGCCAAAAGCCAACTGCCAAAGTCCAAAAGCAAACAGCTAAGAAACAACTCTCAACTCTCAACTCTCAACTCTCAACTAAAAACAACCCCGACCCCAACTTCTACATCTTCCTCTGTTTCGGACAGTCGAACATGGAGGGAGCTGCCAAGCCCGAGGCTGCTGACCTCGAGACTCCCGGTCCGCGCTTCCTGTTGATGCCGGCAGTGGATTTCCCCGACAAAAACCGCAAGATGGGCGAGTGGTGCGAGGCCTCGGCTCCGCTCTGCCGTCCGAACACGGGTCTAACCCCCGCCGACTGGTTCGGCCGCACGCTCGTGGCTTCTCTGCCTGAGAATATCAAGATTGGCGTTATCCACGTGGCCATAGGCGGTATTGACATCAGAGGTTTTCTCCCCGATAGCATACCCGATTATGTCTCTAAGAGGGCTCCCGGGTGGATGAAAGGGATGCTTGAAGCTTACGACAACAACCCATACGAGCGTCTGGTCACTTTGGCTAAGAAAGCGCAGCAGGACGGCGTCATCAAAGGTATTCTCATGCACCAAGGCGAGACCAATACCGGCGACCCGCGATGGGCCGGATGGGTTAATCAGGTTTATGAACGTCTGTGCAGCGACCTGCAGCTGAAGCCTGAGGATGTGAACCTCTATGCCGGAAACATCGTTCAGGCTGACGGCAAGGGCGTGTGCATAGGCTGCAAAAAACAGATTGACGAGCTGCCCCAGACCGTGCATACAAGTCAGGTAATCTCGTCCGACGACTGTTCCAACGGCCCCGACCGCCTGCATTTCGACGCAGCCGGCTATCGTGAGCTTGGCTGCCGTTACGGCGAGGCCGTGGCCCGTCAGCTCGGATTCGAGCCTAAGCGCCCGCAGAACCTGCCTGTGGCTGTGAAGAAAATCGAGGTGCCTGCCGACGCCGTTATTGCCGAGACCACAATCCCCGGCAACGAGTTCCCGAAGGTAGATAAGGAGCGCCGCGCCTACTTCCGCATTCAGGCACCGCAGGCCCGCAAAGTTATCGTGGACGTATGCGGCAAGAAATACGATATGCAGCCCGACGGACGTGGCGGCCTTATGGCTGTCACCGACCCGCTGCCTGTTGGTTTCCATTATTATTTCATGAATATCGACGGTGTCAACTTTGTAGATCCCGCATCGGAGACCTTCTTCGGCTGCCACCGCGAGGCCGGCGGCATCGAAATCCCCGAGGGACCCGAGGGTGACTATTACCGTCCCCAGACTGGTATCCCCCACGGTTGCGTCCGCAGCATTTATTACCACAGTCCCAACTCTAAGTTTGGTGAATGGAGACACGCTCTTGTCTATACTCCGGCTGAGTATGAGACAGGCAAGAAGAAATACCCCGTTCTCTATCTACAGCACGGAATGGGAGAGGGCGAGACCAGCTGGATGCTCCAAGGAAAGATGCAGCACATTATGGACAATGCCATAGCCAAAGGCGAAGCTGTGCCGATGATTGTAGTCATGGAAAGCGGCGACATCAAAGCCCCCTTCCGCGGCGGTTCTAACCGTCAGGGACAGAGCGACTACGGAGCTTCCTTCTACCCCGTACTCCTTAACGACCTTATCCCCTACATCGACACCCACTTCCGCACAAAGACCGACCGCGACAACCGCGCTATGGCAGGTCTATCATGGGGAGGCCACCAGACCTTTGACATCGTTCTGCAGAACCTCGACAAATTCGCGTGGATGGGAACCTTCAGCGGCGCCATCTTCGGTCTCGACGTGAACACCGCCTACAACGGAGTCTTCGCCGATGCCGCCAAGTTCAACAAGCAGATTCACTATTTCTACATGAACTGGGGCTCCGACGACTTCATCAAGAGCCAGGAGCTTGTCAACAGCCTCCGCGAGCGTGGCATCAAAGTCGAGTCCTCTGAGTCTGCCGGCACAGGCCATGAGTTCCTCACCTGGCGTCGCGGCCTTCACGAGTTCATCCCCCACCTCTTTAAGAAGTAAATTCATAATTCATAATTCACAATTCATAATTGGGGGTGACTTATCTCGGCGAGCTGATTTCCATCGGAGTGGCGTTCTCGTGGACCGCCACGGCGCTGCTGAGCGAGTTCGGCTCCAAGCGGCTGGGCAACCTCACGCTGAACGTGCTCCGCATGGCGTTGGCTCTCCTCTTCTCAATGGTCCTCTTCTGGGCCGTCACCGGAAGCCCTTTGCCAATCCATAATACAAATCTCACTCTACTCCCCACGGGGGGAGTGGGAGAGGGGCTCGGAGTGTGGCTAATGCTCCTTTCTGGTCTTGTGGGTTATGTAATCGGTGACTACTGTCTTTTCCAGTGCTATATCATAATAGGTTCGCGCTTTGGCCAGCTCTTCATGACACTGGCGCCTCTCTCTGCCGCTCTGATGGCGTGGGTCACTCTGGGACAGCAGATGAGCGCAATGAGCATTGTGGCCATGTTCGTAACCCTTTTCGGCATCGGCATTTCCGTTCTGGGGCGCGGAGAACATCACAGGCTTTCGCTGCGCCTGCCCCTGAACGGAGTCCTCTTCGCCGTCGGCGCCGCCTTGTGTCAGGGCATCGGCCTCGTCATAAGCAAAATCGGCATGGACGCTATGGCTCTCTCAATGGTCAATGATCAATGTTCAATGTTCAATGACTCCTGGCTCCTCCCCTTCACTGCCAACTTCTACCGCTGCATAGCCGGTTTCGTCGGCTTCACCCTGCTTATGTTTTTCCGCACAGGGATGCAGCCCCTGCGTGATGCTCTCCACGACCGCAAGGGACTCACCGTGGCCGCAGCCACCACCCTCTTCGGCCCCTTCGTCGGCGTGGGCTTCTCCCTTATGGCTGTGCAGTACACCGCAGCCGGCATCGCCTCCACCCTGATGGCAATGACTCCCATAATCATCCTCCTCCCTGCGCGCCTCCTTTTCCACGAGACAATCACTCCCCGCGCAGTCCTCGGAGCCGTTATCTCCGTTCTCGGAGTCAGCCTCTTCTTCCTCGGAGAGTGAATCAATCAAAATCTGAGGCCTTCTTTCATCGTTCTCTCAACCAACGTGCAAACACTGGGTCGGAGATAAACACATCGCGACCATCCAGCTCTATGAGGTCGCGCTCCAGCAGCGCGTTTTTCAGACGTGGAATATTTGACGGGCTACCAAGGTCGAAAGAATCGCGGACGGTTCTCTCACCCAAGTCTGAATGATGTCCCGCTAAAATTGCGCGAAGACAATTCAACTGGAATCCTGTGAGTGTAGCAATCTGTTGTTTAAAAAGGGGCGTACATGCATCCAGTAACGAGGAAAACGCCGCCTTGAGATGCACCGTGGTTGCCATTTCTCCCTCTGAAAGCATAGAAAGCAGAATAGCCGCCAATTGTTGAACGTAGGAACTTTGCTGCTCAACCAAAGCGCATAACTCTGCCACTACCTCGTTAGGAATATGGCGACCTCGTTCCTCAAAGTGACTTTGAATATAGCCAGTCCAAGCATCCACGGGAATCTTGGATAGATACATCATCTGCCCGAATTGATAGAACGGTTTACTGCGCATCCCGAAGAGGCTTGTCATCAGATGTTTCTTGCTGCCGAACAGACAATAGCTTGTCAGTTGTTGATGTTGCCAAACCGTGCGCAATCGCTTTTGTACAGTCAGAGAATTTGTAAATTCGCCAATCTGTTGAAACTCATCTATGCATACGACAATACGTTTCCCCTTCTGCTGTGCAATCCTCTCTGGCAAACTGAGGATTTCCTCAGGCGTATGTGTGGCGGGAGTGATGCCTAATGAGAGTGAAATGTCAGAGTTAGGTTCTGGGCTGAAGGATATTTTTGGAACCAGTCTCGCCACAAAGTCACGTGCGTTTTCCATCCAAAGTTCCTTTCGCGAGGCTGTCTGCGTCAGCAAAGCCGCGGAGAAAGCATTGTAGAAATCATATTCCGTCTTGCAGGGAAACATATCCATGTGCACAACCATCACACGTTCTGTATCCACCAATTTGGCAGCCTTCTTCACCGATTAAATTGGGTCAAAATCGACCGAAACAAACCTTAAATCAATGCGCGTAAAACGCTGTCTTACAATTAACTCCGCTTAACTAACCTTATTCTTCGCCTATTGCGCGTTTGCCCCAATTAGAGTAATTTTGTACCGCCATTGTACCTCGGGTGGATGAGCAGAGGGTTCGTAGGGTGTTCCCTTAAATCACCTTATTTCCCCTTAAATCCGCTTAATTGGCTTCCGTCAGGGACCATCCCCCCAAAAACGGCAGAATTTGAAAAAATTACTCGATATGGGCAAGAAACAGACTTCACAAATTCCTAACATCCTTCTGTCCGTGAAGGATGCCTCCGTTGCCATCTCTGTCAGCTCAAAGATGGTGCGACTGCTTATTGCCTCCGGCAGACTGAAAGCCGTCAACCTCGGCAAGCGGATGACACGCATCAGCCTACAGGAACTTACAGACTTTGCCCAAAGGCAAGGTGGTAATGTCGTGCTACCTTCTTCATCCCTTCCTTTTAACAATAACAAAAGGGAAAAGAAGAAGAGTATAACTACTGCCAAGCCAGAGACGGGCAACGTGAACAAGAGAGCCAAGTGCCGCATGACACCAGCCAGTGAGAAAGCCCCTGAAGGTGTTACTCACAAAACCCATTATACAATGGCAGAGGTGATGAGCAAGTTCAACATCAAGTATGGTCGCCTTTATGAGATACGTAACCGCTATCAGTTGGCATCCGTCCATGCCTGGGGTACGACCGCTTTTAAGAAGGAGGATGTCGAGAAAGCTATTGCCAAGTACGACGAAGAACAGGGCAAGGCGCAGCAGGAAGCATATTACACCTGTTTCGACATCATGCAGAAGTACGGTCTGGGTAAGACGCAGGTACGCCGTTTTGCAGAGACACACAATGTCCGTATCAAGAAAGCCAAGGGCGGCAGGGCTAACCTCTACCTAAAGGCTGACTGGGAAGCAGCTCGAAAGAATGCCGAGAAAACGAGTGCCAGCACCAAGGCGAAACGGACATGAAGCTGGATATGAGAATACAAATGTTGGTACTACTTGCAGCGATGATTAGAACCAATCCTGCAATCCGAGGCTCAAAACGGCTGGTTTCTGACCGTTGTACCCTGATTGTAGCTTTGCTCTCTCTAACTTTGCAGTGCCATCCGAAAAAGATGTACCCCTCCTTTGGAAGTGTCTTGAAACCAATGGCAATAATGAATGCAGCGCAACTATCAACCTCGTTTATAGTATGATTATCGCTGCAATTTCATACTCAAACGCTAACTCAGGTTAAATCTGACACATTGAAGGTCAACATTTTAGGCGCAACCTAAACAAAGGACGTACCTTTGCAATCGCTTAAAGTCCAGACCACCCATGTTGGGCAGCGTAGGGCAACCGATTATAGACAAATGTAATAACAATATAAAATAGAAGATATGACGAATTTATGTACTAAGGTCACAGTGCGGAAGCGACCCATCAAGAACGGGCAGACATCGCTCTATCTCGATTTCTACCCACCAATCCGCAACCCGAAGACTGGCCGCCTGTCAAGACGTGAGTATCTGGGCTTATACATTTATTCCAACCCTACTGAGAAGTTCCAGCAGGAGTACAACCGCAGCATCATGCAGAAGGCAGAGCTTATCAAGTGCCGCCGCACGGAGTCCATCATCAATGAAGAGTTCGGTTTTCTCGACCGCTCCAAAGGTCAGGAGAGTTTTCTTGACTACTTCAAGCAGTGTATGAACAAGACAACCAACAAGGCAAACTGGGAGGCTGCCTACAAGCACTTCATCAAATATTCGGGTGGCGAGTGTCGCTTCTGCGACCTCGATGTAGCGTATTGCCAGAAGTTTGTTGATTATCTTTTGTCGGAAGAGTGCTATCATAACGGCAAGCCGATGATGCCCACCACCGCCAATAACCACCTCGTAAAGCTGAAAGCCGCCCTTCGCATGGCATACGATGACGGACATATCAAGGAGAACATAGCCAAGAAACTTGTCAAAGCTAAGGGACACGGCAACAAGCGGCAGTACCTGACCAAGGAGGAACTTGTTGC
>JAFSNB010000017.1 GCA_017447625.1 Bacteroidaceae bacterium
TATTTTCTGCTTATTGCACTTTTTGACAAGTCGCTTGTCAGATAATCACGAAGAATCTCCAGACTTTCTTCACGAGTTTTCTTTACATTTCTAATCATAAGTTGATTTCAATTTTTGTCAACTTATTCAGTACACTACAAAAAACCAACTTAGCATGATGTTTGGGCAACCTTCATCATTTCTGGCCTAAATGCCTGATTTGTAGCAAACCATTTCAAAACAAACCTACATCAAACCTACACTAAACCTACATAATTATCGGTCGCATACTCCGCTAACGTGATGAATGTAGGATCTATGTAGGTTTAATGTAGGTTTATTTTGGCGCAACCTATTACTATTCATTGGTTTAAGCAGAAAATGATGAAGGTTGCATTAATATGTAAAATGTAGAATGTAAAATTTAGGATTTAAGAATCTTGTGATTTGTATTGGCCCCCCATGTCCCCACAACTGGGGATTGGGGGGGGCCAAAAATTGATGCAGGTCCAACTGCATTCTGATGCTGTACGAATGGTGGTTTGATGCTGTACGAATAGCCCTTCGATGCTGAACAATTTTCAGAGGTATAGGTGTGCGATGGTGATTTATTTTTCTTCCGAAGATTATTACTACCTTTGCCAACGAGTTCTCCTAACTAACATGATCTGAAAGAAAAAAATGAAGAATTATTTGGAGGTATTGAAAATAATTCCTTCTTTTGCAGCAACAAACTTACAAATTACCCTATATTATGCCCGAAGTATTCAGATTTTTTGGATTTTCGTTCTTCTTTTATAGCAGAGAACATGAGCCAGTTCACATTCATGTGGAAGGTAATGACGGAATTGCTAAATTCGAATGGAATGGAAAAGAATTCATACTTACAGAGAGGCAAGGCATCAAAACAAATGACTTCAAGAAAATAAAGAAAGTGATAGACGATAATGCAGACATTATCATAAAACGATGGAACGAACACTTTAAATTATAAGGAGGATTGGATATGAAGATTGTAGAAATATGGTTTGATGCAAACTATTTATACGGGAAGGATGCAGACGGGCGTGAGTATCGCCAGTCTTTATTATGGTATCCGCGGTTAAGGATGGCTACAGAAGAAGAGCGCCAGAGGTATTCGTTTGGTTTTAGCGGGATTCATTGGCGTGAGCTTGATGAAGATGTCAGCTTTGAAAGTTTTGCATACGATGATGCCGAGCCTTCTTCTTTGCAACGTTTCTTCTTGACACACAAGGAGATTAATGTGGCTGAGTTTGCACGTTCCCTTGGAATTAATCCTACATTACTGCGTAATTACATTAATGGTTTTAAGACACCATCAAAGAAACGCGAAATGGAAATCTTGGATCATATTCACAGACTGGGCGAAGAAATGATTGCAGCTTAAACAGGCCTATCACCGGACAGTGTTACTGATTCGCCGTCATTGAGGACGGTGATGGTGTATTCATAGCTGAAGAGGTTGGCAAAGGCCTCGGGTTCTTCCGTATGAATTGGGATAATCGACATGGGGCTGAGTAAGTGGAAGAGCTCGCGCAGACTCTTCATGTCGCAATGTCCGCTGGTGTGTAAATACTCATAGTCTGTGCCTAACGAACTGGCAAGTCTGGGATTATAAGCCTCGCGACCTACCTCGACATAGCCTTTCCACATGGACAGATACTTATGTTTATCGCCAGGAAGTCGCTCAATGAAGTTATCGAAGCGATCATTGGCACGGGCAATCAGCACATAGCCTTTCTGCTCCAAGAGGTAGCGGAATTTGTCGTTCAAACGGAACTCATTGTCCTCATATTGGAGAGTCATTGGAGGATATGTCTTATCATATTGATAGAGTTCTGATTTTCCCCAGATATGGTCTCGCTTTGTGACTGCATCCATCATTCGTCGCTGATAAGCATCTACAATAAACGGGCGGTCGGCCTTGCGAGCAGCGTGGTAGAGGCCGAACAGGCGGTCGATGTTTGATGAGGACAGGTAGATGACGTTACACTTGTGTTCTCGAAACCTGGACGCATACTGTTTCTGCAACTCCGGTTCAGAAACGCTGGTCGCATCCGGTCTGTGAACATTTGTGCCTTCACATACCACATAATCCACTTTGCCGATGTATTTCTTGATAACCTTCGGAAGTGTACCGCTTCGGAAACCGTGAGTGCGGAAGTCACCTGTATGGAAGACTCTCTGCTGTGCCGTTATCTTAAAGGCGCAGGCTTCGAAAGCGGAGTGATCAACGATTATGGGCATAATCGAGAACGGCCCGAACGCGAATTTCGCTCCTGGCTTGAACGTATTGACCTTTTGCAATTTGTCCAGCATCTTTTGCTGCACATTATCCACAGATTTAAGATGGTCTGAAAGAACCAGCTGGATCTCACGTCCCATCTCACTCATATATATGGGCAACTCTTCCGGCAGTTCTGTTATGCAGCCGATATGGTCGCCATGATAATGGGTAATGAGCAGAGCACTCTTCGTCAGGTCGCCATGAGTCAGCCCCTCCACTTTCAGCGTCCCGGACTTTGGCCCACCTTGCAACTCCTCCCCGTAATCGACGAACAGCCTCCAGCCCTCACTCTCATATTCCGTCACGCAGCCACCAATCTGGTGCGTGCCGCGATGAATGGTAATTTTCATAAACGATTGTAATCAGTTAGTACTTCATCGATATTTGAGTATAAGCCTTCACATACTTCCTTGATTGTTTTCAGGCGTTTGTCTCTTCCTGTTGACTTCTTTGTATATGTCTGTTTTATTAGGAGAAAGACCTTATCATGTACAGTTACTGGTTTGGCAGATGTACGCTGAACTCCTATCTTCTCCATGATTTCCAACACAGTAGTATAATACTCTACCAAGATAGGCTTACCTGTTTTTCCTTTCAACTTATCAGCCTCAGCAATGAACTTCTCATAATTCTCCATCTGTGTTCTTATCTCTGCACGCTCTCCCCTTGAAGGATAAAGTCGTTGGTCATCAATTAGTTTCAGTTCCACAAAACAGATTTCTCCACTATCGGACATCTTTACCAAATCAATCCTAATATCTGTACCGTCATCCAATCTTAGAGCAAATTCCGTATCGAAGTAATGGCTATCGTTCATATAGATTTGTGATTGAACATACTTTTCACTGGAATAGATGTTTCCTTCCTTTCCTTCATCTTCTATACAAGTTGTGTATTTTTTGTTTGCCTCAACTCGTTTCTTTATCATTGGAAGTCTGCAAACAAGTTCTTCAGGGCACTCCTTCACGTTCCCGTATTTTATGCCTAAGGCCGTACATGTATCCTTATCGTACCCTAAGTAGTAGTTGTGTATTTCAGCTGTCACTTTGCCTTCATTATAGCTAAGGCTCATAATAGAAGCTCCACGATAGTAAACATTTATTCTGTTGTCCTTTCTTACATTTATATACAAATCCCTGTCCTCTAAAAGCATTCTCCACCACAAAGGCTTATGAGACAAGAACTCAAAGAGTCCTGCATCCTTATTTAATCTGAAGTATTTCTTATCCATAATATTATCAATTTATTTCCTCAAACTCTGAGTTGGACTCGCGGAAGGCCCAAATGAGATAGAGGCCTGCGAACCATAAAACGGAAACGATTATAACTGTGAACATCATGCTATAGTTTAGAATTCATACTTATACGATGCCAACACGCGACTGACGGCGTGGGCTTTCAGAAAAGCGCGAGGGTTGCTGGTGAGACGTTGCCAGGCGGCTCTGGCTTTGGCTGGAGTGAGCCCTTTGAGGTCAGAGAAGAGTTCCTGCTTGTAGGCTTCCACTTGTTCAGCGTCTCCCCGCTGAATGCTCAGGCGGATTTGGTTGGCCTTGATGCTGGAGACACGAAATGTCTGGCGAAGGATGTCCAACATCTCCTCCTGATAGATGAGGAGGTCGCTCTGGGGATTCTGAACATAAGCGTCGTACAAATCCATCGTGTCAGGAAAGCTGAGGGCGTAACGCGCCAGCTCGTCGTCGATGTTCTCAGGCAGAGGCCGTTCACGCTTCCGGCTCAGATACTCCATAGGCGTCAGGTTCTTGAGGCGCTGCAACATTCTCTCGCGAATGGCCTCGATGCCGTAACCCTCTGCTGCACTGGCCTGCAACACATCCTCTGCCATCTTCATGAACTCATCGTAGCGCGAAGCCTCGATGTCGAACTGGAACTTCGGCAGTTCGTCGTTGACGAAGCGGACGGAGTGAAGACCGTACTCGATTGGGTCTATCTCCGTGAGGCCCAAGCAGTAGCAGACTACAGACGAGGGCACAGCGCCACGCGCCCAGTAGCCGATTCCCGCCGAGGCGGCATTGTGACGGAAGATAGTGAATGCCATGAGATAGTAATCCACGAAACCAGCATCCATAATGTGCTTTTTCTCCCATAGACAGCGCAGTATTGCTGCCTTGCTGGGCTTGTCGCCGTAGCGCATTTTCATGCCTGCGGCCACAAGTCCGTGAAATATTTCCAAAAGTGTCATGTCTAAGCTTTTACTACTCTTTTGAATTCGACAACCATGTTTTGCAGCTTCAGGATGGGCTGCCCCAGCCTTGTCTTTACTCCTTCGTGATGTGCCTTCACCCAATCCACGACTCGGTTCCGAATCTCGTTGTCGTAGGCGATAACGACCTGCAAGGGCTTCTGCGTGGCGAGGAGCCCTGAAACATGGTTGGCGCTGTCGGGGCGGACACTGGTAATGCCGAGAATGTAGGGAACAAGGGATCCGTTTAGCGAGCACAGATTACCCTCCTGCTCAAAGCCGAGCTCCTGCTGAACGCCCTCCACAATCTTGGCCAGCGTGAAAAGGTCGTCGGTGAGGCCGTTTTGGCAGATGGCGTCCAGTTCAGCATCCAGCGCCTGCTCCATTCCCATGATGTCGATGCCCTTTTGTTTCCTCATATATTCCACCTGAAAGCGGAACGATTCATTCTTGGCTCGTGTGGCCAACTGCGCCTTGCGCTTCTGATCTCTATTCTTACTCATTGTTCAGTTTTTATGTTTATACGTGATTGATTTTTCTCAGTGCATTTTCTTTGATTTGCCTCAGTCGCTCCACTGTGAGCCTGCGGTCGGCTGCGATTTGTTCCAGGCTCTCGCCATTTGCGATGTCGCGCAGGATGCCACGTTCGCGAACCGTCAGTACGGGATGCCATTGGTCTATCGGTTCGCCATTCTCAGTAGATGCCAAGGCTTCGAGGATGCTCTGCCGAATCCACCATACGGCGTAGGACAAGAACTTGAAGCCTTTGCTGGGGTCGAACCGCTCGTCTGCCTTCACCAGCCCCTTGTTTCCCTCTTCGATAAGTTGCTCCATGGTGAGCCCACGGTTCTTGTACTGCTTTGCCACAGCCTCAACTATGCGACGGTTTTCGGCAATAAGGTTTTCAATCTTCATTTTGTTGTTCATCATAACATTTTTTTAATTAAGAGGAATAGCCCCCCATTATATTAATACGATTGAAAATGCACAAAAAAGGTGTTTTTGCCGTTTGATATGCAAAAACGCCGCAGAAGGGAGGTGAGATTTTTGCTAAACTCTTATGTGAATGAGTAATCTGTGCCTATTTCAACTTCTATCTTCTTTATCCAACATTTAATTCTTTTGCCTAAAATATTTCGAATGATATAACCATCTTGGACATTTATGAATTCGCAGAAACGATTAAAGTCTTTGTCATTTTCCCTGCATTTATCATCATAGTTAGATTCCTTACAAACATTTCCTTTAAAAACTATGAATAGCGCAATACAAACATCTTTTCCTGCATCGATAGCAGCTTTCATCGTTCCATAAGTAGCTGTGAATAGCTGATAACCAATATCCTTGTAGTTGGCACTATTATTATCACTTAAAACATGTGCTAACTTTTCCGAACGTTCAATTTTCCCTGGTTCTTTTATTTTTTTTATTTTTTCATCAAAAGATTCAGAAACTTTAGCTTCAATACCTATCACCATCTTCTCTCCTATCATCAACATATCATGAACTCGTGGCCCCCCTTTACACATACCTTTGCCCAAAGAAGTTTTATATTCTGGATAGCAATCAAAGTACATAGGTTCAAATCCACAATCGCAAAGAACTGAATTTATCAATGAAGAGAAATCGGCTCTATTGAGTACAAATTTTGCCAATTCCATAGCACTTCGTCCGCATTTCCATTGTTTGGATGCTTTCGGCGCAGGCCATTTATCAAATCCATTAATTGCACACTTATTGTTGTCTATGATTGCAAATTCCATATCAAATAAGAATTTAAGTTAGAAAAACTTTTGTTCACACGTATCTCTTCCCCATCTTACTCACCTCTTCTTTCATCCTCTCCCTCAACGTTTCTGGTTCAAGTACCTCTACCCTATCCCCCATAGCCAGCAGCTGGCTGAAGAGTTCAGGAGTCTCGCAGAGGCGATAGGTGAATTCTGCAAACTCGCCATGTTTGGATCGGCCTTCTGTTTGACTTTTGTGAAGCGGCGTAGAACGAAGGTACTCAGCCTGCACACCGTAAGCGCGAATCTTTACGTTCACAACGGGGAGGTTTGGACTTGCATAAATACCCACAACATCAGCGAAGTGCTTGCGAGCATCGAAATCCTCGGGCATGGAGAACTTTTTTGTAAGCACCTTCAAGGCGAGGATGCGGTCAAGGGCTATCGTGCGCAGACCGTTCTGTTCCTTCAGAAATCCCAGCAGATACCAACGGCGGTTATACACCTTCAGGGCGTAGGGCTGAATGTGGAATGTCTGCAGGTGCTCTTCCTGTTCATGTTCATAGCGCTGATAGTCTATCCGCAGCTCCACATTCAACTGCATCGCCTCAATGATAGAATCCAGAAACGCCTGACCCAGCGGTATCTCCTCCAACAGGATACGATCCCTCATGCGATTGAAAGTCACGAAGTCCTGCGGGATACTGTACTTGCGCAGCAGCCACTGAGCCAAGCGGTTCTCGTCAAGCACCTCCGGGTTCTTGACAAAATAGGAGTTCTTCTTGCGGTCGCAATCAATCACCACCCCGAACATCTCCTCAATGCCTTTGCGATACTCATGGAAGGTACGCTTTGCCAGCGGCCCATCGCACACAGGATTCATCTCCCACATCACGCAGATGTCTTCAAACGTGAGCGGTTCACTGTTGAGCAACAAATCCAGCAACCAAATATACTTATAATAAGTCTTGCTAATCATCTATCTCACCACTTCGGTGAATTCGTATAATTCCCAAATTATCAGAAACAAAAATCAGAAGTTGACGTACAGTTTTGATTATACATTATTTTATTATTCTATTGTTCTTAGAATATCGCAGCAATGCGGCGAATAGATTTTAGCTTCTCCATGAAAGATTCATTGCGTTCGGCCATCAGCATGTCGTACTCGTTCTGCATGGCCAGCAGAGGAGCGGCATCTATACCAAGGGCGGCCTCCATCATCATTGCCAACTCGGGATTAAGGGCGCGTTTGGCATTTAGAACTTCGTTGAGGGCTGAATAGGAAATTCCCATTTCCTTTGCCAGTCCACGCTGTGAAATGCCACGGTATTCCAGTTCGTCCTTCAGCACCTCGCCTGGATGTGTGGGCTTGTAGGGCTTCAGGTTGTTGGCAATCATCTTTGGGTCCACTCCTTCTATCGTAATCATATCGGTCGATATGTAACTGTCATACAATTGCAAAGTTAGTAAGATTATCCGATGTTCGCAAATTTAAGAACAATTATTTATGAGAAAAGGGGGAAAATGACTACTTTTTATATGTTTTCCCCTATTTTCCCCTGTATTTTCGGCCAGAAGCGGTCGGGGAAAGATACAAAAAAGGCGGATAGAGCCGAGTTACCCTATCCGCTTGATGAATCAAAGGCCCCTACTGTTACTAATCATCTATCTCACCACTTCGGTGAATTCGGGTTGTGAGCCTTCGGCCTTGCCTACGGTGACGAAGATTATGGAGGTGGTTTCTGCGCCGCTCATGTCACGGCTCTGGACAGTGAATTTATAGTCGGTGCTCTCATCGGTCTCGCGACTGCCCACGGTGAGCGGGGTGCCGAGGGGGAACTGGTAGTCGGAGCAGGCGGCATTGAAGATGGCAACGTCGGCCTCGATGACGGGCTGTTGAGGACTGTAGTCGGGCAGTGGGGTGACCGTGCCTTCCTTGTAGCCGTTCTCGATGAGGAAGCGGTCGAGCTCCTTGGGGGCTGCTGTCATGCGGGCTTCACGCACGCCGTAGCCCTGACGGATGTCAGCCTTGGGAAGGGCTTTCCGGAGGGCGTCGGTGGAGGTGTTCAGTCCGCCGCTGCCGAAGGTGCAGAAGGGGACTACGGTCTTGCCCTCGAAGGTGTTCTCTGCGACGAGCGTGGCTACGGGCATAGCGTAGGTGCCGAACCACACGGGGAAGCCGATGAAGATGAGGTCGTAGTCGGCCAGGTTCACCTTCAGGGGCTGGATAGCGGGCAGTTCGCCGCTTTTCATCTCGGCTCCGCTACGCTCTATGGTGGCTTGGAAGTCGCCGTCGTAGGGGTTCACGGCCTCGATGCGCTCGATGTCGGCTCCGAGCTGACGCTGTAGTTCTTCGGCCACGGCCTGTGTCGTTCCTGTCTGTGAATAATAGAGCACCAGCGTTTTCTGCTGTGTGCACGCTGTTGTGACTGCTAATGTCATAATCAAGGAAAAAAGAGATGGTTTCATAATAGTGGCCCCCCGTATCCCCCCGGAGGGGGGAGTTAGGGGGTTAAAGGGTTTAAGAGTTTAAGGAGTTTAAGAGGTTAAGCGGCCAAAGTTTCCGAATAATTGTTTAATCGTTTAATCGAATAATCGAGAGGCCGCATAATTATGAATTTTGAATTGCTTCAAGGATTTTCCAGACGTTGAGGAGGCCGCGGGGAACATGGAAGCAGCCTTTCCACTTGCCGCCCTTGAGGGGCAGAAGCACTTCGCCCTGACGGTTGAGGTAACCGTACCACTCGGGGTAGTCGGGGTCGCGGAAGTGGCTCCATGTGTAGTCGTGGACGCGCTGGAACCAGGTGAGGCAACGCTCGTCGCCGGTGAGCTGGTAGCCTTTGATCAGAGAGATGAGGGTCTCGAGATGTACCCACCAGAGCTTCTGGTCCCACTCGAGCTCGTGGCGCGGTTTGCCGAGACGGTCCATGAAGTAGAAGATGCCGCCGTACTCCTTGTCCCAGCCGTACTCTACCTCCTGCAGGCAGATTTCCACCGCTTTCTGGATGAGTTCGGGACGACCGAGACGCTTGCCGAGATCCATGACGAACCACATGGCTTCGATGGCGTGGCCCGGGTTGAGCTTACGGCCGTCGAAGCAATCGACGAGGTTGCCGTCCTTGCCCAGCGCCTCTACGATGAGACCGAGCTCGGGACGGTAGAAGACGTCCATGACTTCGTGCAGGCAGTCGTCGATAAAGCCTTGAATGTTGAAAGTGGTGGCCCCCCCTACGGCCCCCGAGGGGGCTTCTGATGTCAAAATTGGCTCTATTTCGAGGGCTACGTTGCAAAGGATCATCGGGAGGTCGAAGGTCTTCATGGCACGTGCGCCGGGAGAGGCTTTCGACCAGCGGCCCTTCGGGTTGTCGGTCTTGGAGAGGACGATGTCGAAGGTGCGCTTGGCGATGGAGGCATATAGGTCAGAGAGAGAGGCGGCCCCTCCTACGGCCCCCGAGGGGGCTTCTATAGTTTTGAGCACAGAGGACAAGACACTTGTGTCCCCCTCGGGGGACGAAAGGGGGGCTTTACGCAGGGCGATGGAGAGCTGTCCGAAAGCGATGGTGGCGAAGGTGTAGGAGAAGATGTTGTAGGGCTCGACGAGGGGGTGGCCTTCGCGGTCGAGGGCGAAGTACCAGTTGAGGTTGCCGTCGTGGCCGTACTTGCGCAGGAACTCAGCGCCCTGGATGGCGGCATCGAGCCACTCCTGACGCGGCTCCACGGTGTTGTAGAGTTTGGAGAACATCCACACTTCGCGGCCTTGCAGCCAGATGAATTTGTCGGTGTCATAGACGGAGCCGTCGCGGTCGAGACAGGTGAAATAACCGCCGAACTCTGTGTCCTGGGATTTATTGATCCAGAAGGGGATTACGCGATCCAATAATTCTGAACGATACAGTTCCGCTAATTGGCGAAAATTAATAATTTGAGACATATAAATTATTTTTCGATTAAACGATTATTCGACTAAACGATTAAACGAGATGCGGCCATTTTTTGACGTTATTCCGTTATAACGTTATACCGTTATTCCGCCGGGCCGCTTCTTATTTTAATGTTTTCCACGTGAGGCCGGCCTGGGGCTCCCGCTGGGGCCAGATGAGGCTGAGGAGGAGGGCAACGATGACGCTGACGAGCATCGAGACGAAGCCGAAGAGGAGGAAGTTGGCATCAGTGTAGAAATTCATGTAGAACACCGTGGCGGTGCCGCAGATGAAGCCGAGCAGGGCTGCACGCGAACCTATGCGCGGGAAGAATATTCCCATCATGAACAGGCCGCCGATGGCGCCCGAGAGAAGGCCGAGGATGGTGTTGAAGTAGTCGAGCAGCGACTGGATGTCAACCATCGCCATCAGGATGGCTATGAACATACCTGTGAGGCCGGCGCATACGCCTGCATAACGGGCGGTCTTGACTTTGCCCGTATCTGAGGTGTTGCGGAAGCGGCTCCAGAGATCCACCGTGAAGGCGGTGGAGATGGAGTTGATGTTCGAGGCTATGGTGCTCATGGTGGCTGCGAATACGGCAGCGATAAGGAGTCCGGCGAGACCTGCGGGCAGCTGGCTCATCATGAAGAAGGGGAAGATGGCATCGCCCTTGGCCATGGTGAAGTCCAGTTCTGCGGGATGTGTCTTGAAGAAGGTGTAGAGCCCCGTGCCTATGGTGAAGAAGGCTATGGTGACGATGACACTCATCAGACCGTTGGTCAGGATGCCGCGTGCCGCGCTCTTCTCGTCGCTGGTGGTCATATAACGCTGGATAACGGTCTGATCGCTGGTGTAGGAGATGAGGTTGTTGCCCAGTCCGCCGAGGATAACCACCCAGAAAGTGGCGCTCTTCCAGTCGAGACTCCACACGAACATGCGGAACTTGTGGTTGTCGGTGGCTATCTGCCAGAAGTCCGAAGCGCCGTTATCGCCCGTATTAATAATAAGGTATGCGGCAGCGAGGATGGCTCCGCCCACGAGGATTATGCCCTGAATAACATCGCCCCAGACCACGGCCTCAACTCCGCCCATGGTGCAATAGAGGATGGTGATGAGGGCCATCAAGACGATGCACAGGTAGATGTTGATGCCTGTCACGGCCGTCATGGCCAGAGAGGGCAGGAAGATGACCAAAGCCGTGCGTGCCACCATGAAGACGATGAACAAGAGAGAGGCCATCAGACGTGTGGCGTAGTTGAAGCGGCGTTCGAGATACTCGTAGGCTGTGGTCACTTTCAGTCGCACGAAGAAGGGCAGATAATATCTGATTACGGGGAAAGAGACTAACAGGATACAGATCTGCATCGGATAGTAAGTCCAGTCGGTGGCGTATGCCTTGGCGGGTATGCTCATATAGGTGATGGCAGAGAGCATAGTGGCAAAGATGCTTATACCGGCAGCCCACCACGGGATGCGTCCGCCGCCCTTGAAGAAGTCGTCGCTGGAGTTGTTTGCCCGCCGCATGAAGTAGTAGCCGAGATATACCATTCCGAGCAGGTAGATGATGAGCACGCACCAGTTGAGCCAACCGAAACGGGCGGTGTAGCTCATCTCGATGGCGGTGACGTCGGTGGAGCGGATGCCCGGTTTCTCCTCGCCGCCTATGAGCAGCCACGAGGTCTGACCCGTAACACTCTTGTAAGGCACCACGACGGCTCCGGCGCGAGCCAGAAGCGGGCTATAGAAGGTGCGCACCCAGGTGTCGGTGACGGTGTGGTAGATGAGCAGCTGGTCGTTGAACTGATACCACGATGCGGGCTGGTTCATGTAGGAGTGGGCTTCGAACAACAGGAGATCTCGTTCGGCTTGCGTCAAAGTTGTGTCCGCAAGCTGTTTGTTTTGCATAAGAGCCCGCTCGAACACCTCCATGTTCACGCCGCCGAAACAGACTATATGTGCCGCTCCGGAGGCCACGCAGGTTGCTCCGACGAGTGTCATCAGACGCTCTGTGCCATAGGGGTGGATTAGGTCCACGGGCATCCACTCGCCGCGACGCGGGTCAAAGTAAATGCCGTTGGTCTGCGCCGACTCATAATAGGGGTCGTAGCCGCCGAGGAGGTAGAAATTAGGCCCGATGCTGGCGTTCTGCACTACGGCCGTGGGCTGCACACGTGCGCCGCCGACAAAGTCGGGCAGCGGTTCCCACTCGGTGCCGCCGCTCCATTTCAGACGGAACGCTTTCTTCGAGGCTTCACCATTGGACTGGCCGCCTGCCACCCAGATATAACCGGCTCCGTAGGCTGCGCCGAAATTGTCGAGACCTATGGGCAGAGGGGGCAGCTGCGTGATTTGCGACGTGTTCTGATCCTTAAAGGAAATCAGGAACACAGCCGACTCACTGGTTTTGCCGTCGGACGTGCCGCCTATGCATACGAGGCCTTCAGGCACGGTGACGGCGACACCATAGGCCAGGGGCTTCGGGAGAACGCCTATCATCTCCCACTGGCCGCCCTTGAGCGGGTCGCTCATGGCGTAGATGTCGCGGTAGAACACTTTCTCGCCGCCGTCGGCTGCCGGCTCGTTGGGAAAGTTGCAGCCTCCGGCCACGATGACTTTCCCGTCGATAAGTCCTGCGAAATGGCCGCTCACACCCATCGAATTGGCATATTGGAACGGCGCAATCGGCGTGAACGCGATGTTGTTGAAGCGGTGCTGAACGGGGTTCTCCTTCGCCGCACGCTCTTCCCTCGCGATACGCTCATTTATCTCCAACAGTTCTTCCGGGCTTATGACATCTGCCATCACCGCAGGCGCGATTATGTCCGCAACAGCAGGCAGGGCGAAGAAGCAGAAGAGGAGGAGGAGGACTTTTGTTCGCATATTTATCTCAAGTTTCATTATCATAACATTTTATATTATCGCAAAGATTTTTATCAACGTATTTAGACTCAACGAATTGTACGAATTGTACGAATATAGCTGGCGCGATGCTTTTTCAGAACAACGGATTTCACGGATTTGACGGATTTGACGGATTAGGCTGGCGCGATGCATTGGATTTTTCACATATAATTACCATAAATGAATCCATATAATTATTCATTAATGATAAATTAACGGGGTAATTAATGGCTATTAATGTTGAAGAATAAATCCGTTAAATCCGTGTAATCCGTTGTTTGATAAATAATTCGTTGCGTTTATTTATTGCATTGGTTGAGGAAGTCGATGGCGTCGAGCTCGGCCTTCAGGCGCTGCTCCTCCTCGGGGGTGATGTTCTGGAAGGGTGTGCGGTTCGGGCCCATGTCCAGTCCGAGGAACTTCATTATGCGCTTGCCGCCAACGATGTTGCCGCGGAAATGGCAGATGACATCGATGACGTCCTGAGCGTAGTTCTGCAGCTCGCGGGCTTTCTCCAAGTCGCCTGCGGCCCACGCCTCCTGAATGCCCACAAGACAACGACCGTTGTAGTTCGTTGTGCCGCCTATGCCGCCCTGAGCTCCGCCCATGGCGAGACAAGGCAGGATGGTCTCGTCCTGACCATGCAGCATGTCGAACTTACCGTCCTTGTAGCGGCGGCAGCGGTTATACTCATACATGCTCTCGAAGGTGTATTTGATGCCTGCGAAGTTGGGGATGCGGCCATCTACGGCGCAGAGGAAATCGTACATGGAGAGGAACGCGCCGTTGAAGGCGGGGATGTGATAATAATAGAAAGGCAATTGGGGAGCGCCACTGGCTATCTCCTCGCAGTATTTCACAAGTTCCTCAACGCGCCCGATCTTCGGGAACGGGGGAGCCATGGCTCCGATGCCCCAGGCGCCTACGGCCTGCGCGTGCTCTGCCAAACGGTGGCTCTGGCGCACGCAGCAGCTGCCCACGTGTACGATTACCTTGAAACCGGGTTTGTCCTTGGCGGCTGCCATCCAAGCCTCGGCAATCTGCATACGCTCATCTTCGGTAAGCATATAGCCCTCGCCGCTGGAACCGTTGATGAATACGCCTTTGAGCCCGTTGCGTGCGAGCATGTCTGCGTAAGCGGGAATAATGTCCAGATTGATGTCTCCGTTGGGGTGCATCGGCGTGAAGGGCGCGTCGATGAGTCCTTTGATCTTTTCCATGATGATAATATCTTTAGTTAGTTTTTGTTGTTGATTGCGCGGCAAAGATACAATTAATTCACAATTCGCAATTCATAATTCATGTTTTTTTCCCCTTTTCTCTCACATTTTACATTAAACATTCTACATTTTACATTATTATAGGAACTGATTAACACCAAGTAAGCACTATGAAATCTACTATGATGAGAAAACTGACTATATTTGCCATTGTATCTCTTTTCTGCACGATATCCTACGCACAACGCCCCGGACTGAAAGGTCTTAGCGTGGGGCTCGGGATACCCATTGAATTCACCGACCTGGAGGCCGCCGGTCTTGGCTTCATGTTGGTTTCGACCGTACATACCCAATATCAGACCGCTTCGCCCTGGGCTTTTATATCAGCGGTGGCAGTAGTTTTCTGGCCGCTTTCCACCGTATAACGAATACGACCGCTTCTATTATAATATAAAGGTGTCGGCCGGTTTCCTCATGGAAGTGGGTGATCTGAACAAAAAGCCCTTTATTATAGGCGTTGGTCCATGTACCGGCTTTGGTCTGTTGGACATGGATCTGGTCTTGCCCATAGAGGTGCGCTTCGGCCGTGTCCTTGGCCGCTGGTATATGATGGGAGAACTCACATACGGCTATTCGCTGGCAGGCGAGACCGTATGTTTTGAGCCCTCAGTCCGCGTAGGCTACAGGTTCTAATTTTTCCCTATAACCTATAACCTATAACCTTTTAACTTTTAACCTCTTAACCTTTTAACCTCTTAAGGTATCTCTCCAGTCCCTCGCGGCGCAGGGTGCAGGCAGGACAGTGGCCGCAGCCGTCGCCCGCGATGCCGTTGTAGCAGGTCAGAGTATCGTTGCGCACCAAATCCAGCACGCCCAGCTTGTCGGCCATCTCCCACGTCTGCTCTTTGTCTATCCACATCAGAGGGGTGTGAATGACGAACTGCTCCTCCATGCCGAGATTGAGGGTCACGTTGAGGCTTTTGATGAACGCGTCGCGGCAGTCGGGATAACCGCTGAAATCGGTCTGCGACACGCCTGTGACGAGGTGGTTGATGCCGCGTTCGCGTGCGAAAACGGCGGCTATGCTCAGAAAGAAGAGGTTGCGGCCGGGAACGAAGGTGTTTGGCGGGCCGTCGGCGGGCTTCTCCTGATCCATGACTATGGAGCTGTCGGTAAGAGAGTTGCGCCCCAGCTTACCGATGAACGACACATCCATGTGGTGCCAGGGAACATCAGCCTTGCGCGCTATCTTCTCTGCCATCTGCACCTCTACGGCATGTCGCTGTCCGTAGGTGAAGGTCAGAGCCTCAACGCTGCGGAAATGTTTCTTTGCCCAAAACAGGCAAGTTGTACTGTCCTGTCCGCCACTGAACACTATGAGGGCGGTCTCTTTATTCATTGGTTTCATATTACGCTGTATTTAAGTCCCTCGTCATAAACATCTGTGCCCTCGATACGCTTCAGCCACCCCACGACACGGATTGTGAGTGGCAAAACCAAGACCTCGTAGAGAGTCTTCACCACCACCTGACTGACTATCATCAGAGCGAGGTTGCGGGTGGGCACGATGCCGCCGAGAGCTACGGGGAAGAAGATGAGCGAGTCGGAGAGTTCGCCGGCTACGGTGCTTGCCACCGCACGCAGAGAGAAATGCTTGCCTTTGTGACGGATTTTCATTCGGCTCATCACGTAGGCGTTGAGAAGCGAACCGACCACAAAGGCGGCAAACGAAGCCAGAGCCACACGCGGAGCCAGTCCGAACAGGGCGTGGAAGCCCTCCTGATTAGTCCAGTAGGGTGCGCCGGGGATAAGGTCGGCGAGCCAGGCCAGCAGCACGAAGGCGAAGTTCATCACGAAACCCGTCCAGATGATGAGTTTAGCACGGCGGTAGCCCCACACCTCGGTGATACAGTCGTTCACCACGTAGGAGATGGGGAACACCAACACGCCTGCGGTGAGGTTCAGAGGGCCGAACTGAATTTGTTTTGTAGCAAGCAGGTTTGCCAAAATGAGGCAAACGCAGAAGGTGACGCCCAAAAGCATAAACGTCACGCTAACGTTTTCGTTCTTGAATGACATAAATAATTCTTGTTTTGTTAAAGGGGGTGGCGGGGTGTTTTACCCCAGCTTCACAAGTACCCCTGCTGTTTTGCGGCGGCAAAGGTACGAATAAGCGAGCGAAATACAAAAGAAAATCGTTTTTCTTTTTATTTCCGAGCGAGAGTACCTTCGACCGATAGGTCAAAGTTATATATTTTTATGTAAAATGTAGAATGTAGAATGTAAAATATGAGAGAAAAAGAGAAATAATTACGAATTATGAATTGTGGATTATGAATTAATTGTACCTTTGTGCCGAAAATAGAATGTCTTAGCTTATGAAGTACTGGAAACATATTCTGCTCGCAGCTGTCGTGGCGCTGCCTCTGCTAACGGCCTGCTCCGTGGAAACGATTGAGGCGGACGCAACAGGCGAGGAGACTCAATGGAGACGGAACAGCGAGGTGGTGACTGATCCGGACACTCTCGCTCTGGACAGTCTGGACTGGGGAGCCATAAATATGCCGCCGGAACCGAATTATGCCGAGGAGTCTCAATGGCTTATCCAGGAGGCGCAGACGGGGATGGCAAAGGCTGACGTGTTCTATGTGTTGCCGACATATATCATCACCGACTACGTACAGAACTTCCGCACCTACGGTCACATGAATACCTACGATGATAACCAGCGCAAGGAGGTGACGCACGAATGGAACTGTGCTCGCGGAGCCTTCGGCGTAACCACGAACATCTATGCGCCGTTCTACAGGGAGATGACGCTGCAGTCGTTCATCAGTGAGGAGACTGTGGCCAAGCGATTCCCATACGCCCTGCAAGACCTGAAGCGGGCATTCAACTACTATCTGGAACATTATAACCAAGGACGGCCGTTCATCATTGCCGGATTCAGTCAGGGTGGCAAAGGCACGGTTGAACTAGTGAAGAGCCTCTCTCCCACCCTGATGCGACGGTTGGTATGCGCATACGTAATTGGTTACAAAGTGACCCCGGACGATCTGGTTCAGTATCCCGACAACCTGAGACCTGCTCAGGGCTCGACGGACACAGGTGTCACCTGTTGTTTCTCCAGCGTAGGCGACGAGAGCTCGATGTGGTCGATAATCCAAAAGCCCGTGGCCTGCTGCATTAACCCCATCACCTGGAGCACGGGCTACGAAGAAGTGGAGGTTCCCGGAATCGTGGGCGTGAACGAAGGACCGGTGACGGTGAGGATTCACCCGGAACACAGAATCCTCTTTGTTTCCAACTACGGCACAAACGACCTCGGTTTCTACCCCGCCACATGGGTTATGGACAAACAGAACTACCACACCAAGGAGTTCGTCCTCTACACCTCCTCAATAGTCCAAAATGTCTATGACCGCGTCAAGGCATACATGGACGGAACCACAGGGATAAAGCCAGTGTGGGCGAAGTAGGAAAGATTAAAGATTAAAGATTAGAGATAAAAGATTAGAGAGTCTTAGCAGTGTTACCCAGAATAGCAATCATAGACGAGAACACGCTGGAGGCCGTGGGCCTGAAGACGATGTTAGACACCATTGTCCCGATGGTGGAAGTGAGTGTGTTCTCATCGTTCGAAGTATTTCAGGCTGAGATTCTTCCCCCACCGGGGGAATCGAAGGGGGCCATTTTTGTCCACTTCTTCGTGTCGCCGCGCATCCTGATGGCAAACAGCCAGTTCTTCATTGAGCGACAGCGGCAGACCATTGTCTTGACTTCCAAGGAGGTGTCAAGCCCCAGTCTCGGACATTATATCACTCTCGACACCTCACAATCTGAGCACGACTTGGTGAAAGCGATGCTTACATTGCACAAGCGCGGACACGCCAATCCGGACGGAAACGGCTTTCACCACCCGGGGTTGGAAGAGCGTAACATACTTGGCGCAGGCATACCCATTAGCAAGCGCGAAGCCGAAGTGTTGGCTCTCGTGGCCCGCGGATTCATAAACAAGGAGATAGCCGACAGCCTCTGCATCTCGCTCGCAACTGTGATTTCACACCGCAAGAACATCTGCGAGAAGCTTCACCTGCATTCTGTCTCCGCACTTACCATCTATGCCGTGACCCACGGCCTTGTTCGAGTAGAAGAAATCTGACAATATTGTCGTTTTATATCACAATATTGACATCTTCTTCATTTTTATTTGTTTTCTTTTTGCAGATTTGCCGAGGCTTATTAACTTTGGCACCGAATTCATTCAATTATAAACTAAAAAACTTAATAACACATGAAGAAGATACTCTTTTCGCTAATGTTTATGTCGGCAGTTGCCGCTTATTCGCAACCTAAGGACGAGCCCGTTATGTCGGGACAATATGAACCCAACTGGGAGAACCTCGCTGCATGGGATTGCCCCGACTGGTTCCGCGATGCCAAGTTCGGAATCTGGGCGCACTGGGATCCCCAGTGTCAGGCAGAGGCTGGCGACTGGTATGCTCGCGAGATGTATTACCCCGGCTGGAAACAGGATCACCACAGAAAGAATTTCGGCGACCCGAAGGAATACGGCTACAAAGAGCTGTGCCGCGACTGGAAGGCTGACAAATGGGATCCGGAAGAGCTGATTCGTCTCTACAAGAGCGCCGGCGCACGTTACTTCATGGCAATGGGTAACCACCACGACAACTTCGACTGTTGGGATAGCCCCTATCAGGAGTGGAACAGTATGCGCATGGGGCCGATGAAGGATATCGTGGGCGGATGGGCCAAGATGTGCGAGAAGTATGGTTTGAAGCTCGGTGTCTCCTTCCACGCAAGTCACACTTGGACTTGGATGGAGCCATCAACAAAATTTGATGGTAATCTGACACGTGAGGACGGCTACACGAAGAACGAGGACGGTTCATATAAATACTGGTGGCACGGCCTCGACCCCCAGGAATTATATGCCCAAAATCACCCGCACAGCGATGGATGGGAGAAGAGCGGCTCAATACACCGCGAGTGGGGCTGGCAAAACGGTGCCGCACAACCCTCGGAACACTTTAAACGAAAGTTCCAGAACCGCGTCCTGCAGTGCATCAACGCCTACAACCCAGCTATCATCTACTTTGATGATACCGTACTACCATTCTGGGGCTGCGACGAGAGTATAGGCCTCAACATTCTGACTCACTACTATAATCACAGCGCAGCCAAAGACGGCACAGGCAAGGCAGAAGTGGTTGTGACCGGCAAAATCCTAGAAGATAAGCACAAGAAAGCCTTTATGTGGGATGTGGAACGCGGTGTTCCCGACCGCTGTCAGGACCTCCCCTGGCAGACATGCACCTGTTTGGGCAACTGGCACTACGAGCGCGGCATATACAACCGCAACGCCTACAAGAGCGCCGATCACGTGGTCCGTATGCTGGTGGATATAGTGTCGAAGAACGGCAACCTGCTGCTCTCCGTGCCTGTACGCGGCAACGGTGAAATCGACGAACGTGAGCGAGAATGCGTTCTTGGCATTAAGGCATGGATGGACATAAATGGCGAGAGCATCTATGGCACACGGCCCTGGAAGGTCTATGGCGAAGGCCCCCTCTTCGAGAGTGCCAACCCGCTCAACGCCCAGGGCTTCAACGAGGGCATTAAGTACTCAGCCGCCGACGTGCGCTACGTGCAGAAAGGCAACACCATCTACGCCACTATAATGGCTTGGCCGCAGGACACGAAATTCACCTTCAAGGCTCTCGGACAGAAAGCCACCACGAACCCAGGCAAGATCAAGAACGTCAAGCTGCTTGGCGGCGCAAAGGTTCCCTTCAAACAGAGCAAGGACGGCCTCACCGTGACCCTCCCCGCCACGCACCCCAACGAGATTGCTCCCGTTCTGGCCATCGAACTGAAGAAATAAAACCGTGTCTCGTATTCTCTCCCTTGTTCCCTTCGTTGCGCTGATAGCGCTTATCGCCACCTGTGTGTCCGTGTTCGGAACCGACGCATTGGATGGCGCTACACAGGTGTCGCTGCTTATCGCGTCGGCGATATGCGTCTTCGTCGGTTTTCTGATGGGCCGAGTCAAGTGGGAAGCGCTTGAGCAGGAGATGACAGCCAAGATAGCCAGTTGTATGCCAAGCATCATTATCCTGTTGCTCATCGGAGCTATAGGCGGCACATGGATAATCTCAGGCATCGTTCCGACTATGATCTATTATGGCGTTCAGGTGCTGCGTCCCGAGTGGTTCTTGGTCAGTAGCAGTCTCTTCTGCGCCCTCGTGAGTGTGATGGTCGGTTCGTCTTGGACCACCGTAGCCACTATAGGCGTGGCGCTTATGGGAATTGGGCGAGCCCACGGATTCGATGACGGCTGGGTGGCCGGAAGTATTATTACCGGCGCCTATTTCGGCGACAAACTCTCACCGCTCTCTGACACTACGGTGCTGGCCTCCAGCGTGTCCGGCACCCCGCTGTTCACACATATCCGCTACATGATGACTACCACGATTCCCACATTCAGCGTCTCGCTGCTTATCTTCATCGTGGCAGGTCTCATGATGGATGTCTCCGGCAGCAGTGAAATGAATTTTCTTAGTCAGTTGGACTCCACATTCATGATTTCGCCGTGGCTCCTACTCGTGCCGGTGATCACTGGCATAATGATAGCTCGTCGCTGGCCTGCTATGGTAGTTCTTTTCCTTGCAGCTATGATGGCAGCCATTGTCGCCGTAGTCTGGCAGCCTGCTCTGGTAGCTCAAATCACGGAAAACAGCTGGTACGAGGGCATAATGCGGGTGATCTACGGCTCTACACAGATACAGACGGGGGCCGAGCAGCTCGACCAACTCGTCCACACACGAGGAATGGCCGGCATGATGCCAACTGTCTGGCTCATCATCTGCGCTCAGGTGTTCGGCGGAGTGGTCACCGCCACCGGTATACTGCGTGACGTTATGCAGATGCTGCTCCGGTTCGTGCACGGCACAGCCTCACTCGTGGCCTCAACCGTCTTCACCGGCATCTTCTGCAACATCGCCCTTGCCGACCAGTTCCTTAGCATAATCCTTTCCAGTTCCATGTTCAAGGATGTCTATCGTGAGCGCGGTTACGAGTCTCGTCTCCTCAGCCGCACATGCGAGGACGGAGCCACCGTCACTAGCGTCCTTGTTCCTTGGAACACCTGCGGTCTCGTGCAAAGCACCGTTCTCGGCGTGGCCACCCTCACCTATCTTCCCTATTGTTTCTTCAACCTCCTCTCTCCCCTCACCAGCATCATCTTCGCCGGCACAAGATTCGTCCATCCGAAGCCACTCAAGGAAGAACAGTAAAGGATGTGTACTAAACCTGAACCTGAATCCTGAAAACTGAAACCAGATTCCTTATGAACAAAGTAAGAATTACGGCGGTGCGCCAGACGATCTATGAGGATCTTATGGCGAAGTACGAAAATCCGATTGAGCACACGTGTGACGTGAAGATTGGGCAGGAGTGGATTTCCATAGATGGGCAACGACCCGAAGGGATGTGCCCGTCGGCTTGGTCGTCGATGCGTGAGTTTGTGGAAGCGCTGGCTCGCGGCGAAGGGAACTTCTTCGACGGTTGGATGCAGAACCCGATGAGTGCGATGATTAGCTGTAACGACGGTTTCCGTCCCGTCAGCTTCTACCTAGAAGCAATTAAACAAACTGCGTAGGCGGAGATGCCTTCTTCGCGTCCAGTGAAGCCGAGGCGTTCGGTGGTGGTGGCTTTGATGCTGATGCAGTCGGGATCTATGCCAATAACGTCGGCAAGACATTGCTGCATAGCGGGGATGTGAGGATTGATTTTCGGGCGTTCGGCTGCCACTGTCGCGTCAATATTGCCAACGGTGTAGCCTTTGGTGGCGATGAGTTCGACCGTCCGTTTCAACAGGATTTTGCTGTCTATACCCTCGAATTCTGC
Source organism: Bacteroidaceae bacterium (assembly GCA_017447625.1). GTDB lineage: Bacteria > Bacteroidota > Bacteroidia > Bacteroidales > Bacteroidaceae > Physcousia. The sequence continues at coordinate 22,191 of JAFSNB010000017.1, forward strand.
CCCTGTGTCGGGAAAGTGGTAGCCAATGTCACGCATATTGGCAGCTCCAAGCAGAGCGTCACAGATGGCGTGGATAAGCACATCGGCATCCGAGTGCCCTAACAGACCCAGAGTATGTTCTATCTTTATACCGCCGAGCCACAAATCGCGGCCTTCAACCAAGCGGTGTACGTCGAAACCAAAACCTATGCGAAACACGGTTATATTTTACGATTTAAAGATTTTACAATTTTACGATTTTAAAGCTAGCGCAATGTTTGCTTTTATTTCTAAGGAATTTAGGAATCAAGGAAGCTGCGCTTGGCTTTTCCTTAAAATCCCTGGTTCCTTAGACTCTTAGATTGCTGCAGAATTAGGAATCTGGGAATATTTTTCCTTAGTTCCTTGGTTCCTTAGAGAACATAAACTCTGCGCAGCTTAATGGTCAATGTTCAATGGTGTTCATCTTTTCTTCTTTCCAAACAGGTCGCGAATACCGTCGAGGTCGAAACCGAGGGTGAAGCGCATTGTCTGGTCGAGAGGGTTGCTCTGTGAGGTAGAAAAGACGTAGGAGGCGTCGAGCGAGAAGATGCTCATGTGGAAACCAGCACCGGCGGTGATGTATTTGCGGTTACCCTTGTTGGCAGCCTCGTGATGATAACCGGCGCGCAGGAAGAAACGGTCGTTGTAGTTATACTCCAGACCGGCGCTGACCTGAATCTCCTGCATCTCCTCCTTGAAGCCGCCCGGTGCGTCGTGAAAGCTCTTGAAGATACCGGAGATAGGTGACACGTCGTAGTACTCGCGCTGCACACGCTGGGTGTAGTCCTCGGGGGTCTCGTCACCGCCCTGACGTGGATAGGTCGGAACGAGAAGCTTATTGGCATCAACTGCCAGAGAAAGACGGTTGTATTCGTTGAAAGGGAATGAGAAATTGATACCCAGACGCAAATTAGTGGGGATAAAATCGGCGTTCTCGTCGCCGCCGTAGCTGATCTTTGATCCGATGTTGGAGATGTTCACTCCGAGGCCGAAGCCACACTCGCGGTTCCCCAACATGAAGTAATCGTTATAGTACATGGCGATGTCGGCGGCGAAGGCCTTACCCGGACTGCTCTCGGCTGAATAGTCGTACTGCAGGTCGGAGAAGATGAATCGCAGGCCGACACCCATGGAGAACTTCTGTGACAGCATACGCGAATAGGCCACATCCGCGGAGAGCTCATAGGGACGAATCGTCATGCCGTCCATCGGGCTGACGCTGTAGCCGTAGTCCGAGGCGGTGGCAAGGGTCACCTCGCCCAGGGTGAAGTAGCGCAGCGAGGCGCTGATGGCCGAGTAGTCGCCTATGCGGTAGAAGCCGGCCACGTTAGCCAGGTTGATGTCGCTGACGAGCTTACGCAGCCACGGGGTGTAGGAGATGGCCAGACCTGCACGCGCGATGCAGAATGGGTATTTGGCCGGATTCCAGTACTGCGAACTGATGTCGGGTTCGGTAGCAGCTCCCACTTCACCCAAACCACCGCTACGTGCATCGGGGGCGATGCTCATAGAGATGACGCCGGTGGTCACGGGGTTGTAGCGGTCCTCCACGTCCTCTGCCATCGCACCTGTAGTGGCAATGGCGAGCAACATAAGCAGGCTTATTTTTTTATAATTCATAGTTTATTCAATTCTTAATGCATAATTCACAATGCATAATTGGCTGCGCGCAGCTTTTTACATTTCACATTATACATTTTATTTATAAATAATGATTTTCTGTGTCTTGGATACCTCTTCGCTCTTGTCGCTCTTCACACGTGCGCGGTAGAGATATATGCCGGCGCCGAGCGGGAAGCCTGTGCTGGTGCAGAGTCCCCAAGGCACGGCGTAGGTGCCGGTTGAGGAAGCTCCGGAGGCTGTGTGCGTCCAAAGCAGATGGCCAGAGAAGTCGAACACCTCGAGGGTGAACGTACACTCGCTGCCCGGGCGGTCGTAAGAGAGGATAAATGAGGTTATTGTCGAAGCGGGATTCTGAGTGGCTGCGAGCTGCAGGATGCTGACTGGCAGCTTTGAATCTACGCGGAAACGCAGGGTGGTCGTGGAAGTGTTATTCAGGTTATCCCAGGCGCGGAAGCGCAGGGTGTGTTCGCCGTCGGTGAGCATCGGGATAGAGAAGGCCACTGTGCCACGGGTGTAGTCACCGAAATCCGCTGTGAAATAGTCGTTCAGGTTATAAGTCATCGAGGCGGAGTTGTCTATAATCAGCTCGAGGTCGTGACCGAGGCCGTTGCCGTCGGCGTTTATGCCGCTCTCGTCCTCAAGTCGAGCCACGAAATAAGGCGTGGAGCTCACGATGTCGCCGTCGGTGAAGTTCTCGTCTGTAAGCCAGGCGGTGATTGAAGGACCTGTTTTATCGCTGAGCGAAGGCTCTGTGCCGCCAATGAGGAAGATGTCTGCATAGCCATTGGCCTCGGTGTGTCCGTCGCTGCTTATAGCATAGAACTGCAATCTGCCGAAGTCATCCGAGTAGTTAATGTCAATTGGCACGGGGCAGTTGATCGAGAAGCGTCCGGCACGTATGCTGTCAGAGCCGTTGTACAGGATCTTGTTGTAGGCGTTGAACTTGAAGGTGCTGTCGGCATTTGCCTGATTGTAGCAGGTGACATAATTCTGGCTGTCATAAAGACGGGCAGAGAGGATGCCGTCGAAGTCGTTGATCGGAGTTCCGTCGGCTGCATTTACGTGACCGCTGAAACGAGCCTTGCCGCCAGCGTGAAGAGTGAATCCGTCGGGCAGGGCGTTCAGGGCGATGCCGTTTATGGAGTCGAGCACCACGGTGTTCGGAGCGGTGTTGAAGGAGAGGGCGGGGTCGCCGAGCAGCACGAACTGCAATTTATTTTCGGCGTTCACATCGCGCCCGTTGGTGATAACGTTTACTTTTGCCATGCGCACGGCGTCGCCCACTCGGGCCCAGCGGCCGCTCTCGTCACGTCCATAGAGAGCACGGCTGAAGGCGCGGTTCATCAGCAGGTTGCTGCCTGCATACACGGTGCGGGTAGTTCCGAAGAAGGCAATGGCTCCTCCGTTGGGGTTCAGAACGGCAGTCTCGCCCAGGTTGTCCTGAGTGCCGTCGAAGGGCTGAATGTCGCAGGCTGCGGTTACCCACAACGGTATGCGCGGCGAAGAGAACTCAGCGAAGTCATTAAGCTGCAGGACAAACTCATGCGAGAGGCAGTAGGTGCCGCCGTGACCGGTATAGTTCATTACCAGCGCGCCCTCTTCCATCTGGTTCTTGATGATTTTCTCCACCTGCGGATAGCGGTTGCCGTTGGCCAGAGTCTCGCGTTTGTAGGCGTCCCACATCACTTTGCGGACTTCCAAGCTGGGGTAGTTCACAGAAATCAGGTTGGCAACATCGTCGGCTTTCAGCATGTGATCGTTATTGTCACCGTCGTCGCCCATTATGCACACGACGTTGCGCCAGGCTCCGGCTTCGCTCTTCTCCATGTAGGCGATGGTCTTATCAACCATTATCTTGGCTTCGGAAACAGAGCGCACGGGGAAGCGGCCGACGCCGATGTCGGTCTTGTCATTGGTCAGATTGCCGCCCTCGCCATCGTCCAAGAGTCCGAAATACTCTTCCATGACGTAACTGCGGGTGTCGCTGACGGAGTTCTGGCTCTCGAAGCAGAGCAGGAAATTGTCGGGATTATAGCTCAGCCAGGCGGGGGTTACCATTCGATTGTCCCAGGCGCCGTCGCCAAAGAGCAACAGATAACGCGGTGAAACGCCCTCCTCGCCTGCGCGGTCGTAGAGCATCTTCAAGAGCAGACGATAGGCCGTGGCATCGGGTGTGCCGGAAGAGAATTCGTTGTAAGCCTGATCTGCACGAACCACAGCCACGCTCAGCCCGTCGATGGAGCGGTGGGCTTCTGCGAGGCGCTCTGCCTGTGTGTCGAAGATGCCCGATGCGGGAGTGATAATGACCATATCTATGGAATCCAGGGCGTGCAGGTCCTGATTCTCTATTGTCTGTCCAAGTGTCGGTGATGGATAGTCAGCTGCGGCATCGAAGATGGCATATCGGCGGTCGGCAGCGACATAATCCAGCGGCACCTCATAAAGATGATGTACGGTGCCGGAGCCGTCTGTGCTGTCGCGCTGTGTGCCGGGGATATTCACAGCCGGAGTGTTCTGGGTGTCGAGGAGCCAGCACTGGGGGCGCATACCATCGGCATACTCGATACAGAGCTGCTGAGCTACGGAGTCGGCAGGCATATAGACCTCGATGTACGGGTGTGCGGCGCTGAGACGCAGGCTGCCGGTATATGCCATCTCGAAATAATTCAAACGGGCGTGGGTGGCGGCTGTGGTGGTGAAACGTATGGTGTTGGTTGCCAAAGCCGGCAGGTCGCTATCGTTGTGTGAGTGGGTTATGATCGAAGCCTTAGTGTAGTCGTCTGGCATACTGGAAATGTTGAACGTACCGAGCGATGTGCCGTTTACGGTGGGTGTCACCTGCGTCTGCTCGTTGGCTGAGAACGAGAATGTGAAAGTGGCAGTAGCCGATTCAGGCAGTTCGCTTACTGCCTTGAGAGAGTAGTTCTTGGCGTTGCCGCTGTAATAGTCATAATTCTCGAAGAACTGGCGTCCGCCGTGATACCAGGAATAAGCCTGCGGATTGTGAACCAAGTAGGCTGTGTAGGTGCTGAGGACAGTTGTGCTGTCGTTTGTTCCGGTCGGAGAAACGCTCTCGACATCCTCAGCCGGAGAGTCTTCCTCAGTTACGAAATAGGTGGCTTTGAGTGCATAGTGGTTCACCACGTGATGGCCACCACGCCATGTAACAAGTCCGTTGGCGTGGAAGAGGAAGCGATCGGACAGGCGCAGAGTACTCACGGGCAGCAGGTCGTCTGCGTGTGTGTCTTCGCCCACAACTTCGGGCAGCAGATGTCCGCCCTGGCCGTAGATACGGCAGTTGGCGGGTGTCGAGAAGCCCATACTACGCAGGTCGTTGTCGGTAAGCTGATATATGCCGTCCTCGGTGATGCTGATTGTCACCCAGCGGCCAGAGGCGAGAACAGAGTGGGAGCGGCCCCCCCTACTGCCCCCGAGACCAAGGCCCCCCTGTTCGCCCCCCGAGGGGGGCACAATAGCCTTGCCCAAAAGTATCGAAGGCTTCTTGGCTTTGGCCTTCGGGTGGGCCGTGATAACAATCTTTCCTGAAATCAACTTCTGATAAGTCTTCCCTGTGCGGACGATAGGCACGAAAGCGATATCCAACATCCCTTGGCGGCGACTGACACCCACGGTGGCACTTATCTCCAACGTGTCAGCAATCTCCGAGGCAAAACGGAGGTCGAGGACCTCACGCTCGCGCGCGCTGACAGGCTTCCACTCGGGAAACTCCACAGAAACGGTGTATGTGTTGCTGCGATAGTCGGTCTCCAACGGCACGACCTCTGTGTAGAGGGGCAGAACGGAGTCTATGGGCAGACGTTCCCAGTCTATGAATGTCAGGTCGCCCGTGTCGGCGGCAGCTGCGTTCATAGAGAGTAGGGCAAGAATTATAGAGAAGAGATATTTCATTTGTCTTATTTTACGTTGAAGGAAAGGAGTCGGCGCTCTTCGAGCCACCCGTCGAGATGGTCGTCGATGTGGACTGGTCCTACGCCTGCCGGAGTTCCGGTGAATATCAAGTCGCCCGTGCGGAGAGTGAAGAAGCGGCTGATATAAGCCACCAGTTCATCTACAGAGTGAATCATGTCTGCGCTGTGTCCGCGCTGCACGGTCTGGCCGTTGATGTCCAGATGGAAATGCACATCTTGTATGCCGCCGGGCAGCTCGCTTACGGGGAGCCATTCGCCAATGGCCGCGCTGCCGTCGAAACCCTTGCAGATGTCCCAGGGAAGCCCTTTGGCCCGCAGCCGCTGCTGCAAGTCGCGTGCGGTGAAGTCTATTCCTACTGTTACCGCGTCGTAATAGCGGTGGGCGAACCGCACGGGAATACTGCGTCCAAGACGGCAGATGCGCACAACCAGTTCGGTCTCGTAATCGCACCTCTCCGTGAAATCGGGCAGGAAGAACGGCCGTCCGCGAGTGAGGAGAGCCGAGTCCGCCTTGGTGAAAATTACGGGGTCGTCTGTTATATATAACGCGCCTTCGAGCTCTTTATTGTGCTCGACGTAATTCATTCCTGTACCAAATATCTTCATTTTAGTAAAAGACCCTCTATATTTACGATTTTGCGGCCTCTAAATCCCGAATAATCGTTTTATCGTTTAATCGAATAACCGAAAGGCCGCTTAAACTTTTTCTCTTTTCTTTTTTCTCTCCCCTTATCCCCCGCCGGGGGATTACAGAGGGCCTACCACCACCAGCCGCCTTGAATACTGAAACTTACTCTCACGTTTACGGCGGAGGCTGTGGCTGCGTGCCGGTATTGCATAGTCACGGTGCAGTCATCGCAGCTCCAGCTGTTGTTCGGGTGGCAGCCGCAATGCCAAGAGAAGAGGTCGTTGCTCTCGAGATAAACGTATGGGTAGCCGCTATTGAAGTTCGTGGTGTTACCGTCGTCGTCGAACCAGGCGCCGTAGGTTCCAGCGGCTGTGTTGCTGCCCTCGGAGCCGTCGGCATTGAGGGGCACGAGCGCGAGCGTTGCAGGGGTGAGCTCAGAGGCATCTGTACCGAGCAGGGCTGCGACCTCGTCTTTATCTATCTCAACCTTGAAGTTCTGACTGTAGCCGCCGGACTGCTGCATCGTATATGCCTTGGTTATTGTGCCGCTGATCTTGTAGCTTGTGGGCAGGTCGGGGATGTCGGGGTCTTCCCGCTCCTCGGGCAGGGGGATTACATCGATGAGCGAATTTATGTATGTGAGGCGGTTTTTCAGCCATTTCTTCATCTTGAGCCGCTCGTTCGAAGGCGTGAAACCGCTGATAGGCCAGCGTTTGTCCTCACGCCCCTGGGGCGATGTATAACTGCCGTCGGACAGTCTAATCGCGTCGTCCAACCCGTTGATATACAGCTGAGTCTCTGCCCACGGTTTTAGGAAAAGGCTGTCGGCATACGAGGCCCACTGTGTCTTGAACTGCTCCGTGAACTTGCGGTTCTGGAACAAATCGGAGAAGAAGTGGTTGAGCCCGCCGCGTGAGCCCGTGCGTTTGTACGGGTCAGTGCCGAGCAGCGAGGTCTGGTAACTGCGGAAATAGGTGTGGCCTGTGTACATGTCGCTCCAGCTGAAATCGAAGCCTGCATCCCAGTCCCACGCGGGCCCCCACGTCCATTTGCCGCCTTTGTCGCGGAAGAGGAAGAGGCTTCGTGGCGCCTCCAGTTCTACGTTGTAGGCCAGTTCCTGCAGTTGCAGCATGGCTATGAACGAAGGCAGATCCATCAGCGAGTCGGCGGCTGAGTAGCTGCCGTAGGATATGGCTTGTTCAAGACGGGCGAAGTCGGCTTTTATCGAATCCAGCTGCTCGCGTGTCAAGTCTTTCGGGTATTTCACACAAACGGGCAGGCGATAGACGGCCGACCAGAAGTTATCCCCGCTGTTCGGGCTCAGGTTCGGCCCGTCGTCAGCATCCAGCGTGAGCAGAATGCCCTGCTCCTCGTCGATATCCACGCGGTTCTTTCCCACCTCCACCTGCTCTGCCACCTGATAGAGGCCTCGGTATTCGCCGTTGATGAAGAGTTCGGCAAAGCGTATCGGTGTGGTGAAGGGCAGTCCCATGTAGTCGGCTGCCAGGGAGCAGTAGGTGTTCATCACTTTGGTCACGTCGCGCCAGTTGGCCAGCAGCACCCAGTCCTTGTTCTTGGCTATGCCGAGGAGTTTGTTGCCTGTGTCGAATTTGATGCGGTAGGGCTTTTTCTCGTACCACTCCCACGTGCTGTTGCCGCGCCCGCGGATACGTCCCGAAACGCCGAGCTGCGGGTACTGACCGCGCGTGTCCACGGACACAAAACACGGTATGTAATTCTCCTTGGAAGTGATTTCGGCGCCGTCCTCGGTGGTCACATGGATAGCAAACACCTTGTATTTGTCGCGCCCCCAGTCGGCGAGCGAGTCCTCCACAGTGATACTGTCCAGCCCCACAGCCCAGTTCGCTGTGGCATAACCGGCGCGGAGATAGGGCACCTCGATCGTGCGCTGATCCTCGGTGCCGACAATCACGGTCTGGTGGTCATCGCTTACGGTCACGCCCGTAACGTTCCTGGTCGGAATCGGGAACGCCCAGGGGTAGCCGCCCTGACTCACATGCATCTGCATCCAGTCGGTCTGCGCCAAGACTAATGAGGGCAGGAGCGCCAAGAAACAGCCCAAAAGACACTTACAGTATATCTTTGCCATGCTTAAACTTCTTAAACTCTTAAACTTCTTAAACTCTTAAACTTCTTAAACTCTTTATTTGCGCGCAAAAATACGAAAAAAACGCTTTACTGCGTTTTTCTTTACACATATTTAAGAAAATAAGAAAAAGGGGCCGTGCCACGTGGCACAGCCCCATAGGGATTCTTGTATCTTTAAGTCCTTACTGACCTAAAGTATAACCTATTACTCAGCGCGGAGAGTGAAGCGCTTGAAGGCGGTAACGGTGAGACCCTTCTCCACCTCGTTGAGGTACTGAGCAACGGTCTTGGTCTTGTCCCAGATGTATTCCTGGTCGAGGAGGCAGACCTCCTTGAGGAACTTCTTGAGACGGCCCTGAGCGATGTTCTGAATCATCTGCTCGGGCAGGCTTGCAGCCTTCTCCTCGCTCACCTTGGCGATGATCTCCTTGGCGCGGGCAACGTCCTCAGCTGTGATCCAGCCCTTGGTCATGTTGCTCTCCATGTGATCCTCGCTATCCACGTGTGCGGGGTTGATGCCAGCCTTCTTCAGAGCTGCCTCAACAGCCTTGTGAACCTGCTCTTCCTTGGTCTTCTCGATAGCTACGCGCAGCTCGGCGTCCTTAGTCTCCTGAGGAACGCTGCTCTCGTCGATAGCGACGGGGCTTGCGCTGGCCACCTGCATAGCGATGTTCTTGCCCACGGTAGCGTCTGCAACCTTCTGGCTCAGAGCAACCATAGTGCAGAGCACGTTCTTCTGCTGGTGGTTGTAGATGGAGATCTCCTCACCCTCTATGGTGCTGTAACCGTCCAGCTCCATCTTTTCACCGGTGATACCGCTACGTGCAACAACTGCATCCTGCACGGTGCCTTCGCCCATGGGCAGAGCCTTCACCTCGTCGAGAGTCTTGCAACGAGCAGCCACAGCTGCGTCGAGAATCTCCTGAGTAAGCTTCACGAAGTCAGCGTTGTTAGCCACGAAGTCGGTCTCGCACTTGAGGGCAATCATTGCGGCAAATGTGCCGTCAACCTTCACCAGTACGCAACCTTCAGCTGCCTCGCGGTCGCTGCGCTTTGCAGCCACAGCCTGACCCTTCTTGCGGATAATCTCGATAGCGGGATCAATCTCACCGCCGGTCTCTTCGAGTGCTTTCTTACAATCTGCCAGACCTGCGCCAGTCATTTCGCGCAGTTTCTGGATATCTTTGATAGATACTGCCATTTGGTAGTTTAATGTTTAAAGGGCCCCCGTGTCCCCCCAAGGGGGGAGGTAGGGCTTGGGGTTTAATGATTATGGTTTATTAGTCTTCGGCGGGAGCTTCAGCGGCCTCTTCAGCTGCTTCTTCAGCCTCTTCTTCCTCCTCGTCCTCAACGCGAGCGCTCTTTGCACCGCCATCCTTGGCAGCGGTCTCAGCGTCAACGCGCTCAGCCTTGCGCTCTTCCAGACCTTCAGCGATGGCACCGCAGCAAGCGTCCAGGATAACCTCGATGCTCTTGGTGGCGTCGTCGTTAGCGGGGATTACGAAGTCCACGTTGTCGGGATCAGAGTTGGTATCAACGATAGCGAACACGGGGATGCCCAGACGGTTAGCCTCGCGCACGGCAATCTGCTCCTTCAGCACGTCAACCACGAAGAGAGCTGACGGCAGACGGGTCAGGTCTGCGATGCTGCCGAGGTTCTTCTCCAGCTTTGCACGCTGACGTGTGATTTGGAGAATCTCGCGCTTAGAGAGGTTAGCGTATGTGCCGTCGGCGGTGAGCTTGTCGATCTGAGCCATCTTCTTCACAGCCTTGCGGATAGTGGGGAAGTTGGTGAGCATACCGCCCGGCCATCGCTCGATAACGTATGGCATATTGATGGAAGTAGCCTTCTCAGCCACAACCTGTTTGGCCTGCTTTTTGGTAGCAACAAATAAAATCTTGCGGCCGCTCTTGGCGATGTTCTTCAGAGCCTCTGCAGCCTCGTCGATCTTCACAACAGTCTTGTGGAGGTCGAGGATATGAATGCCATTTTTCTCCATGAAGATGTAAGGAGCCATGGCGGGGTTCCACTTGCGCTTGAGGTGACCGAAATGACAACCGGCCTCAAGGAGTGTGTCGAAATTTGTTCTTGACATAAATGTGTTTAATTTAATTTGTTTACTTTCTTTTTGGTTAATCTAACCAACCGCAGAGTAACTGACTGGAGGTCTCTGCGATTTAGATACTAAACTTCCGTTAATTCATAATCCAATAATTCATAATTCATAATTTTAAGCCGCCGAAGCCCAATTATGCATTGTGAATTGAGAATTATGCATTGAATATCAGCGCTTGCTGAACTGGAAGCGACGACGTGCCTTGGGCTGACCGGGCTTCTTGCGCTCAACAGCGCGCGGATCGCGGGTCATGAAGCCTTCTGCACGAAGGGCCTTCTTGTCCTCAGCATTGATTTTCACGAGTGCGCGGGCGATAGCGAGGCGGAGAGCCTGACTCTGGCCGGTGAAGCCACCTCCGTAGAGGTTCACCTTGATATCGTACTTCTCAGCCACGTCAAGGAGGTTGAGGGGCTGCTTAACCACGAACTGCAGGATTGAGCTGGGGAAGTATTCGGTAAGATCCTTCTTGTTGATGGTAATCTTACCCTGGCCCTCTGTCACATAAACTCGGGCAACGGCGCTCTTGCGGCGTCCTAATGCATTTACAACTGCCATTTCTGTTTACTTTAAGAGGTTAATATCGATTGATTTAGGCTGCTGAGCCTCGTGAGCGTGCTCGGCACCCTCATAGACGTGGAGGTTCAGGATGATGCGGCTGGCCAGCTTGGTCTTAGGCAGCATACCCTTGACAACGCGGCGGATGAGCTTCTCGTAGCCACCCTTCTTGGCGAGGATCTCAGCGGGAGTGGTCTTCTTCTGACCGCCGGGATAACCGCTATAGGAGAGATATACGTGGTCGGTCATCTTCTTACCGGTAAGCTGGATCTTGTCAGCGTTGATGATGATAACGTTGTCACCACAATCGACATGAGGTGTGAAATTGGGCTTGTACTTGCCGCGCAACAGCTTGGCGACCTTCGAAGCCAGACGACCCAGGACCTGGTCAGTGGCGTCCACCACAACCCATTCCTTAGTCACAGTTGCCTTGTTGGCAGAAATGGTCTTAAACGATAAAGTGTCCATTCTTCGTTCTGTTTGTCATTTTAATGTTACTACCTGCGGGCTTTTTGCACCCGCTTTTTTCTCTTTTGGGGATTAATCACCCTTTTTCTGCGATTCACTAACCGTCACTCCAGGCCAATGAAATGACTATTAACACGCAGATTGTGAGCCCATTAGAGGTCTCACTGATAATAATCGGCTTGCAAAGGTACGTTTTTCCGCCATTTCTGCCAAATTTTCCTCTAGTTTTTTATTATAAAAAAGATTCGGTTTTTCTTGGAGTTCAGCACAAAAGCCATTACTTTTGCAGTTGCAAAGACAAATTTCGACCTTAAAACCTCATAACCTACGAACCTTACAACCTAACATTAATTAATATTATGAAGATTGAAACCATCATGGCCAACCTGGAGGCCAAGCATCCAGGTGAGAAAGAATACCTGCAGGCAGTCCGCGAAGTGCTCATGAGCATCGAGGAGGTCTATAACCAGCACCCGGAGTTCGAGCGCGCCAAACTGATTGAGCGCCTCGTTGAGCCGGAACGCATCATCACCTTCCGCGTTCCCTGGGTCGATGACAAAGGCGAGGTGCAGGTGAATCTTGGCTACCGCGTCCAGTTCAACAGCGCCATAGGCCCCTACAAGGGCGGCCTTCGCTTCCACGCCTCAGTGAACCTCTCTATCCTCAAGTTCCTCGGCTTCGAGCAGACATTCAAGAACGCCCTCACCACTCTGCCTATGGGCGGCGGCAAGGGCGGCAGCGACTTCTCCATCCGCGGCAAGAGTGATGCCGAGGTGATGCGCTTCTGCCAGGCGTTCATGAACGAGCTCTACCGCTACATCGGCCCCGAGGTGGATGTACCCGCAGGCGACATCGGAGTGGGCGCACGCGAGATAGGCTACCTCTTCGGACAGTACAAGAAACTAACACGCGACTGGAGCGGCGTGCTCACAGGCAAGGGTCTGGAATACGGCGGCTCGCTCGTGCGCCCGGAGGCCACAGGCTTCGGCGGACTTTATTTCGTCAACCAGATGCTGCAGACCAAAGGCATTGACATCAAGGGCAAGACCGTGGCCATCAGCGGCTTCGGCAACGTAGCGTGGGGAGCTGCCACTAAAGCCACACAACTCGGAGCCAAAGTCATCACCATAAGCGGCCCCGACGGATACATCTGCGATCCCGAAGGCATCAGCGGCGAGAAGATTGACTACCTGCTCGAGCTGCGCGCTTCCGGCAACGACATCTGCGAACCATACGCCGAAGAGTTCCCCTCAGCCACCTTCGTTCCCGGCAAACGCCCGTGGGAAGTGAAGTGCGACATCGCCCTGCCCTGCGCCACGCAGAACGAGCTGAACGGCGACGATGCCCGTCAACTCATAACCAATGGTGTCACCTGCGTAGGCGAGATTTCCAACATGGGCTGCACGCCCGAGGCCATTGATGCATTTGTGGATGCACACCTGCTCTTTGCCCCCGGCAAGGCAGTCAACGCGGGCGGTGTGGCCACAAGCGGTCTTGAGATGAGCCAGAACGCCATGCACATCAGTTGGAGCGCCGAGGAAGTCGATAAGCGTCTGCACGGCATCATGCACGCCATCCACGCCCAATGCGTCAAGTACGGCACCGAGCCCGACGGCTACGTCAACTACGTGAAAGGAGCCAACATCGCCGGCTTCATGAAAGTAGCCAAAGCGATGATGGCTCAGGGAATAGTCTGAATCCGCTTTTTCTCCGGTTAGGCCGTCAAATAAAGGCGGCCTACCCTCTTGCCATGCGGTAGATGGCTTCCATGTCCTCTGCAGCGAGGACGCGGAACTGGCCGCAGGTGGCTTTGTAGTTGCGGCTGCACTTACGGGTCATCTCGCGGATTTCATCGTCGGTGATGTCACGGCCGATGAGCTCACGGATGTTGATGGGCATTCCGATGGCGTGGTAGAAACGTTCCATGGCTTCGATGCCGCGCAGGGCGGTGCCCTCGGGGTCGGTGAAATCGTTGGGAACACCCATAACGTTCACGGCGAAACGGACAAAGCGTGAGATGTTCGTGTGCATCACGTAACGCGCCCAACTGGGCCACATTGCGGCGAGTCCTGCGCCGTGGGTCACGTCGAACATTCCGCTCAGTTCATGTTCCAGCTGATGGGTTGCCCAGTCGCCCTGGGAGCGGCTGCCAGTGATGTCGTTGTGAGCCAGACTGCCTCCCCACATAATCTGTGAGCGGTTGCGGTAGTCCTCGGGATTCTTCAGCACCTCAAACACACACTCCTTCATCGTACGCATCAGCGCCTCCGCAATCTCATCCTTCAGCGTCTGGTCGCACTCCGTGTTGAAATAGCGTTCCATGGTGTGCATCATGATGTCGGTGACGCCGGCAGCCGTCTGATAGGGCGGCAGGGTGAAGGTGCGACGGGGATTCATGATGGCGAAACGCGGACGGGAGAGGTCGTTGGAATAACCCAGTTTCACGTCGCCATCCTCGTTGGTGATGACGCTGGCCTCGCTCATTTCGCTGCCTGCTGCGGGTATTGTGAGGACGCAGGCGACTGGCAACATTTCTTTCGGCTTCGTCTTACCGAGATAAATATCCCACACGTCTCCGTCTAAGCAGACTCCGTAGGCGATACACTTGGAGGAGTCTATGACGCTGCCGCCACCCACAGCCAGAATGAAGTCTATGCCCTCTTTACGGCACAGCTCGATTCCTCTCTTGGCAAGTGAGAGGCGCGGATTAGGCACTACTCCGCCGAGCTTGACGAAATCTATGCCATCGGCTGCCAGCAGACCGCATATCTTGTCCAACAGACCTGAACGGACGGCGCTCTGTCCGCCATAATGAACCAGCACTTTCGTGCCTCCGTATTTTCTGACCAGACGAGCCACCTGCTCCTCTGACTGTTCACCGAACACGACTTCGGTCGGTGCATAGAAATTGAAATCTTTCATATTGAGTGAAGTTAAAAGGTTAATGGGTTGGGCTACAAAGATAGGGAGGAAAATTCAGAACATCGTTGTTTAAAAGACAAATACAACCTCTTTTAACAATATTCTTTTTTTAATTACACGAAATGTCGCTAACTTTGTACCCAAAATCAATAAAATCACTTATGAAATTCCCCAAATTTGCCACCGCGCTCTCGTGCGCCTTTTTCATGGCTATAGCCGCTCCGAACAACGCATCTGCAACGGACGAGAGTGAGTGTTCACGTTACCTGTTTGCCTATTTCGAAGGCTCGGGCGAAGGGCGTCTGCAGGAGCACCTGCGATTTGCCATCAGCCGCGATGCCGTGAACTGGCGTGCGCTGAACGACAACCTGCCGGTGATCGCCTCGGACTCTATAGCCAAGACCAAAGGCATTCGCGACCCGCATATACTGCGAGGGGAGAACGGCGACTACTACATCGTGGCCACGGACATGAACACAATCCGCGACGGATGGAGCGAGAACCCGGGTATAGTGCTGATGCGCAGCACAGATCTCGTACATTGGACACACTCGTACATAGATCTGCCACGTAAATATTCGGCGTTCAGCGACGCCTACTGGGTCTGGGCTCCACAGGTGATATATGATAAATCAGCAGGCAAGTACATGATCTACTTCACCCTGCAGCGCACAGGCGACGGACGCTCCACTCTCATCACGTATTACGCCTATGCAAACGCCGCCTTCACAGCCTTTGAGCAAGCCCCCAAGCAGCTCTTTGCAGCCAAATACGGCAGCATTGACAACGACATCATCCAGGGTCCAGACGGACGCTGGCATCTGTTCTACAAAGGCAATACAAAGGATTCTGGCGGAAAGGAAATCAAAAATGGTATTCAGCAGGCTGTAAGTGAGAACCTGACAGGTCCCTACACCGAAGACTTCATTTATTTGGACGCATACGCCAACAATTCCACAGTTGTGGAGGGGTCCAGCACCTTCAAGCTTATCGGTCAGCAGAAATATATATTAATGTACGACCTCTACAGCGCCGGGCGCTATGAATACCAGACATCAACGGACCTGATGTCTTGGACGCAGACGCCGCGCTCGTTCACCAAGGACTTTATGCCGCGCCACGGCAGCGTAATCCCAATAACTCTGGACGAAGCCAAGCGTCTGGCAGAAGCATTCCCCTCGACCGACATAGACAGTCTGCTGACGGACGGCCCCTGGGTTGAGCCCGAGGACACGAGCGGCGAGCTTCTGGTAAGTTACAGTTTCGACCGCGACGGCGACGACAGCGGCACCTACGCAGCCACGCTGAAAGGCTCGGCTCAGTTTGTAACGCTCGACGGCGGCAACCGTGTGCTCTCCACCGGCAACGATGCAGGCTATCTGGATCTCGGTACCTCGATGGCACGTAATGTGCTGGGGCAGCTCACCAACAATTACACCATCTCCATAGACATCAAGGTCGGCCCACGTAACTCTCTCAGCAGTTACTGCTGGGCTTGGGCCATGGGCAACGGCACGGGGCAGTACTCCGCACTCGTGAACCGCGCCGGAAACGCCGACTGGTACTACGAGGTAAAGAACTCCACCGCCTACGTGGCCTCGTCTGCCAAGGGGCTTGACGAAGACGAGTGGCACACCGTTACGGCTGTGCAGAAGGGCAACACGTGCGCCATATACATCGACGGCGAGAAGCGCGGCACATGCATCACCACCCTGCGCCCGGCCGACTTCGCCGCCAGCGTCACACAGAGCTGGCTTGGACGCTCGCCCTACAGCGCCGACGCATACATGACAAACACGCTGATGGACAACTTCCGCATCTACAGCAAAGCGCTCACCGCAGCTCAGGTTAAGGAGCTGTATAACTCACGCCCGCAGCAGGAGGAGCGGGCACAGACGTTTCCCGTAATCTTCGATTTCACAACAGAGAAAGACACGCAGGGGCAGTTCACCGGCACGCTGGAGAACGGAGCCACCCTGACCACCTTCGCCTCGACACCCGTGCTGGACCTTGGCCAGACGGACGGTTACTTCGACTTCGGCCCCGAATTCAGCCAGGTGGTGAACAGTATGGACGACCAGTTCACCATAAGCACCACGCTCTATATCCCGCAGACAACATCAATCAGCGGCGCAGGCAACTTCATCTGGTGTTTCGCCAAGAGTTCCAGTCAGGGCTATATATTTCTGAGCGCCAAGGACACGCGCTACGCCATAACCCAAACCAGCTATGGCAACGAGTCCAGCGTGAGCCCCCACGAGCCGCTGCAGCAGGGGCGATGGGTGAACGTCACCTACATACAGAACGGCTCAACCGGCACCCTTTATGTCGATGGCGAGGTGAAGCGGCAGAAGGACAATATCGAGCTGCATCCGGCTGCTCTGAGCAAGCTCGTGAACAACTGGCTCGGACGCAGCTGCTACTCGGGCGACGTATATCTCAAGGACGCGCTCTACGCCGACTTCCGGATATATAACACAGCCATCACCTCGACCCAACTGGCCGAACTGACGGCACAGGCCGACGCCCTGAATAACTTGCCTGCAGATGAGTCAATACGTCTGGACCTCGATGCCCTCAGTCTGCCAAACAGCATCAACAACCTATACGAGGGCGTCACCCTGCCCACTCAAGGCACCTACGGCTCCGCCATCAGCTGGAAATCATCTGACCCGACACTTCTCTCGGACGAGGGCAAAGTGGTAGGCACACCCACAGAGACACGTCAGCACGTTACCCTGACAGCGACACTCAGCGCCACCGCCACCGGAGGTGAAGGGGCTGACCCGCTCACCGCCACCAAGACCTTCGACGTGTATGTCCACAAGAAGGACAGCCCCTACTCTCATTACCTCTTTACGTTCTTCCCCAGCAACAGCAACGAGAACATCTACTATGCAGTCTCTGACAATGGTTACGACTATACAACAATAAACGAGGGACAGCCCGTGGTGAAGGCGGCAGATATCACCGTTATGGGCGGACTGCGCGACCCGCATATCCTGCGCGGCGAGGACGGACGCTTTTATATGGTGGCAACGGACATGCGCTCTGCATTGGGGTGGTCCAGCAACCGCGGGATGGTGTTGATGCGCTCCGACGACCTCATCAACTGGCAGACCAGCGCCGTACACTTCCCCACCCGATACGCCGGCACTTATTTCGCCAATGTCACCCGCGTGTGGGCTCCGGAGACTATCTACGACCCCGTGGCCGGAAAGTACATGATTTACTTCTCCATTCTGACGAACGACGGGAAAGTGCCCTACGACAAGGTGTTCTACGCCTACGCCAACGAGGACTTCACCGACCTCGAAGGCACCCCGACCTATTTCTACGACCGCGGTTCTGCAACAATAGACATGAATATCGTCTATAACGAGAACGACAGCCTCTACCACGCCGTTTATAAGAACGAAGGCTCTGGCGGAATCTGCCAGGTGACTGCCACCACGCTGACGCCTCCCGATGGAGCGCCCGAAGGCAGCCAATGGAGCGCCCCGAGCGGCACTCTGCAGCAGACCACCGAGGCCGTGGAGGGCGCCGGAATATTCCGACTGATTGACAGCGACGACTGGATTTTAATGTACGACTGTTATTCAAACGGTCACTACCAGTTCTGCTCCTCGCCCGACCTCGTGAACTTCACCTTCAGGAAGAACACAGCAACCAGCGGCTCCTTCACTCCGCGCCACGGCACCGTTATTCCAATCACCGAGAGCGAATACCAGCTTCTTCTCAAACTCCCCTACACCACTGGAATAAACGACCTTCCCAACGCCCGCAGCAAAGCTGCCTGTTCAGATCAGTCAGCCTCTTCTTACAACAAAGTCCTCCACGGCTCACAGATTGTTATCACGCCCGCACACGGCTCATCTGCTGCGGCCTACGACATCAGCGGAAGAAGGATAAAATGAAGTTTTGCTTTTGCTCAACTTCTTTAACTTCTGACTTCTTAACTACTTCTGAAATTTGAATCAGATATTAAATCGGCCAGAACTTCGGGGAAGTGGCGCATTTCCAGAGCATGAACCTTGTCGGCGATGGTCTCCGGCGTATCCTCAGGGGAAAGAGCCGTGCGGAACTGCGCAATAATCTCACCTGAGTCGCAGACAGGCGTCACGTAATGAATGGTTATTCCGGTCTCAGTCTCCCCAGCAGCCTTCACAGCCTCGTGAACATGGTGTCCCCACATTCCTTTGCCCCCGTATTTGGGTAGCAAGGCGGGGTGGATATTGACGATACGACGCGGGAAGGCATCTATCAGGAAATCTGGCACAAGAGGCAGGAATCCCGCCAGCACGATGAAACCGATGTCGTAACGGCGCATAAGCGGGAGCATCACCTCCGGGTCGTTCAACTGCGCCTTCGGGACTACGGCTGTAGGCACGCCAAGTTTCTCAGCTCTGACTAAAGCGTAAGCATCCGGGCGGTTGCTAACCACGAGCGCAACGCTTACGGAATCCGAGCCGCTGAAGTAGCGGATTATATTTTCACAGTTTGTGCCGCTTCCGGACACGAAAATCGCGAGGTTCATAATAGTTTAATTACAAGCTCATATACTTGGTAGTTATGAAGTTAAGTAGTTATCGCTTCGCTCGCCCTTCGGGCTGTAGTTAAGCCGTTACTCTTGCGGCTGATTTCTGCTGCTCTTTGACTATTGGCTTAACTTCTTTAACTTCTGAATTCTTAACTACTTCTGAATTTTGAATTAATGATTTTAAGGGTTATTTTGGGTGCAAAAGTAGAGATTTTCTTTCTAATTATAATAATATATGCAATAAAATCGTACATTTGCACCATCAAAAACCTTGTAAACAGTAATTCCCTATGCGTAAGAAAGTCTTTCTTTTGCTGTTGACCCTGCCTTTTGCTGCACAGGCACAGCGGACTCCGACAATGGGTTGGAGCTCCTGGAACACATTTGCCCTGAACATCAACGAAGAGGTTATCTGCTCGCAGGCCGATGCGATGCACTCGAGCGGTCTGCAGGCCGCCGGATACCAGTACATAAACATCGATGACGGATACTTCTACGGGCGCGACGAGAACGGACGCCTGCGCATCCATCCGCAGAAGTTCCCGCGCGGACTGACTCCCGTGGTCGAGCATATACACAAACTGGGCCTGAAAGCGGGCATATACAGCGACGCAGGACAGAACACCTGCGGAAGTATAAACAACCCCGACCGCTCAGGCGCCGGCGTCGGATTCTACGGGCACGACCAGCAGGATGCCGACTTCTTCTTCAAGGAGCACGACTTCGATTTCATCAAGATCGATTACTGCGGCGGCGAGACTTGGGGCAACGAGTGGAAGATGAAGATGGACGAGCGCGAACGCTACACCGCCATAGTCCACGCCCTGCAGAACACCGGCCGCAAGAACATAGTCTTCAACATGTGCCGCTGGGCGTTCCCCGGAACGTGGGGAGCCGACATCGTGGATTCGTGGCGCACTACGGGCGACATCTTCGACGCCTGGCGCAGCGTGCGCGGCATTCTGGCTGAGAACCTGTATCTGAGTGCCTACTGTCACGACGGGCACTACAACGACATGGATATGCTCGAAGTGGGACGCTCTATGACCCAGACCGAGGACGAGACTCATTTCGGAATGTGGTGCGTCATGGCCTCGCCGCTGCTCATCGGCTGCGACATGACAAAACTGCGCCCGGAGACCCTGCGGCTGCTCACGAACAAAGACCTTATAGCGCTGAACCAGGACCGTCTGCATCTGCAAGCCTATCTCGCAGAGCGTCAGGGCGAGTGTTTCATCATGGTCAAAGACATAAACAAACTCTATGGCAAGGAGCGTGCCGTGGCCGTTTATAACCCGTCGGACACGGCGCAGAGCGTGAGCCTCAGCTTCAGGACAATAGACCTCGGCGGCAACGTGAGTCTCTACGACTGCTTCAGCCAAAGCGACTTCGGCACATACGCCGGCAGTGTGCAGCTGACGATTCCGGCCCACGGCACCAAGATATTCCGGGCCACGGGCGAGACACGTCTGGACCGCACAGTCTATGAGGCCGAATGTGCCTATCTGCCATCCTATCAGGAGCTGCGCAACAACCAGACTGAGCCGTCGGCCATCTATACGGCAGACGATAACGCCAAAGGCGGCTACAAAGTAGGTTGGTTAGGCAAGAGCCCAGATAATGATATAAAATGGCGCGGTGTCCGCGTGCAGAAAACGGGGCGCTATATGCTGACGCTGACCTATTTCTGCGGCGAAGACCGCGACATTTCATTGGAGATAAACGGCAAGGGCATCGGCACCTTCACCACTCACTCACGCAACTGGAAGAAACCGGCAACGATGAAACTGCCCATTGCGCTCAAGAAGGGTGACAACATCATCCGTCTTTACAACGCCGGCAACTGGATGCCAGACATCGACCGCATGGAGCTGCAGCCTCAGTGAAGCCGCAGCTAATACCTTATTCCGCCCGCTGAATCTTGTAGATGCAGAACGAGCGGGCAGGAACAGTCACCTCGAATGACGTGACCTTGTCTGCGGCGACGGGCATCGTTGTGGTGACGGGCTTCACACGCTCGGGATCGTCGGGGGTGTTGTCTGCGTCGTAGTCGCTTAGATCCAGAGTGATGACAGTAGCCTTCGGAGCGAGTTTCTTCACGCCCTTGACGTAGATGTTTGCCGTCTGAGCAGACTCCCGGGTGTTTACTGCTTTGATGATTATCTCGTTCGTATTCTTATCCAGAACGGCAGATGCGAAGAGACCGTCCTCACCGCTCGGAACGGGATTCACAGACGGTTTGCCGCCGTTGATGCTCAGAGTCGTTGGAAGCACGTTCGTTCCCTTGTTCTGGGCATAGAGAGCCTGCACGTGGTAGGCTGTGGTGCGGGCTGACTTGAGGTTATCGAACCAGATTGCATCGGGACGCCACTGCCAGCCCTCGACATGAGCGAAGAGAGGCGCGTATGTGGCCATGTGAACGAGGTCGGCGTTGCGCTCGATATTAATCATGAAGGCTGCCTCGTAAAGGCTGGCTGCAGAATGATTCCATTTCTTGCCGCTGTCGTGGCAGGCATATTCGCCGGCGAAGACGCGCGGCCCCTTCTTCGTGTAGAACTTACGGTCGTCGTAGCGGTTCATCTGCTTCTTGTACCACTCGATGCTGCGATAGAAGTGTTCATCAACGAGGTCGGCCTTCAGCTCAGTCATAGCTTTCCAGCCGTTGTAGAAATGCTGGTCCTCGGCGTTCGGGCCGCTGGTGCCGATAATCTTGATTTCGGGGTGAGCCTTACGCACTTCGGGAGCGATTATGGCGAGGCGGTCGAAATAGGGAGCCTCCCACTGCTCGTTACCGATGCCGAGGAACTTGAGATTGAAGGGAGCGGGGTGACCCATGTCTGCACGCAGCTTGGCCCACTGGTTCTTGGCGGGGTCGCCGTTGGCAAACTCAATGAGGTCGATGCAGTCGTCGATGAACTGTTGCAGGCCTTCCTTAGTGCAGGGGGCGTGGGCCGCATCCTTGTTGTTCTGGAACTGGCACGCCATGCCGACATTGAGCACCGGCAGCGGCTCTGCGCCGATTTCCTCGGAGAGCTGGAAATACTCGAAGAAGCCGAGGCCGTAGCTCTGGAAGTAGTTGGGGAAATAGCGCTGAGTGAAGGTGTAATGCCAGCGGTTCTCGTTGAGCGGACGGTTCTCCACCGGACCCACGGTGTTCTTCCACTGGTAGCGTGTCTCCAGGTCAGTACCTTCCACGATGCATCCGCCGGGGAAACGGAACACACCCGGGCGCAGGTCTTCGAGGGCCTGGGCGAGATCCTGGCGCATGCCGTTCTCGTGGCCGCGGTAGGTCTTCACGGGGAAGAGGCTGATATGTTCAACATCAGTGGTCACCTTACCGTCGCCCCACACGCGGAGGTGGGCTTTGGCAAATGTCCTTTTCGGCTTGAGGATAGCGGTGTATTTCTTCCATTCCTTGCCGCTGATATCCACGCCGGCGTTGCCCAACTTCTGGTCTTCGTCCATAGTGGCGTTATCCACGAGGTCGATCCACAGCTTTGCGTTGCCGCCGTCGGGGACACGCGCCCAGAGTGAGAAGCGGTATTCCTCACCGCCCTTAACACCGATGCCGAAGAATCCGTGGTTCTCAATCATCGTGTGCTTGTCGCTGTGGCCGGAGGGAGCCAGACGCACATAATGAGGATTGCGGTCGAAGGGGCCGTCGTTCTTCAGTGACACCTTGCCGGAGATATCCCAACCGGCAAACGGGTTCGGGAACTCGAACGAGCGATTAATCAGCAGTTCGGCATACAGACCGCCGTCGGCTGCATAGTTGATGTCCTCAAAGAAGATGCCGTACATCGTTGGTTGTACGTCGGCGCCAGGTTTCTTAGCGTCCACGGTGATTACATTGTTGTCCGTAACCACAACGACTGGGTTGGCTGCCACGGGAGCCGCCATGAGCATGAGCGAAGCACATGCGAGCAGTTGTTTTCTAAACATGACTTTAATTTACGATTAGACGATTTACTATTAACTATTTATCTACTATTGGATTTATTTACGATTTAGTTTTTGGGGCAAGACTATCGTCCTTTAACTTCCCTTTAACTTCCTTATAACTTCCCTTTAACTTCCTTTTCAAAATTGAGATTAATTATTATTTGCGCCACAAAGTTATAAAAAATAGTTATCGGATGCACGTTTTTTGGGAATTAATTGTACTTTTGCGGCCTCAAAACAAAAAAACACTCGATTATGGGCGGCTTTTTCGGAACTATCAGCACGCGACCCTGTGCCACCGACCTCTTTTACGGTACGGACTATAACTCTCACCTTGGAACTCGACGCGGCGGTTTGGCCACACTCAGTGCCGAAAAGGGTTTCTTCCGCATAATCCACAACCTTGAGAACGCTTATTTCCGCACCCGCTTCGAGGAGCAGCTGGGGAAATTCGAAGGCAACTCAGGCATCGGAGTAATCTCAGATACAGACCCACAGCCTATTCTCATGCGCTCGCATCTGGGGCGAATGGCAATAGTCACCGTTGCAAAGATAAACAACATCGAGGAGATTGCCAACGAACTGCTCGAAGAGGGAGGCCATTTCTCCGAAATGTCTTCGGGTAAGACCAACCCCACAGAACTGGTGGCGCATCTCATCACTCGGGGCAAGGACTGGGTGAGCGGCATCGAGAACGTATATAATAAGGTAGAGGGCTCCTGCTCCATGTTGATTCTCACCGACGATGGCATTATAGCAGCCCGCGACCGCTACGGACGCACCCCCATAATCATCGGAAAGAAAGACGGCGCGTGGGCCGCTTCGAGCGAAAGCACCGCGTTCCCGAACCTCGGTTTCGAAGTGGAACATTTCGTAGGCCCGGGCGAGATTGTCCTACTCACGGCCGACGGCATAAAGCAGATGCGTGCACCCGAGAAGAAGATGCAGGTGTGCTCGTTCCTTTGGGTCTATTACGGCTTCCCCACATCTACCTACGAGGGTCGCAACGTCGAGGATATGCGTCACCAATGCGGTCTGGACATGGCCCGTGAGGACGACGTGGAGGTGGATAGCGTAAGCGGCATCCCCGACAGCGGAGTCGGCATGGCTACTGGCTATGCCGAAGGTCTTGGAGTCCCGTTCCGCCGCGCTATATCCAAATACACCCCCACCTGGCCCCGCAGTTTTATGCCCTCGAATCAGGAGACACGCAACCTGGTGGCCAAGATGAAGCTCATCGCAAACCGCGATATGCTCGACGGCAAGCGCTGCCTCTTCTGCGACGACTCAATCGTGCGCGGCACTCAGCTGCGCGACAACGTGCGCGGCCTCTTCGACCTCGGCGCACGCGAGGTGCACATGCGCATAGCCTGTCCGCCGCTGATCTACGGCTGTCCCTTCCTCAACTTCTCGGCTTCCAAGAGCGACCTAGAACTTATCACCCGCCGCGTCATTGCTGATTTAGAGGGCGATCCGAACAAGGACCTTGCAGAGTATGCCCGCACCGACTCGCCCAAGTACCGCGCTATGGTGCAGGAGATAGGCAACCGTCTCGGACTTACAAGCCTGAAGTTCAACACTCTGGAAATTCTCATCCGCGCCATCGGACTGCCGAAGGAACAGGTCTGCACCTATTGCTTCGACGGCTGTCGGGGAGAATAACTTCTCTAACTTTCCTTTATATCCGCCACGAGCGGCAAATGGTCGCTCACGCCCCCGTTGTATCTCGGCCCGATAAAGGTGCGGTGGGGCTGCTCCTCCCCTCCCCCTTCTTCTCGCTCCAGGAGCCAGGGCTGCACAAACACACGTGCGCTTCCGCTCAGAGTCTCTGAAAGAAGAATGTGGTCTATGAATTCCCAAGTTCCCTGGAAACAATATGTGCCGCGCTTGCCCGTCGGTTTCAGACGTTGCAGCTGACAGCTCTTGAACACCTGCTCCTTCTCCGTAGCGTTGAAATCCCCCATTACCAGCACATTTGTGCCGCCGCACTCACGCACGCTATCCACACTGTGCCACAGCGTCTTAGCGGCCAGCGAGCGGTGACGGTTAGCATCGGCTCCGCCCAGTTTCGACGGCAGATGAACCACGAACATATGCAGAGTGTCCTTCAGCGCAGTCGCGAGTCCCTTTACATATAATATATCGCGCGTAGGCTTGAGATTGAGCTGCTCCGACGGGATTCTTATGGACGTCTTCGCACAGAGGCGGAAACGCCCCGCAAGCCACATCAGCGCGACATCGATTCCGCGGCGGTCGCGGCTTTCGGTCATCACATATTCATAGTGCAGCGCGCGAAGCATACTGCGGTGGCAGAGGTCGTGAAGGCAGCTGTCATTCTCAACCTCACACAGCCCGATGATATCAGGCAACTGCTCGTCTGCCATACTCGCCACCACCTTTCCGATATCCGTCAGCTTGCGCCAATAGCGCTTGCGATTCCATCGCCGCTCGCCCTTAGGCAGGAACTCCTCGTCCGCCTTCCCCTCGTCATCATTGCAGTCAAACAGGTTCTCAACATTCCACTCCATGACCCGGAGAGGTTTAGGAGGTTCGATGGGTTTAAGAGGTTTAAGAGGTTTAAGGAGTTTAAGAGGTTCAAGGGGTTTAATGGGTTTAAGGGGTTTAAGAGGTTTAAGGAGTTTAAGAGGTTCAAGGGGTTTAATGGGTTTAAGAGGTTTAAGGAGTTTAAGAGGTTTAAGGAGTTTAAGAGGTTCAAGGGGTTTAAGGGGTTTAAAGGGTTTAAAGGGTTTAAGAGGCTCCGCAAAGCCCATTAACCCCATCAGACCCACAAGCCCTATCAACCTTAAAAACCTCATAACCTTTAACCCTTTCTCTTCCTTTATCCCCCTCCGGGGGATTATAGGGGGCCCCTAACCTTTCTCTTCCTTTATCCCCCTCCGGGGGATTATAGGGGGCCCCCCCGCCGGGGGATTATAGGGGGCCCCTAACCTTTCACCATCACCGCCGCCCCTCCGCCGGAGGCCAGCCTTATCGTCTTTTTTGTCTCTGAGGTGACGGGGAAAGACTCAATCTTATAGTCCTCGGCATTGCGGTCGGCATTCAGCCCGTCGCAGCACAGAGTCGCCGTGAATGTTTTGCCGGCCGGCAGGAAATCGAACGAGATGGTTATGTCGCGCGCTTCCCAGTTAGTCATTGCGCCCACGGCCCACGAGCCGTCAGCGTATCTGCGTGCGGTTACTATGCTCTCGCCCATTCGTCCCTGCAGGATGCGCGTCTCCCGGACCACATCCGGAATCGAGGCTATGAAGCGCGTCACCTCCGGCTCAAGGAGATAGGCAGACGGCGCGTCCGCCAACATCGTCAGCGGCGAATCGTGCACTACGTATGTGGCCACCTGATGAGCGCGCGTGCCCATAGACATCGGCTGGTTATAAACTGCCTTGAAGGTCTTTTGCGTGCCGTTGCGCATTGCCCCGGGTGTGTAATCCACTGGCCCCGTCATCATCCTGATAAAGGGGAAAGTCACGTCATAAAGCGGCATATCGGTTCCTGGCGCAGCCCATTTCACTTCTTCCATCCCGAACAGACTCTCTACATTAATAATATTAGGGAAGGTGCGGTCGTAGCCCGACGGAGGATAAGTGCCGTGAAGGTCCAGTGTCAGATGGTATCGGGCAGCGGTCTCGGCAATGCGGTAAATCATTTCCGAAGCCGTCTGGTCGTTTCGGTCCAGGAAATCCACCTTGAAGCCCTTGACGCCCATAGCAGAGTACTTGGCGCAGGCCTCATCAAGATGCTCGTCCAGAACGTTGAACACAGTCCAGAGTATTATCCCCACGCCTTTCTGCTTTCCGTAGGCAATGAGTTCCGGGAGATTAACCTCGGGAATAGGGTTCATCAGGTCGGCTTTGTTGCTGTCGTACCAGCCCTCGTCGAGGATTATATACGGCAGTCCGAACTGCGCCGCGAAGTCAATCATATAATGGTAGGTGGCGGTGTTGATGCCAGCCTCGAAATCCACGCCGCGAATGTTCCAATCGTTCCACCAGTCCCACGATACCTTGCCCCACTTGACCCACGACGCATCGCCTATGCGCGAGGGGGCAGCCAGCGCATAAACCAGATTGCACACGGGCATCTGACGGTCGTCCGTGGTTATTGCCATAACGCGCCAGGGGAACGAACGCGGCGCCGAAGTCTTGGCTATATAATCCTCTCGCTCGCTGACAAACGACATCCCGCGCCATGGGTGCTTGCCCATCTCTTTCGGATATGCGGCGAAGTTAGCCTTGAGCTTCGAGCCGTCTTTGCAGACGAAAACACCCGGATATGCCTCCACGTCGGCTTCCAGGATAGTCATCTTTGCTGCGCCGAGGTCTATGGTGACAGGCAGGAAGGCCATTTCCGACGGCTGTTCGCCAAACGGCTTAGCCGAATAGACATTCTGGAAGGCCATCTCAAAGGGCTTCTTCTTGTTCGTGGAGAAAGCCATCCACGTCGGGGCCGTCTCCGGCAGTTCCCACTGAGCCGTCTCGTCCTTGATAATCAGGTTTTTCTTGCTGGTCTCGAAGCGGTAGGCAAGGCCGTCGTTGAACATCCGGAAAGTGACTGCGAGGCCGTCGCCCAGCGTGGCTCGCATCTCTTTCCACTCGGCGGTGAACTCCGCCTGACGGTAGTGCGGGGCCGTAATCACCTCGCGTTTCGATGTCACGCGGCTGAATTTCGGTTTGGCCGCTTTCCCGCCACAGTTGAGGGTGGCACGCCCCTCTTCCAGCAGGGTCTGCCCGTTCATCTGAATGCTGTAACAAATGCAGCCGTCTTTCAGTTGTACGTTGGCCGTAAGGCGTCCGTCGGGCGAGCTCAGCGTCTGTGCGCCTGCGACCATCGCCATCGCCGCAACGCATAAAACCATGAATATCTTTCGCATAATTATGTTAATTGACAGTTGATAATTGACAGTTGACAATATTGCGGCCATAAAACTTCGATTATTCGAATAAACGGTTAAACGATTAAACGAAGGGCCGCTTAAATTCCTTTTTAATTATTACTTCCGAATTTTTACTTTTTACTTTTTAATTTTTACTTTGACTCGGTATTTGTGTACCGGAGTTTCTGCTTTGTCGCCAAAACCGACGTGGCTGTGCTCGGCAGGCGCCCCCATAACCACAAGATAGAGGCGTTTGTAACCTTGCGGCATAAAGCTGAGAGAGCCCTTTGCCGCGCTCTGCATCGGCGGATAGGAGCAGCGGCCGTTGGCATCCACAGCCACAAAACCGTAGCGCCAGCCGCTCCCCTTCTGTTTGGTGTCGCCGACGAAACGGACGCTCACCTCCTTCACTCCGTTGATGTCTATTGGGATAACGTTGAAGCCGTAGTTCTCCGGCATCTCGTCTGCCACGGGCTGCAGCCAGCCGCTCTGCACCGTAGTCACCAGCGTTACGGTGTCCTTCTTTTCCGTAACCATTCGGGCTGCGAAATCCGGGTGATTAGGCCTGTCGCCCACATACGGGCGCGTCTCGGCGTAGGCGTGACGGAAATCGAGCCAAACCGTGTGGCGGTTCGTCTCAAATGTCTCGTCGCAGAACGCCGACTGCGAGATGCCCGTAAGTCGTTTGTAAGCATCCACGGGGTCTTCTCTGTGGAAGCCCTCGCGGAATATGCGGCTCATGATTGTCAGGCCGTGCTTCTGACTCCAGCCCTCCAGAACGTAAGGGGCGTGATATACATTTGCCCACGAGAGGAATGCCTTGTGCGGCTGACGTCGGTAGGCATCCCAATGGTAAAGCTCGTCGCGCACCCAATAGGGATTCACGTGCCAGAGCATCCACTGCGCCGCCATCTCGTATATGCCGCCGCCCCCGATTCCGGGCAGGTCGCCGGGCTTGGGTTTATCGCCGGGAGCAGGCGTGTCGCCCTTCGGACGGTTCGGCTCCTCGGCCTCACGCTGAGCCGCCTCCAGACTGTCCAGCGTGATTGGCGCGATGCCAAGCGCAGTCCTCACGTCAATGCCCGCCTGCGATTGAAACGAATGTCCAAGCTCGTGTGCCACGCAGTTCAGAGCCTTGTCTTTCAGACGGTTCGGAGCGGCCCAAAACGCGCCGATGACACCGTCATAGTCACCGCCGTAGGCCGTACCCTCAAGAGAGTAGTTAATCATCACCATCATTCTGTAGCGCTCGGCGTTTGACCCGCTGCGGATGAATCGCAGAGTGTCGCGGTAGAAGGCGTAGAATCTCTCCAACCGCGCTTTCAGGTTCTCGAGATCCACGCTCATATCCCGCCCCTCCAAGGCAGGCGGGTTGCTCAGACTCTCGCCGAAGCCCTTCTGCCAGAATATAGCGAAGTTCGGCGTGAGCACCATCCGCTGGTAACTCCACTCCGACTCCGCATCCTCCAGATTCATGCTCCGCAAATCCTTCGGCACATAAATCTCCTTGCCCTCAAAGCGCTGTGCATACGCGCCCAGCGCGATGCCGCCCCACAGACATAAAACCGTGAATAACTTTCTCATAATTCATTCATTTCTCTGAAATCGTGCCCAAAGTTAGGCATTTATTTCCTTTCAAGAGCAATGAATGAGGAAAAAAATACAATCCTCAGAAGAATTTCACAATCTCATCCAATTCACGGTGACGCGGGGTGCGCGGCTCCTCAGCTCTGTAGCCCAAAGCGATAACCGCCATTACGGTCTCGTTCTCAGGAATGTTGAACAGAGTCCTGAGCTTGTCCGCCTCACGCATACCCATGATGAGCGTGTCGAAGCCCATAGCGCGGGCCTGCAAGATAAGATAGCAGTTGCTCAGCCCGTTGTCGTAAGCTCCCCAGCCGTCGCCGATCTCATTGGTCTTCTCGCCCCGGAAGAAACCGGACTTGCCGCGCTCGTATGTTGAGACGATAAGCACGGGCGCGTTCTTAATGCGCTCCTTGTTGCCGCCCACAAGATCCTGCACAGCTTTCAGTTTCTTGTCGCTGATAGCCACATAATACTTTGTCGGCTGCTGGTTTGCCCACGACGGCGCATTCTGAGCGGCACGAATCAGCGTGCGCACCTCTGCCTCACTTATCTTTTTCGTTGCGTCATAGTTACGAACGCTGCGGCGCGATGTCAGCACTTTGTCGAACGTTGGGGAAGTAGTTGCCTGTGCGCCGACCTGCAGCGTCACTACACTCAGCACAGCGATTAGTGCCATTTGTTTGAAAGCCTTCATTTTCATTTCAGTTTTTTCGTTTACACAATTATAATCCTTTAGACCCCTCCCACCCGAAAAAGTTTAAAAGGCGGATGAACATTGACAATTGAACATTAAGGCAAGGACCTTATACCATTGATTATTGGCTCAAGATAAAATTGTACAGCATCGAACTGCCTTTCGTACAGCATCAAACCACCATTCGTACAGCATCAGAATGCTGTTGGACCTGCATCAATTTTCAGGCTACACATCCTACATTTTACATTCTAATGACAACCTTCATCATTTCCTATTTAAATCTCTGATTGATAACATATTGCATTAAAACAAACCTACATCAAACCTACATGGATTATACATTTTTCGATTTTCGATTATAATGTAGGTATAATGTAGGTTTGATGTAGGTTTGATGTAGGTTTGATGTAGCTTTATTTTGAGGTAGCTTCTTACTAATCAAGCGATTAGACTATAAATGATGAAGGTTGCCATAACATCATGCTACGCTGGTGTTTGTAGTGTACTGAATAAGTTGACAAAAATTGAAATCAACTTATGATTAGAAATGTAAAGAAAACTCGTGAAGAAAGTCTGGAGATTCTTCGTGATTATCTGACAAGCGACTTGTCAAAAAGTGCAATAAGCAGAAAATA
>JAFSNB010000012.1 GCA_017447625.1 Bacteroidaceae bacterium
GAACAGAGAAGTTAAGCCCGCTTGCGCCGATGGTACTGCGACAGTGGGAGAGTAGGTAGCCGCCACCTTACACAAAGCCAGGCCCCGAGAATCAAATGAGACTCTCGGGGCTTGCTTGATTAATAACGTTTTATCGTTATACCGTTATACCGTTATATCGAGTTACTCGAAGTAAAAGGTTAGGCTTATCATGCGACTGTGGCTCTTGTCCAGCCCTTTCGTAAACTTAAGCAGAGAGGCATCTATAAGATCGGTTCGGTTCTTCTGAAGAATGTCCAAAAGGCCGAAACTGAACTTAAGTTCTGGAATCAGCTTAAAGAATGGGAGATAGATGTCGCAACCCATCGCAATTTCCAGAAAACAGTCGAATCGCTTGGGCATAATAGCTCGGTGGTTCTTCACAGTCAGGTCTATACTTGGAGCCACGCCTAACAATACGTATGGGCGGAAGTTGTTGTATCGCGGAGCCGCTATTTTCAGCTCAAGTGGCACAGAGATGTATGCACTCTTGATGTTCTGCGTACTGTCGCGTCCGCTCAGTTGCTCATGGAATCCTATATGCTTCTGACCGAAATTCATAGCTGGAGCCAGACGTAGGGCAAATGTTTTGTTTAATCGCAGCTCTCCAAGCACTCCCACGGTAAAGCCAGGCTGGTAGTTATCTACGTCTGCATACCATTGGTCTCCGCTCGCTGGATCAATATACCCGTTGTTCTTCATTTCCATATCCATCATGTTCAGGCCAACGAAGAAGCCATAGTGCAGTTGCCGGGTGTCCAAATAGGGCCGGTGCATAATCTTCTGTTCCTGGGCACATAGTCCGAGGAACATGGAAGAAGCTATTAGCGATGATAAAAGACGTTTCATCAATAAAAATAACGCATGATATAGGGCTTTTATTGCCTTTTTTGCGTGAAACTTAATGGTTTCGGATGGTTGTTCGCTCTGTTTTTATTAACTTTGTGCCGTCATGGACATCTTGCCACAATATATTCATTCTTTGGAGTGGGCCGGCGAGCCTTTGCCGACCGCTTTCACTTATCCCTTCCGCTATGAGCCTCACCCGCTTTGTCGCAAGGCGGCAGCTCTTGTTCAGAGCCATTTAGAAGAGATGAGTATAACAGAGCCAAAGATGTTTGGCGTACTTGTGGTATCAGATGATTCTGAATCAGCTAAAGGGCAACTATATTTTCTTGCGGCATATTCAGGTCAGTTAGACGGAAGCTACGATTATCCATGGTTCGTGCCTCCGGTATTTGATTATCTTGATCCCAATGGCTATTTCATGCAGGAGCAGGCTCGTATAGTAAGTTTAAGCGAGCAATTAGCACAGCTAAATGAAAGTGAAGAGTTAAAGGCTTTGAATTCTGAGTTAGTCTTGCTTGTTTCGGAGCGCAACGAGGCTATATCAGTTGCAAAAAACCGTTATGAGGAGGGGCGTACGCAGCGCAATGCCTTAAGGGCGCAGACAGGACTTTCCCAAGAGCAGCAGGCAAACCTCGTTCTTGAGAGTCAAAGAGAGAGAGCAGACATCATGCGGGCCAAGCAGAAGCATAAGGATGAGATTGCCCAGTTGGAAGAGAAAATCCGTGCACACGAATGCCGTGTTAAGTCGCTTGTCACTCAGCGCAAGGAGAGGAGTGAATCTCTCCAAGAATGGCTTTTTCATCGCTTTAGACTATTGAACCAAGACGGAGAATGTAAGGATGTAGTTCTGATATTCAAGGAAGAGGGTAGGCGCATAATCCCCTCAGGTACAGGCGAGTGCTGTGCTCCGAAGTTGCTGCAAGCTGCATACTCTCTTCATTTGAAGCCTTTATGCATGGCTGAGTTCTGGTGGAATCCGCTCCAAGAGTCAGACAATCGTTCTCATTTAACTTATTATCCCTCTTGTCATCAGAAATGCCGCCCCCTCTTGAGATTCATGCTTCGCGGACTCACAGTTGAGTCCAGTCCGGCTCTTCATTATGACAAGGTCAACAGTCCGATGCGGATGATTTGGGAAGATGAGTATTTGGCTATTGTTGAGAAACCGGCCGGGATGCTCTCCCAACCTGGGCGCAGCGACCAGCGGAACCTGTTTGACGAGTGTCTGAATCGTTGGCCAGATATTGAGGGGCAGGTGATAGTGCATCGCTTGGACCAGGATACCAGTGGTATAATGGTCGTGGGCAAGACGAGTCGCGCTCACCATTTCCTTCGTAAGTTGTTTGAGTCACGGGAAGTGGAGAAGGAGTATGTAGCTCTCGTCGAAGGTGAAGTCTCCATGAAGGATGGCCTAATCAGTCTGCCTTTAGCTCCTGACGTGGAGAATAGTCCGCGTCAGAAGGTTGACTACAAGGTTGGCGTAGAAGCGGTTACAGAATATAGGGTTTTAGGAACAGAACTGGTTGATGGGAAACTGCTCACTCGAGTCCTTTTCCGGCCGCTCACAGGTCGCACCCATCAGCTACGCGTTCACGCCGCCTCTCGTTTGGGGCTGGATAGTCCCATCTATGGTGACCGCCTCTACGGGCATCTTGCCGACCGTCTTTACCTTCATGCAACATCTCTAAGTTTCATCCACCCCTTTACTCATGAAAGGATGCGTTGGGAAGTTCCACCCCCATTCTAAACAAGCTCCAGCTTAAAGGCTTTTCCGAGCTCAATCAAGGCGGGATTCATGTCGCAGAAGTGGCGCAGTTGCTGGCGCTTGTCGAATCGTTGCACCTCAACTGTGTGTTCTGTGACGCGAAGTGTTATTGTGAGTGACGAATTACTTAGATCCTGACGCAGGAATTCCGTGATGCGCGGCACTATTGCAGAGAGTCGCTTCTCTACTTCTTCGTTTTCAACTACCACTTCCAGTACACCTTCACCTGTAATTTTCGGTTGCATAATGCGCATTCTCTGGGCGAAAGCAGTCTCTTCGCGTG
Organism: Bacteroidaceae bacterium; assembly: GCA_017447625.1. Lineage (GTDB taxonomy): Bacteria > Bacteroidota > Bacteroidia > Bacteroidales > Bacteroidaceae > Physcousia. The sequence continues at coordinate 2,916 of JAFSNB010000012.1, forward strand.
GCATTGAGTTGATGAACCTTTGCCAGCTTACTAACACCTCACTCTGTTCCAGCGGACGGTTTACTTGAGTCGTCGCGGATTGAACGGATGATGTTGTGGCATCACTGTTTCCGCCTGTTGGTTGTGCATTGGCAATACCAGCCTGAACGGTCGTACTACCAGATTTTGCGGATTGGTGGCGTAGGGTTGGGCCACCAATGCTTCCAAATTTTATGGTTTTCCTTTGTTGTGTGGTTTCGGCAGGTACGGGACCGACAGAGGGGTGTGTTGCTGCTGTGGCTGAAGGAGTAGCAGAGGCTGTGTTAGCTGTTGGATTCTGTGCAATGGGCTGCGCTGTGGCAGAGGCACCCGTCTGCTGTGGTACAACGGGTGTGCCGACGGCTGCGGCCTGGCCGTCAGCTGTCAGCAGAGAGAAGATGGGGAGTAAATGTCGTGCAGGGCGACGCCCCGCACCGACTCCGTCCTCGTCCAGTTGAGCGCACTCAATCAGCATAATCTCCACCTGCAAACGCTTGTTGCGGCTCGTGCGATAGTTCTGGTCGCAGGCGTTGCAGAGGCGGATTGCCGAGTACAGCCATGTCGGTTTGCAGCGTGCTGCTTGCTCAACATATCTTTGGCGGATGTCATCACTCACCTCAAGGAGTGCGGCTGTCTGTGGGTCGCGGGCCACAAGGACATCGCGCAGATGCGATGCCAGTCCGCTCACAAACGGGCCACCCTCGAAGCCCTTAGTCAGGACTTCGTTGAAGAGTAGCATACAGTCAGTCACCCTGTGCTCATGCATAAGATCTACGAGTCGGAAATAATAGTCATAGTCCAGCACGTTCAGGTTCTGAATCACCTGCTGGTAAGTGATATTACCGCCGCTGAAGCTCACCACCTGGTCGAATATGCTCAGAGCGTCGCGCATACCGCCATCTGCTTTCTGGGCAATTACGTTCAGAGCAGCCGGTTCGTATGTGTAACCCTCGCGCTCGGCCACATATTGCAGATGCTTGATAGTGTTTTCCACGCTCATACGCTGGAAATCGTATATCTGGCAGCGTGAGAGGATTGTGGGGAGAATCTTGTGCTTCTCCGTTGTGGCGAGAATGAAGACAGCATGTGCTGGCGGTTCCTCCAGCGTTTTCAGGAAAGCGTTGAAGGCGGCTGTTGAGAGCATGTGAACCTCGTCAATGATAAACACCTTGTAGCGGCCTATCTGGGGCGGGATACGTACCTGCTCAATCAGGGCGCGGATATCATCCACAGAGTTGTTTGACGCGGCATCCAGTTCGTGGATATTCAGCGAACGACCTTCGTTGAATGCCTGGCAGGATTCACATTCGTTACATGCTTCGCCGTCCTCGTGAAGGTTCATGCAGTTGATGGTCTTGGCGAAGATTCTGGCACAGGTGGTCTTTCCCACTCCGCGCGGCCCGCAAAACAGATAGGCGTGAGCCAGTTTGCCCGCACGGATTGCATTTTTCAGCGTGGCTGCGATGGCTCCTTGTCCCACCACGGACTCAAAGGTCTGTGGACGGTATTTTCGGGCTGAGACTATATAGTCGGACATACTTTTTGGGGGTATAAATGTACTTTTATTGTTAATTCCGCGCCAAATTTACGCAAATAATTTGTGCTCTCAAAGATTTTACGTAATTTTGGCGCAGAAAAATAAGGAACTGACATGGATAGACTTTATTCCGTATGGAACATTGTGCGTCGATATAAGTATATCGTCGCCATTTTCATCTTCTTGATCATCATCGGAGTCATAGATGAAAACAGTTGGTGGGTGCGTCACCAGAGGAAGGCTGAAATCGCCTTTTTGGAGGAGCAAATCAAGAATTACGAGCAGCAGTACGATGAGTATTCGCAGATGCTTGAGGCACTGAGCAACGACCAGAATGCCGTGGAGCGCATGGCTCGTGAGAAGTATTATATGAAGCGCCCCAATGAGGATGTCTTTGTCTTCGTGACCACGGATGACTATGAGATTCAGAAACCTCTGGAGAAGCCTTCGGACCATCGTCTGTTGCTCCCAGGCGAGGAAGCCGAACAGGCAGCCAATGGTCAAACCACAGCCACCAACAGCCACCAACCAACAGCTAACAGTCAACCGTCCAATGAGACCGCTCACTAAGTTGCAGCAAATCATATTCATGGTTGGCGGCCTGCTCGTCGTGGTCGGAGCCGCCGCATATATGCTGGCTCCGCTCCCTGCTTTCATCGTGTTTTCAGTCGGTGCTGTGGCTTTTGCCTCGATGCAGATGCTACAGACTTACGATGGCAAGAACTTCATCGTCCGCCGCTTGCGCCGCCAGCAACTTCTGGGCGCTTTGGCATTACTCCTTGCAGCCTGCTGTATGTGCATGCAGACGTTCCGTTTCGGCTTCGCCCTGCGCAACGAATGGGTCGTCTGTGCCACCATCGGCTGTGTCTTGGAACTCTATACATCCTTCCGTATCCCCGCAGAACTCAATAAGGAAAAATGATTCTTTACCGCATTTATCAGCTTCTTATCGCAGCGCCTATTCTCTTGCTGCTCACCATCATCACAGCCTTGACCACCACCATAGGCTGCACACTCGGCAATGCCTCCTTCTGGAGCTATTATCCGGGAATGTTGTGGTCGCGCGCCATGATTCGTATTCTCCTTCTGCCTGTTCATGTCGAGGGCAAAGAGAATATGCAAGAGGGGCAGAGCTATGTTATTGTGGCCAACCACCAAGGAGCGTTCGACATATTCCTAATCTACGGCTTTATCGGGCGGCACTTCAAGTGGGTGATGAAGAGCTCGCTGCGCAATATTCCACTCGTTGGGCGCGCTTGTGAGGCAGCCGACTTCATATTCATAGATAATCACCCTGCACGAATCAAGGAGTCGCAAGCACGTGCCCGCCGCATCCTTCAGGGTGGCGTCAGCGTAGTAGTCTTTCCTGAGGGCAAGCGCACTTGGACGGGAGAAATGAATCCCTTCAAACGCGGAGCTTTCCAGATGGCCGATGAACTGCAACTTCCCGTATTGCCTGTAACCATCAATGGCTCTTTCAAGGTGTTGCCGCGAAAGCACGATATATATTTCGTCAACCGCCATCGCCTCAGCCTCACTATCCATGCTCCAATCCCGCCAAAAGGCCAGGGCGCAGAGGCCGAACGCGCCACTATGGACGAGGCATATAATGTGATTAAGGCGGGGCTTGAATAATTATGAGCCTTGCGCTCAACAGTACGTCATAATGCTTAATTCATAATTCATAATTTCCGGAATCCAGCAAAAATCAATCTCATGCAAAAGAATACCCTCTTCCTCCCTCTATTAATATTATTAATGTGTGCTTGTGATAAGCAACCCACCATCCTTGGTGAGACAAACGTTCCGGAATTGGACGGGCGTATGCTCTATTTGAAAGCTTATAAGGAGGGAGATCTCGTGGATATAGATTCTGCGCAGGTCGTTCACGGACGTTTCCATTTCACCTACGCCGCCGACTCTACCATCATGGCCAATCTCTTTATCGGAGACGAAAGCCTGATGCCTGTTGTCATAGACGGCTCTCCTCTGACTATATCCATCGGCGACCGCGAGCGCAAGGTGATTGGTTCGGCCCTTAACGACACTCTATTCCAGTTTATACGCCGCAAGACTGCTATTGACGAGCAGTTGGCTGAGATTCCACATCGTGAAAGTCAGATGATTATGGACGGGCTGAACCACGATGATATTGTAGCACAGCTGAATCTTGAGATCGATTCACTCTCCCGTTTGGAGGATGCTATGCTGATGAGTTTCATCAAGGATAATATGGACAACGTCCTGGCGCCTGGCGTCTTCATGATTATCACTTCGGCCTTACCTTATCCCGTGCTGACACCTGCCATCGAGGAACTTGTAACCTTGGGGTCAGAGTCTTTCCGCAGCAATGCTTATGTGCAGGATTACCTGCGCATGGCACGTGAGAACATGGAGAAGATGGAACAATGATACTTCATTACTCTCTTCCCGCCGTTATTCCGTATATTGACTGGCATTATTTTTTCCACGCTTGGGGCTTTCCGGCCCATTTTGCGGAGATAGCGGTCAATTGCGCCTGCGACGAGTGCCGCTCGCGCTGGATTGATGGGTTCCCTTCGGAAGAGCGGACACGTGCAGCAGAGGCTGACCGTCTGATGGCCGATGCCTTGGAGATGCTTTCGCGGGTTGCCGACGCATATCAGACTCACGTTCTCTTCGACCTGTATCCCTGTTATTCAGAGGGTGATGACATAATGCTTCGCGACCCTCGCGACGCTCAGCTCCCTCCTACGCGGCTCGCAATGCTCCGTCAGCAGCATCCGCCTTTCCTCTGTCTTGCAGACTTCATCGGGCAGGACTCTACTATTGGCCTCTTTGCCTCAACTGTGGATGAAGCCTTCGAACATATGTTCGCAGATTCAGACTCCTACCGTCACATGCTTGCCCAGACCCTGGCCGACCGTCTTGCAGAGGCCGCCACAGAGCGGGCACATGAGGAAATACGCCGCAAGATCTGGGGATATGCACCCGATGAGCACCTGTCTATATCTCAGCTCCACGCCGCTAAATATCAGGGGATTCGGCCCGCCATAGGTTATCCGTCCCTGCCAGATCAGAGCCTGATTTTTGACATAGACCGTCTGCTTAGTCTGTCAACCATTGACATCCGTCTGACGGAGAACGGCGCTATGCTCCCGCACGCCAGCGTCTGCGGTCTCATGCTCTCACACCCCCAAGCCACCTACTTCGGTATTGGCAAAATCGGTGAAGACCAGCTTCAAGACTATGCAAAACGCCGAAAAACCACTCCAAACAGCCTCCGTCCTTTCCTCTCAGGTCTAACTTAATGCCATTTTTAGCTATTAATTGCAAAAAAATGGCATTAATTTTTGATATAAATCAAGGAAACCCTACCTTTGTCCCGATTTAGGCATACCAAACCTATGTCCAAGTGACAATACATACCTAGACAAATAACCATAATCAATAACTAACTCAGTACAACAATGAAAAAACTATTACTTATCTTATGCGCTCTGCTGGGAACAGTAGGGGCGTGGGCTGAAACCTACACAATTTTTAATCAAGCTGTCGGAACGTTCTATGATAACTATGGAACAAGAGCTTCCGATAAATTAAGTTGGACATCAGGGAGTAATTCAGGCAAGTCGGGATTCGTGATTTCACTCACAGGAAGCAATGTTACGTTGGATAAAGCTAGCAATTGGGCTTTGGTTGTTCATAGTAGTGTTGATGAGATTAATTATACTATGACCCTTCAAGCTCCTGATGGATATACAATCACGGGATATGATTTAACCGCCCAAATATGGTCCTCAAGTTATCCCAATTCATATACATTAACGGCAGAAGACGAGACAGCGCAGACTATTAATAGTACAACACTAAAAACATTGTCTGTAACAGGACTCAATACTACTTCCACGGATATTTCCATTGTTGCAGCGGCTAGCTCATCTACAACACAAAAATGGTTGACAATGAAGTCCCTGACGGTTACTATGGAACCCACATTCCAAGCAATTAATGTGACTTACGAGCTATATGATGACGGAGCCGATACCCCAACCGAAACCCAAGTTGAGCAGGTCGAGAAGAATAGTGATGTCAATATACCCTCCTCGTGGATTAATTACGTGTATTATTCTAATATTTCGTCAGAAGGTACAATTGGTGAATCTGATTGCACAATAACGGTTAATCGCACATCCCGTACGAAGATAACTGACCTTGCAAACCTTAGCAATGGAAAGGCATACTACATTCGTAATGCGCGTGGTACTTGGGCAATAAAGAATTCAGAGATGAGTGCGAGCGCAACCTCAGACTTAACAGTAAATAATGCTAATAAGTTTGTCCTTTACAATACTGGCGAAGAGTATTATCTTTTCAGCGTAAGCGAAAATAAATTCGTTAAATCTGATAAGTCTCTTTCTCGTACTCCTCAGGCCATTACAATCACAGCGACAGAGGATGCTTCATATCCTTGGTGGTTTAAGTTTGATGACAGCCACATCTTTAATGGCGGCAACGGCTTTATGGTCGTCGATGGTTGGAATACATTAGATGGCGGTAATAAGAATTATATCGTTGAGGCTGCGGATTTTGATGAGAGTATTATCACGTCCTTGCTTTCCATTGAAGGCGAATTCGCTACCGCTATAGAACAGCTTCGTGCTATTAACTTTGGAACAGGCCTCAATCAGTATAGCTTTATTGGTGACTATGCAGACTATACGGCGACAGCATCCAGTGTGATAAATACTTTAGAAAGTGCCGGAGCCAGTGAAGATAATTTGGCCATTGCACAGGATATGCTTGCTCATTATGCTTTGAATATGCCTACTACTGGTTTCTATCGCATAAAGGGTGCGACAAGCAACAAATATCTTGCTTCTGGTTTAGCTGCCAATAACAAATTTAATATGACGACAGCTGAAGATGCTTCTACGATATTCTATTATGATGGTACAAAGTTAGTGAACTTTGGTTCTGGAATGTGTAATGGCGTTACTACTAGTGCTTGGGCTTGGGTTACAGAGGATGCAGCTTCTGAAGTCACCTTCCAAGATGGCCTCACAAACGGCGGCTATGCAATAAAGACAAGTGGGGCTAACTTCTATGATAATGGCGATAACAGCAACAGCGCTGACCGTGGAGGCAATGTAACCATAAACACTTCTCAAAATACGCGCTATCGCAGTTGGTATCTTACAGAGATAGCCACCCTTCCCGTTTCCATTTCCTCAGTTGGCTATGCCACATTCTTCTGCCCCGTTGCTGTCACTATTCCCAATGGCGTAAAGGCTTATTACATAAGCACACTGAGTGAGACGGAGGCAACATTGACAGAGATAGAGGGTACAATTCCTGCAAGTACAGCCGTAGTACTTATTGGCTCAGAAGGCTCTTATGACTTCTCTATAGCTTCAGATGTGGATGCAATCTCTGGCAACAAGTTGGCAGGTACAGCTGCTGCAATAGAATACATTGACGGAGCATATACCTTGCAGACCAATAAGGACAATTCAAGTGAAGTCGGCCTCTACCCGACAGCTGTAGATTATCTCGCAGGTTTCAAGGCTTATCTGCCCGCCACCGCATTCTCATCCGAAGCAAAGGGCTTCACCTTCCGCTTCTCCGACATTGAGACTGTTATCAACAGCATCAGTGCTAAACAGAATGGTACTGTGTTCGACCTCAGCGGCCGCCGCGTAAGCAAGCCCGCTGCAGGCCTCTACATTGAAAACGGCAAGAAGGTAGCCATTAAGTAGAATCAATTCTGAAATTCTATATATTCTTGATAAACAAGTAATCTCGAATTAGAGAATTGGAGAATTAACCTAATTAAAAAGTTACGATTATGAAAAAGACATATCAGAATCCATCAACGGTAGTCGTGCAACTTGCTGGTGGCAATGTTTGCCAGAATTTAGTCGTCGGCAGCGCGAACGGCGGAAGCGGCACTCAGCTCGCAAAGGAAGAGCATGAAGATCCCTATGCAGACGCTACAGGTACAACTCCCCATTACGACGTATGGGAGGAGGACTGGAATGCAGGCGAGGAATAAAAACGTTAGGATTAGCCTTTAGGGACTTTTAGTAATCCCGATAATTACCAATGACAGCAGCGACAGTAGTAACCACTGCCGCTGCTGTCGTTTCTATAGTATGCAGTTTCGTTGAACCTTCTGCCGACACCTGTTGTCCTTTCGACCTGCATTTGCTGACTCTCCGGCCTCGAATGATTGATTAGCACACGACTGTATTTTAATTAACACACAGCCGTATGTTAATTAACACACAGCCGTATGTTAATTAGCACACAGCCGTGTATCAATTAACACACAGCCGTGTGTTAATATATGAGTCGAGGGAAAACGGTCGATGAGCCATGGGGGAATAGTCAATAGAATAGGGGAGGGATTGTCGAAGTTCCCGATTGAGAATAGCCGTTTTGGGTTAAAAATTGGAAGAAGATGTTTTTTTCGCTTGTTTATGCGGAAGAGAAGGGGAAAAGCCGTACCTTTGCACAGGCTTATGGCTGAGAAAGAAGAAGTACTGCCTTATGACAGAAGACAAGAAAACAGAGGATTGAAACTTATTGCATGAATATAACAACATTTGAAGCGGGCGGTCTGCGTGTGGTGTGCGCGCCTGGTGCCACGGACGTGGTGTATGCTGGAATAACGGTGGATGCCGGTACGCGTGACGAGAAGGATACGGAGAGCGGAATAGCGCATTTCGTAGAGCACATGTCGTTCAAAGGAACGGCGCGGCGCAAGTCTATGCAGGTGCTGAACCGAATGGAAAACGTAGGGGCGGATCTGAATGCTTTTACCACTAAGGAGGACACCACTTATTATTCCGTATTTCTGCGGGAGCATCTGGCGCGTGCCATCGACCTTCTGTTAGACATAACGTTTCACTCCACCTTCCCGCAGACAGAGATGGATAAGGAGGTGGAGGTCGTCTGTGACGAGATTGAGAGCTATAACGACTCGCAGTCCGAACTGATCTATGATGATTTCGAGGCTCTGCTCTTCCCCGAACACCCACTGGGGCGCAGTATTCTTGGCAATGCCGACCGCTTGCACGAGTTCCGGACGGCAGACCTTCAAGCGTTCACCAGCAGGTTGTATCTCCCGCAGAATGCAGTGATGTTCGTGATGGGGAACGTGAGGCCGGAGGAAGTGAGGAGACTGGTTGAACGCGGTTGCGCAACCTATCCTTGTGTTGCTGTGGGTGAGGAGCGTGTGGCGCGTAAAGCTCCAGATATTATTGGCGGTAAGACCGCAGGCAAGGCGGAGCCTACCGTGATGAACAAAGGGGTGCATCAGGCGCATGTGGTGCTCGGTTCGCGGGCTTATCCCGTGACTCACCCGCTATATATGGCAGCTGCGCTAATGAATAACATCCTCGGTGGCCCCGGCCTGAACTCTCGTTTCTCAATATCCCTGCGTGAGAGGCGCGGCTTGGTTTATACAGTTGAGAGTACACTTACTGCCTATACAGACACTGGCGCTTGGACCACCTATTTCGGATGTGACCCAGCGGATGTCCGTCGTTGTCTGCGGTTGGTCGGCACAGAGTTGCGGCATCTGATAGAACGGCCTCTCACAGCGCATCAGCTGAGTGCGGCGAAAAGACAGATGAAGGGACAGCTCGGAGTGAGCTACGACAACTTCGAGAATGTGGCCATTGCAATGGGTAAGCGCTATCTGCATCACGGACTTACCACGACTCCCGAAGAACTCCTCGCAAAGATAGATGCTGTGACGGCAGAGGAACTGCAGCAGGCGGCGGCAGAGCTGCTCGCGCCTGAGGCGATTAAGACGCTGATTTATATGCCGTGATGAGGCGGGATATCGTTAAACCGTAATTCCGTTAGTCTTTCAGGCTCTTCTTCAAGGTGATTAGCCCTTCCGGACCCATGTTAAAGAGGAGGTCTATAATGCTGAGGTTTGGCAGGAAGCCTAAGCGCTGCTGGAAAACTTGGTAATAGGGCTGTGGGTGGAAATGAATGGGGTGTTCTGCGGGCTCTTCTGTGTAAGGGCAGCGGGGAGAGATTGTGGCGCGGAGGTCGGTGTATTCACCTTCTGGGTGGATGAAAGCGGAGGTAAAGCTGGTGCGAGTGTCTATGTCAAGCAGGGAGCAGATGAGTCGCTGCAGGGCTTCGTTGTAATCTATGAGGAAGCCAGCCGGCTTGTCATAGAAGGGCAGGAAGTCATCTGCATAGTATTCGAAGAAAGGGGAGTGGCCGTAGGCACTTCGGATTGCGTTCCAGTGGTGGTGACGCCACGCACCGTGGTCGCTGATGCGAAGATCGCGTATCTCTGCATGTGATGAGGCTTTCTCCAACGGTATGCTGAGGGCAACAGGCCCGTCTGGACCTGCTATTATGCAACGGTTGCGATATGTCTGTTTCAGGTAATGCTCATGGATATCTATGAGTGCTTCGTCTGCTTTGGCGAGGTGAGCATAGTACTGAACGGGTGCGAGGTACGCGGTGGAAAGGAGTAGCATAAACTGTCAACTATCAATTGTCAACTGTCAAATTTCAATTAAGTGATAACGATTGCCTGCCATGAGGCGGACGACGCCCTTCATCTCAAGCTCAATCATCATTGGAGTGAGGCGTGGCAGGGGGAGATTGAGCGCGTCAGCAAGGGCTGAGGCAGACAAGTCACCGTCAGCGCGGTTGAGGGCATCTACGGCTTGCTGCTCTTCGGGAGAGAGCATCGGGAAGAGGGTGGGCTGCTTCGCGGCTTCTTTTTCAGTTTCTTCAGGCATCCAACCCATATCTTCGAGGAAGTCCTCTGCGGAGGTTATTAGGCGTGCCTTATCTCTGCGTATGAGGTCGTTGCAGCCGGCAGACTGCTCATCTCCGACACGTCCGGGGAAGGCGAATACATCGCGAGCGTATCCGAAGGCCATGTCCGCTGTTATGAGCGAACCGCCGTGACTGGCGCTCTCGACAACAATAGTGGCATCCGAAATACCAGCAACGATGCGGTTGCGCTGCACGAAATTCATCTTGTCTGGGCGCGTGTGGCTCATGTATTCAGTAATGAGCCCTCCCTGCTTGAGCATTTCCACGGCTGTGGAGCGGTGAGTGCGGGGATAGATCTCATCCAGTCCGTGAGCCAGGACTCCGACCGTCGGGAGCTGATGGCTGAGACTGGCGCGGTGGGCGGCTACATCTATGCCATAGGCCAGTCCGCTGACGATGAGAGTGTCGGGCGCCAGGCGGCTGAGTCCTTTGACAAATTCATTGCAGATGTCACGTCCGCGCTCGGTGCAACGACGTGTGCCCACGATGCTGACGACGTGTGTAGCGTTGAGATTAGCCTTCCCAAGAAAGAAGAACACCACCGGGGCATCCTCGCAGTTGCGCAGGCGGGCGGGGTATGCCTCGTCGTTCCATCCGATGATGCTGATGTGGTGGCTTTGGGCGTATGCCAACTCGCTCTCGCAACGTGGCAATGCGGTGTCAAGATCCGAGAGAGCGTCAGCCGCGCGTGGACTCAGGTTATCAATTGAGCGCGCTATGTAGCGTCTGTTTGCGAATATTTCTGTGGCGCTCCCCATCGTCTGCAGCAGTTGTTGCTGCTGAGCTATGGAGATACGCGTCTGGCAGGCCAGTGCCATCAGATAGATAAGTTCCTGATCGTTCATGGGACTAAAGCATCAAGCTCGGGCGTAGTGCCGAGACGTCCGTTGATTAGGCATACAGTTGTAACCTCGCTGCGGTTAGCCAGCACACGGTCGGGGAGACGGAAAATCTTCTGGTCGAAGATGTATTTAACCCCTTCCTTGCGCACGTCCAGTGTGCAGATGAACTCGTCACCGCTGCGCAAAGGTACTTTGAACTGCATGTTCACGCGTGCCACGACAGCATCGATGCCCTGGTTGTGCAGTTCGGCGAAGCTTATACCGTGCGAGAGCATGAACTCGTGCCGGGCGTGCTCGCAGTAATGCATATAATTTGCGTTGTTTACTATGCCTTGTAGGTCACATTCATAATCGCGGACCTTCATTTTCAATTAATAATTCATAAATCATAATTCATAATTATGAGCTTGCGCTCAACAATACGTCATAATTGGGCTTGCTTTACTTTTTCTCTCTCTTCAGGTATTCATAACCGAAGCGGCAGCGGAGGCAGTCTATGCGGTCGCAGTATTCGCGCTTGAGCTGAATGAGAGCCTGGCTGTCGGCAGCCGACTCTACGCTGAGGCCGCATTGCTTCCATTGGCGCATGATGAAATTTGCCTCCGGTTTCAGTTGCTCCAGAATGTTGACGGCACGCTCCTGCTCTTCTTCGTTGTCTGTGCGGCTTCCGTGGGCGAAAAGGAGCGGCACGATCGTGTTTATGATGATTAAGTCGCAGCTTGAGGCAGAGAGCCGTTTCTCGCTGGAGCGTGATGGGAGACCGAAGAGGTAATGCTCGCGCCAGTAGTCTGAAGGAGCTACCGAGAGAGCTTTATGGAGGTCTTCGCGCGACGATGCGCGGATAAGTGTGGCAAAGCTGGCTGTGTCTTGGTGATAGAGCTGAGCCAGTTGAACGAGCCTGAGATGCGGAAAATTCTGCGGTCGAAGGCGCAGGAAACGCCACAGATGTGACGGCATAGGCGGTTCGAGCGAGAACTTGTGTGAGAGATAAGCGTATTCGGAGCGCAGCCGCTTGAGATATGCGTCTTGCTCAGCCGCTTCGCGGGCGCTCTGTGGAATAGCTTCTGGCGCGAGCAGACCTGCGGTGCCGAGGAAGAGGGCTTCCAGCTGGAAGAGATCGTCACGGTGCTTGGCGCAGGCGTGGAGCGGCAGGTGAGTGGCCCACTGCTCAAACGGGTCGCCGTTGATTCCGAATCCGAAGTTGCGTGCGAGCGTCACAAATGCCATACGTTCCCAGTCGCCTTGAAGGGCATCCAAACGGGCGAGACAGCGGTCGGCCCGCTGTTTGAGCCGCTCGAAGAGCAGGGCACTCATCCACGAGTGGACCGTAAGCGACGGCAGCGAAGGGATAATGCGCCAGCAGCGTGGATAGTCCTCCGTTTGGCACAGAGTGTCATATTTCTGGCGTATGTCGTCGGGAATAGGCAACTGAAGCTGTGGCAGGGTACGTCCGCCTGCAGTCTCAACCTCCATGTCCGCCTCGCATACCACATGCAGGATGACGCTGTTATAAGCGGCGTCGGTCTGGTGTCCGTGGCGAAACCAGTCGCTTGAGCGCAGATGCATCTCCACGTTACCTACCCACATCGTGCCGCCGACTTTCACCTTGGCGTTGAAGAAGTCCGGACCGGCATTCCTGTTGTGGAGTCCCGGGTCCAGGATTTCAACCTTCTGGCCATCGGTGGTGAGCAGTTCGGCGAGAGGCAAAATTCGCTGTTTCCAGATGTAATGTAGCAGCTTTTCCATGTCAAAGTAGGTTAAGACAGGACAAAAGTAGTAAATAAACGCTTAAAAAGATACAAACTGGCCGTAATTTCACAAAAAAGCAGTACTTTTGGCGCGTTTTTACAGGTATAGATATGAAAATAGCATTAATTGGATACGGTAAGATGGGCAAAATGATAGAGCAGATTGCCTTGGAACGCGGACATGAGATAGTTAGCATTATCGACATCGACAATCGCGAGGATTTTGACAGCGAGGCTTTCTCCAGCGCCGACGTAGCAATAGAATTCACGGCTCCGCATGTTGCCTATGACAACTATCTGAGGGCCTTTGCCCACAACGTGAAGGTGGTCTCCGGTTCAACCGGCTGGCTGAAGGAGCACGGCGAAGATGTCAGGAAACTCTGTACAGAAGGCGGTCAGACTCTGTTCTGGGCCTCGAACTTCTCTGTTGGCGTAGCTGTCTTTTCAGCTGTGAACCGCTATCTGGCTCGGTTGATGAACAAGTTCCCCCAATATGACCCTCACATGGAGGAGACACATCATATTCATAAGTTAGACGCGCCGAGCGGTACGGCTATCACGTTGGCAGAGGGAATTATTGGTGAACTGGACCGTAAGGAGAAATGGGTGAAGGGCGAGTCAAATGCCCCGTATGCAGCCGACACATTGCGAATCGACTCCCTGCGCAGAGGCGAGGTACCGGGCATCCACACAATACGCTATGACAGCGATGCAGACTGCATAACCATCAGTCACGACGCGCACAGCCGCAAAGGATTCGCTCTTGGAGCAGTGCTGGCTGCTGAATACACGGCCACTCATAGCGGGTTGCTGACGATGGATGATCTTTTCCCTGAATTAGTTTAGAGTTTAATGTTTAAAGTATAAAGAAATTGTGGCTAACAATAAGAACAATAGTAAGAAACAGACGCCTGTTTGGGTGGCTTGGCTGAAAGCCGCGGTCGCCATAGGCCTCTTTTTGTGGTTTATTATCTGGGCAGATGCCCTTTGGGCGATAATCATTGTGCCGTTTATCTTTGATGCCTATGTTACGAAGAAGATACCCTGGACGTGGTGGAAAGATCTGGAGAACCCAGTCTCGCGCACCATCATGTCATGGGTAGATGCCATCGTGTTCGCTCTCGTGGCTGTCTATTTCGTGAATATATACTTCTTCCAGAACTATACGATTCCTTCATCTTCTCTAGAGAAAAGTCTGCTTGTGGGTGACTATCTCTTCGTTTCGAAGATGAGCTACGGCCCTCGCGTGCCGCAGACACCGCTGCATATGCCTCTGACCCAACACACGCTGCCCGGCGGAGCACAGAGCTATAGTACTCTTATTCAGTGGGATTATAAACGCGTGCACCCGAAACCAGTTCAGCTGAACGACATCGTAGTGTTCAACTATCCGAGCGGGGACACCGTGCTGGCTAATCCCTATTATCAGGCTGCGGACTTCTATTCGCTCTGCTATTCCTATGGTAAGCAGATAGTGGCCCAGAACAACGGCGCCCTGCCACAAATGGACAGTCTCACCACTCTGCAGCAGCGCCAACTCTTCAGCATCTATTATCAGGTGGGCAGACAGTATGTTGATGAGAACTTTGGAGAGTTCGGAGGCGTGATGTGGCGTCCGGCCGACCGTCGCGAGAACTATGTGAAGCGTTGTGTTGGTCTGCCGGGACAGACGTTGGAGATTAAAGACCACATAATCTACCTTGATGGCAATCCGAACAAGGAACCTGACAATGTGCAGTATAACTACCGTGTGGTGCTGCGTGACGACCGTCCCGAGGATAATCTGCCAGAAGCCCTCACCCGAGAGCTCGGACTGAGTGATGAAGACCTCATCACCTTGCATCAGACAGGACATATACCCTTGACATCAGCAGCCCGCAATCGTCTGTTGGAGGCAACGGACTATGTTGAGGATGTTATCTACGAAAACAGTGCTGTCAAGGGCGAGGTTTATCCTCTGAATGCTTATACCGGATGGACACGAGACAACTACGGTCCTGTATGGATTCCGAAGAAAGGTGAGAGTATAGACCTCACGCTGGAGAACCTGCCGGTGTATGAGCGTCCGATTCGCGTTTATGAGGGTAACGAACTGGAAGTGACAGACGATGGTAAGATTATCATCAACGGTAAGGAGGCCACATCCTATACATTCAAGATGGACTATTATTGGATGATGGGTGATAACCGCCATAACAGCGCCGACAGCCGTTATTGGGGCTTTGTACCAGAAGATCATATAGTGGGTAAACCCATCATGATCTGGCTTTCCATAGATAAAGACCGCTCCTGGTTTGACGGACACATCCGCTGGAAGCGTCTGTTCAGATGGGTGGACAATATTAAATAGTTTAAGGTTTAAAGAAATAATATATGAAACGCAATCTCGAAACATTATGTATTCACGGCGGGTGGAAACCCCGCAAGGGCGAGGCTCAGCAACTGCCAATCTATCAAAGCACAACATTCCGTTATGAGACCAGCGAGCAGATGGCACGCCTGTTCGATTTGGAGGATGAGGGCTATTTCTATACACGTCTGGCAAACCCTACCAATGACGCCGTGGCCGCTAAAATCAACGCTCTGGAAGGGGGCGTGGGATGTCTGCTTACCTCTTCCGGTCAGGCCGCCAATTTCTACGCCGTGTTTAACATCTGTCAGGCCGGTGACCACTTCATAACCTCCAACACCATCTATGGCGGCACCTTCAACCTCTTTGGTGTCACAATGAAGAAATTGGGCATAGAGTGCACTTTCGTTGATCCCGATTGGGACGATGAGCGCATCGAGGCAGCCTTCCGTCCTAACACCAAATGTTTCTTCGGCGAGACAATAAGCAACCCTGGTGGAAATGTCTTTGACATCGAACGCTTTGCCAAGATTGCCCACGCCCACGGTGTACCCCTTATTGTGGATAACACCTTTGCCACGCCTATCAACTGCCGCCCGTTTGAGTGGGGTTGCGATATCGTGACACACTCCACGACAAAGTACATGGACGGACATGCTACACAGGTGGGAGGTGCTATAGTAGATAGTGGTAATTTTGACTGGGAGGCGCATGCTGACAAATTCCCCGGACTTTGCACGCCGGACGAGAGCTACCACGGACTGACTTACACCAAGGCTTTTGGCCAAAAGGCTTATGTGACGAAGCTGGTGAGTCAGTTGATGCGCGACCTCGGCTCTATTCCTTCACCTCAGAACTGTTTCCTGCTGAATCTTGGTTTGGAAACCCTGCACCTGAGGATGCCCCGCCATTGTGAGAACGCACAGCGTGTGGCCGAGTGGCTGGAAGCTAATCCGAAAGTGGAGTGGGTTAATTATTGCGGTCTGCCAAAGAACAAGTATTATCCTCTGGCACAGAAATACCTGCCCAATGGCTCGTGTGGCGTTATCGCCTTCGGACTGAAAGGCAACCGTGAGGATGCCATCCGCTTTATGGATAATCTGGATTTTGTATCAATCGTGACACATGTAGCCGATGCACGCACCTGTGTGCTGCATCCTGCCAGTCACACCCATCGTCAGCTGTCTGACGAGCAGCTGCGCGAGGCAGGTGTAGCTCCCGACCTGATACGTCTAAGTGTTGGTCTGGAGAATGTCGAAGACATCATAGCCGACTTGAATCAGGCTATGGAAAAGATGTAAGGCAGTCAGACCGATAAGGACTTTACCATAATGTGCCGCCCGTCAGCAAGTGTGGCGGCAAAAAGATGAACAGGGCCACCCTCACGCAGACGTAGTTGTTTGCGGAGGGTGGCAGTCGTTTGCGGGAACCCTCTCACCGTGAGGTCTGCGCACGAGATTCCTTGAAGCAGAGTGCGCAGCTCTTTCTTGCTGAACCCAGTCCAGGCGGTCACTGGAAAACGCTTTCCGGGCCAATCTTCAATCAGCTTGTCAGAGGTGTAGAGGTGGCTCATCGGAGACAATTTCCTGACTCCAAAACGTAAGGCTATGGATTTCAGCATACCGGCTTTCAGTATAGCGGCATTCGGTTCATAAAGCCATGTGCCAAGCTCATCGGCATATTCCGGCATTGCATTTTGCTCTTCACTTTGTGTAAAGCGCAGTCCGCAACAGTGAATCACAGGCTCTGCGACCTCTTGCCCTACAACCAAAAGAACCTCTTTACATTCGCCGCCAATACTCACCGTATGAACCTCCGAAACACCCTTTATGGCACGGATGGCTGCGGTGATGTCGAGCATCGGTGACAATTTCACGACAACCAACTTTGCAACAGCTCTCAGACGCTCTTGTAAAGCGCACACATCTGGAGTGCAATCCTCTATAAGCACAGTCTTACGGCCCGCGTTGTCACGTCGCGCGGGATCTATTAATATAATGATAGGCGCGCGTAAGGTATCCGGAAGTCTCTCAATTACGGTTTCTGCTGTGTCGTTAACCACATTGAAATCCGTTATACCAAGCAAAGCAAAGTTGTGAGCGGCGATTTTACATAGGGCCGCATCCCGCTCCACATAGATGCTATGGCGGAAACGGCGGGCTATAGTTGCAAAGTCAACGCCAAAACCGCCCGTGAGGTCGATGAATATGTCATCCTCAGCCTTGAAACGGTCTATGATGTCGGCCTTGTACGCTGCTGCCTCTTCGCTTGAACATTGTTCCATGGAGAGGCGCTTAGGCCATAGCAGCTCTTCGTTGGCAGCCCAGGTCGGGAGCTTGCGTGCCGCCAGTTGTCGCCCCTCAATCTGCTGCAGGGCTTCAGATGCATCCACCCCTTCTGGCATCTTGCGTAAAGCCAGCGTGCGCACGTCATCTCTGGCGTGCGCACGTATATAATCTATGGTCTGTTTGTTCACTCTTGTAGATTAAAGCTATAGAGTCTTATTCTGCGATGACAGTCATCTCGGCTCCGCTGGCAAAGTCAGCTCCGTTCTGTGAACTGAGAGCATTGAAACGCAAGTAGCGGGCTTTCTGGGCTTTGGCGAAGATGATTCGTTGCAGGGATTTGCGGTTCTCAAAAGCGCCGGTGTGTATCGGCTCTCCCCATGTCTTGCCGTCAGTAGATAGCTGAATAGAATATTCTTTGATGTCGCCGTTCGGACTACCGTCCTGACGGGGCAGATAGGTGAAGCCCTTAATGGTCTTGGGCTCGCCACAATCCAGATCCACGCTGTGCGGATACTTCGTCACAGTTACACCATAGGCGGAGTGCCATATAGTGCTCGCGTTGCCGTCAACCAGTCGTGAGGCATTCTCGCCGGGCTCCTCGCTGGAGCAGGCCAGAACGGTCACAGGCACGCTTTCTATGGGTTGGAAGGTGCGGGTCACGCGCACATTTGGTGTTGAAGGATGCCAAGCGGTTATGGTTCCGCCCTTGCGCAGGTCAATGGGCTTGCCGTCCCATTTCTTTGCAGCGGCGGGCTTGCCCTTCTGCTTGCTTGAGAGCGGCGTCACCTGATACTGTATCACTTCGCCATTCTTCGCCATATAGACTATGCGAGCTTCTCCGTTGGCTGCGCGGGTGATGCCGATTGGCAGGTCACCGGAATATTTGCGCATGTAGTTATCTTCGCTTATAGTCTTAGTGTTTGCAGTGCGAGTCGGACGCATGTAGAAGGCAAAGGTGTTTTCTCCGGCATATACACGGTCGGCTTCCAGCGGACCGCCCTGGCCGCAGCTGCTGCCGCCGAGACCTGTCACCTTAGTGTCGAGGTGAACATATACATTGTCTGGATCAGGCAGTTCCATCGGATGCGGGGATACGGTAAGCTGCATATCGCTCCAAGGCAGTACAGATGCAGACATCTTGGACAGAGCGCCGAAGACCACTCCATGCTCTTTCTTGTCTGTAAGTGACAACCAATGTACCTCCTCATGATTAGCCATGTCCTGAGGTTTCGGGAAGGCTACGAACTGATCAAATACCGTAGATTGATAAACTGCGCGAAGCATACCGCTCTTGCGGTCGGCGTAGTTGTTCTGCGGGCCGCAGCCATAGAAGGCCATCTTACTTCCCTTTTCGGCGAAGCGGACTGGAAGGCGGAACAAATAGCCCAAACGAGGCAGTATAGCTTTCGGGTCACTTCCAGTAATGGCACTCTCCACTTCGATACTTCCGTTCGGATAAACAGTCCACACAACGTTGGATGTGAAGGCAAAGTTAGCCGGTTGTCCGCTGTCTGTGATGGTGTAGCGTCCGCTGCTGCCACCGCTGATCTGTCCGCTTGTGCCGCGGCTTTCCACGGTGTAGTTGAGCACGATGGCTCCGTCACGGCGGGTATAAACGTGCGGCTTGCCTTCTGCCTTGTGCGTCAGGTTATACAGGCCGTTGTGATACCAGCTCTGGTAATACCAGTTGTCGTTATCCACCGGAGCACGAAGGGCATCCAGCACAGGACCGAAGCCCGGTGCGATGATGGTGTCGCCATAATATTCGAGGCTGTATATCGTGCCTTGTGAGTGGTCGAAGATTACGGACAGGGTGTCATTTGTAATAGTGGTGAATCTGCCGTCGCGGCTGTTGGACATAGCAAGCTGACTTGTCTTGGTGTCGGGAATATTCTGCTTGCCATTAGCTCCCCAAAGAGGCACCAATTCGCTCATCTGAACGAATCCCTTTTCAGCCCAAGGCATATCGTGCTTCAGACGGAACTCCACGCGTAAGTCATAGGTGTGACATTCATCGTCATTCTTAAGCTGGATAGGCAGGACTACGGTCTGAGAATCACGGGGAGCGATAGGCTCCATGCCGTTTGCGCCACCCATAGGAATATTCATAGTCTTCACGTCAAAGCCGTCGCGCATGATGATGAGGCTGATGTCAACGTAGTCGAGAGGAATAAAGTAGTTCTTGTTGATTATGGCGATATTAACTTTCCGATTCTTTCCCTCGACCCACATGGAATCTAGGAAGACGCCTACATTCTGATATACATGCTTGACATCGAAATACTCGGGTTTCGGGGTGAAGTCGGGCAACATGATACCGTTCATGCAGAACATACCGTCGTTTGGTACGTCGCCGAAGTCACCGCCATAATGGAACTTGGAGTTGCGAACCTTCCACATCGGATTGAGCACCTTGGCCTTCAGGTTCTCGCCGAGCTGTATCTGCTCGACTCCATCGGATATATGTATTGCCTGGTCAACCCAATCCCATATTGCGCCGCCGCAGATATAGTTGCTGGACTCGATGGCCTTCCAGTAATCAATCAGGTTACCTCCGGCATTACCCATAGAATGGGCATATTCAGAGATGTGGAAGGGGTATTTAGGTCCCTTGCCGCCCTTGGCTGCAAACTGTACCCATCCGACCGACGGATACTGGTTTGAACCCATATCGACAATGTCATTATTGCGTTCGTACTGAACCGGGCGGGTCTTGTCGAACTGTTTGATAGCCTGATAAGCGGCCTTGAAGTTCTCTCCTGGGCCAGCTTCGTTTCCGAGACTCCAGATAACTATGGCAGGCGAGTTGACATGTGAGCGTACAAGCTCCATGTTACGTGCTATGTGGGCTGCCTTCCACTCTGCGGGGTGGGAGAGAGACGCATCGCCGTAATAGTACTCGTGGCTCTCAATATTTGCTTCATCCTCCAGATAGATACCGTACTTGTCGCAGAGATAGTACCAATAGGGATCGTTGGAGTAATGTGAGTTACGCACATGGTTGATGTTGCCTTGCTTCATAAGGAACACCTCGTGCTCCATCTGCTCGCGGGTGATAGCGTGTCCACGCCATGGATTTGTCTCGTGGCGGTTTACTCCTTTCAGCTTTATAGTCTTGTTATTTACATAGAAATAGCGACCGGCCAGCTTGAATTCATCGTCTGCTGCCTTGGTGTCACGGATTTCAACTGTGCGGAAACCGAAATAAGTCGATTTCACATCAACAATTTTGTTGCGCTTTCCTCTGAGGGTGGCTGTGAGGACATAACGCTGGGGGCGTTCTGCACTCCAGAGACCCACACTGTCCAGCGTGGCTGTTGCAATCTGCTCTTTACTGCCCTCCTGACGGAACGAGGCAACGCTGGCCTCGGTGATGTCGGTGTAAAGGCCAACGGGATAAATAGCATAATCGATGCGGTATTCTTTGCTGAGGAACTGCTCCTTGCCCTTCATCTCTGTAACTTCCGGAGTCACCTTCACGGACCAAGCCTTGCCGTTGGCTGCGGGAGTCGTTGTGACTACGAGGTCTGTGATGGCTTGAGTTGGCTGACTGGTCAGATACGTGCTGCGAAAGATACCGGGAAGACGGAACATATCCTGTGCTTCGAGGAAACTGCCGTCGCTGTTGCGATAGACTTCCACTGCCACCACGTTCTCGCCCTTTTTGATGTAATCTGATATGTCGAAGCGGGCTGTGTTGCGTGAGTTCTTGGAGAAGCCTACGTAATGACCGTTTATCCAAAGATAGAAGAAGGAATCGACGCCGTCGAAATTGATGATGATGCGGCGGTCTTTCCACGTATTCGGGATTGTGAAAGTGCGGCGGTAAGAACCGACCTCATTGCGGTATTTGTATGTGGTCCAGTTCTCTGCCGGTTCTCTCATCACTCCGCCCTTCCAGTCATCAACGGCCACAGTGTGCTTGAAGATCACCTTCTGGTTTACATAGATGGGAACGCCGTATTTCATGGCACCGCCGGGCTGCAAGCCTTCGATGTTCCAACAACTCGGAACTGTGATGTCATCCCACGCCGAAACGTTGAACGATGGACGATAGAAGTCCTTGGGACGCTGCTCGGGGGCTGCGCACCAATGGAATTTCCATGTGCCGTCGAGACTCTGGTAGAATGAAGACTTGTTGGGCAGCACGTTGCGTGCCTCCTCCTCTGTGGCAAAGGACACAGTAACAGCGCGCGGCTGTAGCTTGTTCAATGCCAACTTGGTCGGCGATTCCCACTCCTTGCCTGTTGGAGCGGCTGGTGACTTCTCGTATGAGAAACCTTCGAGTATAGTTTGAACAGGTGTGTTCTGAGCTTCAAGTGAGATTGCAAAAACACTGATGATTGCGCTGATAAGGGCTTTTTTCATCGTGACGGGAGTTAGTTATATTGGGTTTTATAATCGCAAAGGTAGGTATAGTTTTTGAAACTGCCAAGAATTTTTGCAACAAAAGTGAAAATTCTATATTATAATGTACAAAAAGCTCCGAAAGTCGCCTAAATCAGGTATAAATAAATGAAGAAGGTGGCCTCTCGGTCACCTTCATTCATCGTTAGCATGTGTTTTGTTTTTCTTGACTGAAATCTCACGACTTCTGGCAGGTTTTTCAAGCACTAACGGATTGATAGAAAAAGCAAAAATGAAAATGAAAATGTATGATTGTCATTGGGCGAGCGGTGTGAGAGTCGGATTTGCGAGAACCGTGTCTGCCAAACCCTCTGTTGCCTCTGCGCTCTTGATGTCGATGGGTGTTGTCTCGTCTGCATTCAACTCGTCCTGTTCACTCATGACAGTGTTGTCCGGGTACGTGGATGCAGTTCCTGCTGCGTGTTCCACGGCTGTGCCGAAGACAATGGCGAACGCGATAAACGCGGCTGCCTTGAACAATGGACGCATCCGCATGGACAGGCTTATGCGCCGTGCCTGTACGTGCTGCTCACCTGTGAGGGCGAGGATGCGATTGTCAAACGACGCATCGAGATGGGCCTCGGACAGCTTGTGCTCTGCGAGGAACAGGGGCTGCCATTGACGCAGGTGCTCAGGTATCTCCTCTTGAGCGAAGAACTTACGCAAAATCTGCTCTTCTTCCAGAGTCGTCTCGCCATCGAAATAGCGGTCTATGAGCTGTTCTATGTACTTGTAGTCCATCATGTGTTGATGTGCGTTTCTGTGGGGAAGACGATTGAATGGCCGAAAAGTTACAACTCCCGCCCATCTTTTAACATTCTTTTAGTTTTAAACCCATTTTCACTTTCATCTTTCATCTCTAATCTTTCATCTTTTCTCTTCTTCTCTTTTCTCTTTTCTCTCCCCCTCGAAGAGAGGGCTTATAGTCCGTAATGCTGTATCTGGTTATATTGTTCCTTTACTTTCTGACGTGCTCGGTGAAGATATACACGAACCTGATCTTCAGTCAGTTTAAGCTGCTCTGCCATTTCGCGATAGCTCAGTCCTTCGATGTCGCGCAGACGGATAAGATCATCTAAAGGCGGAGGCAGTTTGTTGATAAGACGGTTAAGGATGTCAAGCGATTCCTTGTTGTCATGTGGAGCGTCTGTTCCGTGGTGGTCAGGTGTGAGAGGCTGCTGGCGGTCGAGCCGTTTGCGCTTGTCCAATGCTATATTCTTGCATATCTGCATAAGCCACGCCTGCATATTATCAATAGAATCCCACTCGGCACGGCGTTCCCAGGCACGCAGCATGGTATCCTGCACGACATCCTCTGCCTCAGCTGCATCCATTGTGATACTGAGGGCCAGACGATATAGGCGGTCGCGGTGCGGAAGAATGGAATTTCGGAAGTCCATTATTTACAAATCAACGTTCCGCCTTGCAGATCTTGAATATTGGTTATGCGGACTGATGAGACTCCGGCGTGTAAGGCGGAAAAGGCGTTTTCGAGCTTTGGTATCATTCCCCCGCTTATAGTTCCGTCGGCAACAAGGTTCTTGAAGTCTGATTCGCTTATTTTTGATATAAGACTGTCCGGGTTATTAGCGTCACGTAATACTCCCGGCAATTCAAAGCAGTAGGTAAGAGATACGTCTCCAACCGACACAGAGGAGAGTGCTACGGCTGCCGTCTGTGCCATTGTATCGGCGTTGATATTGAGCATGTTGCCTTTGCCGTCGTGAGTGAGGGGAGCTATGACAGGGGTTATCCCGTTTTGCAGCAGTTGTTGTATGCGCTCGCCGTCAGCATCATCTACATCACCTACGTATCCGAAGTCAATTCCTTCAGGCGTTATCGGCCTGCGATGAGCCTGAACGATATTCATGTCAGCCCCTGTTAGTCCGAGGGCGTTCACGCCACGAGCCTGCAGTTGTGCCACAATATTCTTGTTCACCAAACCGCCATAAACCATCGTAACTATGCGCAGCATATCGCTGTCAGTGATGCGGCGGCCTCCAACCATCTTACTCTCAATGCCCAGTTTCGTGGCCAGTTGTGTGGCAGTGCGGCCTCCGCCGTGAACGAGCACTTTCGGGCCTTCCACCTTTACGAATTCATCCAGAAGGATGGCGAGCTGCGCAGGATCCTCGACCACAGCGCCGCCGACTTTGATTACAGAAATCATTCCAAATACGTATATCCGTAAAGACCGGCCCTGTAGTTGCTGATGAACTCCTTGCCCTCGCTCTCGGTAATCTTGCCGTCCTGAACCGCACGGCTCACCCAGATTTCCAGTCGGCGAACGAGACGCTTCGGGTCGTACTGAACATATTCAAGCACATCGGCAACTGTCTCGCCGTCAATTACTTGCTCAATCTCGTAAGTGTCGCGGCTCACGGATACGTGAACTGCGTTTGTGTCGCCGAAGAGGTTGTGCATATTGCCGAGAATCTCCTGGTAAGCGCCTACAAGGAACACTCCTATGTAATAGTGCTCGCCGGGCTGCAGGGTGTGTAGAGGAATATAATTGGTCTGGTGTCCGCCGTTGACGTAAGTAGTAATCTTTCCGTCAGAGTCACAGGTGATATCCTGTAGGGTTGCGCTGCGGGTGGGCTGTTCTCCCAGTCGGGCAATCGGCATAATCGGGAATAGCTGGTCCAGAGCCCAAGAGTCGGGCATAGACTGGAACAGAGAGAAATTGCAGAAGTACTTGTCTGCCATCTGCTTGTCCAAGGCACGCAGTTCATCGGGCGCATGTTTCTGATGATGAGCCAGTTCTGCGACCTCATGACTTATTGCCCAGTAGAGCGATTCTATCTGTGCACGTGTCTTCAGGTCTATGATCCCGTGGCGGAAAAGGTCAAGAGCCTCCTCGCGGATATCTTCGGCATCGTGCCAGTCCTCAAGCAACGAGCGGCTGGAGAGCTTGTCCCAGATCTCTGTGAGGTCATGCACGAGCTTGTGGTCCGACTCGCTCGGCTCGAAGTCTTCAGGCATCTGCGGAGCGCTGACACTTTCCATGACATCCACAATCAGTACGCTGTGATGTGCAGTCAGAGAGCGTCCGCCTTCTGTGATAATGTTGGGGTGGGGGATGCCGCTCTGGTTCGCGGCCTCCACGATAGTATATACGCAGTCGTTGACGTATTCCTGAATGGAGTAGTTCACAGAGCTCTCGCTGTTGCTGGAGCGGGTGCCGTCGTAATCCACGCCGAGGCCGCCGCCACAATCGATGAACTCTATGTTAAAGCCCATATTGTGTAGCTGCACATAGAACTGTGCTGCCTCGCGCAGAGCTGTGGATATGCGTCTGATTTTTGTGATTTGGCTCCCGATATGGAAATGCAGCAGTTTGAGACAGTCGCTCAGCTCATATTCCTTCAGCAGTTCGAGAGCCATTAGCAGTTCTGAGGAGTTGAGGCCGAACTTGGAGGCGTCGCCGCCGCTCTCGCTCCATTTGCCGGAGCCGTTGGCAGCCAGTTTGATTCGTATGCCCAGATTCGGTCTTACGCCCATGCGCTGGGCTGTCTCTGCGATTATGCGCAGTTCTGGCATCTTCTCCACAACAAGGAATACGCGCTTGCCCATCTTCTGTGCCAGCAGAGCCAACTCTATGAAATTCTGGTCCTTGTGGCCGTTGCAGATGATGAGGCTGTCGCTATCCATGTTCGTGGCTAGCACAGCATGCAGTTCAGGCTTAGAGCCGGCTTCCAGTCCCAGGTTATAGCGTTTGCCGTGACTGATGATTTCCTCAACGACAGGGCGCATCTGGTTCACCTTCACGGGGAAGATGATGAAGTGTTCGGCCTGGTAGTTATATTCCTTGGCAGCCTTGCGGAAACACTCATCGGTCTTCTCAATGCGATTATCCAGAATGTCCGGGAAGCGGATTAGCATCGGAGCCGTGATGTGACGGGTGGCAAGCTCGTCGATAACATCTTTCAGATCGACCTGCACTCCGTTTTTCTTCGGGGTGACATAAACATGTCCTTTGTCGTTGATACCAAAATAGTTGACTCCCCACCCTTTGATGTTATAGAGTTCTTCGGAGTCTTCTATACGCCATTTTCTCATATCTTCAGCATTTCTCTAATGAGTGCAACACATTCATCCACTTTCTCGTAGTTCTCCAGCAGGCCGATGTCGATGACGTGGCGTGCCTTCATATAGAACGGTTCGCGTTCCTGCAGCGATTCCTTTATATATTCGTATCGCTCTTGGTCGTCCTTGCCTTGCAGCAGAGGCCGGGCGCCCTTTGCCACTTTGAGGTGGGCGTCCAGAATCTCCGGCGAGGCTTTTAGGTAGATGGTCTCAGCCAGAGAGTTCATGTATTCCATGTTGTCGAAGAAGCAGGGAGTGCCGCCGCCGCAACTGAGTACGATGTTCTCGAACTCAGCTACCTCGTGCAACATTCTGCGTTCGAGGTCGCGGAATCCCTCTTCCCCCTTTTCTGCGAAGATTTCAGGGACCTTCTTGCGATAGCGTTCGGTGATATACCAGTCCAAGTCGTAGAAGGGAACTCCCAATGCTTTCGCAAGTCCCCTTCCTACAGTTGTCTTTCCGGCTCCCATGTAGCCGATGATGATGACTCTTACCATTTATAAATCTAAATCACCTACTTATTTCTTCCGGGTGTATCGGCGTGGGGTCTTGGCCTTCCCCTCCTGAGACTTAATGAGTTCCATGCATTCCTCGTATGTCATCTCCAGGATGCGCTCCTGGATGTTCTTGGGGATACGGTAGTTCTCGCCTTTATATACGAGATACGGGCCGTAGCGTCCGTTGAGAATCTCTAGATCTGCGTCTTCGTCGAAGGTCCTGAGGTGACGCTCGTCCTCTGCCTGTCTCTTCTGCTTGATCAGTTCGATGGCTTCTTCCAGAGTGATTGAGAGCGGGTCGGTTGAGGCCGGGATACTGACGAACTTCTTCTGATGAAGTACGTAGTTACCGTATCGTCCGGTTCCTACGGTGACGTCATCACCCTCGAACTTACCGAGTGTGCGCGGCAGACGGAACAACTCCAGTGCATCCTCCAGCGTGAGGGTTTCCAGACTCTGGTCTTTCTGCAACTGGGCAAAACGCGGTTTTTCGTGCTCGTCAGCCACACCCATCTGTACTACAGGACCGAAGCGGCCTATCTTCACGGAAACGACCTTGCCGGTCTGCGGGTCGGTGCCGAGGATACGTTCGCCCACGCGCAATTCGCTCTTGGAGTGAATGGTCTCGTCAACGAGCGGCTCCAGATCGCCCCAGAATTTCTGGATCATTTCCGTCCACTGTTCCTTGCCGTCAGCTATTGAGTCGAATTCCTTCTCCACGTCTGCGGTGAAGTTATAGTCCATAACCTCAGGGAAGTACTGCATCAGGAAGTCGTTCACCACGATTCCGGTGTCTGTGGGCAGCAGTCGTCCGCGCTCTGTGTTGGAGGCCACCGTGCGTATTTCTTCATGTTTTTTGCCGTTGCCGTCTATGGTGAGTATGAGGCACTCGTGCTCGTCGCCAGGCTTCTCTCCTTTGACCACATATTCGCGCTGTTGGATAGTGCTGATGATGGGTGCATATGTTGACGGACGTCCGATACCCAGCTCTTCCAGCTTCTTCACCAGACTGGCTTCGTTGTATCGTGTCGGGCGTTGTGTGTAACGTTCTGTGGCTGTTATGCCAACGATGCCGAGCTTCTGGCCGGCAGTCATAGATGGAAGGATATTGCCGGCATTCTCATTTTCCACGTCCTCGTCAGTAGTCTCGCGATAGACCTTCAGGAAACCCTCGAACTTCACCACTTCGCCCGTTGCCACGAATTGCTCTTCGCGTCCGCTGATGCTGATTGTGGCCACAGTCTTCTCCATCTCTGCGTCTGACATCTGGCTGGCAATGGTGCGCTTCCAGATGAGGTCATAAAGGCGGCGTTCTGCCGGAGCGCTGTCTGTCAGTTCCTGACGGTCCATGTATGTCGGACGGATAGCTTCGTGAGCCTCCTGAGCGCCTTTGGTTGAGGTGTGGTACTGGCGTATCTTAACATATTCCTCACCCATAGTCTCGCTGATAACCTTGCGGCTGGCACCGAGAGCCAGAGTGGAGAGGTTGACGCTGTCTGTACGCATGTATGTGATAAGTCCGCTCTCATATAGATGCTGCGCGACAAGCATAGTCTGTGCCACGGCGAATCCCAGCTTGTGCGCAGCCTCCTGCTGCAGGGTGCTGGTAGTGAATGGCGGTGCCGGCATGCGGCGCATAGGCTTTGTCTGAACATCATCTATAGTGAATTTGGCCTTGCTGGCAGCGTTCAGGAACTCTTCCACCTCTTGGCGTGTGGCGAAGCGGCGGTTAAGCTCGGCTCTCACCTCGCTTCCTGAGGGGAGACTGAGAAGAGCCGTTACTCTGTAGTAGGCCTCGCTCTGGAACGCCTGCACTTCGCGCTCGCGCTCCACGATAAGTCTCACGGCCACGCTCTGCACACGACCGGCACTCAGGCCTGGCTTCACCTTGCGCCACAGCACGGGCGAGAGCTTGAAACCGACTATGCGGTCCAGCACGCGGCGTGCCTGCTGAGCGTTCACCAGCGCCATGTCCACGCTGCGCGGGTGCTCGATAGCTTCTTGGATGGCCGGTTTCGTGATTTCATGGAATACGATGCGGCGTGTGGTCTCCGGCTTCAGTTTCAGCACCTCTTCCAGATGCCATGAGATAGCTTCTCCCTCGCGGTCTTCATCGGATGCGAGCCACACTATATCTGCTTTCTTTGCGCTTTGTCTCAGTTGTGTCACGACATGCTGCTTGTCAGCCGGCACCTCGTATTCGGGTTGGAACGTGTCCAGGTTGATGCTGAAACTCTTTTTCTTCAGGTCACGAATATGACCGTAAGAGGACATCACTTTATACTCCTTGCCCAGGAATTTCTCGATTGTTTTGGCCTTGGCTGGAGACTCTACGATAACTAAATTTTGGGGCATAATCCTAAATTTGTCGAAATTTGGGCGCAAATATAGGCATTTATTCATTGATGCCGTTTTTTAATTAGGTATTTTTAATTCTTTTTCCCCTTTCTCCCTCATTTTTCTCTTTTCTGCCCTTTTCTTTTACTTTTTACTTTTTATTTTTTACTATTTGATTTATTTGTTCTATCTTCGCGCCGAAATCTGCAAATAAAGATTATTTATGGCACAATTAAAAGCCTTGATGAAGGACACTGCCATCTACGGACTGAGCAGTATCGTGGGACGCTTCCTCAATTATCTCCTCGTGCCCCTGTACACTCATTATATGCCGCGTGAGACGGGCGACTATGGCGTAAGCACAAATGTCTATGCTTATACCGCGCTGATTCTCGTGCTGCTCACGTTTGGTATGGAGACCACTCTGTTCCGTTTCGCCAACGAAACTCCTGCCACAGGCTCATCGCGCGACATCGAGCGGTGGCCGGACATGGTTTTCTCCACCTCGTTCGGGTTGGTCGGAGCACTAACGGCCCTCTTCCTTGCCCTGCTGTTCGGTTTCATTGGCCCGATTAGCGCTCATTTGGGTTATGCAGATCATCCTGACTATTTGCTGATGATGGGAGCTGTGGTGGCAATGGATGCCTTGCAGGCGCTGCCGTTTAGCTACCTGCGTTTTCAGAAGCGTCCAATACGCTTTGCAGCCCTTAAACTGCTTTTTATAGCTCTCAACATCGGACTGAACCTGATTTACTTCGTCTTACTCGGCAAGACGTCCGTGTTCTATGTCTTCTTCATCAACCTGCTTTGTACGGGCTTTATCTCCCTGCTCTTTATCCCCGGTATTTTCCGCATCAGCTGGAACTTCTCTTTCCCGCTGCTTCGCCGTATGCTCTCTTACTCATGGCCGATTCTGGTTCTGGGCATAGCAGGCATCTTGAATCAGGTAGCGGACAAGATTATCTTCCCGCTGGTCTATCCAGACTCAGCAGACGCTAATGTTCAGTTGGGCATTTACGGCAGTTGCGTGAAGATCGCAATGATAATGGCAATGATTACGCAGGCGTTCCGCTATGCTTACGAGCCTATAGTCTTCGCCAAGGCCAAGGACGCGGACAAGAACGAGTACTACGCCGCAGCCATGAAGTACTTCATCATTTTCACCCTTCTGGCTTTCCTCTGCGTGGTGGGGTGGATGCCGCTGTTGCAGTACATCATCGGAGCGGGTTACCGCGAGGGACTTGGAGTTGTGCCGGTAGTTATGGCGGCAGAGATAATGATGGGTATCTATTTCAACCTCTCTTTCTGGTATAAGCTCATTGACAAGACTATCTACGGAGCTATCTTCTCTCTGGCCGGATGTGCCGTACTTGTGACCTTCAACATCATCCTAATCCCTCGTCTCGGTTATTGGGCCTGCGCTTGGGGAGGTGTGGCAGGTTATGGCACGGCTATGGTTTTAAGCTATGTCGTGGGCCAGCGCAAGAACCCGATTCCCTATCCGATGCGTGACATCTGTCTCTACTTCCTTCTTACATTAATAATATATATATGTATGGAGCGGCTGCCAGAACAGTGGCCTTCGTGGGCACATATCGTCCTCAACACCGTCTTCATCTGCATCTTTGTGGCATACATCGTGAAGAAAGACCTCCCGCTGCGCGGCCTCCCCGTCATCGGGAAATACTTTAAATAATTCATAATGCTTAATTCATAATTCATAATGCAGAATCCCGAATAATCGTTTAATCGAATAATCGAATAACCGAAAAGGCCGCCAATCTATAATAGAATGTAAAATGTAGAATTCGCCCCGCAGGTCTCCCCTCCCTCACGGGAGGGGGCGGGGGTGGGTCTTTAAATCGTAAAATCTTTAAATCGTAAAATAAGTAAGATGTCTATCAACAAACACTTCTCGTTTCTCATTCTGCTCCCTCCCTTTAGGGAGGGCGGGGGGAGAGTCCTGGGCGGGGGGAGAGTCCTCTCTCTCTTTGCTTCCTGCCTCCTGGCAGCAACATTTTTCCTGTCGCAGAGCCTTGAGTGCCGTGCCGACGAAGGTATGTGGCTTATTGGTCGCACCGACCCCAAAGCGATGGCTGTGGCACGCAGCCTCGGCCTGCAACTTACCGATGAGCAGCTCTATGGCGAGGACGGCACCAGTCTGAAGGACTGCGTCGTGGATTTCGGAGACTACTGCTCCGGAGTCATCGTCTCGTCCGACGGCCTCGTGTTCACCAACCACCATTGCGGCTATTCGGCCATCCAGAAACTCTCCACTCCCGAGGACGACATCCTCGACAACGGTTTTGTGGCAAAAACTCACGCCGACGAACGTCCCGCTGAGGGTCTCTTTGTGAAGGTTTGGCAGCGCACGCAGGACATCACCGCCGAAATCACCGACTCACTGCGCCGGCTCTATGCCGATAAAGACCTTGAGCGCAAGGCCGGAAAGAACCGCGAGGCTGTAATCTACAGCAAGAACATCTCCCGCCTGCTTTCAATCGCCGCCCGCCGCGCCGAACGTACGGCAAAGAGAGACGGTGAGAAAGGTATAGTCTGTGATGCCAAGGCCTTCTATGGCGGCAGCGTGTTCCTTATCAACTACTATCGCAAGTACTCCGACATCCGCCTGGTCTTCACCGTTCCCCAGTGTCTCGGCAACTTCGGCGGCGACACAGACAACTGGATGTGGCCCCGTCAGACGGCCGACTTCAGCGTGTTCCGCATCTATGCCGACTCTCTCGGTAACCCCGCTTCATATAGTGCCGAGAATATCCCTCTGCAACCGAAGCGCTGGGCTCGCGTCAGCATCGACGGTTACGATCAGGGCTCCTATTGCATGACCATAGGCTACCCTGGTTCTACCAGCCGCTACCTCTCTTCCTACGGAATCGAGGAGCGCACCACAGTTAATAACATCCCCGTAATCCAGGTGCGTGGCGTCAAGCAGGACGTCTGGAAGAAGTGGATGCGTGCCGACCGTGCCATCAGCATCAAATACTCCTCCAAGTTCGCCCAGTCCAGCAACTACTGGAAGAACTCGCAGGGAATGAACGAGGCTGTGGCCCGTCTTGGCATAATCAGCCAGAAGCAGCAGCGCGAACAGAACATCCAGCGCTGGTACGAAGCCGACAAATCCCGCAAGCAGCGTTTCGGCTCGATGTTATCCACTCTCAAGAAGGCATACAAAGAGCGCCACGACGCGCAGTACGCCCAGGGCTTTGCCAACGAGACCTTCAACCGAGGCATCGAAATCGTCAGCTTCGCCCGCTTGGCTGTCCGTTGTGCAGAGAGCCACACCAATTACCGCGCCGTGTTGGAGGAATATGTGTCCGACAGCTACAAGGACTACGACCCGCGTGTTGATGAAGAGGTGATGGCAGCTCTTCTCGAGAACTATGCCAAGCAGGTGTCGTCCAAATACCTGCCACGCTTCTATTCGGACATCCGCAAGAAATACAAGAACGACTATAAGGCCTTTGCTCACGACATCTTCGCGCAGAGCCGCCTCACCTCCTACAAGGGTTGGTACGGACTCGTTCATGCCAAAGTGCGTTCCGCCAAGACCCTCCCCGACTCGCTTGAGCAGGCGTTGGCTGACGAGCAGGCTTACTTGCAGCATGTGAATAGCGACCCCGCAGTACGCCTTTACACTCAGATTGCTGATATGACGAGTAATGTGATTTCTCCGTCGCTCACCAAGACCGCTCCCGTGATCTCCTACAACGAGAACCTGCTCACCCAGTCTGTCCTGGAGATGGAGCAGGAGGAGCCGCACTACAGCGATGCCAACTTCACCCAGCGCATGAGCTTCGGCATCGTGAGCGACTACACCAACGCCGGCACTCACCACGACCTGCAGACCACGATGCCGTCCCTACTCGCCAAGATAGACCGCTCCGTGGATATCGATGACTACAAGGTTACGCCCGATGTGGCACGCATCCTGCGTGGCAAGGGCTATGGACGCTATGCCGACAGTCGCACGCGCGACCTCAACCTCTGCTTCCTCACCACCAACGACATCACCGGCGGCAACTCCGGCAGCCCGATGTTCAACGGACGCGGCGAACTCATCGGCCTCGCCTTCGACGGCAACTGGGATGCCCTCTCCTCGGACATCAGTTTTGACAGCGGCCTCACCCGCTGCATCGGCGTCGATATCCGCTACGTCCTCTGGCTCATGGAACGTTGGGGCAACGCCTACCACCTCGTAAACGAAGTCCTGAAGTAAGTCTTATAAATTCTATATTCTATCTTCTATATTCTATATCCTATATCCTACATCCAACATCTTCCATTCTACATTCTACATTTTACATTCTACATTTTACATTTCACATTTTACACCAAATTGTTTTTTTTTGGAAAAATCAACCGAATGTACCGAAATTTGTCATAACGCATTGAATATCAATCGCCCCGTTTTCGGTAGATTCCTCAAAAAATCTACCGAAAATTCGGTGCATTCCGGTAAAAATGTACCGCAAGGTGTTGCTTGTTTGAGTCTTTTTTATTACCTTTGTAACGGATTATCAGACCAGGATACAACGAGTCTTGTGTTTAGGTTCAGACTAAAGTGACATTCGTGTCACCTGCGGGTGACACGAGTGACACTTCCGAGTGACACATGTGTCACCTCCTTGTGACATTGATGTCACTTCTGTCTTCGGCAGATAATTATTGCTGTCCGCTAAAAGTTGAACAGCGACAAATCAGGTGTCCGCAGTGCCGATAAACAGGCATTGCGGACTTATTTTTGAAAAAGTAAGCCCCCTCAATCAAATAACGTTAGCTCAGGAGGCGATGTTTCCGTCTC
>JAFSNB010000013.1 GCA_017447625.1 Bacteroidaceae bacterium
CTCCACTATGCTTCAGACTGCGAGGCAAAGTTACAACTTCCATTTGATTTGGCAATGAGATAACTGGAAAAAGTCATCCTGCAATTTGAGCTATTGAATACCTACTACGCAATTTTATCCTGCAAAATGAGCCATACGCCAAAAATTATATCCCCAGTGGACATATAGGCAGTATTTGCAAGAAGGTGGATTACCTAAAGACTGGTGGGAGATTCCTTTTATAAATTCTCAAGCAAAAGAAAGAATTGACTACGCAACACAAAAGCCAGAAGTACTATTGGAACGCATCATAAAAGCTTCATCAAACAAAGGAAGTATAGTTTGTGATTTTTTTGGTGGTAGTGGTACAACAGCGGCTGTTGCAGAGCGATTAGGAAGAAGGTGGATAATAGGCGATATAGGCAAACCCGCTTCTCTTATTATGCGCAAGCGTTTCATTGATCAGGAAGTGAAACCGTTCCTTTATCAGAGTATTGGCGACTATCAGAAAGAGGCGTTTAGGAACAACAAGCGCTATAAGCATGTGGGCGATCTGAGCCAAGTGGTGTTAGGCTTGTATGGAGCATTGCCCTTTACGCCTGAGCAGACGAACGACCGTAACTTCGGATCATTGGTGATGGTTGATTCTCCTAACAGATTGACAACTGCTGCCACCATACGAAGAGCTGTAGAAGCAAAGGCCAGTCTGCTTGGTGGCGATTGGGAAAAGGTGGTTGTACTGGGTTGGAACTTTGCCTTTGATATCTCACAAGCCATTCAGAAGTATGCTGACAGTAATGTAGAGGTTTTGGTTATTCCACCAGATTTACTGGATAAGCTGGCCAAGAAGGGCTATAAGAAACTGATTGACGACCGCTCGGTACGCTTCTCGTCGCTGCAATACTTAGTGGCGAAGCCCCTGGTGGTGAAGCAGAATGGTGATCAGGACGAGATAGACGTGGCGCTGGAGAACTACGTGCTGCTGTCGCCAGACAATATTCCGTTGGATGATAGGGACAAGGAGAAACTGCAACAAGTGTTGGAGCGTGACCCATTGTCGCTGATAGAATATTGGAGCATTGATCCTGACTACGACGGCGTAACCTTCCGCTCAACATGGCAGGACTATCGAGAGAATATGGAGAACGACAACGATCCGCTGCATTGTGTCTATAAAACTCGATTGAGGGTTCCGCACAAGGAGAGCAGACAGGTTTGCATCAAGGCAGTAGATGTGTTTGGATTTGAAAGTCAGGTGATAGAGGAGGTATAGGCTATGGCAACAAACAACATGAATATTTCGCTGGAGGTGGCCAAGCGGCTGAGCGAGACTGTGAACGCCGAATGGGAAAGCGGTGCCTTCTTGGAAGAAGTGACTCCAACTACTCAGGAGTTGTTGAGATTCTGGTTCTCGGAGGAATATTGTTCGCTGAGACATCAGAACTTTCATCCGGGGCAACGTCAGGCAATAATGAATATCATCTACCTGCATGAGGTTCTGGGCGTAAGGAATGTGCTTGAGTATTACCAGCAGCTGACTCCAGACCTGATGCCGCAAGCGGATTTAGGAACGCTTAGCAAGCAGAAATACCAGATGCCCAAGTATGCCGTGAAGATGGCAACAGGAACTGGCAAGACGTGGGTGATGCACGCCCTCTTGTTGTGGCAAATGCTGAACGCACGGCACGAGGATGTCAAGAGCGGCCGCTTCACCAAGAACTTCCTGATAGTGGCTCCCGGATTGATTGTCTATGACCGTTTGCTGGATGCATTCTGCGGACGCATGAAGCGTGACAAAGAGGAACGTGACACTGAGACTAATGATTTTTATATGAATCAGGAAGTGTTTATTCCTGTTCACTTCCGACAAGAGGTCTTTTCGTTCATACAGAACAATGTGGTCACGAAGGAAGAAGGCATCGGGCGAAAGACAACAGGCGAAGGACTCATTGCTCTGACGAACTGGCATTTATTTGAGAACCAAATAACAGAAGATGAGCCAACTTCTGGCTCCGGATTGAGCATAGAAGATGTTATCAAAGAGCTGTTGCCTATTCGCCCAGGCAAGGCTGCCGGCAACGACCTTGGAATGTTGGACCGCCGCTATTTAAGAGGTTCGGAGATTGAATACCTGGCTTCATTGGAAGACATCATGGTTATCAACGATGAGGCTCACCATATTCATGAACTGAAACGAGGTGGCGAGGTAGAGGAAGTAGAATGGCAGAAAGGGTTGAATGTCATTGCTTCGGGCAAGGGTAAAAGATTCTTCCAAGTCGATTTCTCGGCTACGCCGTTTGACACACGAGGTACTGGGCAAAAGGTGCAGAAGCAATATTTCCCGCATATTGTGGTGGATTTTGATTTGGCTACAGCTATGCGAAAAGGACTGGTGAAGACTCTGTTGCTGGATCGCCGACAGGAATTGACAGAACTGGAATCACTGGATTATAATGCACTTCGTGATGAACGCGGTAAGGTGTGTGACCTCAGCGACGGTCAGCGACTAATGCTTCGCGCTGGACTGACGAAGCTGAAACGATTGGAACAAGAGTTCACCGAGGTTGACGAACAGAAGAACCCGAAAATGCTGATTGTGTGCGAGGACACAAATGTATCTCCCTACGTAGCACAGTTCCTGAGGGATGAGGGTCTGGCAGAGGACGAACTTGTAACTATAGACAGCAACGCCAAAGGAGAGGTTAGCGAAGAAGAATGGCAGGAGACCAAGAAACGACTGTTTGACATTGACCGCTACAAGAAACCCAAGGTCATTGTGTCCGTGTTGATGCTTCGTGAAGGTTTTGATGTAAACAATATCTGTGTGATTGTTCCTTTGCGCTCGTCAAAAGCACCGATTTTATTGGAGCAGATTATCGGTCGCGGACTGCGTTTGATGTGGCGAGAACCTGAGTATCAAAGTATCAAAGAGGAAGACCGCCGCCGTGTTCTGAAGCAGCACAGCCAGCCCAAGACCTATATTGACATGCTAAGCATCATAGAGCATCCTGCATTCATCCAATTCTACGATGAGTTGTTCTCACAAGGCTTGGCCATTGAAGATACAGGAGAGTCTGGCGGCAGTGGAGCTACAGGCGACCTTATCAGAGTGAGTTTGCGAGAAGGATATGAGGCCTTTGATTTTGAATGGCCGATTATTGTGCGTGAAGCTGAAGAAGAGCTGGAAGAAGCGGAAATTGATGTTAACTCGCTTGAACCATTCACAGCCTACTCTTTAGATAAACTGCGGCTGTTTTTGGCACAAGAAGGCGAGACATTCATATCGCAGGAAGCAACTACAAAAACTCAGTTCGGACGTTACAAAGTGACAGCAAATCTGTTCACCGCTACCAGCTATAATGAATATCTGCAAAAAGTTCTGAGAACCATCACACTTCGCTTCGACCGCATCACCTCACATCGTGAGATGCCTGTTCCAACTCTGCAAATCAATGAGGCGCATATTGTGAGAGTGATCGATTTATACATCCGAACGAGGCTGTTCCGCCAGCCGTTCAATCCTTTCAATGGCGCAGACTGGAAAATCTTACTTTCAAAAGATGCGATAGTTACCAAGCACATTATTGAGGAACTGGCTCGGGCTGTCTTCCATTTGCAAGAGAATATCCTGACCACGGACGCACAGGTTATGCACACACGTTTCTCATCGGTAACAGAAATAAAAATGCGAGAGTCTTATTCTATAGAAACGTCGAAAACAATCTATGAACGCCAAGCCTATCCTACACATGGAGGAGGCCTTGAACGTGCATTCATTGAGTTCCTGGAGAGAGACGGCGAAGTGGAAAAATACTTAAAGATTAGCGAGAGTCAGCACCCGTTTGCCATCATATATTATATGCGGCATGACGGACTCATGGCTACTTATCATCCAGACTTTATTGTTGCAACTCAGGAAAAGGTGTATCTCATTGAGACCAAGGGTAATGATAAAGAGTTTGACAAAAACGTACGTCAGAAGCAAACGGCAGCGGTGGAGTGGATAC
The DNA here is from genome assembly GCA_017447625.1 of Bacteroidaceae bacterium. Taxonomy (GTDB): domain Bacteria; phylum Bacteroidota; class Bacteroidia; order Bacteroidales; family Bacteroidaceae; genus Physcousia. The sequence continues at coordinate 3,987 of JAFSNB010000013.1, forward strand.
GTAAAATCAATGAGCTAAAGCCGGAAGCAAGAATGAACCGTACGTGGGAGTATGTGCTATTGAGTGAGGATAACTTCTATGGTCTCGCATCAAATAATGCAACTCTGACAGACATTTGCAATCGTCTCAAAGTGTCTTTATCTGCTTTAATCGGGGATCTGTTTGCATAAAACGGGAAATTCTAATCTCAAATTTGACCTACGATGAAGTCCTTATTGTTGACCCCGAAACTCCAATATCGAAAGAAGAATACGAATCATAAAACTACTTAATATGAGCAAATTAGAAAAACTATACAGCATAATAGAGAATTCTCGCGAAGTGGGAGTTAAACTCACGAAAGAAGTACTTCAGCAAGTAGAAGAACTTGAGGAAGAGATTATCAAAGAGGAGATACTTCCAGCTCTGAGCAGAGATATCGAACCAAGGTTAAGTCCAATAAAACGCGACCTCGTTCTGGTTGTTGAATATCATCCTGACAAACCTATCAGCGTGGCTCTATCTCGCAAGGCTAAGATTAGCGAGATTATGGGAGCTAAGACTCTTACGCCTGGAAGCAGCACACCTGTTAAGAGCATAGAGGCACCTGCAAAGTCGGAACCTCATGAACCAACGAGATATGTTGATAATCCGACAAATGGGTTAAAGGTAACTTTCCCAGACGGAACTGTAATTTGGCACAGTGTGGCCGTAAAAACTTTCATAGAAAGTCTGAAGAAAATAGGGCTGGACCGTATTCCTTCTCTCGGTATAAAGCATGGGCGTGGTATTTATAACCTTGTAGGCAAGGTAAAACGTCCACCTGTCCCGGGACGCATTTGGCAGCACGAGGTAGATGGGTGGTATATCTACACAAACATCTGCAACAACATGAAAGCCCAAGACCTTAAGCGCATCTCAGACTATTATCACCTTAGGTTAAAGATTGAAGAAGGAAAACCAGATAAATAAAGAATCATAAAAATAAAACTCATGAAAGAGACTCTATATCACATAGCAGAAGTTTTCAAGAATACTGTGCCAGAATATCGGCGTGAAGGGATTCCTGTTGTTGCAAGAGTACACGGATTACCAAAATATGTTGAATGAGATAAACAGTTAGATGTAATAGTATCTATAAGACAAGATGGCTTATGAAGAAAACAAGTTTAAGGAGTCTGATAGAAGAGCTTTTGCCTCTTGATAGTGAGTCACAAATCGATAAGCTCATAAACGTATTGACTGAAAGACATACCAGTATTGACTGCTATTTGGAAAAGTTGATATGTAGCTTAATCGGCATACCTTCATTAGTCGATTATTATAAGGAAAAAAGTAGTTTGATAACACGCATCCAACTCACTTCTGAGACTATACCTTATCTTGCAGACCTTCTTGTGAAGTACTATCCGGTTGACAATGCAACTAAGGCTGATGCTATATATGATGAGTTTACAAAGGATGGCAATTGTTTAAGTCGTAGTGATTACGAGTATGCTTCAAGCCGGATTATTGGGAAAGGGAAAAAACAATGGGAGAAAAGGTTCAACGAAGCACAAGAAATAAAGCTGCAGGTTGATAGTGTCAATTCAAATCTGATAATTTCCGTACCTCAGCCATTAGCTTCTCTGATTGTTACAGGTGCTATAAAACAAATTCAAATTGAAAATTACTATAAACTTCATAAGGGTGATACCATATATGTTTATGCTGACGGTTATTCACCCCAAATGATGAATAAAATCAAATATGATTTAAATATATGGTCACAATTCTGTAATGGATTTTTTACAGGTTGCTATAATGAGGAGACTTTCCAAGAAAAATGCTATGTTGGTTATTTTAGAATAGGCAATAAAGTGTCAAAGGGAGTTGAAGAAATAGTCATTCCAAAAGTGTTTAACTCTCCTGTTGAATCGCATATTCATAATGTTCCTTCAAAATTGTCAATTCCTTCTCATCTGTTTCAAATGAGTCATGTTGAATTGTCTAATCGCACAATTATTGTACCTGTTAATGAAGAAACATGGAGTCAAATAGAAAAACAAGAAGGGAATACGTTCTTTTATTGGGAAGAAGGATTTGACAATATTATTCGCTTCAAAGAATTGGATGAATACTCAGATGAAATTTGGGATGATGAAGAGGACGAGCATAATAGTTTAATTGAAGGATTAGCTGGGGACGAGAAAGGCCTATATGAAATACTCTTCATCAACGGGAAGAAACAAATGCTGTATAAACAAAAAGATGAACGAGCCGTTCACTTAAGCTATTACTATACCAAAGCTGGCGACCCATTCAAAGCATTGGTTTTTGAATTTGAACACATCCTCCCTGTCAAAGAGAAGGATAGCTCATTTGACATTCTTCAGAAAAAAGAATGGATTTTAGACTGGAACTGTGTTCGTTTCAAGAACGGATTGATGATAGTTTCGGCTCCTTTGGATGGCAGTGTTAAATTTAAGCCAAAAGCGGTGCATCTTCCAGGAGCAATGGAAGCATATAACTATTTAACGGCCTATCTAAATGATAGACTGGCACCAGTTCATTGCTCTGTAGAGAAAATGGAACTTACAATTTATGACACAATCCGATTGAATGAAGCCATACAGAAATTTGCCACAATATCGAGACAAAAAGGCATCTCCGTCTTGGGTAACAAATCGTCAGGTGGAATAACAGTACCGCAACAGGTGTCGTTTAATCAGGCATTATCAAAGGCTAAACAAATGACTCCAGAGGAGTTTGAAAAGTATAAATCTGAGTATATAGATTTCTTAGTTAAGCACCAAAGCAAGAAATATAAGGTGATACCATGTGTAGAAAGACTGGCTTACAAAGATAGTGATATAACAGAGTATGCTTTCTTATTCTCTATAAAATGTAAATCTGGAGATATACTGATTGTACATGAAAATATTCATCCTGACAGATCAACGTTACTCTTTGTCGTAAAGCAGGAGAATTACGACCAAGCTATTCACGCTATATATGACTTCATGCAAAGTGCTGAAATTAATAAGCGTAGTAGTCTAAGAGACGGCGATATTGAAATAAAGCAAGCTGGAGTTGAACGCTTTCGCTCTCTAAATCATGATTGTTTCTTTTCATGGAGCAGTGTCATCAAAAATTATAAGTCTTATTATAAAGATGGTCAAGTGTTGATGATATGGTAGTACCCAAGTGCCTGAGGAAAACGGCCTTTATATCATGACTCATAGTAGCACCAAAGACGAGAAAATACAACTCGTCAGGCTTGCTAAGGAGTTAGGATTGAAACAGAAAATCCCGACGGCCGTGTGTGGTTGTCGGGATTTCGTTGTTTGGTTGTCGGGTCCAAAGTGGTTAATTTGTTTTCTCCCATTCACTCCAGTCTGTGTCTGCGAGATAACGAATAACTTGACTTTTCAATTCCACTATATCAGAATGAATAACATTCCATACGGTATCACTATCTACTTGGAAATATTCATGAACAAGGAAATTACGCATACCAGCGATACTGCGCCAGTTGACCTCGGGATGTGCCGATGTGAAGGCGGAAGAGAGCATCCTTGCAGCCTCACCAATAATCTCAATGTTTTTGACAATACCATAATAACGAAGGACATCTTGTTCGAGTTCTTCTTTGGGTAAATTGCCTGCGTGAACTTGCAATCTGTTGATTGCATCAAGAATATGTTCAAGACGAGTCTTATCTCTAAGCGGTTCTCTCATAAATTAGTTTTCTATCATGTTCGACACTCTGTCGGGCAAAAGACATCAAGCCTTTATCTGTCACGAGATCCACAGGTCTCTGGAGTAAATCCTCTAAATCAAGGTGCATAGCACTTAGCTTGAACAATCCGACATGGGCATCCTGATCAACCGTTACAAGTATATCCACATCACTGTCAGGGCGTTCCTCGCCACGTGAGTAGGAGCCAAAAAGCCAAGCCTTCAAGACGGGTTGCGTCTTGAAATAATCGGCTATAGTCTGTTGCATCGCTTGGGTACTCATAATGGTAAGAATACTGGTTTCACGCCGCAAATGTACCCATTATTTTTCAATGCGCAAGAAAAACAGATAAAAAATGTGACCTGAAAAAGGATAAAAGGCTAGTTAAGCAACACCAAAGACGCAGATAATTGCCAACAAATTGCTTGAAAATCGTGGTTTAACTATCTTGGGCCGCCGAAGCCGCCGCCACCTCCGAAGCCACCGCGATCGCCACCCGGGCCGGGACCACGGTCGCCGCCGGGAACGGGGCCTTCGCCTCTCTCTATGCCCTCGGAGCCGCGGTCACGCGGGCCACGGTTGCGGCCGCCAAAAGCGTTGATGCGGTAGGTGAAGGAGAGCATGATGTAACTGACGACTCGTTCGGAGTCGGAGTCGGTGCGGGCTGTGGAGCTGATGTTGCGGCTGACCATGTCGCGCTGCCCGAGGATGTCCTGCCAGCGCAGGGTGAGGATGGCCTGCTTGCGGGAGAGGAAGGACCAGGAGAGCTGGGCGTTCCATATCCACTGGTTGGTGTTCATTGCAGCGTCGTTGTATCCGCGGCGGCTCTGCTGGCGTATGTCGGTGGAGAAATTGAGACCGATGTCTTGCCAGTTCATATTAGTGGAGGCGCCGTAGGAGAAGTTGTAGGTGTCGAGATTGGAGGCAGCTGTGGCGGTACTGCGTGCGTGGTTGTAGTTGAAGGAGCCGTTGAGGGAGACGTCGAGCCAGTCGTCGCGGAAGGAGAAGCGCAGGTTCTCGCCGAAGGAGCTGCTGCGCGTGGTGTTCTTCACGGTCTCGTGGCTGGCGCTCTGATAGACGTAGCTGACGGCGTTGGTGTAACGGGCGTTAGTGCCGCTGTTGACGCGGAAACGCTGGTCGGAGAAGGCGGTGTTGAAGTTGAAGTTGCCGCTGGCGTTCCAGTTGCCGTTGATGTTCTCGGGTCGGCTTATGCGTCCGCCGGTCTCCTCGATGTATTCGGTGCGGTTGGATACGGAGTTCTGTGTGGCGCGTGCCTGCACGTTGACATTAAATGAGCGCTGCAGGTCGGGTATGCTCTTGCGGTACTCGGCGTTGAACGAGTGTGTGAACGAAGGCTTGAGTGCGGGGTTTCCGAGACGGATGTTCAGCGGGTTGGCGTTGGAGATGGTGTCGGGGATAAGGTCTGTGATAGAGGGCTGTCCGCTCTGTCCGCCATAGCGTACCCGGATCTGCTCCTGTTTGGTGAAACGGTAGCGAAGGTTGAGGGTGGGACTCCAGTTGACTACGGTGCGCGCCACGTCATAGTGTTTCCAGCCTTTGGTGTAATCGACGGAATTGACTTGCGGCTGCAGGTTGAAGCCCACGTTCACGCGCCATTTAGTGTCTATGAAGCGGTACTGCAGACGTATGTCGTGGTTCTGGTAACGGTTCTCGGTGTAGTTGCACTGGGCGGTGTCGCGGGTGGCGAGATGTTGGTAATCTTCCATTGACCATTGACCATTGACCATTGACCATTGGTTGATCAGTGGGGCGACGTTGGGGTCGAAGATGGATGAGACGGTGCGGTCGCGGTCGTTGAAGCGGTAGGAGTAGTTGTAGGAGAACTGCAGGAACTGGCCTTCGGCGATGGGCTCGGAGTAGCTTATGCGTGCGTTCATGTTACGCCCGATGTTGCGCGAGTCGTCATACTGGATCTTGTGATATACTGAGTCCTGTCCGGTGTAGGCGAGTATCTGATAGTAGTCGATCTGCGAGTAGTTGCTGCTGTTGCCGTCGTTCTGATTGAGTCCGCCTCCGAGGTTGAGGGTGATGTTGCGGCCGGGCTTCTTCAGGCGGCGGTTGAACTGCAGGGAGAGGCTCCCGCTGATCTGGTCGGAGGCGTTGTGGTTTGTGCCGAGGTTGTGGTTTACGGCTATGGAACGCAGGGGCGACCCTACGGGCAATCCGTTGGCGGCGCTGAAGGCACCGAGGGGGTCGGTGGTGACAGCGTAGGGGTCGTTGTTGAAGGTGGCGCTCTCGCTGTCGGAGTGCGAGCGGCTGTTGTTCCAGCGGAATTCGGGGCGCATCTGGATGTTGGTCATCGAGTCGGGTTTCCACTCTATGCGCCAGGTGGTGGTGATGCCTTTGCCGTTGGAGTTGTTGTTGTTCTTACGGTTAGAGTAGGCGGCGTTGCGGTTCTCGAAGCTCTGGCTGTTGCTCCACGAGGCTCCGCTCTGCTGGTTGAAATTGGCGTTCACGCCGCCGTTGAGTTCTAGTTTTGTCCACTCCAGATTCATAGAGGCGGCGGCCGTCTGGTTGTCACTCATTCCATTTCCCTGGGTGTTGTTCGCGTTTCCGACAACGGAGAATTTCTGCTTGTCGGCAAAGCGGTTGATGTTGGCGCGGCCGTTGTAGCGGTTGTGGGTACCGTAGCCGGCGGAGAGCTGGCCGAACCAACCGCGACGGCGGTCTTTCTTTATCTCCAGGTCAAGGACGGTCTGCTCCTCGCCGTCGTCGATGCCGGTGACACGTGCCAGATCGCTCTGTTTGTCGTAGGCCTTGATCTTCTCCACGATTTCGGCCGGGATGTTCTTCAGCACGGTCTGCTGGTTGCGCCCGAAGAACTCCTTGCCATCAACGAGAATCTGGGATACGGTCTTGCCGTTGTGTGTTATGGTGCCGTTGTCGTCGATGACGATGCCGGGCAGTTTCTTTATCAGCTCTTCGACCATAGAGCCCACGGGGACGGTGAAGGCCGAGGCGTTATAGACTGTGGTGTCCTCAACGACTATCATCTCCGGCATCTTACCCTCGACCACGGTCTCGCGCATCAGCTGGGCATCCTCGCGCATCAGCACGTCGGCAATCTTCTTGTTGCCGCCCTTGCCGTCGAGCTTCAGGGCGAAGGTCTGTGTCTTGAAACCCACGAAACTGACAGTGAGGGTGTAGTTGCCCAGAGGCACTCCGGCCAAGAGGAACTGTCCGTTTTGCGATGTCTGCTTTCCTGCCACCATCTTGCCCTCGCCATCGGTAATCTTTACGGCGGCTCCGGGCAGACCTTTCAGAGTGCTGCTCTCATAGACAGTGCCGCGCACGTTGTAGAACTGTGCGCTAAGCGGAAGTGATATTAAAACGAATGTCAGAAGGATGACTGTCTTGATTGCTCTGCTCATGTCGGTGGCGATGATTACGATTATATTGACCGAGGTCAGGCCGAAAGGTTTAATTCACAATTCATAATTCATAATTCACAATTCATGATTCATAATTCATAATTAAAAAGTGTTATTTGTGCCTGTGGTTGACGGAATTGTTGTACCTTTGTGGAGAAATAAACCCTATCACACTATGAAACGTTCATTCTTATTGCTTCTGGCCTCTATGGCCGTGGCCTCTGCGATGCAGGCCCAAATCTACAACCCGACACGCGAACTGTGGCCGCGCCAAGTGCCCGGAGCCAAGGAGCCGAAGGCAGCCCACGTCTCACGCGAGGGGCGCGACAACACTTACTATTATGACAAGGTGACGAACCCCACGATTGAGGTGTTCAAGCCGGAACAGGCAAAGGCCAACGGACGGGCCGTGGTGGTCTGCCCGGGCGGAGCCTACGCCGTGCTGGCATACAACAAAGAGGGGCAGGAGATAGCACAGTGGCTCAACGGACTCGGATACGCCGCCTACGTGCTGGCCTACCGCGTGCCGGGCAACCGCGAGGGAGCCTTGCAGGATGCGCAGCGTGCCATCCGGTTGGTGAGGGCCGAGGGCTACAAGACCGTGGGCATCATGGGATTCTCGGCCGGGGCCAGTCTGTCGTGCCGAGCCGCCACCCGCTACACCGTGCAGACATACGCTCCGCAGGACGAGAAGGACACCCTCTCGTGCCGTCCCGATTTCGCCGGTCTGATCTATCCCGCCTATCTGGACGAGGGTCCCGACGGCACGCTGACGCCCGAGCTTATGGTGACGCGCGAGACGCCGCCAATCTTTATCTTCGGCACTCAGGACGACGTGAAATACAGCGGTCCCTCGTCGCTGACCATCACCGATGCCATGCGCCGCGCCAATGCCCCCGTGGAACTGCATTATCTGCCCCGCGGCGGCCACGGATATGGAATGCGTCAGGGTGCAGGACTGATTTGGCCCGGCCTGTATGAGAAGTGGCTTTTTTCGGTAAAGTAAAAAGTAATAATTAAAAAGTAAAAAGAGAAAAAGTAAAAGGGAAAAGAGAAGAGAGAGAGTTTAAGAGAAAAAATAAAGCCCCTCTCTTAAACTTCTTAAATTCTTAACAACAACGGATTACGCGGATTAAACGGATTTAAGTCTAAAACGAATTTGAATAATTAGAATAATTTTCCCCACTAATAAGAATAATAATTTATGGATTAGATTATTCATATTATTCACATTAATTTCGATAATATAAAAACGATTTAAATGAAAACAATCAGCAACAATATATAAGAATTAAGACCAAAAATATTATTCTTGGACCCGAATTTTTGCGTATTCTTGCGAATTCTTTTCCATATTCTGCTGTTTACAACACGATAAAGATAAGGAGAGAAGATGAGAAAAGAGGATAAAAAACAATAGAAAAAGATAAATTTTGAATTATGAATTAAGCATTATGAATTAAAATCACTATCTTTGCCGCGCAATCAATTAAATGACTTTTATGAATATACTGGAACTGAGTGAACAAGAGATAGTTCGCAGGAACAACCTGGAACAAATGAAGCAGATGGGAATCAACCCCTACCCTGCTGCCGAATATCCTGTAACAGCCTGGAGCACTGATATAATAAAGAACTTCGTGGACCTGCCCGTGATTGGCAAGGACGAAGAGGGTAACGACATCCGCGAGACAGCCACTGCCGAGAACAGCCCCGTAGTGAGCGTTGCCGGACGAATCATGAGCAAGCGCATCATGGGTAAGGCCGCTTTCGCTGAGCTGAAGGACTCAAAAGGACGCATACAGGTGTATGTGACGAGGGATGCGCTGGATGCCCCCCTTAGCCCCCCAACGGGGGGCGAACCTTCCGCTGAAGGGCAATCTGCAACCGAAGCCCCCCATCGGGGGGCCACAGGGGGCTTAACCTATCAGGCCTTTAAGAAGCTGCTCGATTTGGGCGACTTCATCGGCGTCAAGGGTTATGTGTTCCGCACCAAGACGGGCGAGATAAGCATTCACGTGTCGGAGATGACGGTGCTCTCGAAGAGCCTGAAGCCGCTGCCCATAGTCAAGACCGACTCCGAGGGCAATGTCTATGACTCGTTCGACGACCCCGAACTGCGCTACCGCCAACGCTACGTAGATCTCATAGTGAACGCCGGCGTGAAGGAGACTTTCGAGAAGCGTGCCATAATAATCCGCACGATGCGCCGCATACTCGACGAAGCCGGATACACCGAGGTAGAGACACCAATACTGCAGAGCATCGCCGGCGGCGCCACAGCACGCCCGTTCATCACCCACTTCAACGCCCTGAACCAGGATATGTACATGCGCATAGCCACTGAGCTGTATCTGAAACGCCTCATCGTGGGCGGTTTCGAGGGCGTTTATGAGATGGGCAAGAACTTCCGCAACGAAGGAATGGACAAGACCCACAACCCCGAATTCACCTGCATGGAGTTGTACGTCTCGTATAAGGACTACAACTGGATGATGTCCTTCACCGAGAAGATGCTGGAAGAGATCTGCACCGCCGTAAACGGTAAGCCGGAGGTGGAGATCGACGGGCAGGTGATTTCCTTCAAAGCCCCCTACCGCCGTCTGCCTATCCTCGACGCCATCAAGGAGAAGACGGGCTTCGACTGCGAGGGGAAGAGCGAGGAGGAAATCCGCGCCTTCTGCAAGGAGAAGGGGATGGAGGTTGACGAGACCATGGGCAAAGGCAAGCTCATCGACGAGCTGTTCGGCGAGTTCTGCGAAGGCTCGTTTATCCAGCCCACATTCATCACCGACTACCCCGTGGAGATGTCCCCGCTGACGAAGATGCACCGCTCAAAGCCCGGTCTCACCGAGCGCTTCGAGCTGATGGTGAACGGCAAGGAGCTGGCCAACGCCTACTCTGAGCTGAACGACCCCATAGACCAGGAGGAGCGTTTCATAGACCAGATGCGTCTGGCTGACAAGGGCGACGACGAGGCGATGATCATCGACCACGACTTCCTGCGCGCCCTGCAGTACGGAATGCCTCCCACCAGCGGCATCGGCATCGGCATAGACCGTCTGACGATGCTGATGACGGGCAAGTTCGCCATAGGCGAGATCATGCTGTTCCCGCAGATGAAGCCCGAGAAACGCATGCCGAAGGACAAGCCCGAGGCGTTCACGGCACTGGGCTTCGCAGAGGACATCGTTCCGGTGCTCAACAAATGCGGCTACAATCTCGTCACCGACCTCACCGGCGTGAAAGCGCAGAAGCTGCAACAGCAGATCGGCGAGGTAATAAAGAAATACAAACTCGATATCGAAAAGCCCTCTGTGGCTGACTTAGAGCAAATACTTCAAGCCTGTGTTTAGTATCTTTTCTTCCTCCAAAAAGGCGGACGAGAAGAGCATACCCGACAAGTCCGCTCCGTGGTCCATCGGCACGATTGCCGTGATGGGAGGCGGCTCGTGGGCCACAGCCATCGCCAAAATGATGCTGGAGAAGAACGATGAGATATGGTGGTATCTGCGTCGCGACGACCGCATCGAGGACTTCAAGAAGCTGGGCCACAACCCCGCATACCTCATCAGCGTGCATTTCGACACAGACCGCATACACTTCTCCTCGGACATCAACGAGGTGGTGGAAAACGCAAACACTCTCGTTTGGGTAACACCATCGCCTTACCTCAAAGGCCATCTGAAGAAATTGAAGGTGCGCCTGCGCGACAAATTCAACATCACCGCCATCAAGGGTATCGTGCCGGACGAGAATCTCGTCTGCTCTGAGTATTTTCATCAGGTCTATGGCGTGCCGGACGACAACCTGTCGGTAATCGCTGGCCCCTCGCACGCAGAGGAGGTGGCGCTCGGACGTCTCACCTACCTCACCGTGGGCTGCTCTGATCTGGATAAGGCGCGCGCTTTCTCTGACATGATGGGCTCGGACTATGTCAAGACCAAGACCTCCAGAGATGTCATCGGCATCGAGTACGCCTCGGTGCTGAAAAACGTCTATGCCATAGCATCCGGCATCTGCGACGGTCTGAAGTACGGCGACAACTTCCAGGCGGTGCTCATCTCAAACGCCCTGCAGGAGATGAACCGTTTCCTGACCACCGTACACCCCATAGAGCGCAGCATCTTCGACTCCGCATATATGGGCGACCTGATTGTGACGGGCTACTCTAACTTCTCCCGCAACCGCATCTTCGGAAAGATGATCGGCCGCGGCTACAGCGTGAAGTCGGCGCAGATAGAGATGGAGATGATTGCAGAGGGTTATTTCGGCAGCAAATGCATGAAGGAGATCAACCGCCACATGCATGTGAATATGCCCATCCTCGATGCCGTATATAACATTCTCTACGAACGCATATCGCCCGCAATAGAGATTAAACTCCTCACGGACAGCTTCAGGTAGAGATTAGAGATGAGAGATTAAAGATTAGAGATTTGATGAGACGGAGTTTACTTCTGTTCTTTTTCGCAGTAATGAGCATTGGAGTGAAAGCTGATGTGATAGCTGACATGCTTAACCGCATCCTGCCAGAAGGCCGGGATGCGAAATGCTTTTCATGGAAAGTGATCAAGCAGGAGGACTGCCAGCAGTTCACCGTCTCATGCGACGGCCGTAAGGTGCATGTGCGGGGCTCGGACTACGTGGCCATAGCCACCGGCATAAACTGGTATCTGCAGCACTACGCCGGAGTGGATATCTCGTGGAACTCGCCCACGGCCAAACTGCCGTCGCCACTGCCCAAATGCGAGGACGAGACTCACGTGGCCAGCGTGCCTCTGCGCTATTACCTGAATTTCTGCACTTACAGCTATTCAATGGCATTCTGGGGCTGGGAACGATGGCAACAGGAGCTGGACTGGATGGCTCTGCACGGCATAAACATGCCTTTGGCCATAACCGGCTTTGAATGTGTGTGGAAAGACGTTCTGCAACGCACTTATGGCTACACGCCCGACGAGGTGAACACGTTCGTCTGCGGCAGCGCCTTCTACGGCTGGTTCTTCATGAACAACCTCACCGCCTGGGGCGGTCCGCAGCCCGAGAGCTGGTACAAACAGCAGCAGGCTCTGGCTCGCAAGGTGTTCAGGCGGATGAAAGACTTCGGTATGTCGCCCGTAATCCCGGGCTATGTCGGGATGCTGCCAAAGGATTTCCTCTCGCAGGCCGACCCGGACAAGGTCAGGGGCTGGGAGCCGAAGGACATAGTAGATGGCGGAATCTGGTGCTCGTTCACCCGTCCGGCTTTTGTCAATAACACCGACCGCCTGAAGGAGTTCGCAGCCGCCTATTACCGTTCCGTAAAACGGCTTTACGGCGATGTGCTCGCTACTCATTTCTATGCCATAGACCCCTTCCACGAAGGCGGAGTCCCAGCTGGAGTCACCGACGCCAAGGCTTCTGTCTCGGCGATGTGGACGGCGCTGCAGACATTCGACCCAGAAGCCGTGTGGGTGGCTCAGCACTGGCAGACCAACCCCACCGAGATCGTCACTCACGCTATCCCGCGCGGAAGGCTAGTAATCCTCGACCTGCATGGCGACCAGTACGCCGACACCCGATGCAGCGGACATCACACTACCCCTTCGGGCGAGAACCACGACTGGGTGTGGGGTCAGGTGTCCAATTTCGGCGGCAACGTGGGACTGTTCGGGCGGATGGACCGCCTCATCAACTGCTTCTACGAAGCCCGCAACAACAAATCAGCAAACCAGCTCGTGGGCATTGGTGCTCTCCCCGAAGGCATCGAGAACAACCCGATGCTCTACGACCTGCTCTACGCCCTGCCCTGGACTCTCACCGACTACACCCGCAAGACATGGATTGAAGATTATGTCAGGATGCGCTACGGCTTTCCCGCCAACCCATCTCTCAACTCTCAACTCTCAACTCTCAACTCCGTCTGGTCTCGTCTCGCAGCCGGAATCTACAACTGTCCAAATGACAACCAGCAAGGCACAACAGAGAGCGTCCTGCTGATGCGACCCGATTACACGCCTCGCACCGTGAGCAGTTGGGCCGCCTCCACGTGGTATTGGGATTTCGCCGACCTGCGCACGGCTCTTAAAGAGATGCTCTCCGTGAGCGAGGCGATGAAAGACAACGACAACTACCGCTACGACCTCGTTGATCTCACCCGCCAATGCCTCGCCGACAAAGCCAAAGAGTTATTAGAGGAGATATCAGCCTCTAAAAGTAACAGCTCCCTCCCTCAAGGGAGGGCGGGGGGAGAGTCCTCTCGTTTCCTCGACCTTCTTCTTGACCAGGAGCGTCTCTTAAGCACGCGCCGCGAGTTCCGGCTCAGCACATGGACAGAGGCCGCACGTGCGCTCGGCAAGACACCCGCTGAGAAAGACCTCTACGAGAAAAACGCCCGTATGCTGCTCACCACATGGGGCGACCGCGACCAATGCGAACGCGGCGGCCTGCACGACTACGCCAATCGCGAGTGGGCGGGTTTACTCTCCTCATACTATTATCCCCGCTGGAAAGCGTTCTTCGCCGCCGACGGCCAGGCGCAGCGGTGGTTCGAGGACTTCGAGTGGCCGTTCGTCAACGGCACTCCAGCCTTCGGCTCCTTCAGCAACAAGCCAGCGGGGGACGAGATAACAATAGCTAAAGAACTCTACGACAAATACTTGAGATAATTCATAATTTTTAATTATTCGACTTCGCTCATCAGTACGTCATAATGCATAATTCATAATAATAAATTAAAATGGCGGCCTTTTCGGTTATTCGATTAAACGATTAAACGATTATTCTATTATTCGGGATTCAGGCGGCCGCCAAATAGTAAATAGTTAATCTTTAAATCATTAAATATCGTTATGTTAAAATTAGACATTTCCAAAGTGACCCCGTTCGTGGGTAGTGACATTATCGAAGATTACACGAATCGCGCCATCGCTGCACAACAGACATTGGTTGACGGCACTTGCCCGGGCAACGACTTCCTGGGTTGGCTCAACCTGCCGGCAAGCATCACACCCGAGTTCCTCGGCGAAGTGAAAGCCGTGGCTCAGACGCTTCGCGAAGAGTGCGAGGCTGTGGTTGTGGCAGGCATCGGCGGCTCCTACCTCGGTGCCAAGGCCGTGATAGAAGCCCTCTCAAACAGTTTCCAGTGGCTCGTGGGCTGCAACGGCCCCGCAATCCTCTTTGCCGGTAACAACATCGGCGAGGACTACCTCTACGAACTGACTTCCTTGCTCAAGGGCAAGAAGTTCGGCGTCATCAACATCTCCAAGAGCGGCACAACCACGGAGACCGCCCTCGCCTTCCGTCTGCTGAAGAAGCAGTGCGAGGAGCAGATGGGCAAAGAGGCTGCCAAGAAAGTCATCGTAGCCATCACCGACGCCAAGCGCGGAGCCGCACGCACCTGCGCTGACAAAGAGGGTTACAAGAGCTTCATTATCCCCGACAACGTAGGCGGACGCTTCTCCGTGCTCACTCCCGTAGGTCTGCTGCCCATCGCCGTGGCAGGATTCGACATCGACGCTCTTGTGAAGGGCGCTCAGGACATGGAGTGTCAGTGCAAGGACAGCAACAAGCTGAACAACATCGCAGCCAAGTACGCCGCCACACGCTATGCCCTCTATGCCGCAGGCAAGAAGATTGAGATTCTGGCTAACTACCAGCCCAAACTGCACTTCATCGCCGAGTGGTGGAAACAGCTCTTCGGCGAGAGCGAGGGCAAGGACCAGAAGGGAATCTACCCCGCCAGCGTGGACCTCACCACCGACCTGCACTCCATGGGCCAGTGGATTCAGGAGGGCGAGCGCACTATCTTCGAGACCGTTATCAGCGTGGAGAACCCTGAGCACGAGCTGCTCTTCCCCTCTGACGACGAGAATCTCGACGGCCTCAACTTCCTCGCCGGCAAGCGCGTGGACCAGGTGAACAAGATGGCAGAGCTCGGCACCCAGCTGGCTCATGTGGATGGAGGCGTGCCCAATATCCGCCTCGCCATCGACCGTCTCGACGCTTACCACCTCGGCCAGCTCATCTACTTCTTCGAGCTCGCCTGCGGCCTCTATTGCCAGCTCCTCGGCATCAACGCCTTCAACCAGCCCGGCGTAGAAGCCTACAAGAAGAATATGTTCGCCCTCCTCGGCAAGCCCGGTTACGAGAAGGAGACTGAGGCTATCAGAGCAAGACTCTAAGAAGAACGGACTCTCCCCCCGCCCTCCCTAAAGGGAGGGGGCGAGAACCTTTGAGGAATGGACCACAGGACTGCATCACCCGATAGGTATAAGTTACTTTAAATGAACGATAACAACCAGTCAAATACTAATTGCTCCCTCCCTTTAGGGAGGGCGGGGGGAGAGTCCAATATTCGTGCCGTTTTATTCGACATGGATGGCGTGCTGTTCGACAGCATGCCAGGCCATGCGTATGCGTGGGTGAGGGCCGTGGAACGCTACGGCCTCTCCATGACCGCCGAGGAAGTTTATATGAATGAGGGGCGCACGGGCGCCGGCACAATCAACGCACTGGCCCAGCGCACGTGGGGACGCGATGCCACTGAGCAGGAGATACAGGACATCTACGCCGCCAAGAGCGAGATATTCAACGAATACTTCCGCGCACGCGGCGAAGCACCCGTAATGCCCGGCGTCCTCTCCTTATTAAATAAGGTACGCGCGCAAGGGCTGATGCGAGTCATCGTCACCGGCTCCGGCCAGCACTCCCTGCTGGACAACCTCAACCGCCACTTCCCCGGTATCTTCACCCCCGAGCTTATGGTCACCGCCTTCGACGTGAAGAAAGGGAAGCCGCACCCCGAGCCTTACCTCATGGGACTGAAGAAAGCACAGGTGTCGGCAGACGAGGCAGTGGTGATCGAGAACGCCCCCCTCGGCGTCGAAGCCGCACGCGCCGCCGGTATCTTCACCATCGCCGTGAACACCGGCCCCCTGCCCGACAGCGCCCTCTATGTAGCTGGCGCCAACCGCGTCTTCCCCTCCATGCAGGCGCTGGCAGACAAATGGCCTGAATTCAATTCATAATGCATAATTCATAATGCATAATTGGGCAGGCTGCTATCAATGAACGAACACGAATCTCGCTAATCTAACGAATTAAAATCGCGCCAGCCATATTCGTACAATTCGTGCAATTCGTGTTCGAAATTAAAGTATCGCGCAGCATATATTCGTACAATTAACTTTGTTGATTGTACTCCCGCTCGGCAGACTGAAAGCAAGCTTTCGTATGCTCTCGCTTATTCGTACAATTCGTATAATTACCTCCCTTTGGTCAGTGGGTCTGCGACAAATCTCGTTGCGTTAATTGTTAGCAGCCTGCCCAATGGTCAATGTTCAATGTTCAATGTTCAATGTTCAAAGTTCAATGTTCAATTCTAAATCTGCCGTCATCCTCGGAGCCAGCTCGGGAATAGGACGGGAAGTGGCGCTGCTGCTGCTTTCAGAAGGCTGGTGTCTGGGCGTTGCCGCACGCCGCGAAGAGGCTCTGCTGGAGCTGAAAGCCTTGGCTCCGGAGCGCGTTGAGGTGATGGCCATCGACGTCACCAGCCCCGATGCCGGCGAGCATCTGCTCACCCTCATCGACCGCGTCGGTGACATCGACCTCTACTTCCACGCTTCTGGCATAGGGAAACAAAACCGCACGCTTGAGACCGACATCGAACTGCAGACGATGGAGACGAACGCCCTTGGCTTCACTCGTATGATAGACACCGCCTACCGCTATTTCGCAGAGCGCGGCAGAGGGCATATCGCGGCCATCACATCCATCGCTGGCACCAAAGGGCTCGGCCCTGCCCCAGCCTACTCCGCCACGAAAGCGCTACAAGCCACTTACCTACAGGCGCTGGAGCAGCAGGCACATCAGCGCGGGCTCGACATCCGCTTCACGGACATCCGCCCGGGTTTCGTGGACACGGCCCTGCTCAACGACAACTTCCCCTACCCTATGCTTATGCGTCCCGACTTCGTGGCCCGCGACATCGTCAGCAGCATCCGCCGCCGCCGTCACGTCCGCGTCATCGACTGGCGCTACCGCATCCTCACCTTCTTCTGGCGCCTCGTCCCCCGCTTCCTTTGGCGCAGAATGAAGCTGTAACAAAAACCCTTTTGATGAAAGACTATCCTGATCACATGTCGCCGGAACAGGCGCGGGCGTTTCAAGATGATGTGCTCGATATCGTCGGACAGATTCCTCGTGGACGTGTGATAACTTATGGGCTCATCGCCACATTGGCGGGTTGGCCCAGCCATTCACGCCTTGTAGGGCGCATATTGCGCTATACGCCCGGAGCTGAGCGCCTGCCTTGTCATCGTGTGGTCAATGCAGTCGGCCGCACAGCTCCCGGTTGGCTTGAACACCGCCCATTATTGGAAAAGGAAGGCATCCACTTCAAACCCAACGGGCATGTGGACATGCATCGTCACCTGTGGGAACCGGATGAACGATGGGAAAACACCGATTGAGCCGAGGTTCAACAACCGATAAGGCTATAAGTAATTGATCTGAGACGGCCGTCTCAGATTCAGGTGACGGCTGTCTCAGGTTCATGACACGGCCGTGTCAGATTCGTGAGACGGCTGTCTCAGAATCAGGTGACGGCCGTCACCTGATTAAAAAACCTTAGTAAACAAAGTGAAGATTCGTGGCTTAGAGAATTATAGACCCCGAGCAAATTGCGGTTTGCCCGGGGTCTATATACTTGTATAAGTTTTATCGCCTTATCACCCGAGGGTGTCTATGGCGAACTGCATACGGCGGAGGGTTTCCTCCTTGCCGAGGAACTGGGCAAGTTCGTTCATGTCGGGGCCTTGGCCCTCGCCAACGAGACAGACGCGCCAGGCGTTCCAGGGGCGGCAGCCGGTGGCCTCTACCCACGGGTCGATGGCGGCTTTCAGGTGGTCTATGTCCCAGACGGAGACAGCGGCGAGGATGTCGCGCATCGCGGTCATGAGGGCGGCGGAGTCCTCGCGCCAGTTCTTGCGGATGAACTTGTCCTCGCGGTCGAATGTGGAGGGAGCGACGAAGAAGAAGCGGCAGAGGGGCCAGAGGTCGGAGATGAAGGAGACGTTGCGTTTCTTCGGCCCGTCGTTGGTCTGGTACTCGATGACTTTCATCTTCATCATAGCTACGACCTGTGCGGCACGCTCCTCGGTGGTCTCAATGCCGTGCTTGGCAAGGAGGCTGACGAAGGCGGGAGCCCACTCGGAGTCGGGCTTGCGGAGGAGGTACTCACGGTTGAACCACTGCCCCTTGACATAGTCGAAGCGGGCGCCGCTCTTGGAGCATTTGGTGAGGTCGAACTTCTCTATGAGCTCATCCATGGAGAGGATTTCCTGGTCGCCGCCCGGATTCCAGCCGAGCAGAGCGAGGAAATTGATTACGGCCTCGGGCAGATAGCCACTCTCACGGTATCCGGAACTGACCTCGCCGGTCTTCGGGTCGTGCCACTCCAAGGGGAACACGGGGAAGCCGAGGCGGTCGCCGTCGCGTTTGCTGAGTTTGCCTTTGCCGTCGGGTTTCAGGAGCAGGGGCAGGTGGGCGAAGCGGGGCATAGTGTCGGCCCATCCGAAAGCGCGGTAGAGAAGTACGTGGAGGGGTGCGCTGGGCAGCCACTCCTCGCCTCGGATGACGTGGGTGATTTCCATAAGGTGGTCATCCACGATGTTAGCCAGATGGTATGTGGGCAGCTGGTCGGCGCTCTTCCAGAGGACTTTGTCGTCGAGGATGGAGGAGTTGATGGTGACGTTGCCTCGGATGATGTCATCGACATGCACGTCCTCGCCCGGCTGGATAAGGAAACGCACTACGTAAGGATGCCCTTCGGCGATGATCTGCTGTGTGGCCTCCGCGCCGAGGGTGAGGGAGTTGCGCATGGAGAGGCGTGTGCCGGCGTCGTACTGGAAGTTGGACGTGGCTGCGCGCTTGGCCTCGAGTTCCTCGGGGGTGTCGAAGGCGAGGTATGCCTTGCCGTCGGCAAGGAGCTGATCCACATATTTGCGGTAGATGTCGCGGCGCTCGCTCTGGCGATAGGGACCGTGAGGGCCTCCGAAGGAGACGCCCTCGTCGAACTTGATGCCGAGCCAGCGGAAGGACTCGATGATATACTCCTCGGCTCCGGGCACGAAGCGTGCGGAGTCGGTGTCCTCGATGCGGAAGATGAGCTGTCCGCCGTGCTGACGGGCAAAGAGGTAGTTGTAGAGGGCGGTGCGTACGCCTCCGATATGAAGTGCTCCGGTAGGTGACGGGGCAAAACGAACTCTGACGTTATTCATAACTCAAAAATATAGGACTCTCCCCCCGCCCTCCCTGTAGGGAGGGAGCGAAATGAGGACAGCAGGATTAGTAATTCTTGATTTTGTGGGTGCAAAAGTACAAATAATAAAGTAAAAAGTAAAAAGTAAAGAGTAAAAAGTAAAAAGTAAAGAGTAAAAAGTAAAAGAGAAGAGAAAAAATAACTACCTTTGCCCCGCAAAGCTAATTATGAATTATGCATTATGCATTAAGAATTATGCTATGCGCAGCCTAATTATGAATTATGCATTAAGAATTAAGAATTGACATCATGAGCCGCTATAACCGAGAAAGAAAGATTACGCTGAAGGAGCATCTGCTGCAGGCACTGGTGCTCACGATAAGCATCGCACTGCTGGTGTGGAATCTGCCGCGAACGGACAACACGTCGTTCCATATCGAGAAGGGACGCCCCTGGCCCTACGGACAGTTCATTGCCCCGTACGACTTCTCCATATTCAAGACCAGCGAGCAGATGAGTCACGAGATGGACAGTGTACACCGCCTCTATGAGCCCTATTTCGAGCTGCTGCCGGGAACAACGTCTCTGAACAAATTCCGCGAGGATCAGATAGGCCGTGTGGGCGCGGGCGAACTGCCCATGAGCCTCTATTCGCGACTGTTCACGGCTCTGCAGAATGTGTATAGGCGCGGCATACTCTCGGCCCACGACCAGACGATGCTGATGAAGGACAGCATAGAGTTCGTGCGTATTTATTATGGTATGGAGGCGTACACGCAGGGCGCGGATGAGCTGTTCACGGAGAAGACGGCCTACGAATATGTATTCTCGCAGGTGGACAGTATCGGACTGAGCCGCTCGCGCGTGAAGCAGATAAACCTGAACACGTACCTGACGCCGAACCTGCGCTACGACTCGAAGAAGAGCGACGCGGAGATGGAGGATCTCGAAGCCTCTATCACCGACAGGCACGGGATGGTGCAAGCCGGACAGAACGTGATCGGGCGCGGAGACATCGTTGACGAAGAGACATACAATATACTGCGGAGCTACGAGCTGGAGACGAAGCTCAGGAACAAAGACCGCAACATGCAGAACTACCCAAGACTGATCGGGCAGACGCTCTATGTGGCCCTGATTATGCTTAGCCTGACGATATACTTCATATTGTTCCGACAGGATTATCTGGGCAGCACCCGCTCTATGCTGCTGCTGCTGACGCTCACACTCTCGTTTCCGCTGCTGACATGCTTCATGGTTCGCCACAGCCTGCTCTCGGTGTATATTATCCCGTACGCGATGCTGCCGATATTTGTCCGCGTCTTCATGGATTCGCGAACGGCTTTCATCACCCACGCAGCCACAATTTTGCTCTGTGCCGTGGCGTTGAAGTATCCGTTTGAGTTTATTACGACCCAGTGCGTTGCCGGACTGATAGCCATCTACACTCTGCGCGAGCTGTCGGAGCGCTCGCAGATTATTCAGACGGCATTCCTGGTCACGGTGGCGGCGGCGGTGTTCTACCTGAGTCTGGAACTGATTAACGGGAAACATGTACTTGGCGACAACACCCTGAACACGATTGATTACGTTATCTACCGCCATATACTGGTGAGCGGCCTGCTGCTGCTGTTTGCCTATCCGCTGATGTACGCGCTGGAGAGGGTGTTCGGTTTCACCAGCAACGTGACGCTGGTGGAACTCTCGAACATCAACCGCGACCTGCTGAGACGCCTTTCTGAGGTGGCTCCCGGCACATTCCAGCACTCGATGCAGGTGAGTAATCTTGCGGCTGAGGCAGCCAGACGGATCGGGGCCAAGAGCCAGCTGGTGAGAACGGGCGCCCTGTACCACGACATAGGCAAGATGTATAACCCGCCATTCTTCACAGAGAACCAGACAGGCGGCGTGAATCCCCACGAGCAACTGGACGAGAAGGAGAGCGCACGCATTATAATCCGCCACGTGACGGAGGGTCTGAGTATGGCTGAGCGCAACCGCCTGCCGGAGCTCCTGCGCGAGTTTATCTCCACACATCACGGGCGCGGGCTGGCCAAATACTTCTATATCTCAGCTAAGAACAAGAACCCGAACAGCGAGATCAACGAAGAGGACTTCCGCTATCCAGGACCGAACCCGCACACGGCAGAGCAGGCTATACTGATGATGGCAGACGCCGTGGAGGCTTCGTCGCGCGCGCTGAAAGAATACACTGAGGAGAGCATCGGCACGCTTGTAGATAAGATTATCGACGGGCAGATGACGGAAGGGTTCTTCAACGACTGTCCGATTACCTTCCAGGACGTTCAGACGGTGAAGGAAGTGTTCAAGGAGAAACTGATGATTATCTATCACACCCGCATACAATACCCGGAACTTAAAAGCACAGAGAACACAGAGAAGACAGAGGACACAGAGGACACAGAGGCTGCGCGCAGCAATCTTTAATCCCTACTCTTTAATCTTTAATCTATAATCTTATAAAGGGTCTACGTCGAAGTAAATCTGGGCCGAACTGAAAGTCTTGTCGGCCAGCAAACGGGTGCGCATGTCCATAAGCATGGAGTGTGCGCGGGATGTGGGTATCTGACTCTCTAACTTTACTAACGCCTTGCGGATGAAAAGGCCGGAGATGCGCGGAATAGCCGGTTCGTCGGGACCGAGCACACGCGAGCCGAACAGACGGCGCAAGGCATTTGTGGTCTCTACAATCAGATGGTCGGCCACGTCTGAGCTGCGGTGTTTCACATAAACCACGATGAGACGAACAAACGGAGGATAGGCGAAAGCACGCCGCTCTTCCATCTGCTCAAGATACATAGCGTCGTAGTCGCCGGCGGTGACTTGGGCAATCAGCGGCAGAGCGGCCTGACGTGTCTGAAGGATGACACGACCCTGACTCTGGCGGCGTCCGGCACGTCCGGCCACCTGAGCCATCATCTGATAAGCACGCTCGTAAGCCCGGAAGTCCGGCTGGAGAAGCATAGTATCAGCATCAAGGATACCGACGAGGCTCACACGACCGAAGTCCAGTCCCTTGGTAACCATCTGAGTGCCTACAAGAATGTCTGTCTGCTCTGTCTCAAAGTCGGAGATTATGCCTTCGTAGGCTGTGCGGGTGCGGGTGGTGTCGAGATCCATGCGAGCAACACGTGCGTCGGGGAAAATCTCTGCTATTTCAGTTTCTATGCGTTCGGTGCCGAAGCCCTGCTGCCGCAGGTGTGTGTTGCCACAAGAAGGGCACTCGGTAGGTATATCGGCAGAGAAACCGCAGTAGTGGCAGGTGACGCGGTGTGTGCGGCGGTGGTAAGTGAGGCTCACGTCGCAGTGGGGACAACGGGGAACCCATCCGCAAAGGCCACATTCCATCATTGGGGCAAAACCGCGGCGGTTCTGAAACAGGATTACCTGCTCCTTCGCCTGCAGAGCCTCGCGGATGGCTTCTAAAAGTCGTGGCGAGAAGATGCCCCGCATCATTTTCTTGCGCTTCTGCTCGCTCACATCAACAACCTCAATCTCTGGCAGACTGACTTGCCCGAACCTCTCTGTGAGGGTGACAAGTCCGTATTTACCCGTGCGGGCGTTGAAATAGCTCTCGAAGGAGGGGGTGGCGGTGCCAAGCAGAGTACGGGCTCCGGAACGGGATGCGAGCATTATGGCCGCGTTGCGCGCATGATAGCGGGGTGCCGGCTCCTGCTGCTTGAATGTCACCTCGTGCTCCTCGTCAACGATGACCAGGCCAAGGCGGTTGAAGGGCAGGAAGATGCTGGAACGCACTCCGACGATGATATCATATGGGCAGTCGGAGAGCTGACGGCGCCACACATCCTCGCGCTGACGGTCGCTGTATTTGCTGTGGTATATGCCGAGACGGTCGCCGAAGACGCGGCGCAAGCGGTCGGTGAGCTGTGTGGTGAGGACAATCTCCGGCAGCAGGTACAACACCTGCTTGCCCTCAGCTATAGCCTCCGCTATCAGATGAATGTATATCTCGGTCTTGCCGCTTGACGTCACGCCGTGAAGCAGGCACACAGACCGTGTCTCCCACTGCGTGTGGATAGCTGCAAGGGCAGAGGACTGAGCAGGGGAAAGATCAGGGAGAAAAAGGCCCACCCCCGACAGACCCTCTCCCCGCTCCCCCATAAGGGGGAGAGCCTCGCTTCGCTCGAGAGCTGCGCGCAGCCTTCTCCCCTCCCTCACGGGAGGGGTCAGGGGGTGGGACTTCTTTAGGGGTCCTGGCAAGGCTGCCTTGAAGACTTCACCCAAATGGCAGAGGTAATAGGAGGAGAGCCACTGCCAAAAGGACAGCTGCTGAGGGAAAATTATTGGTGACGAATCCACAACCTCGATTGCATCCTTGACTGTTATGCCTTCGGGCGGAGTGTCATGCTGGCGGACAATAAGGCCCACCGCAGTCTTCTTCGTTCCGAACGGCACAACGATGCGGCACCCTGCCTCCGCTGCGGGTTGCAGTTGGGGAGGCAGGGCGTAGGTAAATGTGCCGGGAAGCGGCACTGGCAGGATTACGTCAACAAATCGCGCCATACAGGGCTTAGAACCAATAAGTAGCGCGAATCTGCCAAGTGTTGTTCTTAAGCTTGGTGCTGCTAGTTCCTTCCGTAGCGAGTCCAGTAGCTGTGGTTATGATTTTGTTGAACACACCACCATCGTTGACTGGGATGTTGTAAGATGCACCGAGCTGGAGATGGCTGAACAGCAGGATACCTGCGCCAACATTGATGCTCATGGTGCTCTTCTCAAAGGTGGAGGAGAGATTGGTCACAGCGCCTGTTACACCGTCAACAACAGAACCCAGATCCCATTTCTTGTCGCTCAAGTTCCAAGTCCATTGCGGACCGGCTGTCACATAGATACCGATGACGGAAGTGAAGTCGAGCTGATAGCGGAGGTTGATGGGCAGCTCAATGCAGTGCATGGTCTTGGTCTGCATAACGCCATCGGCATCTTCGAGAGATGCAGAGCGATTGGCATAGAGGATGGCTGCGTCGGCACCGATACCAATGATGGGCACAGTGAAGCGAACCTTCGGACCAAGGAAGAAGCCAGCACGGTTGCCTGAGCTGACAATGTCCTTGTTCAGACTGAGTTTGTTGATGTTCAGACCTGCCTCGGCACCAATCTTGAACTGGGCGTTAACGGTCACTGTCAGAGCTACGAGAGCCACGACAATTGCGTAAATTCTTTTCATAAGCGCTTAAATTAAAAGGTTAATAATAGGCAGACCCTCGCGATAGGTCTGTTTGGGTTATGTCGGTTTATGGGTTAGCGACGCTGGCGGCGCACACTCACACGCGGCGTGCTGCTGGTCTGAGGCTTGTCGGACGAGACGGCCTTGCTGCGGCGCGACTGTGACTTCGGCTTTTCCTTTGCCTTCTTGTCCTTGCCGCTCTTGGCTGCTGCAGCGAGAGAGTCGGCTGCCAGAGAGTCGGCGTTCTCAGGCTTAACTTTGATGGCCCAGATGCTGCGCTCGAACTCTGCAAGCTCATCCTCGATGCGTTTCTGCTCGGCTGTCATGGCACTGTCCGTCTTGCAATAGTTTGCCAGGACCTTGCCTTGCAGGTTGTTGGTCTTATAAATCTTGCCTTCGTACTTATTCAGAGTGAAATAGTCGTCGGCAGTCATATTCTTGACATTGTTGAAGTTGGAGGCCATCAGAGGCATCTTGTTGAGATAGCCGGCTACATCGTCGTAGTTCACCCAGAAGAGAGGATACGGGGTAGCCTCGCCGCCAAATTCGTCTGCACCACGCATCAGAACAGGGCAGAGAGCTGTGACCTTGCGCTTGAAGGTGGCGCTGCGCTGATCGAAATAGTTGCTCTCCTTGATGTAATAGCGGGTAACCTCGGCAGAGGGGATATCCGTAGGAGCAACCGTATATTTGCCATTCTTCTCCTCGTAGAAGATGTAATAGCGGTCCAGCAGGTCCTTCACATCCAGCTTGTCCTTGGCATCGAACGACTCGTTACCGTCAAGCTTATACTGATAGCCTGTCAGACGCTCTGAGAGGATGAGACGGAACAGGTAAGTGAAGAGGTTCTGGTTCTTGCCACTGGGCTCTACGGGATAATAGAGCGGAGCGTTGGCATCCTGCATGAGGTCAAGCTGTCGATAGATGTCACGGCGCCAAACTACATCCTCCGGCATCTCGTCGGATGTGGGGAACTGCAAGGCTGCACGGTCGCCGGTGGCGCCGGCACTTGACGCTTTCTTAGTTGTGGCTTTGGCTGTCGGTCCGGCTGCAGCAGCGATTGTTGTTACTGCTGGTCTGGTTACGCGGCTCTTCTTCGGCTGCGCACTGAGCATCAGCGGCAGGCAAAGCAGGATGCATGTTATGGATGTCTTAAGAATGGTACTCATATTATGCTTTATGTCTTATCCGTTGGTTAATTTACGATAACTTCCATAGCTCCGTCAAGCGTGCGCTCCACACCGTCCGGGCCAATAGCCCGTATCTTTGAGACGTAGAAGCGTTTGCCGCGTCCGAGACTGCGGAACATGTTCTTCTGCTGTGCAGAGAAGTGGGAATCGTTGCTCACGTATGGTATGGCATTACCCATATTGTCGAAGAATACGGTCTCGAAGCCCTGCACGCGGAAGGGGATATTCAGCAGACCATCATCTACGGCTGCACCGATACCATCGGTATTCATCAGAATCTGCTTGGCAAGTTTGCCGCCCTTGAAGCGGTTGGGAGAGCCGTTGGCATCGGCATAGTCGATGAATGCTGTCGGGTCTGGCAATTTGCGCACACGGAAGGTGAACTTACCCATCTCCTGTACACGGCCCTCGGTCTTGGCGGACACCGTGATCACAGCTTCGCCGCCGGGAGTGGAAGGACGGGCCACGAACTTACCGTTGCCCTGCGAGGTGAACGCGCCGCCAGTCATTGAGGCTGATATCAGGTTCGCGGCTACGCCTGGCACACTGACGCTCATCGGGTTGTCGTAACCGGCATACAACACATTCATCAGGTCTGCGCTGACGGTGGCCGAAGGAGCTACGACGGTGTATTTCTGCTCGAAATTGCGGCGCACCTGTTCGCCCTGTGCGTTCAGCATCTCTATATATCCGGAGAGGGTGAAGTCGCCGGTGCGGCTGCATACGGTTTCATAGATTCCCCGATCCGACTGTATCTCGCGGCCTCCGATAACTATCTTCGGACGGTTGGTCGTATCTACGGCTGCCATCAGGATCTGTGCGGAGAACTTACCGCCCTGAACGATGGTCTGTGCGTTGGGAATAACGTAGGCGTTGAGCTGGTTCACGTGGATATCATTCAGGCCGATATTGGCAGCCAGGCCATGCAGCACCTCGCCCTCGGCATAGCGCACGTCGCTCTGCAACTTGGTAAGCAGGGTCACGGCAGCTGCCGTAGGCATCGACTCAAACATATATTCCTGCCAGTTCTTACCGAGAGTGCGCACTGTCTTTGGCACATCAGTGGAGAGGTTGCTGGCGATAATCTTCTGCTGTGCAGGATCAGTAACCATCTTGATGATGCGATCGCGATAGCTGTTGATCTTTTTATAGAGTTCGCGTCCGCGACCGGTTCCGGGAGCAAGCATCACCGAAGAGGCGGCCTCCAAGTCTTCGCGGTTGTGTATGTTGTGAACGTCGGCGTCCTTGCCGTCGCTCTGGCGAACTATAGCCTCCTTGAGTTCCTCGGCAAAGTTATAGAGGGAGTCGGACATCTTACGCACATGCTGCGCCTTGTCGTACCACTCCTTAACCTTCTTCGGATTGGCTTTCATCTGTTCGTCGAAGTCGGCATAGATGGCCTCATTGGTTTGGGAGGCGTTGGCTGTGGAGCGGGTGA
The DNA here is from genome assembly GCA_017447625.1 of Bacteroidaceae bacterium. Classification (GTDB taxonomy): domain Bacteria; phylum Bacteroidota; class Bacteroidia; order Bacteroidales; family Bacteroidaceae; genus Physcousia. The sequence continues at coordinate 31,160 of JAFSNB010000013.1, forward strand.
GGCTCTCATCGACCAACGAGAAACCGTTGAGGACTTCGCTCGACACATTAAGCGCGAGCATAGCCATCAGCACGACGTACATCAGATTGATCATCTTCTGACGCGGCGAAACGGGTCTTTTCCTAACGGGCATATTCTAATTTATAGAATGTTTGTGTGTATATCGTTTAATCTCAGACCTTGGGAGCAGCTCCAGGCATATTCACAGTCATTGCCTCAATCATGCGAGCATAGATGGAGTTGAGCTCTTCTATCTGCTGGGCCATGCGGCGTGTCTGTTCGTTGATATTGTCTATCGTGCCTACCTGCTGGCTGATGCTCTTCAACTGCATCTCATAGATGGTATTTATGCCGGTGAGGGTGCGGTTGAGATTCTCCATCTCCAGGCTGTCCTGAGTCATGCGGTCGGCCTGTTCCTTAACACGGTTCAGGACCTCTGTGAGTTCTGTCAGCTGCTCTACATAAGCGGTAATGGCATCCTCCACTTCCGGAGTACCAATCACCTGAGCTGTTTCCATCACGCTCTGCGGGTCGTTGCCAGATACATTCTGACCCATCTGAGCCACGGCTGCTGCAGCTGCTGCGAGGTTGGCTGCTGCGTCGTCGGATATACCCGCACCGCCGCCGATTACTCCGCCGCCACCGATGACACTTCCGCCACCAATGACTACAGAGCCCTCGCCCACAGTACCTTCGCCTGCGGCTGAACCGCCACCGCCAATAACTACTGTTCCAGATGCTCCGGCAGGTGCGCCGCCGCCAATAATAACGGTTCCGCCACCACCGCCGCCTCCAGCGATTACGGTGCCGCCCTCTGAAGAGCCAGATACGCCCGACGCGCCAGCAACAACTGTACCACCAGACACACCGGCTGCGCCGATGCTGCCAGCAGCTGCGGCTGCGCCGATGCTGCCAGCGGCTGCGGCTGCGGCCTGAGCTGCGGCCTTTACGGCCTCCATGTCCTCAAGGTCGATAAATTCATCAGCAAGCTGGGTCTCGTTCTTGGCATCAAACGGACGGTCGAAACCGGAGATGAAGAACACGAACACCTCCGTGCCCATTCCGATGAAAAGCATTGCATTGGCGCCCGGGATGTGGGTCAGCTTGAACAGCGTACCGAGAATAACGACTGCGGCACCCCACGAGTAGGCGTAGTTCATAAACGTCTGGCCCGGCACGGAATCCATCCAATGCTGTAATCGGGCTATGAGAGAGAATTTGGACATATCTGACACGGCCAGCGGCCGTTTGGTTTAATGTTTAACGATTAGTGTTTAAAGGACTCTGCTATCTCTTGCCCTTATTCTTTGAACCGCCGTCGGTTGTCATAGAACGCACGCAGCGGAAACCTATATAAGAGCGGGGTTGGTTCTGGTATTCATAAGAGCGCCAAGCGGAACGGATCATGCTTTCGGGGTCTTTCCACGAACCACCGCGCACGCTCTTCTTCTTCAGACGATAGGGGTCTTCGATGGCGGCGTTATAGCGCAGTTCGGGGTTCATGTCACTCATGCTCTCCACACCGGCCTCGGTATAGACCGTGCTGGTCCATTCGGCCACATTTCCGGCCATATCATAAAGGCCGTTGCTATTAGCACTGAAGATGCCGCACTTGGATGTGATGAGCGAGCCGTCCTTAGTGTAATTGCCTCTGTCGGGCTTGAAGTTGGCATAGTAGCAACCGTTGTCGCTCTTCACCTCCTTGGATTCCCACGGGAAGGGGTTGCCTTCCTTGCCGCGTGCTGCATATTCCCACTCAATCTCTGTCGGGAGACGGTAAGGCTGCACATCTGCCACAGTCTGGCCAAGTCCTTTCACCAGGAATTCAGTACGCCAACGGCAGAAGGCGGTTGCCTGTTCCCAAGAGACGCCGACAACTGGGTAGTCATCGTAGGCCGGATTTGAGAAATAAAGACGCAGGTAGCGTTCGTTCTCGGCATTGCGGAAATCGTTTACCCAGCAAGTGGTATCCGGATAGATGTTGACAATATAGGTGTTCAGGAAGTCCCAAGGACCGGAAAGTTTGCGCGTGATGGTCTGACGGATTACCTTACCCTCGTCGTTGATGTATGCCGTGTCCTTTGAGATCATCACGTCGGCTGTACTTACAGCATGATCTGTATTCAGGTCGCGCTCAGAAGGGTCGAGACGATACTTGCGAAGAGCCGCAGCTGCATAGTCGTACACCTCATAACGATAGTTCATCTGACTGGCATCCAACATCTTCGTACCGTCAACAGGATGAGTGATATAAACACTCTCTATGGCACGCTGTTCGTCCTCGTTGGCCTTCTTCCAGGGAATCGGTTTGTTCCAGTTCAGACGCGGAGTGATGGGATTGCCCTCCTTGTCTTCCTCTATCTTGAATGTCTCGTCACCTCCGTATGCAGGGTCGGCAAGACGCTCACGGATAATACTGTCGCGTACCCAGAACACAAACTGGCGGTATTTCGCGTTGGAAACCTCGGTCTGATCCATCCAAAAGCCATCTACACTGATATCACGTGCAGGGAAGCCGGCGCCCCAAAGGGTGTCGCTTTCTTCCATTCCGACTTTGAGAGAACCTTTTGGCACTGCCACCATCCCATAAGGAGTAGGTTCCGCGTAAGCGCTTCCTCTGATGCCAGTGATTTCACCACCGGTAGCCATCGCATTGGACGATGATCCCATGCAGGAACTCAGGATGAGTGAACAGGTGAGCAAGAATAACAGACTCATCAGCCCGCCCTTCCCATTTAATATAGGAAGCGGCTGGCGTGATGTGTACTTATCATTTCTATTCATCATTTATTTTAGGTTTATGATAATACTTCTATAATATTCGCACACTCTGGTGTCTGTTGCGGCCTTTTTTGAAGAGGTTCAGGTCTGTTATGTAGCCGAGTGTCAGCTCATGTGTACCCTGCCAAATGCCAACTCCACCGGTGTAGATTTCGTAGCAGTAGCCGAGTTGTATTCCCTGGAAGGTTCCGCCAAGGAGCACACTCACTGAATTTGTAGGACTATAGCCCAGGCCACAATAGAACTTTCCTCTTGGGCCATTGTATGCCAGTCTTGCTGTCACATCGCCTCTCCAGGCGGCAAAATCTGTGCGCAAAATAGCAGAGGTCTGCAATTTAAGTAACGGATTACTTAGTTGAATATTGTATCCACCCGTTAAATAAAATGTAGCAGGGACCTCAAAATAGTTCGCTTTTGCCTCGCCGAGCTCAACTGTAGGGGATAATGTGTGATTTACTGAGAAGCCTGCATACCACACCTTTCCGTCATATCGCAAGCCAAGATCCAAATCAAAGGCTGTACCGTCTGCCTTGGATGACGCGAATGCGGGGTCACCACTTTCCTCTACATCTACACCGTTGCCGTCAAACGACTCAGACAAAACTCCGAATCGTGTTCCGAAACTGAGCCGGCCGCCCCACAGCTTCTGATGGTAAGCATACTGAATAAAGAACTTCTTGTGAGAGAAAAGACCTATCTTGTCATTTACGAAACCCGCACCGACTCCGTGAGCCGGCCCTATGAACCAGAGAGGTACATCGGCTGTAATCACCATCGTAGCAGGAGCATGGGTGTATCCCAACATCTGCATCGAGTATGCCGCCTGTACGTTTACTTGGCCTTCAAGTCCGGTCGCTGCTGGGTTAAAGAATGACTGCAACGTCCAATAATGGTTGAACGCCGCATCATATTGGGCTGCAGCCTTGCTGCATAGCCCAAGAAGCAGAATCAACAAGACTTGTCTAAATCTCATCGCTTTATCTTTATAAATAACGTACAATAGCGCGTGATTATTGTGTTACTACTCCTATTTGATACGTGCGCAAAGATAGGCATCTTTTCTGATACGGCCAAAGAATTCATGCAAAAAACACAAAGAGACGAAAATAGTGACTATTTAAGGGGTTCTCTTTGGTTTAGTTTCATTATCTTTGCGGCCAACTATCAGGGACAATTACCAATACCGCAAATCATATTCACTATGGCAGAACAATATATTAGTAGCACACAGAATCCAAAGATTCGCCAATTGCTTCTTCTACAGCAGAAGGCTTCGGAACGTCGCAGTACCGGACGCTTTGTGGTTGAAGGCCGCAGAGAGCTTAACCATTGCATAAATGCTGGTTATGAGGTTGAAAGCCTATTCGTTCTGGAAGGGAGTCCGCTGCCATCTCTACAATCTTCAACTCTTTCACAACCGTCGGCCTCCGTACAATCAACATCACATCTACAATCAAAGACTCCTTTTCAATCTGCGACACAAGTGTTCATAGTCTCTGCTCACGTTTATGAACGAATCGCATATCGCGGTGGGACTGAAGGCGTTACAGCTATTGTCAAAGCACGTGAATATACACTTGCAGACATTGGGAAACAAATCAACAATAAAAATGGACAGGCTCCCTTACTTGTTATCTTAGAGAGCGTGGAAAAGCCAGGTAACCTCGGAGCTGTCCTTCGCTCTGCTGACGCTGCAAAAGCAGATGCTGTAATCATCTGTGATCCACTAACCGACCTCTTTAACCCCAACCTTATCAGAGCATCAATCGGAGCATGCTTTACAGTACCTGTAGTGGCTTGTTCATCAACAGATTGCATTTATTTCCTGCGCAATAACAACATTCAAATCCTGACAGCTCAACTGCAGGATTCAAAGCCCTACTACGATACAAACATGTGCCTCCCTACTGCTATTGTGATGGGAACAGAATCGACTGGACTTACAGACATCTGGCGTCAGGCTGCAGACACTCACATCCGAATACCCATGCTCGGAAAACTTGACTCACTAAATGTATCTGTATCAGCCGCAATCCTTCTATTTGAAGCCGTAAGGCAAAGGGCTTCGTTATAACGATAAAACGTTATTAATCAAGCAAGCCCCGAGAGTCTCATTTGATTCTCGGGGCCTGGCTTTGTGTAAGGTGGCGGCTACCTACTCTCCCACTGTCGCAGTACCATCGGCGCAAGCGGGCTTAACTTCTCTGTTCGGGATGGGAAGAGGTGGGACCCCGCCGCTATAACCGCCTTAATAAGGATTGACACAAGGGGAAAACAGACCATAAGCAAAAGACCATTAGGGTGACGCTGTTACATCACAGACTTACCATGCATTCGAGCTTCGCACAAAGGAAGCCATCGGGTGATTAGTGGCACTCGGCTTTGACGTCGCCGTCTTTACACCTGTACCCTATCAACGTCCTCGTCTCGGACGGCCCTCAAGGGAGATCTAATCTTGCGGAAGGCTTCGCGCTTAGATGCTTTCAGCGCTTATCCAGACCGGACGTGGCTACCCGGCGGTGCACCTGGCGGCACAACCGGCAGACCAGCGGTCCGTCCAACACGGTCCTCTCGTACTAGTGTCAGGCCCGCGCAAATCTCCTACGCCCACGATAGATAGAGACCGAACTGTCTCACGACGTT
>JAFSNB010000018.1 GCA_017447625.1 Bacteroidaceae bacterium
AAACCATTCCAACATGTGGGTTGGCAACAAGCATTTGGCAAGTATTTCGTATTGTGGATTCATTGTGATATCTCGTTTCTTATAAGAACGAAAAACATCACGCTTTTAGTGTATGCTCACACATGGTTATACAGGTGACCCGAATTATTTTGGTAAATAATCTCAAATATTCTTGTTCGTTATCAAAACAATGTATATTTTTGCCACCGAAAACAATAAACTAAATACTGAACGGTATAAACTTATGGCAAAAGAAGAAAGAATAACATCTTGGCTCGACCATGTTCATGAGGACATTAGTTCAGCAGAATGTCTCTTTATGGGTGGGCATTGGCTCTATGTCGGTTTCCTTTGCCATCAAGCTTTAGAGAAGGCTTTAAAAGCATACTATACAGCAAACAATGATGACGATCCTCCTTATACACATAGTCACACCAGACTGCTGAATGTATGCGGACTAACAGATGAGCTTACAGATGCCCAACTGCGCTTCATCGCCCTCATGGAGCCAATGTACATTGAGGCACGTTATCCAGAGCAGAAAGCAGAAACAGCCAAGATGCTCAATAAAGAAGCTTGTCAGCATATCATAAGTAACACCAAAGAATTAACTCAATGGATAGAGGAAAAACTCTTAGCCGCGAAGAAGCCCTCGGAATAGTAAGACGCTACAAGCGGGTGATTTCGTCACGTTACCATTCGGAACCTCGAGTGGTAATGTATGGTTCGTATGCTAAGGGTCATGCTACTCCTGATAGTGACATTGACGTAGCGGTCATAGTTCCCCAGCTCGAAATCACCAATCACTGGGAACAATCAGCAGATCTTTGGGGAGATGTCCGCAAGGTGAATGTGCTCATTGAACCAGTACTTTTGGAGGATAATGAAGACTCTATGCTCTACCGCGAAGTGATGCGAACTGGTGTTTCTGTATAAAAATCAAAACAATAACGGCAGCCACTTCAATTAAGAGGGCTGCCGTTTTGGATTATTCCAATTTATCCATTTCGAACTACAATCAGATCTTTACGGTCTGTTTGGTGCCGTTGTAGTCGATGACTTTCTGGGTGCCGTCGGGAAGGACGATGGTGAACTTGCGGGTTTTCAGCATACCGGGGAAGTCGCCCTTGCGGTCGCCAACGGTGAGGGTGCGGGCCTTGTCGCTCCAGTCGAACTGGATGGTGGCGTATGTGCCCTTCTCGTAATTGTAGTTGTCGCCCTCGTCCTCATAGAGCAGGAACGAGCCGTTGGCACCGGGATAGACGCGCATCTCGAGGTTGTCCCAAGCCTTCTCGCCCACATACTGCATCTCGGGACCGAGGGGCAGGATGCTGCCGGCACGCACGAACATAGGCACGCGGTCGAGGGTGGTCTCGAGGGTCACGTTCTGTCCGCCCTTGTACTGACGGTTGGTCCAGAAGTCGTACCACACGGCGCCCTTAGGCAGATATTTCGTTGCACTCTTTTTCTCGGCCCAATTAATGGCTCCGGCAGGAGAACCGTCGGACGCGTTCTGGCGGTCCCAGCCGCTCATCTCGTTAGTGCGAACAATCTTCTCAACGGTATATTGCGGGTTGACGATGGGGCAGGCGAGGATGCTCTGGCCGAAGAGGAACTCATCAGTCATGTTCCACACCTTCTTGTCGTCGGCGAAGTCGCTGAAGAGCGGACGCATATAGCTGGCGTTGTTCGAGGTCACCTGCCAGGCTGTGCTGTAGAGATAAGGGAGCAGACGGTAGCGCAGGCGAATCTGCTTCTCGATGGCGTCATAAACGGGCTCGCCCTTCTTGCCGAACTGCCAGATCTCGCGCGGGGCGTCGGCACCGTGGCTGCGGAATACGGGGCAGAAGAGCCCGTATTGCATCCAGCGCACGTAAAGCTCCTGGAACTGCGGGTTACGGGGTGCGGAGCCTCCGCCGCGTGTGTTGTACGAGCCGCAGAAGAAACCGCCTATGTCTGTGTTGAAGTTCGGGTTGCCGGTCAGCGAGAAGCTCAGACCGGCAGGCACCTGCTTGCGCAGCATGTCCCAAGAGGAATTGACGTCGCCGCTCCACATATTCGAACCGTAGTGCTGCTGTCCGGCAAATGACGAGCGGGTCATGATGAAGACGCGCTTCTGGCCATAGTCCTTGCGCTGTGAGGTGTATATGCCCTTGACGGTCTCCAAGGGGAAGGCGTTACGCTGCGAGCGCCATGTGCCGCCATATACGGGGTGCTCGTAGTCGCTCTCCTTGGGGTTGAAGAAGTCGGGATCGGTGGAGTCCATCCACCAAGCGTCGGTTCCGTAGTCATAGAGACGCTTCAGGTATTTCCAGTATATGGCTCGGGCTTCGGGGTGGAAGGCGTCATAGACCTTCACGCCCGAGGGGTATTCCATGATTGGAGGCCAGATGTGTGAGATGCCGCTCTGAGGCCAGGTCTCGATGGGCAGGAGCAGTCCTTTCGGCTCGAGCTCGCGGAACTGCAGGGTCTTCGGTCCGAAGCTGGCCCAGATGGAAATCATGAAGTGGGCGTGCTGCTTGTGTACGTTTTCTATCATTCGCCGGCCGTTAGCGAAGTCCTCGGCCAGGAAGTCCATAGCGTTCCAGAGGTAGTTCGAGCCCCAGTACTGCCAGTCCTGGATTATGCCGTCCAGAGGCACCTCGAGCTTGCGGTACTGATCCACGACGCCCTCGGTCTCACGGGCTGTCTTATAACGTTCCTTCGACTGCCAATAGCCATAGGTCCAGAGGGGGAACATAGGCACATCACCGGTTAGCTCGCGCATCTGAGCAATGACGCCGTCGGCCGAACCGCCGTACATGAAGTAGTAATCGATGCCCTGTCCGGCCTCGGAGTCGAACGTCATGCCTTGGGCGTTGTCCTCGAAGAGGGTGGGAGAGTAGTTCTCCCAATAGAGACCCCAGCCTTTGATGCTCTGCAGCACGCTCTGGAAGTCCTCGAGATTCGACTGCTCCATGCGTTTCTTCTCGCCGCGACGGTTCATCTTGCCGTTCTGGATGGTGCCCAGGCCGTAGATGGCCTCGTCCTTGTCGAGGGTGAAGGTCTGACGTGCCTGAAGAACGTCACAATTTTTTTCCTTGAGCAGCACCTTGCCCTTGGCCGTGAGGAATGTCAGGCTGCCCTGCTTGTCCTGCTTCACGATGAGTTCCTTGCTCTTCCATTGGCCTTTAGTCACAGATACCTGCCCATTGGCCATTGAGGGCTTTGCGGTTACCACGAGAGTCTTGGTCGGCTCTCCTTTCACAATGTGCACGATTGTGGGTGTGATGAACTCGACCTTCACGTCCTGAGCCTGTGCGCCTGCCACGCAGATGGCCAGGATGACGGTTGATAGTAATCTTTTCATTTTCATTGGGTTTATTTTATTATAATAAGTTTCGCTAAGCTCAACTTCTTTAGAAGTTAAAGGGAAGTTAAAGGGAAGTTAAAGGGAAGTTAAAGGGAAGTTAAAAGGACGAAAGTTTATCTTTCAGAAACGGAAATCGAACTGTGCGTCGAAGAAATTGTAGTTGTGCTTGTCCCGGTTGGCTATTGTCCGGTCGTTGACACGGGCGTATTCCACATTGAGCTGCAGACGTTTGTTGAAGAAGAAATTAAGGCCCACCTCATACATCGATTTTGAACGGTTCCACTCCATGTTGTCGCGGTAACATTGGTAGCGGGCTTTGACGTGCAGCTTGCTCTTAATCACAGGAACTATGCCGAAGACATACCATCCGTCGGCCTTGAAGCCTTTGGTATAGTCTATTACGTTGCTCCCCGCAGACTGTGCACCCCATCCTCTGCTGTAGATATACTCGGCCCGGAACGTGTATTCATTCTTGTCGTATTCTATGGAGCCGGCAAAACGATTCTTCTTAATACTTACGGTCTCGCCTGTGTCGGGCGTGGACATTCCACCGCGACTGCCCGTCCACGCGAAGCCACCTACGCGGAAGCCGTCGAAGGGCACAACCCACAAACCGCCGATAATGTCCTTGCGCTTGTCCTTGTCCTTGAAGTTGATGCCCTCGCCGTTATAGACACCCACCTGATAGTGAAGCAGATGGTGTCCGTCGCTGACGGGAAAGAGGTCGCCCTGCAGTTGCAGGCCGATGTCGCGTCCGGCAGCCGATTTCTCACCCGTGCGGTCGCCGAAGCCGCAAAGGGCGTTGATGACGTTGGCATAGGCATACCAGCCCTGGGTAACGGGATTGGTGGGATTCTCGAATGTGAATGCCCGCTTGAACTGTCCGACACGTATTCGGGCCTCTTTGTACTTCGCCCACTCGACATAGAGGTCTATCAGTTGCACGGTCGGTTCGCCCGGCCCTTTGTTGCTCGTTCCCTGTATCTGGATACGCCAGTCGAAGTCGCTGATTTTGCCGTCGAGCATCATACGCATGAGACGCAGATTGAACTCGTTGTGGTTGTTACCTTCCTTATCTTCAAACTGATATTGCAGCATGCCGTAGCCGCTGAACTTGATGTTTTCGTACCACTTGGCAGGGCGGGCTGTGCTGTCAGCCTTCGGCTCTTTGTCAACTTTCGGCTCTTGTGCACTGACTGTCAGAGTAAATACAGCCAGAAATATAGCTAATAAAGACTTCTTCATATCTCTGTATCTTAAGGATTGCGGTGCAAAGATATATAAGAATCGTAAAATAGCAATAAATATTGGCAAAAAACTTCAGCTTGCTCAACTTGCTTTGGGATATATTGTTATAGAGCCGTCGTGGGAGACGATAATCTTGGCGTTAATGCGCTCCTGGAGTTCTTCTACGTGGGAGATTATGCCGACGCGGCGGCCTCCGAGCTGATGCAGACGTTCCAGAGTGTCCATGACGGAGCCGAGACAGTCGGAATCGAGGGTGCCGAAGCCCTCGTCAATGAACAGAGTATCGACATTAGCCTGATTGCCGCATAGCTGTGCGAGGGCGAGCGCAAGGGAGAGACTTACCATGAAGCTCTCGCCGCCGGAGAGGATGCTGGCTGCCTGCGGGGGGGCGGCGCTGTAGCTGTCGCTGACAAGGATGACAAGCGAGCCGGGATTGTAAGTGAGGGTGTAGCGGTCGGAGAACTGTCGCAGGTAGCGGTTGGCTATATTGAGCAGATGTCCGAGGATGAAACTCTGAGCGATGTTGCGGAAGCGCTTGCCCTCGCGGTCGCCGAAGAGGGTGCAGAGGCGATTCCAACGGGCGTAGTCGTTTTCTGACTCCTCGCAGCGGCTGAGCAGGTCGCCCAACTGCTGCTTGCGCTCGTCATCCGAACGGAGTTGCTGACGGAGGGCTCCGAGCACTTGCTGGATTTCCTGCTGCTGACGCTGAAGGGCGATGAGCTGCTGGCTGAGGCTCTCAGAGGTGTCTGACTCAGACATAGACGGACGGGCGGCGAGGTGTTGCTGCAGTTGTGCTGCAAGTAGCTGCTCCTCGCCCTGCAGAATGTTCACTGAGCGCAGCAACTGCTCGTGCTTCTGTTTAACCTTTTCTACGGCTGAAGGACTGTAGGCGAGAAGGGCATTGAGGCGCAGCTCGTCTATTCCGCTCTCGACGGTGAAGGCGGCAAGCGCCTGTCTGCGTTCTGCAGTCCGCTGGCGGATGGTGCTGAGGTGTGATGTGAGGTCGCTAATCTGCTGGCGTAGGGTGGTGAGGCGTGCGCTCTTCTCCTGAAGCAGGAAGAGGCGTGCAGAGGTTGCCTCGGCCTCTTGGCTCATGTCTTGCAAGTGATCCAAAGTGGAGTCGTCGTATGTGCTGATGCCACATGTGACGCAGGCTTCCTTGACGGCTGCGAGCTGAATGGCTACGGCCTGCTGCTCACGCTCATGCTGTGCTGTCAGACGCTCTATGAGTACGTTTATTTCCTTCGCTTCCTGACGGAGGGCGGCAAGACGCTGGCTGACTTCCTGGAAACGGAGGGTGCTGGCACGTTTATTCTCCTCAATGGGGGCGAGAACGGATGAGAAGTGCTCGTCGGAAAGATGTTCGGCCACTGGTTGCCCGCAAACGGGGCAGGTGTCGCCGACGGAGAGGCGGTGACGTGCCTCACGAACCCAGTCGTTCATTGAGAGGGCTGCTTTGTCATAGGCCGTCTGCCACCGCTCGGCTTCTAGGCGGGCATCCTCGCATTGCTGTGTCTCTACGGGCAGACGCTCGGAGACGGGGCGCAGGCGTTCCTGCTGTTCGCGAAGGGCCGTTGCAGAGCTGGCGGCTGCACGCTGTCGCTCGTTGAGGAGCTGACAGGCACTCAAAGCGCGTGCTATGTCTCCCTTCTGACGGGTGACATGACGGATGCGGTCGAGCAGTTGCTGGTGCTCCTCGTCCGAATGAGGTATCTGGGAGAGAGACGCGAGTATCTGTTGCTGTTCCTCCTCGAATGAGTTGAGGCTGCGCTCGCATTTCAGAGTGTCGGTGTCGAGGGTTCGGAGCTCGGTAATCCAATGGCGTGCGTCGGCGGAGCGGCTGTAGTCTGCAATTAAACGCTCCTCCTCACGGAAAGATGGGCTCTCGATGTGGATGCGCTCGGTCTGGAGAAGTTGTCGCTTCTTCTCCAAATCGCGCTCAAGGGTTTGTTGCCTATGAAGCCAGTCGCGACGGGCTGTCATTTCTGTGATGCTCGTGGTGAGGGCGTTGCTGCTTTGGGTCTGTGCAGTGATGTCGGCAGCGAGCTGGGTTCGCTCCTCATCGGTTAGGGTGCGTACGCTTTCCTGCTGAGCCCGGAGTTGGTCGAGCGCGGTGCGTTTCGCCTGAGTCTCCTCATATATAAGCTGCCCGATGCGCGAATAGATGCCTGTGCCGGTGAGCTTCTCCAGAATGTCGGACTTGTCGCCTGTAGAGCTCTGAAGGAAACGGGTGAACTCGCCCTGCGCAAGGATTGCTGTGCGGCAGAACTGTTCGTAGCGCAGTCCAATGACAGCTTCTATCTCGCGTTCGGTCCCCTTCTTAATCATTTCTCCGGTGGTGAGGTTCTCCAGAGTGTGTTCAACTGGTTGCAGATTGCCTGTGGGTTTCTTTCGCGCCCGTTTCACATACCAAAGAGCCTTGTAGAGCTTGCCGTCTGCCTCAAAATACAGTTCTGCGAAACATTCGCCTGTGGTACGCCGCATCAGCTGACGGTTGTCAGATACGGACAGTTGGCTGTCTTCGCCCACAGCATAGCGCTCGCTGCGGCCCTCCATCTTCTCCATGCGGGGCGTCTTGCCGAACAGGGCGAGACAGATGCCGTCGAGGATGGTTGTCTTGCCCGCACCTGTAGGCCCCGTGATGAGGAATACAGGCTCGTCACGGAGGGCATCGCAGCGGAAATCAATCGTGGCGTCCGCGATGGATGCGAGGTTGTGCAGTATTAGCTTTTGAATTAGCAACTTAATGGATTTCTTGTAAATGTTGGCTTATCAGGTCGCTCAGGAGCTGGATGGACTCGTCTTCGGGAAGGCCGCGCTGCTGCAGGAAGCGGCGGGCTATGTCTATCGGACTCATCTCCTTCAGCTCGTCGGGTGTGATGTCATCATAGGCGGCGGAGGAGGGGAGAGGTGTGCTGCGTGTGATTTTGAATGTGCAGAATCGGCAACCGCTTTCTTCGGCGGCTTCGGTGGCCACCTCGATTGCATCGGCAGGCAGACCGCTGTCGGTGAGGATGTTAAGGCGAATCATTGACCATTTTTCGCCTTGACGGAGGGCGGCGATGGCCTCGTCGAAGGGGACGGGGTCGGCGGGAACGGTGATGAGCGGGTGGAGATTGGTTATTGGGAGCTGTTGCACGCTAAGCTCGTCTCCAATATCCACGAGGGTGAGGGAGTGGGGATAATCTTCATCGAAACTCACGGCAAGGGGGGAGCCGCTGTACCGTGCGTTGCAGCCTACGGCCTGCTCGCGGTGGATATGTCCGAGCGCGATGTAGTCGTAACCCTCTCCGAGAGCCGAGAGAGGCACGTTATCAATGGTCCCGACTGTGTCAGTGAGGCGGCTATGCCCTGTGAGGTCGCTGCCTGTGACGGTGAGGTGGGCCATAAGTACGGTTGGGAGCTGCTGGCTATTGCGCTGTGCCACCTCGTCGGCGAGGCGGGCAAAGAACGCCGCCTGGCGGTCGTTGCCCTCGGCGGCCGGGAAGTTCTGCGGATATACATGCGGCACGGCTGCAATCAGCCCCCTGTTGGCCACGCGGATTATGTGGCTGTCGAAATCAGGCTCCAGCGAGTCGGTTAGTTGCAGGCGCCCCAGCACATGAACTCCCAGCTCGAGCCATAGGCGGCGGTCTATCTCCAGTTTCGAGGCGCTGTCGTGGTTGCCTCCCGTGATAACGATTGTCATCTCCGGGCGTGCGCGGTGTATGGCAAGGAGGGCATCGGTAAACATCCGCTGTGTGGCGGCCGACGGCATCGCGGTGTGATAGATGTCGCCACTGACCACGAGAGCGTCAGGTTCGTATTGTCGTACGTAATCCTCCACCTGCAGCAGCATGTGCTGTTGCTCATCAGCGCGGCTGTAGTTGTACAGCACATGGCCCAGATGCCAGTCGCTAGTATGGAGGATACGAAACACGATTATATTTAATGATTTAATGATTTTTGATTTGAGGATTTAGAGAGGGGCCTAAATGTCCTTAGCGCGGCCTCCATCTGCCGGAGCAGATTGCGTTTGGGAGAGTGGGGTGAGTAGATAAAGCCCTCGGTGACGAGGACGCGGCGGGTTGCGGTGTCGATGCGCTCCACAGATACGAAAGGACCGCCCAGGGCGCCGTTGCGCATCTCCCAAAGACCGTGAACCTCAAGGGCGTAGCGGCCTGTAAGGAGGCGTTGGCGGGAGATGAGGAGCGGGCGGTGGAGTTCGGGGTCGCGTGCAGTCTGCATCCATTGGTCCGCGCGGGAGCCGGGGATATTCTGGCGCAGGGCGCTGTCACGCTTCTCTACGAACTGAGCTGCAGAAAGCGGCTGTCCGTCCCAAGGATAGGAGTAGAACACGAAGTTCTGATCTTTGTCGTTGAGGTTAGTGCCTGTCCAAAGGAAATACTCGGCGTGCTTGGATGCCTTGAGGCCTATGGGGACGCAGATAGCGTGTCCGCATAGCTCAAGAAGGGCATTGTATGTGACGCGGCTGTGCTTGCGCCGCAGGTTCGCTGCCTCTATGTCTAACTCGTGTTCCACGAAGACATCAACGAGACGCTCGCGCACCTGCCCCACGAACAGAGCGAGGTCGTGCGCAGTGGCGGCCTGCAGACGAACCTCTATCTGCGGAACAGAGAGGGCATCGCGTGCCACCTCGAATCGGGGCTCTTGTGCCTCCGGGTTTAGTTCTACAAGCAGTCGGTTGCGGTAAGTGCGCCAAGGGGTGAGGTTTGCCTCGGCATAAACGAAACTGAGGCGGAATAGCGGCTCGTGCTGTGGCAACACGGGTGTTGAGGCGCGCAATACGGCATCGAGGGAATCGCGCAGTTCACCAGCGTAGAGGGCGCGTGGAACGATGAGCACCAACTCGTATGCGTTACCGCGTGAGTGGGGCTTCTGCTGTTCCTTCGGCCTGTCAGAGCAGGCGGTGAGGGCTATGATGCAAAGTAATAGAAGCAAAAAGCCCCTCTCCAGGCCCCCCCGTGGGGGGTATAACCAACTATTTGCTATTCTATAATTTGCCATTTACTAGGGAAAAAACTTAAAAAAGATTGAGGCTGTGCCTTTAGTTTGACACAGCCTCAATAGCTTTTCCTTCTTTTGAGGGTGCCTAGTCGGACTCGAACCGACGACATTCAGAACCACAATCTGACGCTCTAACCAACTGAACTATAGGCACCGTGTAGATGGTTGCTTCTCAAAAGCGGGTGCAAAGGTACGTCTTATTTGTGTAACTGCCAAAAGATTCCCAGACTTTTTTTCGATTTATACGCTTTTAACCACCTTGCAGGGGTTCCCGACAGCTATTGAACCGTCTGGGATGTCCCTCACGACCACGGAACCGGCTCCGATGGTGACTCCGTTGCCGATGGTGACTCCTGGCAGAATGGTTACATCGCCGCCAATCCACACGTTGTTGCCGATGCGGACGGGACGGGCCCACTCCTGACGCGTGTTGCGCTCGTCTGGGTCGGTGCTGTGGCAGGCGGTAAAGATGCTCACGTTCGGGCCTATGAAGCAGTCGTCTCCAATGGTGACAGGGGCTTCGTCAAGGACGGTGAAGTTGAAGTTCGCGAAGAAACGCTTACCGACGCTGATGTGTTTGCCGTAGTCGCAATGGAAGGGCTGAATCACAAAAGCCTTGTCGTCGGCGATATGTCCGAAAAGGCTGTAGAGAATAGCTTTGTGTCCCTCGCGGTCGGACGGCTGAAGACTGTTGTAGCGGTGGAGCACGTCCTTCACGGCATTGAGCTCGCGCACCAGAGCGGGGTCTGTGGCCTGATAGACTTCACCACTTAGCATCTTATGCTCCTCTGCGGTTTGATCGGCGGGGTGCTCATATAGGTCGCTGACGCTACGTACAGAGCTTAGTTCGCTTAGCAACTGGGCATATTTCTCAGCTACTGCCTCGGCAAAGCGGCGGCCTTTGTCTGCTGTGGCGAGATGCGGATTTCCAATGCCGGTGTCGTCAGTTATCTGCGTCCAATGGCGCGGCAGCCAAGCCACTTTCTGCTGTAAGGAAGGTAGGGCGAAAGCACGGGCTTTGCCTGGTCCGGCATCTTCCAGACGCACCAGTTCGGGGTGGTAGTGCATCATCACAGACGTCTCCAGCTCGTCGGCGTGGTCGCCCGGCTCATCGAAATACTGTTTGGCGGGCAGGACTGTGAACCACTCGGAGGAGAGAATTATGAAGTCCGGATAATCCACGGCCAAGTCACGTATAAATCCCTTGAAAGAGTTGCCGCCGTGACCATTTACAATCAGCAGTTTTCGGATGCCCTGATGTGCCAGCGATGCCACGATATCGGTGAGTATGGCGCGCTGGGTGTCCTCGCGGTAGTGGATACAGAAAGACAGGTCGCGCTGTCCGGGATTTTGCGCTCCCATCATCACCGACGGCAGAACCATAGCGCGCACGCCGTATTTGTCCAGCGCGATGCGGGCCGCATCTACCGCCACGTCGTGAGAGAGGATGCTGTCGGTGAGGTAGGGGAGATGCAGGTTGTGCGGCTCTGTGGCCCCCCACGGCAGGATGGCTATGTCGTAGCGTTTGCCACGCACATAGCCATAAGCTGCCTTGGAAAGATCTATTTCGAATTCACAATTCATAATGCGTAATTCATAATTATTCGACTTTGCTCATCAATACGTCATAATTAGGCTGCTATTGGGCGAGAAGTTCCTCAATTTTCGGAGCGAGGTCTTCGCCGCGAACGTCGCGAGCCACAATCTTACCGCCTTTGATAAACACGGTTGCGGGAATCGCACGTACGCTGTAGAGAGCAGCTCCCTCGGCGTTCCAGCCCTTCAAGTCGGAAATCTGGGGCCAAGTCATCTCGAGTTCTGCCAAAGCCTTCTTCCAGGCCTCTTCATCCTCATCGAGGCTGACACCCAGAATCTCAAAGCCCTGATCATGGTATTTCTCGTATGCAGCCTTGACGGTGGGCATCTCTCCTCGACAGGGACCGCACCAACTGGCCCAGAAGTCAATCATAAGGACGCGGGAAGCGGAAGCCACATCGCTCACGGACAGAGTCTTGCCGTCGGGGGTGGAGGCGGAGAAGTTGGTAAACGGCTGGCCAATGGCTGTGTCACCCTTCTTCTCCATTGCTTTCTTTGCTTCGCGAAGCGGAGAATAAATCTTAGCATTTGCAGGCAGGGCGTTGATCTGCTCTTCCATGAATCCGTCGCCCAACTGTTCGCCAACGTTGGCCAGATAGAACTGCCCGACGTATGTGTTGATGTTCTCCTTGATGAAGTTCTTGTAAAGCTCGATTATGCAGTTCTGAAGAGAGTCGGCAGACTGCTGGAACTGTGCCTGAGCCTCGTCGCTGCCTGACTTCAAAAGGTCTGCATAGAGGGCGGACAGCGACTCTTGGATGGCGTATGCCTTGTATGTGAGGTCGGTCTGAAGGTCGTTGTTCTGTGTGCCAGTAACCTCAGAGTAAGCGGAATCGGGGTGCAGGGTCATCTTGATGTCACCGCCCTCGATGAAGAATAAGACCTGAGCGGGGCGCTGCTCGCTCTCGTAGATAGCGTAGGCCATCTGGATGCTGTCGATTTCGCCGCCCAGGAAGAACTTGCCGTCGTTGATGGTTGTGCTGTTGAGCGTGTCCATATCCTCGCCGTCCGGCACAAGGATAAGGATGCGGTCGCCGTCTTCGGCACCGTCCACGGTTCCCTTGATGGTGTAGCTTTCTGATTGTGTACAGCTGGCCAAACCTATAGTGGCGAGAGCCAGCAACAGTTGCAATGTTTTTTTCATTTTCGGATAAAATAAGTGATTGAAGAGACTAATTTATAACAAATAACTGCGCAAAGGTAAGAAAAAACCGTTTAACACAAACGTTTATCGAGAAAAATTGTACTTTTGCAACGTTTTTTGTGCGAAAGCACCAAGACAACACTCTCGTAATATTAATTAATGTATAGGATTAGACCCTCTTATGTTAAGGAAGAAATGTTTTTGGGGACTGCTGATGGTTGCAACTGTAGCAGCAGACGAAATGAAGGCAGATGTCGTTGATAACGATGTAGAGATTGCCGACACGATCCCTATGCGTGAAGTTGTGGTGACAGGCACCCGCCAGAAGACGGATATACGCCAGTTGCCTGTTTCTGTTACCGTTATTGGTCGTGAACAATTGACGAAAGAGTTTCAGCCCTCTGTACTGCCAACGATTATGCAGCAAGTGCCAGGCCTGGTGGTTACCGGCCGCGGCATGATGGGCAATGGCGTCTCCGACGGTTCTGCCGGAAGCCTCGGTCTGCGCGGTCTGGGCGGAAACAGGAACAGCGGAGCACAAATGCTGGTACTCATTGACGGACATCCTCAGTATCAGGGCGTTTTCGGCCACGGGATAGCTGACAGTTATCTGACATCTATGGCCGAGAGGGTAGAGGTGCTGCGCGGTCCGGCTTCCGTGCTCTATGGCTCGAATGCTATGGGTGGTGTGATAAACATAGTGACGCGCGGCTCAGAAGAGCGTCGTGACACAGTACTTACGGACGTGACCCTCGGGGCAGGCAGTTGGGGAACGGTACAGGCCGAAGCCTCCAATCAGGTGCGTAAGGGCAAGTTCAACTCCACCGCATCTGCTCATTTCAACCGTTCAGACAACCACCGCCCGAATATGGGATTCACCCAGTATGGCGGCTATCTGCGCTTGGGCTACGACTTCAGTCAGAACTGGAAGATTTATGCCGATGCCAGCGTTACCCACTGGAACTCAAGCGACCCGGGAGAGGTGAGTGCTCCGGTGCTGGAGAGAGAGCAATGGATTACTCGCGGAACGGCCAATCTGGTGGTAGAGAACCACTACGACCGCACTGAGGGATCTATCAGCATCTATGATAATTTCGGCTGGCACAAGATAAACGATGGCTACAAGATTGGAGGCGGCGCACCTCAGACCGAGTTCTTCCGTTCCAAGGACGATGTGGCCGGAATCTCCTTGCAGCAGTCGGCGGTTCTCTTTACGGGCAACAGAACCACCTTCGGAGTTGACTATCAACATATTTATGGTCACGCTTGGTACGAGGACCGCGAGTCGGGAGAAACCGTCACAGACCGCAATAACAGGGCTATCCAGAGCACCAACACACATGAGAACGAGGTGGCTGCTTATATTGATTTCCGTCAGGATATCGCCAAGTGGCTGACTCTCGATGCAGGCATCCGCTACGACCACCACTCCACAGCCGGCGGCGAGTGGGTGCCTCAGGCTGGTATCGTGGTGCGTCCGATAAAGACTGGCGAACTGAAGGCCTCATTCTCCAAAGGCTTCCGCAATCCCACGCTGAAGGAGATGTATCTGTATCCGCCTGCCAACCACGACTCCCTGCGTGCCGAGCGTATTCTCAACTATGAGTTGTCCTGGCGCCACCGCCTGATTGGAGGTCGTCTGACATACGGTATAAACCTCTTCTTGATAGACGGGGACAATATCATCCAGACCGTAAATCGGCGCAATGTGAATAGCGGAGAGTTCAAAAACAAGGGCATTGAGCTGGAGGCCTCCTACCGCGTCCACGACAACTGGAGCCTGACCACGAATCACTCGTTGCTGGATATGGAGACTCCCGTGCTGGGAGCCGCGAAATACAAGGGTTTCCTCAGTTGTGACTATAACAGCAAGCGCTGGAGCGCATCTCTCAACGTGCAATATCTTGGCGGCCTTTATACAGCAGTAGGAGCCAACGAAAAGAAAGAGAACGTATGTCTTTTGGGCGCTTCGCTCAGCTATCGTCCCGTGGATTTCCTGCGTATCTGGGTGCGCGGCGAGAACCTTCTGGCTCAGAAGTATGAGTTGAATGCTGGCTACCCGATGCCGCGAGCTACTGCGATGGGTGGAGTTAGCTTTACGTTCTGATGTGAACCTTTTTTTCAGATAAAGGCATACTTTATCGAAGAAAAGTTGTAACTTTGCCGCGCAAAAGACAGAAAACGTAATCAATCACTATGACACAAGCCATTCAAAAGACTCTGCGAGACAGCGCCGCAATGCGCTGGACCGCCCTGCTGCTCTTGGCTCTCGCCATGTTCTGCAGCTACATCTTCATGGACATTCTCTCCCCAATCAAGGACCTTATGCTTTCTGAGCGCGGCTGGGACAGCACCGCCTTCGGTACGATGCAGGGTTCAGAGGTGTTCCTCAATGTGTTCGCATTTTTCCTTATCTTTGCCGGTATTATCCTGGACAAGATGGGTGTGCGTTTCACGGCAATCCTCTCTGCCGCTGTAATGCTCATCGGAGCCTGTATTAAGTGGTTCGCTGTGAGCGATGCCTTCATCGGAAGCGGGTTGGAGCAATGGTTTACGGACAACCTGAACTATATCCCCGTCTTTGACGAGTTGGGCGTTTCACCCTTTTATGCAGGGATGCCCGCATCAGCCAAGTTCGCTGCCTGCGGATTTATGATTTTCGGTTGCGGCTGCGAGATGGCCGGAATTACCGTAAGCCGCGGAATCGTGAAGTGGTTCAAGGGCCGCGAGATGGCTTTGGCTATGGGCTCGGAGATGGCTCTGGCCCGTCTGGGTGTTGCCACTTGTATGATATTCTCCCCGTTCTTTGCCCGTCTGGGTGGTGTGGTGAGCGTCTCCCGTTCGGTGGCTTTCGGCGTTGTACTGATGTGCATTGCTCTGATAATGACCATAGTCTATTTCTTCATGGACAAGAAACTGGATGCGCAGACAGGTGAGGCTGAGGAGGCAGACGATCCATTCCGCATCTCCGACCTCGGCAAGATTCTTACCGACGGTGGCTTCTGGCTTGTGGCCCTGCTTTGCGTTCTTTATTATTCAGCAATTTTCCCGTTCCAGAAGTATGCCGTGAATATGCTGCAATGCAACCTCACGTTGACGGCTCCCGAGGCAGGCTCGTTCTGGGCAAGCGATACAGTGACATACGTTCAGTACATTATTATGCTGCTCGTGGCTGCAGCCGGCTTTGCAAGTAATTTTCAAAAGAAAGCCGCCAACCGCTTCTCTTTGCTGGCTGTGAGCATTGTGGCTCTAGTTACTTACTGCTATATGGGTTATATGCGCCAGTCGGCCGAGACCGTGTTTGCCGTATTCCCACTGCTGGCAGTGCTTATCACCCCGATTCTCGGCAGCTATGTGGACCACAAGGGCAAGGCCGCCACGATGCTCGTGCTCGGCTCGCTGCTGCTCATCGCCTGCCATCTGACTTTCGCTTTCGTACTGCCGATGTTCAAGGGTAACGCCGTTGGTGGAATAATCATTGCTTATCTGACTATTCTTGTCCTTGGTGCTTCGTTCTCGCTGGTGCCTGCCTCTCTTTGGCCGAGTGTGCCTAAGTTGGTAGATGCCAAAGTGATAGGTTCTGCCTACGCTCTCATTTTCTGGATTCAGAACATCGGCCTATGGCTCTTCCCGCTGCTCATCGGTAAGGTTTTGGACAAGACTAATCCTGGAGTTACGGATGCCACTCAGTATGACTATACGGCTCCTCTTGTGATGCTCGCCTGTCTGGGTGTGGCAGCCCTGCTGCTCGGTCTTGTACTGAAAGTAGTTGACCGCAAGCGCGGCCTCGGCCTCGAAGAACCGAATATCAAAGAATGACGTAACACGCAATTGTAAAAAAGGATAGCAAGTCAGCTCTAAAAGGGGCTGACTTGCTTTTTTGTGACTTTTTGTGTTAAAAAAAGTGCTTTTGCGCGCGCGTATGGAAATAAATGCTTACCTTTGCCGCGCATTTCAAGCAAAACACGAATGAAACACACTTTTACCTTATTGGCTGCTATGTTCGCAATCGCCATTGGAGCGAACGCGCAGGAGTGGATTGAAGTGACAGATTTGTTTGTCACTAACCCTAATTTCGACGGTAACGCCAACGGATGGACAGTCAACTACAGTGGCTCCACCTCTCAGAACTATGGTTATCAGAGCTCAAACTACTGGAGCTTTGACAACCAGACATACGAATATATCCAGATTTCACAGTTTGCTGAGACTTGGAGCGGCAGTTCACGTAGCTTGGGCAACGGCTCAATATACCAGGAGATAGAAGATACTCCGTCGGGTAAGTATCGTCTGGAGGTTGATGCTATTGCTGTTGACCAGAACGGAGGACAAAATCCTGTAACGGGTGCTCTGCTCTTTATCTCCAACGGTTCGCGCGACGAGACCGTCGAGATGGCCACAGACAACAACAAGCCCAAGCACTTCTCTGTGGAGTTCACGACAAGCTTGAAAAAGATTATCATCGGCATCCGCACAGAGAATACCACTGCAAATTGGATAGCCTTTGACAACGTTCACCTCTACTGGTACGGTACGGAGACAAAAGCTACAGGCCTCACAGTCAGTCCGAACAAAACGACGATAGGCTACGGCGAAAGCGCTCAGTTGTCTTGCACGTTCCGTCCGAGCACCACCACATTCAAGACTGTAGAATGGATAAGCGAAGACGAAAGCATTGTTACTGTTGACAAAAATGGCCTTATTACAGGTGTAGGAGTAGGAACAGCCAAAATAACCTGCAAGACCACAGGCGGCTCTAACAACCTCTCCGCCACTTGCAATGTGACTGTGGAACGCAATTATGCTACTGCAGAACAGATTGTGATTAACGAGGTGCAGCAGGCTAATGTGGATATGTTCATCGACCCGTCGTTCAATTTCGGCGGATGGGTGGAAATCTTCAATCCGACAGACCGCACAGCGTCTCTCGGCGGTTTTTATGTCAGTGACGACCCCAATAATCTGACGAAGGCACGAATTAATCTCCTTGCCGG
Source organism: Bacteroidaceae bacterium (assembly GCA_017447625.1). GTDB lineage: Bacteria > Bacteroidota > Bacteroidia > Bacteroidales > Bacteroidaceae > Physcousia. Next base: position 17,342 of record JAFSNB010000018.1, read on the forward strand.
AGCTCTCCCTGCACACGGATATTGCACTCTGTGGATGGACCACTATTCCCGCTGGGCTCCGCTCATGCTCGACATGAAGATGGACTGCGACGGCGGAACTCTTTATATCTCCGATCCCGACGGACAGCTGATAACACAGTTCACTTATCCCGAAGCCATCAGCCGCACATCGTACGCCCGCAAGACTGACGGCGGCGAAGAGTGGGGATATACGGACAAACCGACGCCTGGCGCCTCGAACAACAGTTCAACGTTCGCTGCTGGCCGTCTCACGGCTCCCGTAATCAACCAAGATGGAGGAATGTACGATGAGGGAACGGTGCTTACGGCTTCCGTAAGTCTGCCTCCTGGAGCAACCCTGCGTTATACCTTAGACGGCTCTACGCCGACATTGGAGAACGGTATGACTAGTGGCGACGGTAGGTTTGAAATCAGCCAGACCACAGTTCTGCGTCTGCGTCTGTTCAAGGACGGAATGTTGTCAAGTCCGGTAACTACACGCTCGTTCATATACCGCAATAAGAACTACACTCTGCCGATTGTCTCTATTGTGACAGCCGACGAGAACATCAACGGCGCAGATTACGGCATCTTCGTGCGCGGTAACGGCAACGGTCGTCCCGGCAACGGACAGAGCGGTGCCTGTAACTGGAACTGCGACTGGGAGCGTCCCATCAACTTTGAGTATTTTACAGCTGACGGTCGTGCCGCCTTCAATATGGAGCTGGGTATGGAATCTGCCGGCGGATGGAGCCGAGCCTGGACTCCTCACTCCAGCAACCTCAAGGCCAGCAAACGCTACGAGGGTCTGAACGAGATGAACTACCCCTTCTTCGCAGACCGCCCACTTTTGCGCCAGAAATCACTGAAACTGCGCAACGGCGGTAACGACAACAGCGGCGGACGCATCAAGGACGCTGCCATTCAGCAGGTGGTGCGCAGCAGCGGCCTCTATCTGGAGACACAGGGCTGGAGCCCGGTTCATGAGTTCATCAACGGCAAATATATCGGTGTGCTGAACCTGCGCGAGCCGAACAACAAGAGTTATGGCTATGCAGTATATGGTCTCGACACCGATAACATGGATCAGTGGAAGATGTCTCCCGACAGCGGCTATGTGCAGCAGGCTGGCACCAAGGAAGCTTGGGATCAGCTGATGGAGCTGTCTGAAAGTGCTTCTGACGAGTCGAGCTACGAGCAGATAAAGCAGCTCATTGACATCGAGGAGTATATTAACTATATGGCTGTTGAACTTTACATCGGCGGCAGCGACTGGCCTCAGAACAATATCAAGGCGTTCCGCGACCGCGATGGCGGACGTTTCCGCTTCATCCTGTTTGATACGGACGGCGCTCTCTCTGACAGCAACCCATTCACAAGATTCGCCGATAAGCAGTATTATACATTCGACCAACTTTACGGCGTCTCTGACCTATATCCGTCGGGACGCATCTCGGCAGAGATTGAATTTGTCACGCTCTTCCTCAATCTTTTGAACAACGAGGAGTTCCAGAAACAGTTCATCGATCAGTACTGCATCGCTGTGGGCAGCGTATTTGAGCCAACGAGAGCCGCTAAGGTAATCAATGAGATGAAGGACTACGTGAGTGCCGGTCTGTCTCTTGAAGGGATGTCCCCACGTACGGCCGATGACGTGAAGAATTCCTTCTCTAACTCGCGCCAGACCCGATTCATTGAATATATGCGCTCTTATCTCAACAGCAACTATGGCTTCTACGGAAATGGTCAGTTAGTCGGCCTCAGTTCGGACAACGACCTCGCGCGCATATACATTAATAATATGCCAGTACCCACAGGCGAGTTCTCCGGCCGCCTCTTTGCTCCCATTACGGTCAAAGCTGTGGCTCCTGCAGGAATGAAGTTCATAGGTTGGACTGGTCAGGGTGTAACCTCTGGCAAGAGTCTCTTTGACAAGGGAGACGAGTGGCTTTACTACGACAAAGGTTCGCTGGATGGAGAGAACTGGAAAGAAGTGTCTTATGACGAATCGGAGTGGGAGAGCGGTAACGCACCACTTGGCTACTTCACTTCGGATGCCAGTAACGGGCGAGGCTACCAGACGTTCCTCGACTACGGCGGCGACAGCCAGCACAAGTATCCTACATACTACTTCCGCAAGGAGATTAACTTGGAGAATGCTAAGTCCTCCAGCGTTTATTCTCTCGACTGGGTGGCAGACGACGGCTTCGTGGTTTATGTCAATGGTTCTGAGGGCGGACGCTATCTGATGAGCAAGACAGCAAATCCGACATTCAGCTCATACGCAGACACTTATGCCAACGCCAACCCGGAGAGCGGAACCATAGAACTTGACTCCAGACTCTTCCATAATGGCACGAATGTAATTGCTGTTGAGGTCCATAACAACAACGCCACCAGCACCGATATCTACTGGGATGCAGCCTTGAGAGTCAGCACCGAGAGTGAGGGCGACCTTATCTCCACTGAGCCCGAACTGACACTTCCAGAAGACGGAAATGTCACGCTTGTGGCCACATACGAGCCGCTCGACGCAACGGAACTGGCACAGTCCAACGTTCATCCGATAATGATTAACGAAGTGAGTGCTGCTAATGACATCTACATCAATGATTATCAGAAGAAAGCAGACTGCTTCGAACTGTATAACACTACGGACGAGGATATCGATATCGCCGGAATGTACCTCAGCGATAAGATTACAAACCCGAAGAAGATGCAGGTGGTTGCCGCGTCAAAGGGTGCATACTCTACCGTTGTTCCTGCTCATGGATATCTCATAGTATGGGCGGACAAGAAGGCAAGCCTGACCCAGCTGCACGCCTCGTTCAAACTGGATGCAGACAGCGGCTGCGTTATGATTACGGCAGCTGACGAGTCGTGGGCCGATACGCTAATCTACTGCAAGCACAGCGCACAGCAGACAGTTGGCCTCTATCCCGACGGCGGCTCTGTAGCTTATGTATTTGAGCAGCCTACTATAGGACAGACCAACCAGTTCAGTATGTACGCAACCTTCTGGGACGAGCCTAAGTATTTAGACATTCACGACGGTTTGTTCTGTTTGCCTGCAACTGATGACGAGGATGTGGTTGAAATCCTGAATAGCGCTTCACCCGCCACTCCAGTCTATGATTCCGCAGGACGGAAAGTCGCCACACGCGCAACATTCAACACTCTCCCGCGCGGAATTTACATCATAAAGGGACAAAAGATTCTGAAATGAAGAAAATAATCTATATACACGGATTTGCGAGTAGCGGTGCCTCTGGTACCGCTACGAACATGCGTAATTCTCTATATCCCGAGGGCGTTGTGGTTCATTCACCGGATATTCCCGTGATGCCAGCTGATGCAATTGCCTTTCTGCGCCAGTATATAGCCGACGAACAGCCTGACCTTATCATCGGTACCTCGATGGGAGGTTTTTATACCGAGTTGCAGTACGGATACAAACGCATCCTCGTCAATCCCTCTTTCCAGATGGCGCGTCTGCTCACCTTCCGCGGGATGGGGAACTATGACTTTCACAACAAACGAGAAGACGGAGCCAAGACGTTCAAGGTGGATAAGGAGATGATTGCCCAGTTCCGTGAGCTGGAGAAGCAGAGCTTCAAGGGCGTTACTCCCGAGGAACGCGAACGGGTATATGGTCTCTTTGGCATACACGACAAGACTGTCAACTGCCAGGATATATATAAGAAGCATTATGGCGATGCACATTTTGCTACCTTCGATGGCGAGCACCGTCTCAACGACATAATCTTAAAAACTACGGTTCTGCCTCTTGCCAGAACTCTTCTTGACCTGAACAAATGACACGAGCTATATCCTGGAAAACGCTGCAATTGCTGATTCTCCTGCTGGAGGTCCTGCTGATGACTGTTGTTAGCAGCCTTCTGGCTCGTTGGCTCTTGCCGCCGCTATCCAGTATGTATCTGACCAGGTTCCTTGTGCTTTTGGCTCTCATCTATTCTGTAGTCCAGCTGCAAATCGGCACAAAACTTACTTGTGATAAGCCGCACGTTGTGTTCCATCACTCTATCCTGACGGTAATCTGGTTCGTGATCCTCTCCCAGCTGTTGCTGTGGATAACACAGACTCACATCGGAACCTCGCTGTTCTTCCTTCTGACCTATGGTATTCTGCTGATACTGATTCCTTCGGAGAGACTTCTGCTGATGAGATTTCTCGGAGCAGAGCCTGAATCAGCCCCGATAGCGCCTACAACCGTCGTAGTTCTCCCAACCGCAGACGTCCTCCCCCCCACGGGGGGAGTTAGAGAGGGGCTAGATCGTTGGTCTTCCATCTACAAGCGTACAACAGATATTCTCATAGCTTTAACGGTCCTACTCACGTTTTTCCCTATCATATATCTGTTTGTTGCCATATATACGAAAGCAGCCCGCAAGGGGCCGGTGATAATCAAAGGCAGTAACCACCGCCTGCAGTTCCGGGCTATCAGTCAGCCGGCTCTGCGACGGATGCCGCAGGTCATAAACCTGCTGTCCGGAAAGCTCTCCTTTGTCGGACCAGGTGAAAATACCTGCATAAGAATAGAGGATGAGGCTTGGTATTGGAGCGAGTGGAATACAACATTTGACCTGTTTCTCACCTTGAAATCGTTGTGCAAATGCCCCCTGTAAATATAAAAAGAGTTAAATTTTTCAAAAGATTAGTTCTATTCTATATAAAAGTATTACCTTTGCCCTAAATTTTGAAGCACTAGGGTGTAAGCAGCGGCTAATGCCCATAAAATAACTACAAATTAAACACATAATCCAAAGGGAAATGAATATCAAAACTGCCATCGTAGGCTTAGCTCTAACTTGCTTTAGCACAGCAGCTTGGGCGCAAGAAGATGCAGCGGCAGACCTCCTGAAGGATGAAGGTTTTGAAGACATTAGGATTAAGATTGTGGCGGACACTGTCTTCGCCTCTATAGAGAACCACTCTTACAGAGGAACGTTCAGAGGCGCAGCCACAGCCATAAAACAAATGGAAAGGAGTTGTCCGGATGCGAAACAATTCGAATTGCTCCTCACAGAATATAAAATGCCACAGCTCGTCGTCCACGCCCTCAAGCGTGAGGGAATATGGGACGTGAGAGTGGATCGCGAGATGCGAATGGTTCAGGAACGTCTTAAAGACGAGGAGCCCAAGCGCAAATCTACAGGTAAGATTGATTTGACCTTCTACCCGATGATAAGCCTTGACAACCACTATCTTGACCATCTGTTCGACTACAACATCCGCATCGCCCCCACCGTCGGAATGAACCTTTGGAAAGGCGGGCGACTCACACTTCAGGCCATAATCCCCATTGTTTATCGGCTCACGGACAGAACCAGTGAGCAGCGATATATTCAGTTTGGGGTGAATGACATTGAGCAGCAGATTGTGAGCAGCAAACGTTGGTACGTCAGCGCCGCATTGGGATTCTTCAGGTACAACCGCGTTGGTGCGCAGGCAAAGGTTGAGTTTCACGCTACCCGGAACCTGGACTTCAGAATAAACGGAGGCATCACCGGTTATCAGGGATTTACAAGAGTCATCAAGAACAGATACTTCGCGGCCCAATACAAGATAACGAAATTGGACCAGTGGAACCTTCTCGCTACAGCGGACTACTACGAGCCCTACACCAAGTTGCAGTTTGAGCTGCAAGGCGGACGGTGGATGTTCGGAGACTACGGAGTTCGACTCGACATTACCCGCCATTTCGGAGAGTATGCCATAGGAATCTACGGCGCCCTCCACGAGGGTAAACAAAAGAACGTAGGATTTCACTTCGCTATCCCGATGGGGGGTAAGAGACAAAAACGAAACGGATTCGTCCGTGTGCGACTGCCTGAATACTACAGTATGGAGTACTACATGGAGAATAATAGTGACTTCGCCTTCAAGAGCATGGGAGAAAAGCCCATCACCCGACCGGACGAGCACTACTCCGCACACCTCTGGGAACCGGCGTTTGTGGAAGAATACGTAAAGAGAATATTAAACGGGACCTTCAAGTAAGGAACCAAAAAATCTAAAGTAAGACAATTACATTAACCCAAATTTTAATTAAAATTTTTACAAAATGAAAAAGTTTCTTTTAAGTGTAAGCATGCTTGCTGCAGTGATCACCGCTTGCGTGCTGACTTCATGCCAGGATCAGGATCTTGACGACGTGGTACCTACCAGCTACACCGTACCTGTTGCTACCGCTGCTCAGACTGCAGCTGCAACCGCCGCAGGTTGCCAGTACCAGTATCAGGTGAACGGCCAGACCGTTACTGCTGCTGAGTATCAGGCTGCTGCCCAGAACGTGACCAGCGACACTCAGTTCACCATCGCAGTTGTGGATACCGCTACTGGTGCTGTCGTTTCTTCCAGCTCCTTCGTTCTGAAGCCCGTTACTGCTGACGAGCGTGCTGCAGGTCAGGCTCCTACCATCGTAAACAATGTCAACGGTAAGACCAATGAGGGTTACACCATCGTCGTTCCGACTGTTACAACTAATCCTACTACTGGTGAGGCTGTTGCCGGTCAGGGTCAGACTGTTGCTCCAGAAATCAAGGTCGGTGATCAGACAATTGAGACTGTTCACAGTGGTGGCGGTGCTCAGCCGAAATAAGCCCAAGCTTACACATTAATTATTAATAAGAATGGATGCGTCTCGGATGAGGCGCATCTTTCTTATTAATGCAATGCTTAATTCATAATTCTTAATTCATAAATGGGCTGCGCATAATGCTATTAATGCACACTTTCTGTATTTTTGTGCAATCGGAATTGATATAGAGCAAGAGATGTGCACAAAATGCAAATTATTGTGCATCTTGTTTGGCTGTTTTGGTTAATGACTTTACCTTTGCATCAGTTAATCATACATATTAACCAAAAAGCTTATGAAAAAGACAGCTATTATCATTGCCGCAATGGTGGCCTCGGTGCAGGCTTACGCAGGCGGTTATCTCACAAACACAAACCAGAACGCAGCTTTCGGCCGCAATCTCTCTCAGGAGGCAAAGATTGATATCACCTCCACCTATGCTAATCCGGCCGGTATTGCTTTCCTGAATAAGGGATGGCACTTCGCCCTTTCAAATCAGAGTGCGTTCCAGACACGAACCGTTGAATCTACGTTCGGCGACAATCTGTTTGCCCTCGGAACCGTGAATGGCATAAAGAATCAAGGTGGAACAAAGACCTTCAAGGGAAAGGCCACAGCCCCGCTGATTCCTTCGTTTGATCTCGCATACGTACAGGACCGTTGGAGTGTTGCCTTGCATTTTGCCATCAGCGGCGGCGGCGGTAAATGTACGTTCGACGACGGTCTGGGCTCGTTCGAGAGCCAGGTGGCTATGTTGCCCGCTCTTGCAAACGCCTTACAGCCCGGTTCTGCCACAGGTTATTCCTTCGACACATATATGAAAGGCCGCCAGTATTACTTCGGAACCCAGGTTATGGGTACGTTCAAGGTGACAAACAACCTCAGTTTGGCTGCCGGAGTTCGCATGGTAAACGCCAGTTGCGCCTACGATGGTTATGTGAAGAATATTGGTCTTGAGGTCGGTGGACAGATGGTTCCGGCTGCTCAGCTGCTTACGGCTGCCGGTCTTGGCGAAATGGCTCCTATGGTTGCCGACCGTGTTCTTGACTGCACGCAGAGCGGCACAGGCTTCACCCCGATTGTCGGCATCGACTGGAAGATAAACGAGCATTGGAATATAGCCGCCAAATATGAGTTCATGACAGCTCTTCGTCTGAAGAACAGCACAGCCTCTGTCAAGAACGAAGACGGCTCCGTGACTGAGCTGAACGCCGGTCTGAGCGAGTATAGTGATGGTACGAAGATTGATGCCTATATCCCCGCTATCCTCATGCTGGGTGTCGAGTACAGCCCCATCAAGGCCGTGCGTCTGAATGCAGGCGGTCACATCTTCTTCGACAAGCAGGCTACGCAGCACTCCAACCGTCATGAGAAGCTGGACGGTCCGGGTTGGGAGATTCTGGCAGGCGCAGAGTGGGATATCAACAAGGTTGTGACCGTAAGTGCCGGTTGGCAGAATACCAGCTACGGTTTGGGTAAGAACAGCGAGTTCATCACAGACATGAGCTTCGTCACGAACTCCAACTCCATCGGCGTCGGCGCACGTATTCACGTAAGCAAGAAGGTGGCTCTGGACATCTCTTATTTCAAGACCCTATACACCCACTACAAGCGCGAGCAGCCCGACTACAACCACGTGAAGGAGACTATGGCCGCAAAGGTCGCTCCTATGGGTGAGGCTCTGGCTAATGCCCAGTCTGCTCTTACAGCAGCTTACGCCAACCCCGAACTGCAGGCCGGAATCCAAGCTGGTGATCCCACCGCACTGGCTCAGAAGGGTTATCTTGATCAGCAGGCAGCAACTTTACAGCAGAAAGCTCAGATGCTTCAGAGCGTTCAAACAAGTATGGCTGATTTCAACACCGCTGGCTCAGACAACTTCACCCGCACAAACGATGTGATTGGTATAGGCGTGGTGCTGGACTTCTAATAAATACGCAACTGATTATTCGAATTAAACGAATTATTCCTCTTAATAACAACGGATTACACGGATTTAACGGATTAAAATCAATGCATAAAGCATAATAATCGGGCTTCGCGCCAGCCTATAATTGTCAGATTCGTATAATCCGTTGAGTTAACAAACATCGCGCAGCTAAATCCGTAAAATCCGTGAAATTCGTAGTTTAAATAATCACAGATCCTCGTAGAAAGGGATATCCGTGAGGAATTCATACGTCTGCTGTTCGAGATTCACTCGGCAGCAGACGATTTGTTCTCCGTTGCAGATGACGAGGTATCTGACGCGCAGAACTATATTGTAGCGGCAAATCTGGTCGAATACGCGCTGTGTAAGCGCCACAGAGGGCCGTTTGTATTCGATAATCATCTGCGGGAGGCCGTCTTTGCCCAGAAGCACCGTGTCGCAGCGCTTTGAAAGCCCGTTGAGCGTGATGGACACTTCGTTGCCCAAGAGGGCGGCGGGGTAGTGGCGTTCGTGAATCAGGAAATACACGAACTTCTGCCTCACCTCCTCCTCGGGAGTTAGGGCTACAAATCGCTTGCGAAGTGGGTCAAACACCTCCAGTCTGTCCTTTTCCTTGCGTTTTCCGCTCATTTTTTCCGTTTTCCTTTGCTCCTAACGGGCATTTGTACTATATTTGCGCCACAAAAGTACAGAATTATGCTGAAAACGAAACAAGAAATCGTAGAAAATTGGCTTCCGAGATACACAAATCATCCTCTGGAAGACTTCGGAAACTATGTCCTGCTGACCAATTTCAACAACTACGTGGATATCTTCTGCGAACAGTTCGGAGTGGAAAAGCCGCCATATGACGCGAATATGCGAATGGCAACGGCCGACGGCATCACCATCATCAATTTCGGTATGGGATCGCCCAACGCAGCCATCATTATGGACCTTCTTTCTGCCCTGAAAGACCTCAAAGCCTGCCTGTTTCTGGGCAAATGTGGAGGCATTTCGCACAAGGCGCAGATGGGAGATTTGATTCTGCCGCTTGCGGGCATTCGCGGCGAGGGAACGTCCAACGACTATTATCCGGCCGAAGTGCCCGCTCTGCCTGCGTTCATGCTCCAGCGAGCCGTCTCGTCAGCCATTCGCGACGCGGGAATGGACTACTGGACAGGCACCGTTTATACCACTAACCGCCGCATCTGGGAGCACGATGACAAATTCAAGGAATATCTGCGCAGCACGCGTGCTATGGCTGTGGATATGGAGACGGCCACCCTCTTCACCTGCGGTTTCGCCAATCATATTCCTACGGGCGCCCTGCTGCTCGTGAGCGATAATCCGATGACTCCGGACGGCGTGAAAACGGCCAGCAGCGACCAGCGTGTGACCTCGAATTACGTGACCAGTCACGTTCTAATCGGCATCCAGGCGCTGTGGAAAATCAAGAAGTCGGATAAGACAGTCCGTCATCTGAAATACGATTGGTAGTAATGGATAATGTACAATGTACAATGTAAAATGTAAAATGTAAAATGCGCAGCCCATTATGCATTATGAATTGTGAATTATGACGTACTGATGAGCATAGTCGAATAATTGATTTAATGGCCAAAAAACAGGGTATTACATACGAGGAAATCGTGCGCCAGGTGCGTGCAGGAGACTTCAAACCCATCTATTATCTGATGGGAGAGGAGCCCTATTATATCGACCGTCTGGCGGATTTTATCGTGGATAATGCTCTGAAAGAGGAAGAAAAGGACTTCAATCTCACCGTTCTCTACGGTTCTCAGACCGATGGCGGAGAGGTCGTAAATGCCGCCAAACGCTATCCTATGATGGCTGATCGGCAGGTCGTTCTCGTGCGTGAAGCGCAGGGTTTGGACGGTCGCGAAGCGCTCGCTTTCTATGCCCAGAAACCTATGCCTTCGACCATTCTTATTCTCTGCCACAAGAACGGAACGCTGGATATGCGCACGAAAATGGCCCAAGAAATAGCCCGCGTAGGCCTCGTTTTTGAGTCAAAAAAGCTCTTCGACTCACAATTGCCCGCTTTTGTGCAGAATTATCTGCGTCGCAAAGGCCACGAAATTCAGCCAAACGCGTGCTATCTGCTCTGCGATTACATTGGCGCGGATCTCAACCGTTTGGCGCACGAATTGGATAAATTGATTCTTGCGATGCCAGAAGAGCAAAAAATGGTCACTCCGCAGGACATCGAGGACAATATCGGAATCAGCAAAGACTACAACGCATTCGAGCTTGTGGCGGCGTTGGGGGAGAAGAATCTCCAGAAGGCGATGCGTATCGTAAAATACTTTGACAGCAATCCGAAAAACTTCGCTTTGCAGCCGACATTGGTTACGGTGTTCAATTTTTTCTCTAACCTCATGTTGGCATACTATTCTCCTGTGAAGACAGAGGAGGGTATAGCAGCCTGGGTTGACCAGACCACCTGGCAGGTTCGTCGCAATATAATGCCTGCTCTCCGTTTGTATAAGGCAGGCAAAGTCTTCCAGATTCTATCCGAAATTCGCCGCGTAGATGGAGCGTCGAAGGGAGTAGGAGGGGAAAGAACGAGCGACGGCGACCTGTTGAAAGAGCTTGTTTTCTTCATTTTGCATTGATTTTGCTCTATTTTGCCCGAAAAATCGGACAAGAATTTTGTATATCTTTCCTTTGTGTTTCAGCACGTTCCGAGGATTTTCACCTCGTGAGAATCGCGTAAAATCAACTGTTTCGGCCCAATTCCTGAATATGGCCCAAATGCTCAAATCTCGCAGAATAGGGTAGATTTTGGTTTATAAAACTAAAAATTCTGATTTATCTTGCAGAATTGTAATTTATAAATCAAAACAAATAGTTGCAAAACAATTTAATAAATTAAAATTAGGAAGATAAACAAACATGTATTTAGAATTATAAATCTAAATACCAATTTGTAAATTTAGGGTTTACATTGATAAAATGAATAATTCATTCATTAAAGTAAATTTTGCTTAACTCATACACAATCAATAAAATAATTGCGCATTTATGCTAAATTCACCTATTAAACATGTATAATAATATGAATACAGCGCATAAGATGCTTAACAGTTATACAAAATGCCATTTATAGTGCTCTGTATCTTAGTGGTTAGGTATATTTAAGTTAAATAATTCAGTTTAACGATTTAGTAAATGCAATCAGTGTTTTGATTTACAATTTAGAATTATAGACCGATGTTGATTTACAATTATAATTTTAGATTTCAAAACATAAACTTTTATCTTTTGCAACATTTTCTTTTAATAAAATTTGGTCGGTTGAATTCTTTTTTATTTCTTTGCACCGCCAAAGGGAGCCAAATTAGACTTTTGAAGGCATATCAGACACCTTAAATATGAAAGATCGTATTCTCCAGTTGATGCAAAGAGAGCAGATGGCACAGAAAGAATTTGCCGTCTTTATCGGAGTATCTCCTTCTACGATGTCTAACATTTTGAATGGGAAGTCTGAAGTCAGTCAGAAGGTCATCAGTTGCATACACCAGCGCTACCCCAAAATCAGCATCCCTTGGCTCATGTTTGGCGAGGGCGAGATGTTCCTCAGCGACAAAGCAGCGGCTTCTGAACCCTCAGCGGAGGGCAAAGATCTGTTCAGCGATGTAGCCGAAACGACAGAATCCGCAGTTCATGGCACTCAGGACATACACCCTAAGTCGGCCGATAGCGAACTGACTGAACGCACTTCTGGAGCAGCTCAGACCGGCCAGACGCCCTCTCATAAGATAATAGAAACAATAAAATATATAGACAAACCACAAAAATTCATCACTGAGATTCGTATTTTCTATAGCGATGGAACCTACGAGTCTTTCCAGCGTAATGAAACATAAATATACCTTATATCATATATCGCTTTTACCCAAAAAAGTAGGCCGTGTGTTTTTCTCTACTCCTTATTTTTCTTAGCACGGTCAAAAGGGGCTTCCATCCGAGACGGATCGAGGTCCCCTTTTTAACGCAATCAAAAATAAATCGTAAATAGTAAATCTTTAAATCGTAAATCATCATAATGAATACGAAGAAACATATTCTGGATTTGAGCGTGGCGCAAGTGCGCGAGCTTAGCGCAGGCTACGTGGAGATACATCTCAGAGCGGCCGACGGCAAGATGCCGGAGATGCTCCCTGGGCAGTTTGTGCAGGTGCGTGTGGACGGTTCGCCGGAGACGTTTCTGCGCCGCCCTATCAGCGTGAATCTGCTGACTCGCACAGGCGCTGAAGGGGGGGCTTGCTGCGATGCTACAGGCAACGACGGAGCTGCCGACGAGCTGTGGCTGCTGGTTCACGCCGTAGGAGACGGAACGAGGGCTCTGGCGCGTCTGCAGGCGGGCGATACACTGAATATCGTGGGGCCTCTGGGCAACGGCTTCACGCTGCCTGCGGAGGGAGCTGACGCCCGTCCGCTTCTGGTGGGTGGTGGAGTCGGCACGGCACCGCTGCTTTTCCTCGGTCAGGAGCTGGCTGCGCGCGGCGTCCGTCCTACGTTCCTGCTTGGGGGTAGGAGAGAGGCCGACATCATGCAGCTGGAGCATTTCCGCCGTTTTGGAGATGTGGCGCTAACCACCGAGGACGGTTCTGCCGGCGAGCGCGGTTTTGTCACCCAGCACAGCCTGTGGCGCGACGCCGCCTACACTCAGATTTACACCTGCGGCCCCAAGCTGATGATGGTGAATGTGGCCCGTATGGCGCGCGAGCGTGGCATCCCCTGTGAGGTCAGTCTGGAGAACATGATGGCGTGCGGCCTCGGAGCCTGCCTCTGCTGCGTGGAGAACACAGTTGACGGCCACGTCTGCGTCTGCACCGAAGGGCCTGTGTTCGACGCAAAGAGATTGAACATTGACCATTGACCATTGAACATTGGGCAGGCTGCTATCAATTAACAAACAACGGATTTCACGGATTAAACGGATTTAAACCACTAATTATATCATATATCACGAATTATTAACCCTTAAAAACTCCCCTTGTCCTCATTTCGTTCCCTCCCTACAAGGGAGGGCGGGGGGAGAGTCCTAATCAAGTCATGTCCTCACTCACAACACATATAGGCGCATTGACGCTGAAGAATCCAGTAATGACGGCCTCCGGAACATTCGGGTACGGCCTGGAATTTGAAGACCTCGTGGATCTGACCCGCATCGGCGGCATCATCGTGAAGGGAACCACTCTGGAACCGCGCCAGGGAAACCCCTATCCGCGTATGGCGGAGACGGCTCACGGTATGCTCAACTGCGTGGGCCTGCAAAACAAGGGCGTGGATTATTTCTGCAAGCATATCTACCCGCAAATCAAGGATATAGACTCGCAGTTTGTGGTTAATGTAAGCGGCTCATCGCCTGAGACTTACGCCGAATGTGCGGCGCGTGTGGCCGAGCTGGAACGCATCGAGGCCATCGAACTGAACATCTCCTGTCCGAATGTGCGGCAGGGCGGAATGGCGTTCGGCACCACCTGCGCCGGAGCCGCTTCTGTGGTCAAGGCCGTGCGGGCAGTCTATCCCAAGACGCTCATTGTGAAGCTCTCCCCTAACGTTACGGATATCACGGAGATTGCGCGTGCGGTCGAGGCGGAGGGTGCAGATGCCGTGAGTCTGATAAACACTCTGATGGGAATGGCCATCGATGCCGAGCGGCAGCGTCCTGTGCTGAGCATCAAGACGGGCGGTCTGTCCGGTCCGGCCGTGAAGCCCGTGGCTCTACGTATGGTTTGGCAGGTGTTCGAGGCGGTGCAGATTCCAATTGTCGGCCTGGGCGGCATCATGAACGCTACAGACGCAGTGGAGTTCCTTCTGGCCGGCGCCCGTGCGGTGGAAATCGGCACAGCCAACTTCATCGATCCCGCCGTCACTGTTAAGGTCGTGGATGGCATCAACGAATACCTCGACCGTCACAACTGTGCCAGCGTGGAGGACATCATCGGCGCAGCCCATTGACCATTGCCCATTGATCATTGACAATTGAACATTGGGCGGACTGCAAACGACATACGCAACGAGATTTGTCGAAGACCCACGAGGAACGCAGTAATTATTCGAATTGTACGAATAAGCGAGAGCAGATGAAAGCTTGCTTTCGATATGCCGAGCGAGAGTACAATCAACGAAGTTAATTAAACGAATTATTTCTCTTAATAACAACGGATTACACGGATTTAGCGGATTTTTTTCGCTTAGCAACAACGAATTATTCGAATTAAACGAATTATTTATCTTAACAACAACGGATTACACGAATTTAGCGGATTGCCAGCCTATATTCGTTAAATTCGTCAAATTCGTGTTCGAAAAAAAAGCATCGCGCCAGCCTAATTCGTATAATTCGTGTTCGAAAAAAAAGCATCGCGCCAGCCTATATTCGTACAATTCTTCAGATTCGTGTTCAGAAAAATAATCATCGCGTAGCCTATTCCGTAAAATCCGTGAAATCCGTTGTTTGTTTCAAAGTTTTTCGCCACATTGAGAGCAGAATTTGTCGCTCTTGCGCACCTTCGCGTCGCATCGCGGGCAGTGGCCTTCCCTGACCGGTTCGTTGGTCACGTTGATGAAGCTCGCGGTCACTATTCCTCCCGGTACGGCAATCAGGGTGTAGCCCAGCAGCATGATGAAGGCGGAGAGCATACGACCGACGCTCGTCACGGGTGTTATGTCGCCGTAACCAACTGTGGATAGGGTGGTTACAGCCCAGTAGATTGATGAGCCGATGTCCGTGAAGTGACTGCCGGGCTGCTTGCTTTCGATGATGAACATCAGCGTGCCGAGACAGACCACCAGGACCAGTACGAAGAGGAAATAGACGGCAATCTTGTGCATACTTCTCCCCAGCGCACGCAGCAGCATGTGCCCCTCGTTGATGTAACTGAAAAGTCTAAAAATACGAAAAATTCGCAGGAAACGGATGCTTCGCAGCATCAGCATATAGCGGGCGGCGGGTATAAAATAAGTCAGATAGGGCGGCAGCACGGCCAGCAGGTCTATGATTCCCCATCCGCTCAGGATGTACTTGCGGCGGTCCTCGGCGCAGTAGATGCGGGCGGCGTATTCTATGGTGAAGAGCACGGTGAGCACAATCTCCAGCACTCCCAGAGCAATTTTCATCGTGCGTGGCAGTCCTTGCATGCTCTCCACGAACAACACGATGAGACTGAGCACGATAGCTATGAGCAGGGCTATGTCAAATGTCCGTCCGGCGCGGGTGTCGGAGTCGAAAATCACCCGGCGCATCCGTTCTTTTTCCAACCATTTTGGCTTGTTCATTTCTCTCAATGTTTTGTTTTTCGGCGCAAAAATACGTCTTTTTTCTCTTATAACCGCAATTTTTCGGCCAAAGATAGCGATAAAAGAGCGGAAATCCCTATTTTTGCAAAGAAAATCCGTGTAATCCGTTTAATCCGTTGTTTTAAAAAATATTCGTGTAATTCGTGCAATTCGAGGTTAAAATACAAAGTTTATGAGGAAAATCGTTTGGACGCTTGTCGTCGTTTTCACAGTTCTGGTTGCGGTGCTTGTGGGCGCCAGCCTCTATATGCTCGACTATTCGCTGGCTCCCGACCCCAACCGCCTGGACCGCGATTCGTGCTATCAGCGTTTGTTTGACAACTATCCCGAAAGCCGTGAGTGGGTGGATAGCATGCTTAGTATCAATGCGTTGCGTGACACCTCGCTTGTGATGCCCACGGGCGAGCGCCATCATGCTTTGTACATCAATCGAGGCTGTCGGCGCACGGCCGTACTCATCCACGGGTGGCGCGATTGCGCCGTGAAGTTCCTGTGGCTGGCGCGGATCTACGAGCGCGAACTGGGCTACAACGTCCTCCTGCCCGAGTTGCACGCCTGCGGCGAGAGCGACGGCGAAGCCATCCAGATGGGGTGGTTGGACCGTCTCGATGTGCTGCGCTGGCTCAGCGCGTTCCACGCGGATACGATGGTTGTTCACGGCGTGTCTATGGGAGCGGCCACAACAATGATGCTCTCGGGCGAGGCCGACCTGCTGCAAGAGCGGCAGCAGTCCTACGGCATCCGCGACCTCCGATTTGTCGAGGATTGCGGCTACACCAGCGTCTGGGACGAGTTCGCCGGACAGATGCGTGAGCAGTTCGGTCTGCCGCCCTTCCCGCTGATGTACACCAGCAGCCTGCTCTGTAAGTTGCTCTACGGCTGGTCGTTCGGCGAGGCTTCAGCCCTCAGTCAGGTGCGTCGCAGCCGTTATCCCATGCTCTTCATTCACGGAGCTGAGGATGCCTTCGTCCCCACCGCAATGGTCCATCCCCTCTACGAGGCAAAGCCGGGCAAGAAAGCGCTCTGGATAGCACCCGAGGCCGATCACGCCGCCTCCTACCGCCTCCATAAAGACGAATACATCGCGCAGCTACGTAGGTTCTTAGGAGAGTAAAAAGTCCACCCGCGGCACCCTCCCAAAATGGGATGGTGCTGGCTGGTGTTACAGTTGTTACAGTGTTACAGTTCCAAAACAGTCTATCCAAAAGTCAAAATTAAACTCTATATTTATATATAAATATAGAAGTATTTTTCATACTGAAAAGGCTTACTTTTTAACTGTAACACTGTAACAACTGTAACAGACACTAGAATGTACTACCCTAGAAAAAGTTGAATGGTTTTTAACTTAACCCTGCCAAAGGTTGAATGCCTGTTTGGTACCTTAATCCTTATCCCTGGCAGAAGTTGAATCATGTCTACCTTTTCAGTACAAGACACAAGCTGACCCGACAAGTTGTCGTATCTGGTCAGTACACAGTGTCAACCTTTTCAGTACAAGGCGACCCATGAGTCCCCAAAACGAGGACCCATAGGCTAGTGCCCTCCGAATCACCCCGCCCCCGCTCAATTTTGATGCTGGGCAATTGTAGTTTTGATGCTGGGCAATTGTGGTTTTGATGCTGGGCAATTGTAGTTTTGATGCTGGGCAAATGGTGATTGCACCTTGATGCATTCGGGTTTACACCTTGATGTATTCGCACTTACATCTTGATGCATTTGCGCATGCCCCTATGTGCATGTCCGCTTCTGGGAACATTTACAGCAATCATGAACAGCGTCCGCCGAAATTGACCTTTTAAGGCTTTGCCTTAAAAAATTCTATTTTCTTGCAAAATAATTGCAAAAATACTTGCGGAACCAATTATTTTTATTACCTTTGCACAGTTTTTAGAACCAACAGCAATGAACATACAAAAATACATACTCACCCTACTGTTTATGCTGCTTGCCACCGTGCAGATGGCCGCTCAGGGTCTCGTGGTCAAACAGTTCTACCACGCCGAGCTCGACATCACTGCTAAAACTGGCTCCACCCAAGTCTCAGACGTCAACGAGAAGCCCTGTGCCTTGATTAAAGTGCGAACGATGGAACAAGGTTTTGTTTTCCAAACCAGCAAGCTGTTGCCTATTGTGAAAATTGAGGAGCAGACCAAGTCGCACCCGATGGAGATTTATGTCTGGGTACAGAGCGGTGTTAAGCGCCTGTCCATAGGTCATAAGAAGTATGGGACCATTTACGATTACGACTTAGCACAACATCTCGGTTCCAACCCTCTTGAATCTGATGAAACGTATATTCTGGAACTGGAAACGATTGAGGCGCAGCCTACCGTCAAAGAGGCGCGCACGCAAACCGACAAAGAGGGGGAAACAGCGACACAGACTGAAAACCTGAAGAATGGGGCTGGGACAGCAGGCGCGGCAGCCACAACCGCTACCGCCAAACAGCCTAAGCAAAAGGAGAAGCAGTCTCAAACAGAGATAGCTAAGACCGAGAAGCCTAAGTCCGAAAAGCCCAAGGTAGAGAAGCCGAAAGCAGAGAAACCTAAGACGGAAAAGCCCAAGACGGTCAAACCTAAAAGCACCACACCATCCGTGCCACTGATGAAACCGACGGAGTTCTATGTCTCAATAGGTGCGCAGCCCATAAGCCTTCTGGGACTGACCGCAGACGTAGGCGTCTATCTCAAAAACATCAATATCGAAGGCTTCTACACCCTCGGACTCGCCTCAGAGACAGTCTATTGGGGCTCTGCAAACTCCACCGCCAAGTACGAGTACAAATACAAACCCTCGGTATTCGGCCTGAGACTGGGCTACGGCATACTGCTGGCAAACAGCCGACTGCGAATCACTCCGCAGGTAGGCATAGCCGCCGTTACGGTGACGGGAAAGGAGAACGGCGGGAACAACGGCTCCTCACACGCCAACTCAATGTCCGGAACAGTCGGAGCACGAGTGGATTTTGCCCTGGCTCGTCACATCGGGCTGTACCTCACGCCGGAATACGGCATCGCGCTCAGCAAATCCTCAGTCTATAAGGAGCTGCAAGCAGATTACAGTAAGTTTGGCAAGTGGAATTCGGGCTTCAACGTCCGCCTCGGCCTCCGTGTTTCATTCTGATAAGACCACACCGTTATGAAAGCAAGACATATACTCCCGTTCGTGATTCTCTGTTCACTGCTTCTTTCCTGCAAGGACGACAGACCGTTTGAGGACGCTTATCTGTGGCAGAACAACGCCAGTCTGACAGCCTCCCTGACAACATTGCTGTTCGAGGCCGACGCATCCACTCAGACGGTGGCAATAAACACCAACAGCGGCTATGGGATTACCGTTGATCAGACTTGGCTGACAGTGGAGCGCGCCGCTGACAATCAGACCCTTACCGTCTCCGTTCAGGCAAACACAACCTCTGCAACCCGCAACGCAACCATCACGATAAACGCATCAGGCAAGAGCCAGACAATAAGTGTGAGTCAAAGTGCAGCTTCGCTAAATGTGTCTAAATCAATACTTACGTTTGATGCGTCTGAATCATCTGAGTCTGTTTCTGTGACAGCCAGTGGTGATTTCATATACTCCACTGATGCTTCGTGGCTCACCATAACAAAAGACTCTGCAACAACTCGTACAGAGAGTGTAACATATTTTACGATAACTGCTGCCGCAAACACAGAAGAGTCCGAAAGGACTGCAACGATAACGCTGACCTTAGGCTCAATTACAAAGACGATAGAAGTAATACAGGACGCTGCAAATATTTCTCGCACATTCACCATTACAGATAATGGCAAGACTATAACTTTCAAAATGAAAGAAGTGAAAGCCGGAACCTTCCAGATGGGCCGTGAAAGTTCAACAAATGTAGCTATGCCGATCCATAGTGTGACTATCACAAGTGATTACTATATGGGCGAAACGGAGGTGACTCAGGCTCTGTGGTATGCTGTAATGGGGCAGTCACCTACATCCAGTGGAAATCAATGGCGCAGTTCATTTGGTCTTGGTGACAACTATCCCTCTTATTATATCAGTTATGAGGATTGCCAGTTATTCCTGTCAGCTTTGAATAGTAAGCTGTCCTCTCAACTGGGTAGCGGCGAGCAGTTCCGCTTCCCGACGGAGGCGGAGTGGGAGTTTGCAGCGAGGGGCGGAAACAAAAGCAATGATTACATCTATTCTGGCAGCAACACAATAGATGATGTTGCCTGGTATTGGGATAATAGTTATGCACTTGGTGCTGTAAATGCTGACTATGGTACTCATACAGTAAAGACTAAAGCAGCCAATGAACTTGGTCTTTATGATATGAGTGGCAATCTATGGGAACTGTGTTATGACTGGTATGGCACATATAGTAGCAGCGCACAGACAGACCCGTCAGGCCCCTACTCGGGCTCCAAACGCTTGATTCGTGGTGGTAGTTGGAGCCATGAAGCATCTATTTGCAGCGTAACTTACCGCATTTGGTATGCACCGTCTGACAGAAATAATCTTGTAGGCTTTCGTCTTTGCCTCGGTGCTCCTATTTCAGAGCCAGAACCATCGCTCTCTGTGTCACCAACATCACTTTCTTTTGGTGCATCAGCATCATCTAAGACGGTTAACGTTACTGCTAACGGAGATTACACTTTTTCCACTTCTGCTTCGTGGCTTACGATAACCCAAAGCAGCGACAAAACCACTCTCACGATATCTGCTGAAGCAAACACAGGGACATCTGAAAGAACAGCAACAATCACACTGACCTTGGGCTCGCTTACTCAGACAATAAGTGTTACGCAGGAAGCAGCACAAAACATTTCTGACGACGAACGCACTTTCACCGTGACTGGCCACGGGAAGACTTTCACCTTCAAGATGAAGAAAGTACAAGGCGGAACCTTCCAGATGGGGCGTGCTGGTGCGGATGATGTTGCAACTCCCGTCCACAGCGTGACTCTTACAAACGATTACTATATGGGCGAGACAGAGGTGACTCAGGCTCTGTGGTATGCCGTATTGGGGTATTCACCAACATCCCCAACATCTGGTGGCTATGATTGGAGTAGTACGTACGGCCTCGGAGACAACTATCCTGCTTATTATATCAGCTATATGGACTGTATGTCGTTCCTTGCTTTTTTGAACAGCAATTTGTCCTCTCAGCTTGGTGTTGGTGAACAGTTCCGTTTCCCGACAGAGGCGGAGTGGGAGTTTGCAGCTAAGGGCGGGACTAAGAGTTGTGGCTACATATATTCTGGCAGCAATACAGCAGACGATGTTGCATGGTTCGTTGTTAATAGCGACAAAAAAAATCATCCGGTTAAGACAAAAGCCTCCAATGAGCTCGGCCTTTATGATATGAGCGGCAATGTTGGAGAGTGGTGTTATGATTGGTTTGGCTCATATAGCAGTAGTGCTCAGAGCGATCCTACAGGCTCAACCTCAGGTTCTGGTCGCGTTTATCGTGGGGGCGCTATGTACTACAACGCCTCTGACTGCCGAGTAGCGAGCCGCAGCAAGTTTGTGCCAACGGGCCGCAGTTACTATGTCGGCTTCCGCCTGTGCCTTGGTGCTTCGATTGAATAACTTATGGTTCAAGGTTCATGAGTTCAACTTGAGCACATGAAGAACGGTTGGAGTATTCAAATAGTTTGCTGTATGAGACATATGATGAGGAGCAATGTAATCATATCACTTCCATAGCGGTTCGTTCTGCCAGTCTTTTACAAAGCCCATAGCAGAAGGATCTACTGAAGTGTATTTCCCAAGAAGAGCCTTAAACTCTGTAGTGAATGTGTTTTGAGGGTCGATGCTAATCAGTAAATATGCGATGCACGATAGCTGTGGATAGAGTTTGTCTGGTGGAAACGAAAAGTCCGTCAGCCAATTGCCTCCTTGCATCCTGCGTGGCATTTGAGGTTTTACTGCATAGCGACGATTCCAAATGCGTGAATGGTGTGCACAGAAATTACGTAGCGATGTGAGGCTTTCGAGCCAACTAATCATAAACTCATGCTGAGGAACACCAAAATCCACGGCCACCTGCTTCTTGTCGGCTTTTATTGAGAAGTTGCCATAGAGTTTGGATAGGGTTCCAAAGGAAACGGTTTCAAGCGTTTTCCATGCTGGAGGGAAGGTGGGTTTTGTATAGCGCACGAAATGCTCTTTGATGAATTCCTCCTTGCTGCGTCGCAACTCACGATCAACGCTACTCAAGTTTTCTGTAAAAAGGTGACCGTCTATAGCCAAATCAACATTCGTAAATATTGGTGTCCGCTAAAACTTTTCAAGTTATCCAAAAATTAAGGTCGGTATCCTCGCTTGGATTCCGACCTTTTTTGTTACCTTTGTTTTCGCTACAAAACATTAATAACGTGAACAAAGGTACGCATTTTATCGGA
>JAFSNB010000019.1 GCA_017447625.1 Bacteroidaceae bacterium
CTCCAACTCCAGACGCTCTGCGTCGGTGAGAGATAATTGTTTGATTTTTCCCATTGTTTCTACTCCTATATATAATAGAACGTAGAAAATGGAATTTTATTTTGTGTAAATTAATTTTGAACACTTACTTATATATATAAGAACATCTAAACTTAAACCTAAACTTATAAGGAAGGAATCCATTCCTTTTCTTTTTATTGAAGCAAGAATTAGCAGCTTTGATGTCCATTTTTCTTACTGACTTATTAAAAACAAACACATTCTGCAAGAAAAACGTGCAGAATGAACGTAAAGTCAGAAGAAATCATTAACTTTGCAAACGAAGTTTGCAGAATGTGCTTTTGGGATTATCTCCCATCAAAAGTATGTGATGCGTCTAATTGTATACCTTTGCACCGGAATTTGAAATATTGAAGAAAATGAAATGGTTTTTGACTATGGTGCTGGCTTGTAGCGTTTGCGGCAGTCAGGCACAGACATTAAAGGATGGCGAGATGCCTCAGATGCCGGCGTTTCCCGAGATTCCCGCACCACAACCTGTTGGGGCGGTGAAAATGGTCAATAGCGACAGCTTTGCTGATGTACAGCTCGACATCCCCATTACCGACGGCCCTTACAAAGCCAGCTGGGCATCAATAGAACACAACTATCCCGGCACTCCCCAATGGCTGCGCGATGCCAAGTTCGGCATCTGGGTACATTTCGGTCCGCAGGCCGCTGGAGAGAGTGGCGACTGGTATGCGCGTCATTTATATAAGGAGGAACACAAGGCCTATAAGAACCACCTGAAGCGTTACGGTCATCCGTCAGAGGCAGGTTACAAAGAGGTGCTGCGCGACTGGAATCCCACGAAGCTCGATCCTGAGTATCTGACGAAACTCTACCAGAAGGCCGGCGCACGGTTTCTGATGATTCAGGGTGTCCATCACGACAATTATGACCTGTGGAATTCACAGTACCATCCATGGAACTCGGTGAACATCGGTCCGAAGCGCGACATCCTACGTGAGTGGGTCGATGCCTGTCGTAAATACAACATGCGCTATGGAGTCACCTTCCACCACGAATATACATGGTGGTGGTGGCAGACGGCCTTCGGGTCTGACAAATCCGGCGAGAAGGCAGGTGTGCCATACGACGGCCACCTCACCTTGGCAGATGGTAAAGGCAAGTGGTGGGAAGGATATGACCCGCGTCTGCTTTATGGCATCGACTTGCGTGAATACGAGACGGTTGAAGAAAAGGCACATTCCCCTTGGTCCCCCCCCAAGGCTGGAATCTTCGGCCGTCATTTGGATTACTGCAAGTGGTACGCCACGCAGTGGGCCCTCCGTATGATGGATGTGACAGCTCATTACGACCCCGACTTCATCTATACCGACGGCACCGTACAGGGGCCGTTTACAGGTGATGGTACAGGCACAGGCTACAAATGTAACGCTATGCCTACGGTGATGGCCGACTACTACAACCGCGTGCTGAAGAAGCGCGGCAAGGTGGACGTCTTCAGCATCATCAAGTTCCGCAAGCCTACGAATGGTGCTGTGAACACAGCCGAGTTTGACTTCCCCGACACCATCAACGCCTCGCAGCCCTGGATTCGTGAGGCCCCTGTAGGCGACTGGTTCTATGCCCCAGGGTTCACATACGATTCCGGTTCCATGATACGCTTCATCATCGAAGCCATCTGTCGCGACGGCAGTGCAGCCCTCAATATCCCCATGCTACCAGACGGCAGCATCGAGGACGCCTGCGTCACCATGCTCGAAGAGGTAGGCCGTTGGATGACAATCAATGGCGAAGCCGTATATGGCAGCAAGGCATGGCGCACCCTCGGCGAAGGCGAGATGGAGAATGGCAAGCTGAAGAAACTGCCCGGCGGTGGTCTCGGCAAGAGACATGCCGAATTTAAGTTCACGCCACAGGACATACGATTCACCGTTGGCAAGGACGGCAACCTCTATGCCTTCACCATGGCTGTACCAGAGGCTGGCAGTCAGGTAATCATCCATAACCTAAAGAAAGGCCAGGAGAAGGTGAAGCGCGTATCACTGTTAGGCAGCGACAGCAAACTAAAATGGCGCCAGAACTCAGAAGGCCTCGTTATCAATTGCCCCGAAAAACTGGATTTAGCCACCTCGATAGTATTTAAAATTGCAATAAAATGACCAAAGGTTATCATGTGAAGGCAAATAAGAAAAGTTTAGGTTTACGTTTACCCATGTATAATACATGCCTCTCTAAGCTTAAACATTAAACCTTCAATCTTTTGATTTTGGTTTACGATACCTTATTATATATATAAGAACATCTAAACTTAAACCTAAACCAGCAAAGATGGAATGCTACTGTTTTTCTTTTTATTGAAAGTATGAAATAGATATGCAGCTTTAGTCTTATTTTTGTTAAAATCAAACTCGTTCTGCACGAAAAATGAGAAAAATTCCTGAAAGCCACTTCACTTTTTGCCGGAAAATATAACAAAAGCACTGTGTGTATTCGAATCACCAGGACGGAAAAGAGATTCGGGAGACCAGCGCAGGTGATTCAGCGGTGGTCTCCCGAGGGTTTGTCAGAGGGAATCAAAAAACAATTTTGTAAGTCACTGATGGCCTATAGTGAGCGTTTTGTCTAACTTATCGATAGCACTAAAGAAGCAGCCTCGCAAGCCTGACCACCAGTGTTAGAGTAAACCTCAGTGACGAGCATGAAGATGTTTACTGCTTGGTATATTTATTACCGTTTAAAGTCAGCGTTTTTCCACTAATAGAATACGTCCAGACATCATCAATCGTGGTGGAAGAATCACTATAACGGATTTTTACCGCTATGTGTCCTCCTGATGCTACATAACTGAAAGTTGCAGTTTGATAGGCGTTTTTGTATGTTCCGGTTCCACCATTACCAAAGGTGTAGGTCTCTTTGCTCTTTGTGCCGCTTCCTGTATTGTAATCACGGCTCCAAGTGCCAACCAATGTGCTCGTTGTACTGCCAACACCTCCGCCTTTGTCGGTGCCCTCGTCATCTTTGCTGCATGAGGCGAAGCCAACACTCACCATGACCATCATTAACATGGTCATCAATGTAAATAAACATTTTTTGTTCATTTTAGTTTTTAATCTATATTGCTCTCCAGCTGCCACAAGAGCATTTAATTGTTTAGTTAGGAAGCGTGGCACTGATGCCACTTCTTCAATCGGAGGTCGTGAGAATTACCTTGCAAGTAGAAATGTAGTCAGGCCACGCAATACACGCAGAACATCATACTGTCTTGCTTGCTTTGGAAGTTCCTCACATTTCCGATTCAAGTCGAGCATAACGCTTCGTTGTTTCAATAAGACATGTTCCGAAGAACGCTGCGAAATTACATGAAATTCTTCAATTACGAGCATAAAACTGCCAAAATCAGATAAAAAAAATGATGATTTTGTACGGATTTCTTACTAAAGCTGCTCCGATTAGGGAGATATTTTCTCTTTATCTTGCACAACTTTTTCTCGAATTATTGTACGCTTGCAACCTCCTTTTTGATGTATATTAAGGAAAGCGGGCCAAGATGCCCCGTTTCGTCATCTAAGGAGGAAGTCATTTAGCTTAGCTGAGATATGAAATAACAGGTTGTATTTTTTCGATTCTCAAGACAAATGGGAAAGTCAATATAGAGAAAAAATGGGGCTTTTCGGGGCTTTTCCGCCAGAGAAGCAGTGTTTGTTTTGTAAATTCATCGCCTTGGGCTGCGCGAAGCTCATTGAACATTGAACTTTGAACATTTTTCGCCTTCGCTCAACAACTCGTGAACATTGGGGCCCCCTTCAATCCCCCCGGGGGGGAAGAATTGACATTTGGGGGGCGCTTCGCTTAAAATTATAGAAAAATTGATTTAGAAAATTTCAGTCGCTTCGCTCCCAAAATTGGGCTTAGGCTGGTATTTCGGCCGTAGGCCTTATAATTTTCCAGCTGATTTTTTATAATTTTGAGCGTAGCGACCTAAAACGCAATTAACAATGAAGAGTGGGGAGAAAAGAGAAAAGTGAGTTTTTCAGAGAAAAAATATAAATTATCAATTATCAATTGTCAATTGTCAATTAAATAACGTACCTTTGCGGCCGGAATGGAGAGTAACAGCAAAATATCCATATCGTAGCACAAAATATCTATAGCGAGAGCATAATATCAATAGCATTATGAAGCCATCAATTATCTCATCCATCAAGGATTATAACCGCGAGACGTTTGTCAAGGATCTGCTGGCGGGTGTCATCGTGGGCATCGTAGCTCTGCCGCTGGCCATCGCCTTCGGTATCGCGTCGGGCGTGACACCTGAACAGGGCATAATCACCGCTATCGTGGCGGGTCTGATAATATCGCTCTTCGGCGGCTCGAAAGTGCAGATTGGCGGTCCCACGGGCGCGTTCATCGTTATCATTGCCGGCATAATCCAGCAATATGGGATGCAGGGCCTGATGATAGCGACTCTGCTGGCCGGAGCGTTCCTGATTATGTTGGGTCTGTTCCGTCTGGGCACTATTATCAAGTATATCCCCTACCCCATCGTCGTGGGTTTCACCAGCGGAATCGCCCTGACTATCTTCACCACACAGATCAAGGATCTCTTTGGTCTGACCATTGCCGAGGGGGTGCCTGCTGACTTCATCTCGAAATGGGTCTGCTACGCAGAGAACGCCATGAGCATAGACATCTGGAGCACCATCGTGGGCTTGGGCAGCGTTGCCATAATCGCTCTGTGGCCATATATCGACCGTGTGCGCTATATCGGCGGTCACGCTTCGGCCCTGAACAAACTGCCGGGCTCTCTCGTAGCCATCATAGTGATGACGGTGGGAATAGCCATACTGAAGGCAAACGGACTGGCTGAGAGCGTGGACACCATAGGCGACAGGTTCCGCATCAACGCCTCGCTGCCCGCTCCCGCTGTTCCCGGACTGTCGTGGGAGGTGATAAGAAGCCTCTTCGCTCCGGCAGTCACCATAGCTATTCTGGGTGCCATTGAGTCGCTGCTGTCGGCTACGGTGGCCGACGGTGTGACGGGCGACCGCCACGACTCGAACCAAGAGCTGATAGCTCAGGGTCTGGCCAATCTGATTACCCCGATATTCGGCGGCATACCAGCCACAGGCGCCATAGCCCGCACGATGACGAACATCAACAACGGCGGACGCACACCAATAGCTGGTATCATACACGCTGTGGTGCTGCTGCTTATCTTCCTGATTCTGATGCCCTACGCGCAGTATATCCCGATGGCCTGTCTCGCCGGAGTATTGGTCATAGTGGCATACAACATGAGCGGATGGCGCACGTTCAAACAGCTGCTGAAGAACCCGAAGTCGGACATCTCCGTACTGATAATCACCTTCCTGCTGACTGTTATCTTCGACCTCACGGTGGCCATCGAGGTGGGTCTGATGCTCGCCTGTCTGTTGTGCATGAGACGAATGGCTGAGACGACTCAGGTGAGTGTGCTGACCGACGAGATAAATCCTGCGGACGAGGTGGATTTCGAATCAACCAATCTGGAGCACTTCAAGATTCCCGACGGATGTGAGATTTACGAGATCAACGGCCCGTTCTTCTTCGGCATAGCCAACCGTTTCGAGGAAATCATGGGGCGTCTGGGTTCTCGTCCGCGTGTCCGCATAATACGTATGCGTAAGGTGCCGTTTGTTGACAGCACAGGTATGCATAATCTGGAGAATCTGGTTCAGATGTCACGTCAGCAGGGGATTCAGATTATCCTCTCCGGTGTGAATCCGAAGGTTCACGAAGTGCTGATGCACAACGATTTCGGACGTATCGTGGGCGAAGAGAATATTCTGCCGCACATCAACAAGGCCCTGCAGCGCGCCCAAGAGCTGTTGGACGCAGCGAAATAACGAGAAATAGGTTTATCCGCCGACCTTAGCCGTAAGCCCGTGGGCGGCGAACTGCTGAATGCAACGCTCCAGAGTTTCCTCTGTGGGCGCTGTCATTTTTATGCCTTCTGGGTTGAAGTCTGTACCACGACGGCGATGCTTGTCCTTGCCCACATCGTGGTAAGGGAGGAGGGAGAGGCCCCCCTGCCACCCGGTGGGGGGTTGAGAGTTGACAGATGAGAGATTAGAGATGAAAGATGCGGTCGCCTCTATGTTCTGCTCGTCTGCATTGACGCCTTCGATGAGAGGGATGCGGAACCAACAGCGGTCGGAGATGGATTTACCCTCGCGCTCCCACTTATCTGCCAACAGGCGGATATTACTCAGAATCGGTTCGTTCGGCACACCAGTGAAGCGGCGATGCAGGTCGGAATCCATGTGTTTCAGGTCGATAAGGAAGAGGTCGGTCTCGGCGTCTATGGCCTGCACCACCTCGGGCGAGGCATAAAGCGAGGTGTCAACCGTACGGTGGAAGCCTCTGCGCCCCAATTCCTGCAATATCTGGAGCGCTTCCCGCGGGTGCATCAGGGGTTCGCCGCCACACAGGGTTACACCGCCGCCGCTTCCAGTCATTATCTCCCGCTCTTTCTCCACCTCAGCCATCAGCTCTTCCAAGGAATACTCGCGTCCGCAGACTTCGAGGGCGATGGTGGGACAAAGCTCAGCCACCTCAAGATTCGTGGACTGAGCTTTTGTCCGGATATACTCCAGCTGGTGCGGATGTATGCCGCAGCTGTTGCAGCCGATGCATTTGTTCTGCTTGAACATCAGCTCCGGCTGTGACTCCCAAGACTCGGGGTTATGGCACCAGACACAACGCAGAGGGCACCCTTTCATGAAAAGTGTGGTGCGGATGCCCGGTCCGTCATTGATGGCGTAGCGCTTTATATCAAAGATAATCATATCGACGTTTTTGGAGATTAGTGTGACAAGTAGTTTTTCAAATCGTGAGCAAATTGCTGGGAGAAGAGCCTCGCGCCCTGCTCCCACAGGTGCGAGTTGTTGTAAAAGTATTCGGGATGGTCTATGTAGAGGTCGGGGGTGTCGTAGTCGAAAAGAGGCAGATGTTCCTCTTCGGCAATGGCACGAAGGACATCGTAATAGTGCGGGCTGATGTGGTAGTAGCTGGGTGAGATGGAGAGCACAAGCCGTATGTGATGCTGGCGACAGAGACTGATAAAGCGGCGGAAAGTGGCTATCTTCTGCTCATCGCGTGGCCGGGACTCTTGCAAAGCGCCGTGATTATCAGGGTACGAGGGGGGCTGGTCTATGGGTGTGTAGCCGTTATCTTCGCGTTTGTTCTCGGGCATAAACAGTCGTGCGATGGCCATGTTCGACAGAGAGTGGTAGCGGTAGAGATGTGAGAAGCGGTTGCGGTTCAGCATCCCAGCCCACTGGAATATGGAGTCGGCGGCTGCACAACGGCCAATGTGCGGAGCGTAGTAATTCAGCATGGACAGATTGTAGTCGGTGGCTGCAAACTCCGACTCGCCCGTGTCCAGAACTACGACCTTGGGTGTATGATAACGCAGGACATGAGACAGCGTAGAATAGTGGAAAAAGATGCTTGCAGAGCACGAAATACCGGCGTTATAGACGCTCAGACCCGTAGAATCACGGATTATCGACGGCACATAGTGGTTCTCGCAGCGTGAGGTTCCCAACAGGAGAATGTCGGCATCCACGCTGCTCACGATCTTGCAAATCTTCTTGGTGAAGTGTTCATTCGTATGCCAGACCACCCACTGCATACCAGCACCTCCTATGCGGTCGATTCCGAACCACAGGACGAAGATGATAAACAGCGAGCAGAGGAATTTCTTCATGGTGATGACTTTCAGAATTGGAAATAAATGAACTGGCTGCTGTCCAGAACGCCGAACAGAATAATAATAGCGATCATAAGGGCGATGGCGAAGAAGCTGAGGAAGGAACTGGTTCCGAGGCGGTTGCTCGGAAGCGTTTTCTGCGGAACAAGGTTTTCCTGACGGAGAGCGATGAGCAGCAGCAAACCAATGCTCAGAGCGATGATGCCGAAATCGCTTGCTTTAACAAAGGGCACTCCGAGCTTTGTGAAGATGCCCGTGAATATAGTGCAAGCATCAGAAAGGGTGTCGGCACGGAAGAATATCCAAGCCAGACAGACAAGAATGAACGTTACCGACCAATGCAGAAAGCGGCTCAGACCGTGATACTCGCGGCGCCCGATGCCGAGAGCCTTCTCCACACAAAGCAAGGCTCCATGCAGCGCACCCCAACAGACAAATGTCCAGTTGGCTCCGTGCCAAAGACCACTTACGACAAAGGTCACCATAAGGTTGAAATACTGGCGTAAGCGCCCTACCCTGTTACCGCCAAGAGGAATATAGACATAGTCCTTGAACCATGTGGAAAGGGAGATATGCCAACGATGCCAGAACTCGCCCACGGAGCAGGAGAGATAGGGACGTCGGAAGTTGTCCATCAGCCGGAAGCCGAGGATACGTGCTGCGCCGATGGCGATGAGCGAATAGCCCGCAAAGTCGCCGTAGATCTGGAACGGGAAGAGCAACGAAGCTATGAGATAGCTGCCGCCATTATGTTTGTCAAGACTGCTGAAAACGGCATCTACGTATGTGCCGCAGCGGTCGGCAAGCACCAGTTTCAGGAAATAGCCCCAGACCATCATGCGCACGCCCTGCATGGCGCTCTCGTAATCAAACGTCCGCTTCCCCCTGAATTGCGGCAAGAGGTTGTTGGAGCGCTCGATAGGGCCCGCCACCAACTGCGGGAAGAACGAGACAAAGAGGGCGTAAGTCAGGAAGTCACGCTCCACCCGGGTGGTGCCGCGATAGACATCGATGGAATAGCCCAATGCCTGAAAGGTGTAAAACGATATGCCTACGGGTAGGAGCAGTTTGGATACCGGCATCTCAAGCCTGAGGCCCATAAAAGTCAAGGCATCAACTATGTTTGAAGCAAGAAAATTATAGTATTTGAACAGGAATAAGATGCTCAGGTTCAGTACGAGGCTTGCTACAAGACACACCTTCTGCTTTCGTCTATCCCGGTAATAGTCTATGCCTAAAGCCGCAAGATATGTAACCGCCGTGCTCGTCAGCAGCAGCAGCGAATAGACAGGCTGCCAGCTCATATAGAAATAGTAGCTGGCAACCAACAGAAAGATGTTACGCAGACGAACCCAATCCGCCGGAATGCAGTAATACAACCCACATATCGTTGGGAAAAACAACAGGAACGGGATTGAGTTGAAAAGCATTTAACAGCGGGGTTTGTGGCTATACCTCTTCGTTCTCCGTTCGCGCGATGATCTCGTTCTGCAACTGAGCCGTCATGTCGTTGAAGTAATCGCTGTAGCCGGCTACGCGCACAAGGAGGTCGCGATACTGGTCCGGGTGCTTCTGAGCATCAAGCAAGGTAGCTGTATCGACGATGTTAAACTGGATGTGGTGGCCTCCGAACTTGAAATAAGTGCGAATGAGCTTACCGAGCTTCTCCATATCCTCTTCGCGTTTCAGCAGAGCGGGCACAAAACGGACATTGAGCAGAGTTCCGCCGCTCTTGGTCTGATCCAGTTTGCCGAGCGACTTGATTACAGCCGTAGGTCCGTGACTGTCGCTGCCGTGAGCGGGCGATGTACCGTCGGAGATGGCGAAGTGGGCGAAACGACCGTTGGGCGTAGCTCCGCAGACGCTTCCGAAATAGTTGTGGCAGGTCGTTGAGAGCATATTCAGATGAGTCTTTCCCCCACGGGTGTTCGGACGGCCCTCGATGGCCTTCACCAAATCCTCATAGACACGTACTGCGATGTCGTCAGCATACGGGTCGTCGTTACCGAAGAACGGGGTGTGGTTGCGGATATACTGACGCATAACGGTCCCTCTCCCTGCTCCCCCCGTGGGGGGGAGAGCTGCATTTCCTGTTGACATTTCTGAGGATACTGAATCCTCCCCCCCACGGGGGGAGTTAGAGAGAGGCTCTCCCCAGTTTTCCTTGCAGGCCTTCAGAATCTCATCCATCGTGTAGCGCTTGTCCTCAAAGACATGTTTCTTCAGGGTTGTGAAGCAGTCGGTTATGGTGCCGAGACCGGTACACTGGATGTAGGTGGTGTTATAGCGTGCGCCGCCGCTGTAGTAGTCCTTACCCTTCTCTATGCAGTCGTCTATATACAGACTGAGGAATGTGGCCGGTGCGTAGAGCGAGAACATACGCTCTATGTAGTTGTTCACGCTGAGCTTCAGGTTCACGAAATAAACCATCTGCTTGTGCCAAGCCTCATAGAGTTCCTCGAAGGTCTTGAATGTGCGCGGGTCGCCGGTCTCCAGACCGAGTTGCTTCCCAGTCTCAGGGTCTAAGCCGTTGTTGAGGGTTATTTCCAGAATCTTCGGGGTGTTGAGGTAGCCGGTCAGAAGATAAGCCTCCTTACCGAAGGCTCCCACCTCGATACATCCGGAACATCCGCCCTCGCGTGCATCCTCAAGCGACTTTCCGGCGCGGGTCATCTCCTTCACATAGGTGTCGGGATTGAATACCGACGGGTAGCCGTGACCCTGACGAATCACACGGATGCCCGCCATAAGGAAGTCATCGGGTGTGTTTTCTGCGATATGGATAGAGAGGCCCGGCTGCAGCTCATGCAGCTCCTCCTGAATCTCCAGAATCATAAAGGAGAGCTCGTTGGCGGCGCTGTTGCCGTTACGATCCACACCTCCGATGTTGATGTTCGTAAAGTCGTTGTATGTGCCGCTCTCCAAAGCCGTTACACCCACCTTCGGAGGTGCGGGCTGATTGTTGAACTTTATCCAGAGACAAGAGATGAGTTCCTTGGCCTGATCGCGGGTCAGCGTGCCGTCCTCGATGCCTTTCTGATAGAAGGGGAAGAGATGCTGGTCGATATGTCCGGGGTTCATCGAATCCCATCCGTTCAGCTCGGTGACGGTTCCGAGATGCACAAACCAGTACATCTGGATAGCCTCCCACAAGTCGCGCGGAGCGTGGGCTGGCACCCAGCGGCAGACAGAAGCAATCTTGCGGAGTTCCTTGACCCTTTGTGCGGCCTCCCCTTTTCTCTCCAACTCAGCAGCCATCTTGTCTGCCAGCTCCGCATGCCGTTCGGCAAACAGGATAGCGGCATCGCAGGAGATAGCCATAGCTTCCAGTTCCTGCTGCTTGTCGGTGGCCTCGGGGTCGTAGATATAATCGAGCTCGCTTAAACGCTTCTCTATACGAGCCTTCACATCAAGCAGTCCCTCGTGGTACATCTTACCGTCCATTGCGGTGTGGCCTGCGGCGCGTTGTTCCATGAACTCTGTGAAGACTCCGGCGTGATAAGCCTCTTCCCACTCCTTCGACACGTGGTTGAAGATGCGCTCGCGCTGGGTCTTACCCTGCCAGTAGGGAATGACCTCACGCTCGTAGGTGTCAATGTCCTCCTGCGATATGGTGTAGCGCTGCAGCTCACGTGAGTTCAGCGTGTGCAGGTCCTCCACGCTGTGGCAAGTAAGCTCGGGGAAGGTCGGAACAGCCTTTGGCAACGGGCCGCGCTCGCCGACAATCAGCTCATCTTTGCCGATATAAATGGTCTTCTTCTTGCAAATCTCATAGAAGTTCTTGGCACGTAGCACGGGTGTCGGCATTGTGCCATAGTATTTCTTATAGAATTCGGTCTCTATAAGAGCGCGTTCTATGCTGAGCGTGGTCGGCGTATCGAAATTCTCCTGGCGGAGGCGCTTGATGCGCTCGTTCATACCGCCCTCATTTTCTGGATGTTTGATGCTAAAGTTCATATATTCTTCG
Source organism: Bacteroidaceae bacterium (assembly GCA_017447625.1). Classification (GTDB taxonomy): domain Bacteria; phylum Bacteroidota; class Bacteroidia; order Bacteroidales; family Bacteroidaceae; genus Physcousia. Next base: position 11,730 of record JAFSNB010000019.1, read on the forward strand.
ATTTTGCGCCGCAAAGGTACATATATTTTATGATTTTACGATTTTACGATTTAAATTTATATTATTTTAGCCCTTTGCTGCATACACATCTTCTATGGTCATGGGCTTCTTTATCGTTCCGAGCAGCTTAACGGTACCATCGGGCAAGACGGCATAATTCAGCTCGTTGCGCAGACCCGTAAAGTCACGCCACGGACGGAGCTTGTCATAGCAGATGAAGTCCGTAAACTGCTTCTCTGCCTCCCATTTGTCCATAAGTTCCGGGATAAAATAGATGCCGGGCTCAACGGTAAAGACGAAGCCGGGCTCAAGCGGACGGGCCAGACGCAAGCTCTTGAAACCGAACTGCTTGCTCTTCTCTTCCCCATCGAGATAACCCACATACTGCTCACCCAGATTCTCCATGTTATGCACGTCGAGACCAACCATGTGACCCAGTCCGCAAGGGAAGAAGAGGGCGTAGGCCCCGATACGGGCAGCTTCGGCCGGGTCGCCTTTCATCAGACCGAGCGACCGCATCCCCTCGCAAATCTTCGTGGCTGCTGCGATATGTGCCTCACGGAAGGGAACGCCTACGGCAAGAGTATCCACGGCGGCATAGAAACTCTGGAGGTGAATCTCGTAGATAGCCTTCTGCCGCTCAGTAAAACGGTCGCCCACAGGCATCGACGAAGAGAGATCGCCGGCATAGTGCGATTTGGTCTCAGCCCCCGCATCAAGCAGGAAGATGTCACCCTCGCGACATTCGTGGATAAAACCGTGATTGTGAAGCACCTGCCCCTGAACGGTAGCGATGGTCGGGAACGCAAGAGCGTTGCCGTGACGGCAAGCGACCTCTTCAACAGCGGCTGCCACCTCAGATTCGTGAACGCCCGGACGTACCGTACGATAGGCCGCAAGATGCATCTCGGTGCTCAGATCCACGCTCTCCTCAATCAGCCGGATCTCTTCCAGATCCTTGTGGTTGCGCTGCGCCACTATAGCCTTAATGAAAGCCACACTCGCACCCGACGGCTGAGCTGCCGGCTCAACACCAAGCAACTCCCACAGCCACACACGGTGGTCGCCGCGATAAGGGGGCAGGAAATGCACGGGCTGCCCTTTCTTGCGCGCCTTGTCTATATAGGCCTTCAGCTCGCTCATAGGGCGCGTATCGCTGATACCGAAAGCGGTGGCACGCTCCTGCAGAGTCGGCATCGTGCCCGTCCACACGATATCATCAATGGTGAGTTCGTTGCCGAAGACTATCTCGCAGTCCTCATCAATATCGATGACTGCAGCAAGGTCGGGGTCGTCCATCCCGAAGAAATACAGGAAGGTGCTGTCCTGACGGAACTTATAGGTGTTGTCAGCATAATTCATGCCGACCTCTGCATTGCCGAGGAAGAGCAGCAGGCCGCTGCCCACATCTTTCTTCAGTCGGGCACGTCGCTGCACGTATGTGTCTTTACTGATTTGCATAGTGTTATGGATTTTGTTCATTTAGGCCGGTGGCACTCGTTTACTTTCTTGTGTTTACTGATTTGTTCGTCGGTCTCAGGGAAATATTCGGCCAGAAGGGCATAGAGGTCCGGATCGTAATCCTTCAGTTCCTCGCGGGTGTTGCACCAGTTGTGCTTGCCGTCGGCGTAAGGCATCTCGGCATTTACGTTGAACCAGTCCTGAACGGCCTCGGCGAAGTATTCCATGTGATCGGTTATGCGGTATGTGCCATCCAGTATGCCGCGAGCCTTCGCATTCTCGTATAATTGCTTGAGACGGCCGTCGAACTCCGGCTCTGCAATCATCAGACCGATGCAATGGATAGCGTGGGCAAACTCGTGAATGAGGATATCCTCAGCGTGATACTTGTCTATCTGATAAGCCAGCACGTTCTCCTCAGCACATGAGGTCAGCGGCTCTTCAACAGTTCCGCCAAGACCGCGAGCACGGAGGTCCCAGTTGAGGGCTGTGTCGTTGACAAGATAATGGTGCTCGGGCAGGTCTGTGGTCCCTTCGTATCGGGCCATGATGGCAACACGTGCGTTAGCCTTTATCATCGCATCCAAGACCTCAGGCTTCAGCATACAGGTCATAACATACAGGGTGCGGTGGGCCGCCACGAACGCGGAATCAGGAACCCTCCAGGAAGAGACCAACGGTAGCCCGTTCACATCCACATACTTGACATAGAAAGAGTCAAGTCCGAGGGAATCGGGGACCGAGGTGACGATGCATTCCGGGAAAGAAGTCTCATCCCCACCCCCCTCCTTTGAGGGAGGGGTGTTGCAGGATGCGACCATAGTAAATATTCCGAGAATCGGTAAAAAATGTCTCTTCATAAATATATAGAACCCAGCGGTTTATAATCTAAGATTTAACATTAAACTTTAAACCTTAAACTTTAAACTATTTCATATACGTATATCTGTAGTCTGTGGGACTAACCAGAGTCTCCTTGATGACACGCGGGATGATCCAGCGGATGAGATTGAACTCACCACCGGCCTTATCGTTCGTACCGCTGGCACGTGCGCCGCCGAAGGGCTGCATACCGACAACAGCACCCGTGGGCTTGTCATTGATGTAGAAGTTACCTGCGGCGTAAGAGAGGCGTTCTGTGAGTTTCTCCACAGCCATACGGTCACGACCGAAGACGGCACCTGTGAGGCCGTAGGGTGAAGTCTCGTCACAGAGAGCTGCGGTCTCCTCCACCTTGTCATCATCGTAGGGATAGACGGTGAGGATCGGGCCGAAGATCTCCTCTTCCATAGACTTGAAGCGCGGGTTAGAGGTCTCGATTACGGTAGGCTCTACGAACCATCCGACGCTCTTGTCGCACTTGCCGCCCATAACAATCTTAGCGTCGGCAGCGGCCTCAGCGAAGTCTATGTAACTCTTGCACTTGTCAAACGAAGCTTCATCGATTACGGCGTTCACGAAGTTCATCGGGTCACGCACATCGCCCATCTTTATCTCAGCAGCCATGCGTTTGATATCCTCGAGCACGCCTGACCAGAGGCTCTTCGGGATATACATACGTGAGGCGGCAGAACACTTCTGTCCCTGAAACTCGAATGCGCCGCAGAAAGCAGCTGTGACTACGGCCTTCGGGTCAGCCGACGGATGAACGAAAATGAAGTCCTTGCCGCCGGTCTCGCCCACAAGACGCGGGTAGCTGACATAACGGTCGAGATTAGAGCAGGCCTGCCCCCAAAGACTCTTGAAGGTGGCTGTACTGCCTGTGAAATGGATGCCTGCGAAGTGCTTGCTCTCGGTACAAACCTTACCGATGAGGGCGCCGCTGCCGGGAAGGAAGTTCACGACTCCGTCGGGCAGTCCGGCCTCTTTATACAGCTGCATCAGATAATAGTTGGAGAGCAAAGCTGTTGTTGAGGGCTTCCACACAGCCACGTTACCCATGAGCACCGGAGTCATGCAGAGATTCGAAGCGATACTGGTGAAGTTAAACGGAGTTACGGCCAGTACGAAACCCTCCAACGGACGGTACTCAGTATGGTTGATGTTTCCCACGCCGTCCTTCGGCTGCATAGCATAAATCTTCGAGGCATAATGTACATTGTAGCGGAAGAAATCAATGGTCTCGCAGGCGGAGTCAATTTCAGCCTGATAGATGTTCTTGCTCTGGCCCAACATACAAGCGGCATTCATTATGGGGCGGTACTTCGTGGCGAGCAGTTCAGCCATCTTCATCACGATGGCGGCACGTGTAGTCCACGGCGTGCGGCTCCACTCCTGCCAAGCTTTCATTGCAGTCTCGATGGCGAGCTGCACTTCCTTCTCGCTCACTTTATGGTAGGTGGCGAGCACATGTTTGTGGTCGTGAGGGCAGGTCACAGTACCGGTGTTTCCGGTGCGGATTACCTTGCCACCGATGATGACGGGAATATCGACCACGATGTTCGACTGACGTTCAAGTTCAGCTTCGAGGGCAACGCGCTCCGGCGAGCCTGCGAGATAAGCCTTTACCGGCTCATTGGCCGGAACAGGAAAAGAAAGAATTGAATTGTTCATTGTGATAAAATTAACTTTTAATTTTTAATTATTACTTTTTAATTTTTAATTTAAAGAATGTCCCCACAGCTGCCAACGTCACCACAGCCGCGATGACGAGGGAGAGGGTGTAATCGAGATGCAGAGTGGTCGGCGAGACAAGGAAGAAATCCACCACTACCATAGTCATGAAGACGGCCGGAAGGAGTGTCAGCCAGTAACACTTGCCCTCGCGCGACAGATAGATTGTGCAGATCCACAGCGTTACGGCCGCCATAGCCTGCGTCCCCCAAGCCACATATTGCCACACGGTGCTGAAACCAGACGGGTTACCAATCTGCCAAGCCAGCAGGGCGATTCCTACGGCGAACACGGGCAGACTGAGCATCAGTCGGCTGCGGGCAGATGTCTGTTTCAGACCAAAAGCCTCAGCAAGAATCAGACGGGCGGCGCGGAACGAACTGCCGCCTGTGGTTATCGGGGCAGCCACGACTCCGAGCAGAGCGAGCACGCTGCCAACGATTCCAAGCCAGCTAGCGCAGATGATAGTCACCACAGTAGGAGCATCGAAATACTGTATCAGCGAACGGGCTGTCTGTCCCTCGAAGGCTGCGATAATCTCAGGCGGGCACACCTCGCGCCATCCTCCGGAGAAGAAGAAATAATTGGAGAGAGTGGCCCAGACCAGAGCCACAACGCCTTCGGTTATCATCGCTCCGTAGAATATCGCACGGCCCTGACGCTCGCTTTTCATGCAACGGGCCATCATTGGCGACTGCGTAGCGTGAAAGCCGCTAACGGCTCCACAGGCAATCGTGACGAACAACGCCGGGAAGAGCGGCTGTTGCAGACCCAGACGTTCGGCGCCCCAGTTGCCAAGCCCATCCCACACCTCGGGCAGCGTGGGCTGTTTTATCACAAGCACGATACCCAAAGCCACAACCATAAAGAGCATGGACAGGGCAAAGGCAGGATATATGCGGGCTATCAGTTTGTCTATCGGCATCATCGTGGTGGCTACATAATATAGGAATATGAGCACCACCCACATCATCTTGTCGCCCCAGATGCCAGAAAGGATTATTGCCGGGCAATAGACGAAGAAGGCACCCACCAGAACCATCATCATCATAGTGAACACCACCATCGCATGACGTGAGCGGCTGCCAAGATAAATACCCGTAAGTTCTGCCTGACCGCACCCGTCGTGACGCAACGAGAGCATTCCACTAAGATAATCGTGGACAGCTCCGCCGAATATACATCCGAAAACAATCCAGAGATAGGCCGACGGGCCGAACCAGGCACCCATTATAGCGCCGAAAATCGGGCCTGTACCGGCGATATTCAGAAACTGAATCATGAATATGCGCCAGCCCGGTAGCACGATATAATCGATGCCGTCTGCCTTTGCGATGGCAGGTGTGACGCGGTCGTCGGGGCCGAACACTCGCTCTGCCACACGTCCCCACACCATATAGCCCACAATCAGGGCCACAAGACTAATAAAGAATGAAACCATGTTTTAAATAGGACCCCCTCCTCACTCCCCCTGTAGGGGGAGGGTGAAATGAGAACAAGAGGTGTTTGTTTTAGTGTTATAAAATATAATCCGTTAAATTCGTGTAATCCGTTGTTGATAATAATATTTTCGTTTTATTCGTCAAATTACTGCGTTTATTGTTAGCAGTCTGCCCAATTATGAATTATGAATTATGCATTATGAATTGATTTCAAGCCACCGCATCTCCTTCTCGTCCAGTTCATCGGTGAGTTGTGGCAGACGGCGGCTCTTTTCCGTCAGTTCTTCCACAGAGAGCGTACCGCTGCAAAGAGCGGTTTCCAAGGCTTTCTTCTCGGCCTCTAATGCGGCAATCTCGGCCTCTAAAGCCTCCAGCTCCTTCCGCTCCTTGAAAGAGAGGCGGCGAGGAGAAGAAGAAGAAGACCCACTCCCCGCTCTCCCATCAGGGAGAGAGCCTCGCTCCGCTCGATTGCTGCGCGATGATTTCCCGTCGGCTGCATCTGCTCGGCTGCTGCGCGCAGCCTTCTCCCCTCCCTGACGGGCAGGGCCGGGGTTGGGTCTGCTGGTACTTTGTCTATACTGCGTATAATTCCCGGGGAAGTCCTTCACTACCCCATCGCCCTGAAACACCAGCAGGTGATCTACCACCTTGTCCATGAAGTAGCGGTCGTGGCTCACCACAATAACGCACCCACGGAATGTCCTGAGATAATCCTCGAGGATATTAAGCGTCACGATGTCGAGGTCGTTGGTCGGCTCGTCGAGAATGAGGAAATTAGGATTCTGCATCAGAACGGTGCAGAGATAGAGCCGCCGGCGTTCTCCACCCGACAGCTTGTATATGTAATTCTGCTGTTGCAGAGGTGAAAACAGGAAATGCTGCAGAAACTGCATCGCCGACAGCTGACGTCCGCCGCCCAAATCCACATATTCGGCTACGCGGCGCACGGCATCGATGACCTTCATCTGATCGTCGAACTGCATCCCGTCCTGAGAGAAATAGCCAAAACGCACGGTCTCGCCGATAACGAAGCGTCCGCTGTCTGGCTTCACTTCGCCCAGCAGCATCTTCACGAACGTGCTCTTGCCTGTGCCGTTGGCTCCCACTATACCCATCTTCTCATAGCGCGAGAAATTATAGTAGAAGTCCTTCAGAATCACCTTTGGCTCGCCGCCATCTTCTCTTGGCGGGAAGGTCTTGGACACATATTCGGCCTCGAATATCTTCGAGCCTATATATGCGGCGTTCAGCTGCAGGCTCACCGTCTTCTCTTCTGTCTGCTGATGAGCCTTAGCCTCCAGTTCGTAAAACGCATCCTTGCGGTAGTTGGCTTTGTGGCCGCGTGCCTGGGGCATTCGCCGCATCCACTCGAGTTCGTACCTATATAAATTATTCGCGCGCGCGATTTCAGCGTTAGTGGCATCAATGCGCTCCTGACGCTTTTCCAGATAATACTCGTAGTTTCCGCGATAGGTGTATAGGCGCTCGCCGTCCAACTCAAGAATCACAGAGCAGACGCGGTCCAGAAAATAACGGTCGTGCGTCACCATCAACAGCGTCATACAAGAGCGGCCCAGATAGGTCTCAAGCCACTCTATCATCTGCAGGTCGAGATGGTTCGTGGGCTCGTCCAGGATGAGCATGTCCAGCTCGCGGCACAACACATTGGCCAGAGCTACCCTCTTCAACTGTCCGCCGCTCAGTTCGCGCACAGGCTGCCCGTGGTCGCGGATGTCCAGTTTTGTCAGATATTCCTGAATACGGCGCGGCTCCTCGTCACATTGCCAGAGACAAGCCTCCATAACCGACATCTCAGGCGGATATTCAGGAATCTGCTCCAGATAAGCCACCTTCAGGTCGCGCCGCCATGTGATAGTGCCTTCGTCAGCCGCCTGTCTCCCCGCGATGATATTGAGCAGAGAGGTCTTCCCTTCGCCGTTCTTCGCAATAAGCCCCACGCGCTGTCCCTCTGCGATTCCAAACGAGAGGTCGCGGAACAAGGTCTTGTCACCGACGTGGTATGTGAGGCCTTCCACCTGCAAAAAGGGATTGACTGCTGCCATATTTATGCTTTTTCGGGCACAAAGATACGATTAATTCATAATTCGTAATTCATAATTCTTAATTATTTCTCTTTTCTCATTAAAATTTTCCCAATAAATTTTTCCCTTTTAATAATTTGTCGTACCTTTGCACCCGAAACAGAGAAATATCTGTTCTTTGTTTCACTTTTATAGTTATTAATAATTCCCTTATTTTAATATCCAACAGGCGGCTAAGCCCGCACATTTCTATGCACACAAAGGACGAGTTGGAAAGCCTTTCCATTGAACAATTGCGTGAAATCGCAAAGGCACTCCATGTATCAGTAAAGTCAAATGCTGAGAAAATTGACATAATTTACGCTATTATAGACGAAGAGAGTCTTCATCCTCTGCCCGAAGTAAAACCCGCTCCCAAAAAGCGCGGACGCAAGAGCAAGGCTGAGAAGGAGGCTATGCTGGCTGCTCAGGCTGCTGCCGAGGCCGAAGATGCCAAGAAGACTGAAGAGGTTCAAAAAGTTCAAAAAGTTCAAGAGGTTCAAGAGGTTCAAGAAACCTCTGAAACTCCAGCCGCACCCGCTCCCAAAAAGCGCGGACGCAAGAGCAAAGCCGAGAAAGAGGCCGAGAAGGCTGCCCAGGCCCTGCTTTTCGAGGGTACAGAGCCAACAAATGACAAAGAGGTTCAAGAAGCTCAAGAGGTTCAAGAAGTTCAAGAGAGTTCTGACACCACCCTACCCCCATCAGCATCTCTCCCCCCCACGGGGGGAGCCGGAGAGGGGCTTGAGGAGCCTGAGGGTTCTGAGTTGCTCGACGCTGATGTCGAAGCATTCTTCCGCGCCAACGAGCCTGACTTCATAGTCACGATTCCAATACCGGACATTGAGGAAGATGCCATCGACGGACTCAACGACCCCGCCTCACACCGCCGGGAAGAGACCCCGCAGTTTATCCAGAACCTCTCGGCCGCTCAGCCGCAGGCACCTGCCCCACAGGCCAAGGCCGAAGAGCGCCACGCCGCCACCCGCTACGATTTCGGTGACCTCATCAAAGCCGAGGGAGTGTTGGAAGTGGCCAACGAGGGCTTCGGCTACCTGCGTTCATCCGACTACAATTATCTTGCCAGCCCCGACGACGTTTATGTATCGCAGCAGCAGATAAAACAATACGGTCTGAAGACAGGCGACGTGGTTGAAGGTGCCATACGTCCGCCGCGCGAGGGCGAGAAATACTATCCCATGCTCTCCGTAGAGCATGTGAACGGCGTTGACCCAGCCCGCATCCGCGACCGTCAGGCATTCGAGCACCTCACTCCCCTCTTCCCCGACGAGAAGTTCCGCCTCTGTCAGGGCTACAACGACAGCACCAGCGTGCGCGTCGTGGACCTCTTCTCACCCATCGGCAAGGGACAGCGCGCCCTCATCGTGGCTCAGCCCAAGACCGGTAAGACCATCCTGATGAAGGACATCGCCAACGCCATCGCAGCCAACCACCCCGAAGCATATCTGATGATGCTGCTCATCGACGAGCGCCCCGAGGAGGTGACAGACATGGCCCGTACCGTCAACGCTGAGGTAATCGCCTCCACCTTCGACGAGCCCGCCGAACGCCACGTGAAGATTGCCGGTATCGTGCTTGAGAAGGCAAAGCGTATGGTCGAGTGCGGTCACGACGTAGTCATCTTCCTCGACAGCATCACCCGTCTGGCACGCGCTTACAACACCGTTGCACCCGCCAGTGGCAAGATCCTCTCCGGAGGTGTAGATGCCCAGGCTCTGCACAAGCCCAAGCGTTTCTTCGGTGCCGCACGTAACATCGAGGGCGGCGGCTCTCTCACCATTATCGCCACAGCCCTCATCGACACCGGTTCAAAGATGGACGAGGTCATCTTCGAGGAATTCAAGGGAACTGGTAACATGGAGCTGCAGCTCGACCGCACTCTGGCCAACAAGCGCATCTTCCCTGCCGTGAACATAATCGCCAGCAGCACCCGCCGCGACGACCTGCTTCACGACAAGACTACTTTGGACCGTATGTGGATTCTCCGCAAGTACCTCTCCGACATGACTCCCATCGAAGCCATGAACGAGCTGAAGAGCCGCCTCGAAGGCACAAAGGACAACGAGGAATTCCTCATCAGCATGAACTCGTAACATTCCCCGACGAGAAACCTCCCTTGACGAAAAACAACATACGTTCTCACTTATAGAACTTAAAACCAAATCCCCCGAACCAGACATCGTGCCGAGTTCGGGGGATTTTTTTTAATAATCGTATGCGTTTCCTCTGCAATAATTATGCCTTATTAACCCAAAGACATAAAATCGGCGCGGAATTGTTTTTCCCTCATCAACATGATGTCCTGGACGTTGGCGATGATGCTGGCGATGCCGAAACTCATCAACAGGGCGAGGGCGGCAGTCGTGATGAGTCGGGAATTCTCTGCTATCCACAACAGGAAGCTATTCTCTATGCTGAAGGTGAATAAGGGGACTTCGGCAGGCATTGAAAGCACAAAAGCTATGGTGAAGGCACCGCTAATAATGCCCACGACAAATGCGGCGACCGTAGCCATCTTGTAACGGCGGATGGTGGTTTCCTGATGCTTCTTGATGTATTCCACAGAATCCAGACGTTTGGTGAGTTTGGCCATGAAGTCGGCGTTGTCGTTGAAATGCGGCGTCTGAGAGAGGAAGAGTTCCTCCAGAGCTTTATCTTTTGTCATAACTGTAGTCTTTCTTTTAGTTTGTCGCGTCCACGTGATAGTTGCTTCTTGACAGCATCCTCAGAGGTTTCCGTAATGGTTGCAATTTCTTTGATACTATATCCGCTAAGGTAGAATAGCGTGATAGCAGAGCGTTCCTTGGGCGGAAGAGTACGAAGAGCGAGATATAGATTCTGATGCTCGAAAGAATCGTCAGCAGCCGTATTGCTGACAAGCGTTCGTGCCTCGTCGATGCTTTCCGTAGTGCGCATACTCGCCTTGTGATTGAGGAATGTGTTGTGGGCAATCTTGAAGAGCCACGAGCGGAAACGCCCCTTGTCCTGATAGCCCGCAGACGATAGATATGCCTTTACCAGCGTGTCCTGCGCCAAATCGTCGGCATCGCTCTTGTTACCACAGCAGAGGGCGAGCAGGAAACCTCTGAGGGCTTCCTGTTCGCGTTCCACATGCTTTATGAAAACTTCGCGGGTCACGATCTATGCCTGAGTGGTCATTTTCTTTTCCTCTGCCTCAATCTCCTTGGCTAACAATTTCTTGCCGACAAAGTAGGTGACGAGGAAGGCGATTCCTATGCCTAGAAGAATTGCGCCAAAAAGACTGAATTGTTGAAGTGCTGCTGTAGGCATACCACCGATAAAACCTTGAATAATGCAATACCCTAAAATGGCAGCACCCAAGAATGCGATAATACCACCCAAGAGCAGTTTACTCAACAGTTTTTCCTTCAGCAACTTCTTTTGCGGAGCCATCTTCTTGAGCAGATCCTCAACGTCCGTCTCTGCATTTTTCTCAATGGCCGCCAGCACTATCTGGGTGCGTTGGTTTGTTTCGTTAATTCTTCTGCGGTTATTCAGCCATACGATTAAGGTGGGGAGTGCAACTGCACCTAAGATACAAAAGATCGTGATGATCATTTCTGTAACAAATAAATCCATAGTTTTATTATTTATTGGGTTTAACTTTTGTTATCTTGAACCGATTCACTTATATAACAGTTCAAGAACGCAAAAGGTGACGTTGGGAAGAAAAAAACTCACGTTCAACCTATATGCAAGCATTTATGATGCAAGATTATTGCGGATAACAATATATTTTGGGCTGTCATATAATATACTCCACATTGCTATTTAGGAAATCCTCCAGACTCACGCCACCAGTTCCTAGCACAAACGAACGCTTCGGGTGGAAGGCTTTCACAAACTCGGGCAACCCAGAATTCATCCCTCGCCTACCGCTCTTCACCTCAATGGCCGTCACTTCTCCATCGCGAACCACGACGAAATCCACCTCCTTATCCTTGTCCTTCTCATCCTTGTTCCTCGACGGCTCGCGCCAATAGTACACCTTATAGTCCAGCTCGTCTGCCATACTCATCAGGTGTGCACCCACGGCACTCTCCACCCAACGGCCCCACCCCTTTGTGTCAGTCCTGTCAGCCAGAAATCCACGCCCCTTGTAGGCCGTCAGCAAAGCGTTGTTATACACCTGAAACTTCGGTATCGAGCCCCTCTTGCGTGCCTCATCGTTGGCATATTTCTGCAGGCCCGTCAACAAGGCGCATTGGTCCAGAATTTCCAGATAACTCGCCAGCGTTGTCACATTGCCAGCATCCTGCAACTGTCCCATTATCTTCGTGAGCGATAGTCTCTCAGCTGAATAGCTGCAGCCCAACTCGAACAGCTGCTTCATAAGAGCGGGTTTGTAGATGTTCGACGTCATGATCACGTCCTTCTCAATGGCCGGAGCCACCAGCGAGTCCTTGATGTATTTCCGCCACCTGCGCTCATCCTTTATCATGTGTGCAGGCCCGGGATAGCCGCCAAAATAGATATACTCGTCCAGCGACACCCCGAAAGCATCCCGCATTTCCTGCAGACTCCAATGGGGCATCCTGATCAGTTCAAACCTGCCCGCCAGCGATTCCGTCAGCCCCTTCTTCAGCAGCAGACGACTACTCCCCAACAGCACAACCTTCAGGTTCAGATGGTTTCGCGAGTCTGCGTCCCATTCCCGTTTCACTACCTCGCTCCAGTTCTCAATCTTCTGCACCTCGTCAATCACCAGCAGGTACTCGTCCAACTTCCTGAGCATCATCGTGGTGCGGGCAGCCTCCCAAACGCGATGAATCCAGTCGCTGTCCTTCGGAATTACGGCATCCGCCACCTCTATAGTATTAGGGATGTTCACTTGTGCCAGCACCTGATCCACTAGAGTCGATTTACCAACCTGACGTGGACCGGCCAATACCTGCATGAATTTCCGAGGTTCCAGAATTCGTTCTTTCAACGTATAGAACTGTTTACGAATATATTCCATTACTCAAATCGATATATAAATTTACTCAATTCTCCTTACGATTTTACTCAATTCTCCTTACAATTTTACTCAATTTGCGCTGCAAATTTACTCAATTTACTTCAATCGCGAGCAATAAACAAGAACAAAAATGTCTCTCTCTTCATATTTTTAACGTTCTTCCATGTTTTTGCTTGCAAATCGGAAAGGTATGAGGCTTCTGCATGATAGGCAAAAGTAGGGATTTATCCTTTAACGGCCAAATTTAAGGGTAAGATATCTCGTATTCTATTTGATTTGTTGTGACAGTTACAGTTGTGACAGTTAAAAAACGAGGGTGTGACACCCCTATTAATACTATATAACTAATTAATATATAAATAGTTATATATAAAAATAGAAAGTTGGATACCCTCGAAAAAATAACTGTCACAACTGTAACTGTCACAACTCATCAAAACCTAACATTCTATAGACTTGATTTTCAGGGATATAAGAAATTCGCAAGTGTTTGTGTCTGCGATTCTGGCCTTCTATTTGTGACAAAAAGAATGCTTTTTCTCATCTCAAAGGCCTAAAAACGATACTTGATGCCCACTTTTCGATACTCTCTCATATATTTGGCACAATCTCAGCGGTTGTAAAAGTTCGCTATTACATTACAAATCGAAGGGGTATTGGCAGATTTCAGGCATTAATTATGCAGAATTAGGGCTTTCAAGAAGCAAAAAAGAAGGGTTAATACAAGGAATATGACTTGCATCAACTCTTCTTCGTGATATTTTTGCAAAATATTTGGAACAAGAATCAAAAAGTCAACGCTCCACCCAGTTCTCAATCTCAATGCCGGGAATGCGCTCGAAGTGGTCGAGGTTCTCAGTCACCATCACGTAGCCGTGGTGGACGGCTGACGACTGACGGCCGATGCGGATGGCCTCAAGAACCTCGTCGCCGACGGGATCGTCCTTCCATGCGCCAGCCACGCTGAAAAAAAGCTCATCCTTCTCCTTCTCGGTCAGTTTCCGCTTGGTCTTGGCTATTGGAGCGGCCTTTTCCTCGGCTCTCACTTCCTCATACAGATGGTCGGCAAGCCAGCGTTTGTTGCTCGTCGAGAGTGCCATCGAGTGCAGGAAGTTCAGCACCGTATTCATTGAGATTGTCAAGTTCATAAGCATATTGTTTTAATAATTACGGCGACAAAGATAAGCATTCTCTTTCAATTGTTATCCCTTTTGTCAGTTAAATATACAAAAAGCGGGCAAAACAGATCTCTTTTTACTTTCTTATAACTACAAATAGGACAATGTGCCCCTTTGAGATTCTTCTGTATGTCCGCACAATGACCCGCTTTCAAAATGGCGCGATTCTCAGAGGATGATTTTTAGCGTAACGACATGTACCACAGCTTATTATCGTCAATATTTATGTACGTTTGAACTGACAATCTGGAGCGAGACGACATCACAAGACCCGCATTTTGTTGCAAAAAGGCTTAAAATCCTATATATCAAGGCTCACTTATAAATACATCAAGGTGTAATGGTGTTTTGATGCTGGTGTATTTGCACTTTGATGCTGGTGTAATGCTGGTTGGGCCTTGGACGATTTTTGCGTCCTGTTCCATAAAAACGCCTCTTTTCCTAAGTAAAATGCCCCTTTTCCGCTTCTATTTTGTCATTTTCTTGCAAATATATCGCCCGAAAACCGCCAACAACTGTTCGATTTGTACACAGAAGGCCGTAAAGTGACCTTTTGTGTTAATAATCCCTAAAAAGCCTTGCAATTTGATAGGTTGAAATGTAACAATCCCTAATTTTGTTGAGCAATCAAAGGCGGAAACCCGAATAAATCTGCAAAGAGATTTGAGTAAAATTGCAAAGAGATTTGAGTAAAAAACAGAAGAAACAAACATTACAAAAAGAACGCTGCGAGTAACCTCATGTGCTACTCGCAGCGTTCTTATTATATCGAGATGTATTAATGACTACTGAAATCGGGAGCCGTAGGCGACCATCTTTATGGCGGTTATAGCGCACTCATCACCTTTGTTTCCGAGGATGCCGCCGCAGCGGGCCTCTGCCTGATCGGTGTTGTTGCAGGTGAGGAGGCCGTAGATTACGGGAACGCGCCCGCGCAGATTCAGCTCGGCAAGGCCCTGAGTGGTGCCTTGGCAGATGTAGTCGAAATGCGGGGTCTCACCACGTATGACACAACCGATGGCGATGATGGCATCGTAGCGCCCGGATTCGAGCATACGCGTAGCGCCATAAATCAGCTCGAAACTGCCCGGCACGTGGCACACGTCGATATCCGTCTCAGCCGCTCCGTTGGTGATGAGTGTCTGGATTGCTCCGTCACGCATCGCGTAGGTAAAGCGGTCGTTCCAGTCGGCCACGACTATGCCGAACTTCATTCCTTGAGCCGACGGCACGCTTTTCGCGTCGTAGTCAGACAGGTTGTGCAGGGCTGTAGCCATAGGATTTATTTTACTCGTTCGATATACTTGTCAATCTCCTGACTTGCCATAGAGTTGACGTATTTCTCCTTGATCTGCTCGTAGAGCTTCAAAGCCTCTTCGGGCTTGCCCTGAGACTCGTAGAGCTGGCCAGCCTGGATGAGATAGGTGGGAGAAAGACTGTTGTTGTCAGCCTTCTTAGCAGCCTGGAGCAGAGTCTTGATGGCCTTGTCGGTCTGTCCGAGGTTAGCGTAGCAGTTGCCGAGCATACCGATGGCTGCGGGACTGATGATGGCATCGTCCTGAGTATCGTAGCTCTCCAGCATCTTCACAGCCTCTTCGTTCTTGCCAGTCTGAGCGTAGCAGATGCCAGCATAGAGTTTGGCGAGATTGCCGGCCTTGGTGCAGCTGTATTCCTCTGCAACTTTGAGGAAACCGATGCAGCCCTGGCCGTCACCGTTGAGGGCCTTGTCGTAGTTGTCGGCGGCGAAGTAGTTCTCGCACTTGAAGAGAGCCTCGCTGGCCTTCTGTGCGTTGGGCTTTGCCACAAACTGGATGTAGGAGATGATGGCAGCGGCAACGATGATGATGCCACAGATGCCATAGATGATGTGCTTCTTGTACTTGTCAATGAAAGCTTCTGTCATTGTCAGCGCCTCGTTCTCTGCGGGTGCGACGGTAGGTTGATTTTTTGCCATGTTATGTTAATGATTTTAGTATTTCCAAGTGTCATGCGTGCGCATATCGCACGAAAAGCGGCGCAAATTTAGATAAATTATATGGTTTGCTCAACTTTTTGGCTCTTTATTTCCGTTTTTGCCCCTCTTTTCTTACTTTTGCACGCGAAAAACGCTTCAAGAACTGATGATTTTACGCAAACTGTCCATATTAAACTACAAAAACATCGCTCAGGCCGACCTTGAGTTCTCTCCGAAGATCAATTGTCTAATCGGGGACAACGGCGAGGGCAAGACGAATGTGATGGATGCGATTCATTTTCTTGCGCTCTGCAGGAGTATAACCACGAACATCGACTCGCTTTGCATCCGCCACGGCGAGGAGTTCGCTGTGTTGCAAGGCTATTTCGAGCATGAGGACGGGCGTGCCGAGGAGGAAATATATGCCGGAATACGCCGTGGGCAGAAGAAGCAGGTGAAGCGCAACAAGAAAGCCTACAAGCGTCTGGCTGAACATATAGGCATAGTACCGATCGTGATGGTTTCCCCGATGGACTCCGTCCTGATTGCCGGCGGCAGCGAGGAGCGGCGACGATTTATGGATGTGGTGATATCCCAATATGACCACAACTACCTGAATGCCCTGTTACAATACAACCACGCCCTGCAGCAACGTAACGCCCTGCTGAAGATGGAAGACCCCGCACCCGACCCCGACCTGCTTTCGCTATGGGAGGAGGAGATGGCACGTCAGGGCGTGACTATCTACGAGGCACGTGCGGCTTACGTCAAAGAGCTTGTGCCTGTGTTCCAGCGCATCTACGAGAGCCTGAGCCGCGGCCGCGAGCAGGTAGGACTGGCATACACCTCACACGCCCAACGCGGCGACCTGCTGGACATCATTCAGCGCGACAGAGCCAAAGACCTCGTCATGGGCTTCTCGCTCCACGGCGTACATAAGGACGAGCTGGAGATGACTCTGGGCGGTTTCCCGATAAAGAGAGAGGGGTCGCAGGGTCAGAACAAGACCTATCTCATAGCCCTAAAGCTTGCGCAGTTTGATTTCCTGCGTCGAACAGGAAGCCGCACGACGCCGCTTCTGCTCTTAGATGACATCTTCGACAAGCTAGATGCCGAGCGTGTGGAACAGATTGTGCGTCTGGTGAGCAACGAGGGATTCGGACAGATATTCATAACCGACACAAACCGCGACCATCTGAACAGCATCCTGGCCCGTATGGACTCCGATTATAAACTGTTTCACGTAAAAAGTGGGGAGGTGAGCCTATGAGACGTCAGAAAGCGGTACAGATTGGCGAGCTCGTGAACCAATTTTTGCGTGAAGAAGGGCTGGAGACGCCCTACAACGAGTTCCGCATGGAGAAAGCCTGGGGCGAAGTCATGGGTCAGGGAATCGTGCGCTATACGGGCCGCGTGTTTGTGAAGAGCCAGGCTCTTTACGTTGAACTGCGCTCGTCTGTAATCCGTCAGGAACTGATGTTGGGTCGCCAACAGCTTGTGGCACGCCTGAACAACTACGTCGGGGCGCAGGTGATTCAGAAGATTGTGTTTATATAACCTTATCCATACGGATGTCGTGTTCCTCGTGCGGTATAGCTTCAACAATCTGAAAAGGCCAGCAAACGCCAATCTTATAGGTTTTAGTCAGACGGCTTAGCAGGCGGTCATAATATCCTTTGCCGCGCCCGAGACGGTCGCCCTCGCGAGTGAACGCCACACCGGGAATTAGTGCGGTTTCAATCTCTTCGTAATTCGTAAACGCCTTGCCCTGAGGCTCAAGGATATGGAAGGCCCCTTCGCTCAACTTGTCCTCATCTTCATATAAGCGAAGTTCAAGGTCATCTCCAACAACCACCGGAAGCAGGATGCAACGGTCGGCCAGTTTCACTATCAGCGGACGCAGGTCGGCCTCATCGGGAAGCGGGTAATAGAGAAGGATGGTCCGGGCCTGAGCCACATGCGGTTCGTTCTCCAACATCCGACACAACTCGGCGGAGAGGGCTGCCCGCTCCTCTTTGCTGCAGGCCGCCTTCCGCTGGCGTATTATTTGTCGAATGTCGGTTTTATGCATTTGTAAAGCCCCCTACCCCTAAAGGGGAGTTTAGTTTAAGGGTTTAAGAAGTTTAAGGGTTTAAGTCTCACCTCCCTAAAGGGGAGGGGTCGGGGGAGAGGCTGTTCAACGGTCTAAGGTTGGCACCGACGCCCCCTCTTTCAACAGCTCAACAGCTTTCAGCACAGCCGGGTCGTCCTTGCTCAGGAACTGAATCCTCATGTTCTGATCCCAAGCGTCATAGATTATGGTTGCAAACAGACTGCGCTCGAATAGAGGTGCACTTCGGCGCAACATCAGGTTGCGGCGGCGCAGGCCGTGCTCGTTGGCGAAAGAGGCGAACTGCTCCAGGATGTTCTGCTTGCGCAACCAGCCCTCCATCGCGTCCAGAGTCTTCAGCGTGTTGAGTTTCTGGCGGTTGGCCTCGGTGAATGTGAGGGCAAACTGGCCGATAAGCATACTGTAGAGCGCTTCTTTATAATAAGATGTGTAGAGCGTGGTATCTTCCGGGATGAATATATCCGGCATTATGCCTCCGCCGCCATAAACGGTACGCCCGATGCGGGTCTCGTAGGCAGGGCCTGTCTGGCGGACGCTGTCAGCAGAGAAGAACTCGCCACGCTCGTAGCGCATGATGAGATCATTCTCGTACTCCTCGCCCTTACCCTTTTCGTAAGGTTTCTGAATGCAGCGGCCAGAGGGCGTGTAATAACGTGCAACGGTGAGGCGCACGATACTGCCGTCCTTGAACTCAATGGGCTGTTGCACAAGACCTTTGCCGAAGGTGCGACGGCCAATGACTATGCCTCGGTCGTTGTCCTGGATAGCACCAGCAAAGATCTCGGATGCGGATGCGGAGCCCTCATCTACCAATACGATAATTGGCAGATGCTGGAACGAGCCGCGCCCGTCTGTCAGATAGTCCTCACGAGGCGATTTCCGGCCTTCGGTATATACCACAAGCTGGTTCGCCGGCAGGAACTCGTTGACCATCTGAATAGCGGTTTGCATGTATCCGCCGCGATTGCCGCGCAAATCGACGATGAGGTTCTTCATGCCCTGGATATTCATCTCGGCAAGCGCCACAAGCATCTCGGCGTAGGTGTTCTCTCCGAACGACTGAATAGCGATATAACCCGTGTTCTGGTTAATCATGAAATAGGCATCGACGCTCTCCACAGGCACGTCGCCGCGCACTACGGTGAAGTTCATCGGTTTCTTCTGCCCATAGCGGATAATGGTCAGACGCACCTTCGAGTCCTTCGCGCCGCGCAGATGCTTCATTATCTCCTGATTCTCCATTCCTATAAGGCTCTTGCCGTCGGCCGCGATAATACGGTCTCCAGCCAGCAGACCCACCTTCTCAGACGGGCCGCCCTTGATGATATTCATGATATGAACGGTATCGTGCTGAACCGTAAAGCGGATGCCGATTCCGGAAAAACTACCTCGCAGCTCCTCCACACTCTCCTCGGCATCCTTGGCGCTGATATAGCTCGAATGAGGATCCAGTTCGGAGAGGATTTGCGGCATTGCCTCCTCCACGATGTCGTTCATATCCACAGTATCAACGTAACTGTTGTCAATAATCTGCAACAGATAGTTCAGTTTGCTGCTCCCTGTGTTGATGATACTCAGGCGGTTACCGGAAAAATGATTTGCATAGAACGTGCCTATCAGAATGCCGACTATTACGCTCAGAGCAAGCAGTATGGGAACAAAACGGTTCTTGTTCTGGTTATTCATATCCTTCAATAGGTAAACATTTAACTTCGATTCCGGCGCAACGCAACAAATCCACGCCGTCGCTAAGACGATACTCGCGGGCATAAATGACACGGCGGATGCCAGCCTGAATGATGAGTTTGGAGCACTCTATACAAGGCGAGTCGGTGACATAGAGAGTTGCGCCCTCGGAGTTGTTGCCCGAGCGGGCTATCTTGGTGATGGCGTTGGCCTCGGCATGCAACACGTAAGGTTTGGTAACATCATTCTCGTCCTCGCAGATGTTCTCGAACCCGGACGGAGTGCCGTTGTATCCGTCGCTGATTATCATCTTGTCCTTCACCACGAGAGCACCTACCTGCCTGCGCGTGCAGTAGCTGTTCTCACTCCAGATGCGGGCCATCCGCAAATAACGGAGATCAAGTGCGGACCCATCTTTTCCTTTATTTCCCATTTTCTTTGCTTTTTCAGTATTTCGTTATAACGCCACTTTAACCTTTTCTCTTTTCTTTTTTCTCTTTTCTCTCCCCTTTTATCCCTCGCCGGGGGATTACAGGGGGCTTTATTCCGTTTCTCTCAAGCAGAGCATCTATGGTCGGCTCCTGGCCACGGAAGCGGCGGTAGAGGGTCATCGGGTGCTCTGTGCCGCCACGTGAGAGGATCTCATCGCGGAAGTGCTGGGCTGTGGCGCGGTCGAAAATGCCGTTCTGCTTGAACACGGAGAAGGCATCTGCATCCAGGACCTCAGCCCACTTATAACTGTAATAGCCGGCGGCATAACCGCCCGACATGATATGTCCGAACTGAACGCTCATGCATGTGCCTTCCACCTCGGAAAAGAGGCGTGCTCGACTCCACGCATCGCGCTCAAACTCTTGCACGTCGGCTGTAAACGGCTCGGTGATTGTGTAATAGGCCATATCCAGCAGGCAGAAGCTGACCTGACGGATGCAGGCGTATGCTACATTGTAGTTGCGGCTGGAGATAATGCGGTCGATGAGTTTCTGCGGGATGCGGCGCCCGTTCTTATAGTGTCGGGCAAAGGTGTTCAGGAACTCCGGCTCAATGGCATAGTTCTCCATTATCTGCGATGGCAGTTCCACGAAATCCCAATATACGCTCGTTCCGGAAAGGCCCGCAAAGCGCGTGTTTGCAAATATGCCGTGGAGCGCGTGCCCGAACTCGTGGAGGAAGGTCTCCACCTCGCCCAGAGTAAGCAGCGATGGCTTGGTCTCCGTGGGTTTCGTGAAGTTCATCGTCACGCTCACGTGCGGCCGACTGTTGCCATCCTCCTCCGATATCCACTGGTCTTTGTAGCTTGTCATCCACGCTCCGCTCTGTTTGCCCTTGCGCGGGTGGAAGTCGGTGTAAAGGACAGCCAGGAAGGACCCGTCTCGGTCCAGAACGTCGTAGGCTGTCACATCGGGGTGATAGACCGGAATATCGGGATTCTCTTTGAAAGTGATGCCATAGAGTCGGGTTGCCAGACCGAACACACCCTCCTTCACTCGCGACAACTCCAGATAGGGGCGCAACATCTCGGCATCGATGTTGTAGCGTTCTTTCTTCAGCTTATGTGAATAATAGGCGAAGTCCCAAGGTTCCAGGACAAAGTCCTCGCCCTCGATGCTGCGCGCTTTCTGCTCTATCTCTGCCAGTTCCTGACGTGCAGGCTCAAGATAGGCATCGAGCAGGTCATTGATGAGTTTGTTCACATTATCGGCATTCTCAGCCATGCGATGAACGAGAACGTAGTCGGCGAAGTTCTTGTAGCCCAACATCTGAGCGCGTTCAAGCCGCAGATTGACCAGACGTCTGACAATATCAAAGTTGTTCTGCTCGTTGTCGTGCGTGCATATCGTGTTCTTCGCGATATACATCTGTTTGCGGAGGTCGCGGCGGTTAGAATAGGTGATAAACGGCCCGTAGGAAGGGGCGTGCAGAGTAAACAGCCACCCCTCTAACCCCGCTTCCTTGGCAGCCAGGGCGGCAGCCTCGCGTGCAGAGAGTGGCAAGCCGGTCAAGTCCGTTTTCTTTGTGAGATGCAGCTGAAAGGCGTTGGTCTCTTTCAGATTGTTCTGCGAGAATTGCAACGTGAGCAGAGTCATCTCGTTGTTTATCTCGCGCAGACGTGCCTGCTGCTCGTCGTTGAGTGCTGCGCCGCTGCGGATGAAACCGTCGTAGGCTTTCTGCAATAGCATCTGCTCTTCGGGCGTTAGTTCGCGGTCGGGGTTGTCGTGGACAGCCTTCACCCGCTCAAAGTAGCGATGGTTGAATATTATGTTGTTGGCGTGTTCAGTCAGGATGGGCGACAGTTTCTGAGCCAAAGCGTCCATCTCGTCGTTGGTCTCGGCCGAGAGAAGATTGAAGAACACCTTGGTCACGCGTTCCAGCATATCGTCGGGAGCCGTAATACCTATTGTGTTGTCGAATGTAGGCGGCTCTGGGTTGTTTACGATGCTGTCAATGAAGGCCTCGTCCTGACGGATACCCTCCATAACGGCTGGTTCGTAATGTTCCAGACGGATGGCATCAAACGGCGCGGTTTCGTGCGGCGTGGGGTAATGCTTTGTGAAGAAGGGATTTATTGAATTCATAATTCTTAATTCATAATTATTCGACTTTGCTCATCAATACGTCATAATTAGGCTGCGCGAAGCAGGCGTCATAATGCGTAGTGCATAATTAGCTGCTCGAAGGCTGGAATCGTTATGGTGTTACGGCTCAGAGAGAGCAAGCCTTGATGTTCCAAGTTGTGAAGGGCGCGAGAAATATAGCGGTAATCCTCGCCCAGATATTTGCCCAAGAGACTCATGGTCAGACGAAACTGTTTCTGTCCGGCGGGGCGTGCCACGTGAGCACGAAACCACGCCACAATGCGTCCTTCCAAAGTGTCCGGCGCAGGCAGCCACTGGGGTTGCTGAGCGCGTGAGAGAGAGGCTGACAGGTGATTGAGCAAGTTAATGCGGAACACCTCGAAGTAGGCGGTCAGAGCCGCAATAGTGCGCTTATCGACCCACAACAACCGGGTCTGCGAGCGGGTCTGGCAGGTGCTGGTGTATGTGCGTTTGCTTCCGTAGAGGCTCTCTATCCCGACGGCTGTAGGTGTGGGGAGCTCCTCTTCCACGAGCCACGAGCCGTCGGCTGCCACATTCTCGATGGCCACTTTCCCGTCCAGTACGAAGGTGACACCCTCGCAGAGGTCTCCTTCACGAACAATGACGCTGCCGCCGGCACGTTTCTCGAATTCCAGGTGGGTGGATTCGAGAATACGATTGAGGTCTGCGCGCCCAAGTCCTTGGAACAAAGGCAGGCTCAGCAGCGTATCGAACATGGTTTTTTCCATCTCCTTTTGGCAATTAGCTCGCAAAAATACACCTTATCTATCTGAAAAGCAAACTTTTTACCTTCTTTTTATACTATTTAATGTAAAAACCGTACCTTTGCCGCGCAAAACCTTAATCAGACATCTTATGAAACAACTAATACGCTTCTCTTTGCTGTTTTTTATGACATTCTCCTTTTGCCTTTCGGCGACGGCTAAAGAAGAGGATAATCCGAGTCCTAAGGACACTCTTTTCGTGACCCTAATAAACGGATGTGTGGATGCATTTCCGTCGGCGTTAGTTTCATCCGTAGAGACAAGTTCCAACGGTTTATTTATAACCACAATCGACGGGCAGGCCTATGAATATCCGCTCGCCCACATAGAAAAACACAATCAAGAAAGGCCTAAAACCCCGGCATTTACATCATTCAAGTTCAACAACAAGTTTAACGACGATGTCTATACGGATGTACAATGTGAAATCATTGGCGACAGCCTCATCACAGCCACCGTTCCGAGCATCGGTAAAAGGCTCACGCCCTCGTTTCAGCTGTCCGACTCCGTGGCTGTTGTCTATGTGAACGGAGTGCGTCAGCATAGCAAACGCAGCCGCCACCGCTTCGACAAGACAATAACATATATGGTTTGTCATCCCGGACATCGGGTTCTGACCATTGACCAGCCGGAAGAAGAGGATGAAGAGCCAGAGCCCGTAGAGCCAGAGCCTCAGTCCGATGAAAAATGTGAACCCGTAGCCCTCACGGCCGATATGCTCTCAACCAACGCCCCCAGCAATTACGAGGAAGATCCTGCGAACCTGCTCGACGGCAATCTCAGCACCATCTTTCACAGCACTTGGGGCAGCGGACCTTACGAAAAGCTTCCGGCTGACAGTTGCCCGTATCTTGACGTCCATCTGCCCGAAGCTCTGCATCATATCCAGTTCAGCTACACAAACCGTTCCGACACCGACGGTCGCCACACCACAGCCCTGCGCCTTTATGCCGGAACTGACGGCACGACATGGCAGGCTATTCGCGACTTCCACGTTGATGAGGACGGACTCCCCACCACTGCAGCCGGCACTTACAGCTCCCCTACTATCGACCTCGGCGACGATTACACCTATCTCCGATTTGAACAGCTGTCAAACTATTACAGATCTAACTATATCCAATGGGCTGAGTTCGCCTTGTGGCGGGTGATTTTGTCCTCAGAGGAACCCGACGACCCAACAAACCCATCTGATACATCAGATCCATCAGATCCGACCAACCCAATAGACCCCGACCTCACTCTGAAATGGGAACCTTTCGGTAACCGCTATTCCGTTGTGATTGACTGGCCTACCGACCGGGCTGTCACCACACCGCGCATAGACATAAACATTGAAGGCGGGGCAATGGTAAGCAGCAAGTCTTATTACCTGAATGCCGCTATCAGTATTGACGGCGCAGATGTCTTCCCCAGCATTCAAGACAGCGTGCAGATAAAAGGGCGCGGCAACAGCAGTTGGAACAGTTCTGACCCCTACGCCAAGAATCCCTATCGTCTGAAATTCAAGAGTAAGGTGAAGCCGTTCGGTCTGACCAAAGGCAAGAACTGGGTATTGCAGGCCAATGCCATCGGCGGTTCGATGATGGCCAATGCCGTCGGGATGAAAGTGGCGCGGATGGCAGGAGCAGCAGGCGCGAACCACGTAATCCCCGTGGAGTTGTACATCAACGGCGGTTATCGCGGCAGCTATATCTTCACCGAGAAAGTCGGACTGGCCGGCAACAGCATCGATGTTGATGACGAGAGTGTCGCCGCCCTGTTAGAACTGGATTCCTACTACGACGAGACATACAAATTCCGCGACTCCTATTACAGTCTGCCTGTGAACATCAAGGATCCGGACTTCAGCGACCCCACCAGCACCTTACTGACGCAAAACGAGATTTCCAGCGACTTTAACCTGATGACCGCATTTGTAAAGAGCAAATCGGACGTTTCCAGCCTGATAGATGTGGATGCCTATGCCGCCTTCTATCTTACCAACGAGCTGATAGACAACCTCGAGTTAATGCACCCGAAGAGCACGTTCCTCTACAAGGCGGACTACCGAGACTCGTCGAGCAAGTACATATTCGGCCCCGTGTGGGATCTGGATTGGGCGTTTGGCTACGAGGTTAATCGCAGTTATTTCCAAGGAGACATAGAGGCATCCTATACCGAGGTGCGGAGTATGGAAAAGAACCAGTTCTGGCGCGACCTGCGCCGTTGCGGCGAGCCTCTTGACAGAGCTTACTACAAAGCGTGGAAGCGATTCATGGAAAACAGTCTCGACGAGGTCGTCGAGTACTGCGGCGATTATTACAATTATGCTAAGCCCTCCTTGGAGAACAATGCAACGAAGTGGAGCGACGGACGCTATTATGACACTACAGCCGAGAACGCCAAACGGTGGCTGCGCCAGCGTGCCGAATACATCTTTGCCACGCTAACGCCATACGACATCTCCGACGAGGAGGAAGAAGACCCCGAATGGGTGCCTGAGGAATTGCCCGAAGTGCCTATTATTCCCGTCGGTATAGAGACAGCCCAAACCCGTCGTTCTTCCTTTACGGTCTTCGACCTGCGTGGTGTGATGCTCAAACGCGGTGCCACATACGACAACTGGCGAAGCGGCCTTGCCCCCGGTATCTACATCGTCAACGGCAAAAAAGTTCTCGTGCCGTAAACAAGACTTCCCGAAGTCCTTATTCCATAATAACAGAAATCCCCGCCTCGCAGCAGGGATTCGTATTATCTGATGAAAAGGATCTCGCGATACTTAGGCAGAGGCCAGAGTTCGTCGTCAACGATAAGTTCCAGCTTATCAACATGATAGCGGATATCTTCCAGTAGAGGAGCCACCGTATCGTGGTATGCGATAGCCTTCTCGCGCTCGCTCTCGATACGGTTAGCCACGCGGCGTGCGTCGATAAGTTTGTTCACGTGAGTGGTTATGTATCTGGTGTGTTCAGATATCTGCTTTATGAGCGATATGTTGTCACACGAAAGCGACTTCGCAGTATCGTCATCGAATATCTCATGCAACTTGTGGACATTGTCAATCAGAGTGCTCTGATAACGTGTGGCCACGGGAATTATATGGTTCAGGCAGAGGTCGCCGAAGATGCGGGCCTCAATCTGAATCTTCTTCGTATAAGTCTCCCATTTGATTTCATTGCGGGCTTCCAGTTCAGCGCGGTTGAACACCTTTGTCAGAGCGAACATCTTCACGCTGGCATCGTCCAGATAACGGTCAATGACCAGAGGACACGAAGCCTCTACATCCAGTCCGCGGCGTGCAGCCTCCTGTTTCCACTCCTCGCTGTATCCATTGCCGTCGAAATGAATGGGCTTGCAGGTCTTGATATCCTCGCGAAGCACCTCGATGATGGCGTGATAGACGGCGCTGTGCCCGCCTTTAGTGAACTCAGCCTTGCCTGAGAGCTCTGCTATCTTCTTATCCACACGCTCCTTGAAGCTGATGAGAGCTTCTGCCACAGCAGCATTCAGCGCAATCATAGCGCTGGCGCAGTTCGCTTCTGAACCCACGGCGCGGAACTCGAAGCGGTTACCGGTAAAGGCGAAGGGCGAAGTGCGGTTGCGGTCGGTGTTGTCCACTAAAATCTCTGGAATCTGCGGTATGCCGAGATGCATCTCCTGTTTGCCGGAAAGCAATATCTCGTTGTCGTCGGCCTGTTCGAGATGTTCCAGTACATCACTCAGTTGCTTGCCCAGGAAACTGGATATGATGGCAGGCGGTGCTTCGTTGGCCCCAAGTCGATGAGCGTTTGTTGCACTTACTATGCTGGCTTTCAGCAGACCGTTGTGCTTCCACACCGCCATCAGCGTCTCCACTATAAACGTGATGAAACGCAGGTTGTCCAGTTGTGTCTTGCCCGGCGCGTGAAGCAGAATACCGGTATCGGTGGTCAAACTCCAGTTGTTGTGCTTGCCAGATCCGTTGACGCCGGCAAAGGGCTTCTCATGGAGCAGACAGCGGAAGCCGTGCTTGCGTGCCACCTTCTTCATCAGCGACATCATCAGCATGTTGTGATCCACGGCGAGGTTCGTCTCCTCAAAAATAGGAGCCAGCTCGAACTGGTTAGGTGCCACCTCATTGTGGCGTGTCTTACAAGGTATTCCCAGCTCCAGCGCCTTTATCTCCAAGTCTCTCATGAACGCAACGACACGCTCGGGTATAGAACCAAAGTAGTGGTCGTCCATCTGCTGGTTCTTGGCGGAGTCGTGACCCATAAGAGTTCGACCTGTCATAAGCAGGTCAGGACGGGCGGCGTATAGGTCTTCGTCAACAAGGAAATACTCCTGTTCCCACCCGAGATTCGAGCTTACCTTCCTCACATCGGGGTAGAAATAGCGAGCCACATCCGCCGCGGCCTTATCCACGGCGTGCAAGGCCTTCTTCAGCGGAGCCTTGTAATCCAAAGCCTCACCGGTATAAGCAATGAAAACGGTCGGAATCATCAGAGTGTCTCCCATTACGAACACCGGCGACGCAGGATCCCAAGCCGAGTAGCCACGGGCCTCGAATGTAGAACGGATGCCTCCGCTGGGAAACGAACTGGCATCCGGCTCCTGCTGCACCAATTGCTTGCCGGTGAACTCTTCCACCATTCCCCCCTTGCCGTCGTGCTCTACGAAACCGTCGTGTTTCTCGGCTGTACCTTCGGTAAGAGGCTGAAACCAATGGGTTATATGTGTGACGCCGAGGCTCATAGCCCAGCGTTTCATGGCATCCGCCACGACGTCGGCTGTCTCCATGTCCAATGTCGCCTTATTATCCATTACGTCAATCATCTTGTGATAGACATCAACGGGCAGATACTGCATCATTTTCTGGCGGTTGAACACATATTTAGCAAAGAACTCCGAAGGGCGCTCCTTGGGCGTTGGCACGTCGATGGGGTGTTTCTTGAACGCCTCCCCGACAACTTGAAATCTTAGGGTTGAAGACACGGTAGAAAAAATGTATAATGTATTATGTAGAATGTAAAATGTAAAATGTAAAATGCTGCGCGCAGCCTAATTATGACGTATTGATGAGCAAAGTCGAATAATTATGAATTATGAATTACGAATTATTTGATTCCTCTTTCATTCAGCGCTTTCACGTAGCGGGCAGCGTTCTTTTGGTGCTCGGCATAGGTGGCAGCGAAGTTGTGAGTGCCGGAGAAATCCTCTTTGGCGCACATATAGATGTAGTCGTGGTTTACGTGGTTCAGCACGGCATCTATTCCAGCCACAGACGCGATACGGATGGGTCCGGGGGGTAGTCCTTTGTTGAGGTAAGTGTTATACGGGCTCTCCACTTTCAGATGACTGCCCCGGATGCGGCGCAAGGTCGGGTCGCCGACAGCGAACTTCACCGTCGGGTCGGCCTGAAGGAGCATCCCGATGCGAAGACGGTTCAGATACATGCCTGCAATCATTGGCTTCTCACCGTTGTTGGCTGTCTCTTCATCCACGATACTGGCAAGAGTCACCACCTCTTCGTGCGACATCCCCATGCGTTGGGCTTTCGCGTTGCGGTCTTCGGCTTCCCAGAAGCGTTTGTTCTCTTTGGCCATACGTTCAGCCAACTGGTCGAGAGTCACGTCCCAGTAGAATTCGTATGTATTCGGGATAAACAAAGCGGGAATCGTGGCGGGTGTGTAGCCGTATCTGGAGGTAAAGAGCGAGTCTTGAAGCGAGGCGGCGACTTCTGCCGAATCGGGCATCAGAGTTCTCCCGATGAGCGAGGCCAGACGGTCCATGGAGCGCAGCGATGGCAGAACAAGCCGCACAGGTGTCTGCCGTCCGCGTTGCAGTTTACGATAGACATTCCACATCGACTCTCCCGGTAGAATCTCATATCGTCCTGTTCGTGGCGTGTAGTTGGTAACCATCCGAGCCACGCTCCATCCGCGCAGGTTCGAGGCGTGGGCATCCGTACGCAACATCTGTTTCACGCTGTCTTCCGTATCCTGCGGGCGTATGTATATATATGTTGGTTCCTCGATTTCAAAAGGGGACAAAAACAGGCTGCAAACCCACCACAACAGCACCAGATGCAGCAATGTCAAGATTATGGCTGCAGCGATTAAGACCCTTTTGCGATTCATTTCTATCATGAAACTGACTTACCTATACGATTAAAACTGGCCGCAAAGGTAGGCAAAAAGCGATAAAAGAGAAAGAAGAAAGGAGAAAAAAGGGAACAAAATGAAAAAAACTATCCAATAAGTTGTGTAATTCGCAAAGTTGAAGTACCTTTGCGCCCGATTTCGCAGGGAACGTTTCCCGCAATCGCCGCTATAGCTCAGTGGTAGAGCATTTCATTCGTAATGAAAGGGTCCACAGTTCAAGTCTGTGTAGCGGCTCACAGAAAGCAAGGGCGCAACTTTTTGGTTGCGCCCTTTACTATTCTTTATATAATCTGCTCCAGCTGGGAGAGGTTGCGAGCAACGTCCTCGTCAGTAACCTCGTAGTTCTGCAGGTTACCAGCCAGATACTGGTCGTAAGCGCTCATGTCAATGAGACCGTGACCAGAGAGGTTAAAGAGAATCACCTTCTCCTCGCCCGTCTCCTTGCACTTCTTAGCCTCGCGAATGGTAGCTGCGATGGCGTGACAGCTCTCGGGAGCGGGGATTATGCCCTCTGCACGGGCAAAGAGAACACCGGCGTCGAATGACTCCAGCTGCTTGATATCTACAGCTTCCATCAGTCCGTCCTTCAGCAACTGGCTTACAATCACGCCTGCGCCATGGTAGCGGAGACCGCCTGCATGGATATTTGCGGGCATAAAGTTGTGGCCAAGAGTGAACATCGGCAGCAACGGAGTGTAACCGGCTTCGTCGCCGAAGTCATACTGGAACTGGCCGCGAGTCAGTTTCGGGCAGGACGAGGGCTCGGCGGCGATGAAGCGTGTCTTCTTCCCTTCCTTTATGTTGTGACGCATGAAGGGGAATGCGATACCGCCGAAATTGGAGCCGCCGCCGAAACAGGCAATCACCATATCGGGATATTCGCCGGCCATAGCCATCTGCTTTTCAGCCTCAAGACCGATTATAGTCTGGTGAAGAGCCACGTGTGAGAGCACCGATCCCAGCGTGTATTTACAGTTGGGAGTCTGCATAGCCAGCTCGATGGCCTCAGAGATAGCGGTGCCGAGTGAGCCTTGGTTCATCGGGTCGCGGGTGATGATGTCTTTTCCGGCACGGGTGGACATCGAGGGCGAAGCCTCCACGGTGGCGCCGAACGTCTGCATAATTGAGCGGCGATAAGGCTTCTGGTTATACGAAATCTTAACCTGATATACTGCGCACTCCAGGCCGAACACCTTGGCGGCGTACGAGAGGGCTGCACCCCATTGTCCTGCACCTGTCTCCGTGGTGATATTCGTTACTCCTTGCATCTTGTTGTAATAGGCCTGAGGCAGCGCGGAATTCAGCTTATGACTGCCCACGGGGCTTACGCTCTCGTTCTTGAAATAGATGTGTGCGGGTGTGCCGAGAGCCTCTTCCAAACCGTAGGCGCGAACCAGCGGCGTGGAGCGATAGTATTTATACATGTCTCGTACGGGTTCGGGGATATGGATCCACGGATCCACCTGATTCACCTCCTGACGTGCCAGTTCTTCGGCAAAGATGGGAAACAGGTCTTCTGCGCTCAGCGGCTCCTTGGTGGCCGGGTTGAGGGGAGGAAGAGGTTTGTTTACCATATCAGCCTGGATGTTGTACCACTCGGTCGGGATTTCCTGCTCAGTCAGGAAGAATCGTTTCTGCTTGCTCATAATTGTTCTTTAATTTTTAAATATGTGAATAATAATATTTTAACCTTTTAACTTTTTAACCCCCACCGGGGGATTATAGGGGGCCTAAAGAAAGAGGCCGGTCGCGAGAACGACTGGCCTCCTTTATCTCTGTACTAACCCATTGGTACGCGGCAATCTTCTCACGATATGTTTATCTTGAGCTTTGCCACCACCAATAATTAGCCTTTGTATTCATTGTAAATATGTGTCTGTTGTTGTTTTCGAGTGCAAAGTAAAGCTGTTTTCGTCAAACTACCAAATAAAACAGCACATTTTTTTGTCATCTCGGAAAAATATAGTACCTTCGCGCCCGATTTCAAGAAAGAAGTGCATGGCGTACCACAATTTCAGAGCTATATCACTCCCCGAATGTCCGGCTTTAGCAGAAGGATCCGAAGTGCTTTTCAGGAAGTATTTCGGCATTGGTACGTTCCCACTCAAGAGCACAGACAAGCTCTATCACGACGAGATCATAGCTTCCATCAGCGAGTGCGAAATTCAGCCCATTCCTAAAGTTGAGGTCGAAAACGAAGGTGAAGAAGAAAACCCAGACGCTCCAACCGTGGCTTTGGTGTCTCAGCAAGGCACCTGCTGCTATATGTCCGAGGAACTCACTAAGGACGAGGTGATAGAGCAGATTCAGGCAGCGTGGGCCCAGGAACAGCAGCTCTTCGAAGTCATCGACGAGACTGTAGCCAAGGAAGAGGAGAAGAAGAAAATCCTCTCCAAGAAGCAGGAGAAGGATCTCCGTCCCACCGACAGGCACAGCGCCTACTATTACATCTTCGTACGCCCCGTGCAGATAATCCTTATCCTTCTTGCCATAGGTTATCTCCTTATGCTTGCTTACCGCCGTGAGCTTAAACAGCGTCAAATAGAGGAAGCGATAGAGTTGGAGCAGATGATGCGTGGCGAAGGCGGTTTCTTCGATGAGGAAGAGTAAATCCCGCGCGTACATTAATATTATTTATTGCAGCGACCTCGCACTTATATAAGATAAGTATGGCAAAGGAAAAGGTCAAAACCATCAACATCAAGAACAGGAAGGCTGAGTTCGACTATCTCCTTCTCGACAAATTCACAGCTGGTCTGGTTCTAACGGGTACCGAGATAAAGAGTATCCGTCAGGGCAAGGCCAGTTTGGTTGACACCTATTGCATCATTATAGGCGGAGAGGTCTGGGTGAAGAACATGCACATCGCGCCCTATGACTACGGCTCCTACAACAACCACGTGGCTCGACGCGACCGCAAGCTGCTGCTCAACCGTCGCGAGATCCACAAACTGCAGCAGGCAGAGAAGGCTCCGGGTTTCACCATCGTCCCGACCCTGCTTTTTATAGATGAGAACGGACGCGCCAAACTGGACATTCACCTCGCACGCGGTAAGAAGAGTTTCGACAAACGCGAGACTCTCAAGGAGAAGGAAGACCGCCGCGAGATAGACCGCAAATTCAAGCACAATTTCTAATTCAAGCTATTGGACCTTTCTGAACTCATAAGGCAACGTGTTCTGCGTTTAGACGGTGCGCTCGGCACCATGATCCAGAGCTACGGCCTGCGCGAAGATGACTTCCGCGGCCAGCGTTTCCGCGACTTGCCCGGCCAGATGGCAGGAAACAACGACCTGCTAAGTCTGACACGCCCCGATATCATCCGTGACATTCATCGCCGTTATCTGGAAGCCGGCGCAGACATTATTGAGACAAACACTTTCTCAGCCCAGCGCATCTCAATGGCTGACTACCATTGTGAACCGTTCTGCCGCGAGATAAACCTTGCCGCTGCTGCCATCGCCAGAGAACTTGCCGACGAATATACAGAAAGGAATCCCGAGAAGCCCCGTTTCGTGGCCGGTTCGGTAGGACCCACCAACAAGGCTCTGTCCATGAGTCCGGACGTGAGTGACCCCGCTCTTCGCGCCATCACCTTCGACGACCTTGCCGATGCCTATACGGAGCAGATGACTGCACTTATCGAGGGCGGTGTGGATGCACTTCTCATAGAGACCATATTCGACACGCTCAACGCCAAAGCCGCGCTCTATGCCGCCGAAGAGGCGATGCAAGTCGCTGGCCACCGCGTGCCAATAATGTTGTCCGTAACTGTGGCGGACAAGACCTACCGCACACTCTCCGGACAGACCTTACAGGCATTTCTGGCCTCAGTAAGCCACGCAAACATCTTGAGCGTTGGCCTGAACTGCTCGTTCGGAGCCGCTGAGATGCTCGCTCCCCTGCGACAGCTCGCCGCCGAAGCGCCCTATTTTATCAGCGTCTATCCCAATGCCGGTCTGCCAAACCAGCTGGGGTTATATGACGACACGCCCGAGACGATGCGCCGCGACATGCGGGCATTCACCCGCGAAGGGCTCGTGAATATCATAGGCGGTTGCTGCGGCACAACCGACGCTCACATAGCCGCCTTCGAACCACTCACACGCGAAGCGGCCCCTCATCAGCCCGCACAGCCCTCGTCAGACCTGTGGCTCAGCGGACTGGAAAGACTCGAGATCGGATCAACTACCCTCCCCCCCACGGGGGGAGTTGGAGAGGGGCCTTCTTTCCCCCCCACGGGGGGAGCCGAAGAGGGGCTTACTATAATTGGTGAACGCTGCAACGTGGCCGGTTCGCGCAAGTTCCTACGCCTCATCAAAGAGAAAAACTACGACGAAGCCCTCGCCATAGCACGCAAGCAAATCGACGATGGCGCTCGCATAATAGACATCAACATGGACGACGGCCTGCTCGATGCCCGCGAGGAAATGACGCATTTCCTCAACCTGCTGGCCTCCGAGCCGGAGATTGCCCGCGTGCCGGTTATGATTGACAGTTCCAATTGGGAGGTAATCCGAGCCGCGCTGCGTTGCATCCAGGGTAAGGGCATCGTGAACAGTATATCGCTGAAAGAGGGCGAAGAGGTATTCCTCAGCCACGCCCGCGAGATTCGCCGCCTCGGAGCCGCCGTTGTGGTTATGGCGTTTGACGAAGAAGGGCAGGCCACGACCTTCGAACGGCGCACAGCCATCTGCGCCCGCGCCTACAGTCTGCTGACGAAGGTTGTAGGTATGCCGCCGTCTGACATTATCTTCGACCCGAACATACTGGCCATCGCCACCGGCATAGAAGAGCACAACGCATACGCCGCCGATTTCATCCGCTCTACCGCTTGGATTCGCGAGAACCTGCCAGGCTCCCATGTAAGCGGCGGAGTCAGCAACCTGTCCTTCGCCTTCCGTGGCAACAACTGGCTGCGCGAAGCGATG
Organism: Bacteroidaceae bacterium; assembly: GCA_017447625.1. GTDB lineage: Bacteria > Bacteroidota > Bacteroidia > Bacteroidales > Bacteroidaceae > Physcousia. The sequence goes on from JAFSNB010000019.1 coordinate 45,671, forward strand.
CACGCCGTGTTCCTTTATCACGCGAACCGGGCCGGAATGGATATGGGTATCGTGAATCCCGCAAGCGCACTGGCTTACTCAGATATTCCCGCCGACAGCCTCAAAATCATAGAGGATGCCATCCTCAACCGCACTCCAGATGCAACTGAGCAGCTTATGCAGCTGACAGCGCCCACCCTCAACTCTCAACCCTCAAATCTCAACTCTTCTCTCCCCCCCACGGGGGGAGCCGGAGAGGGGCCAGCTCCCCTCCCTGACGGGAGGGGTTTGGGGGTGGGTCTCCTCCACGCTATCCGCACGGGCGACACAAGCACTCTCGAAGCCGACCTCGCAGAGGCGCTCACGCAGTATGCCAGTCCGCTCGAAATAATCGAGGGACCGTTGATGGACGGAATGCGGCAGGTTGGTACGCTCTTCGGCGAGGGAAAGATGTTCCTGCCACAAGTGGTAAAGGCAGCCCGTACGATGAAACGCGCGGTGGAAATTCTTCAGCCACACATTAATAATATTAATAAGGAGAGAACTGTCTACTCTAAACAGTCAACTGTCAACGTCCTCAAGCCCAAGGTTCTGCTCGCCACCGTAAAGGGCGATGTACACGACATCGGAAAGAATATCGTCAGCGTCATCATGGCCTGCAACGGATACGAGGTCATAGATCTCGGCGTAATGGTTCCCGCAGAGACTATCGTGCAGAGAGCCATCGAGGAGCAGCCGGACGTAATCGGTCTTTCGGGTCTAATCACCCCCTCGCTCGAAGAGATGGTGCGAGTGGTGGCAGCCCTGCGTGAAGCCGACATCAGCGTTCCTGTCCTTATCGGCGGAGCCACCACATCGCCGCTACACACGGCCTTGCGCATCGCTCCTGTCTATGGCGGCCCCGTAATCCATGTTCGCGACGCAAGTCAGAATGTGCCAGTTGCCGCTCGCTTCATTGACCCCTCCACATCCGACGAGGCCTTCACCTCTCTCAAGGCCGAGCAAGAGGCTATGCGCCATCAGGCAGACACCGCCTCCCCCGAAATAGTTCCAATCGAGGAGGCCAGACGCAGAAAGACTGAGTTTGCGGCCCAACGTAATAACGATATAACGGTATAACGTAATAACGACAAAGAACAGGCCGCTTTAACCTTTTAACTTTTTAACCTTTTAACCTATCCTCATGGATCCATTCATAACTTCCCGCCAAATACTTGACAGCATCGGGGGCACATTAGATGCACAGACGATGCCGAGCCTAACGTCAGACCAGATTACTCTGCTCGCATACACAATGTTGCACGAGGAGGTTATGGACGGCGGTTTTATACAACTCATTCACAACGGGCTCGGCCCCTTTATCTTCCTCAACCCCTTTGCTAAAGCCATTCGTCTCTGGGGCAAAGGTACAGACGACGAAGAGGTCCTTCACGACCTCTCCAATCTGATTTACAAAGGGCGCAAGCTCTTCGAGAAATATGGCGAAGAGCTGACCCGCGACTGCACCGATGACGAGTTCATGGCGCTCTTTGAGCAGTACCCCGAATTCGACGACCTCGACGATGAGTTCGTGGAGAACGAGGAGGACTATTCCGCTGCTATAGAACGATACATCACTGCACACGAAGATTTATTTACCGTTAAGCCCTCAACGCCCGCATCGCATTAAGCACGGCGAGAACTGTTACTCCAACATCTGCGAACACAGCCATCCACATCGTGGCCACTCCGAAGGCTGCGAGGATGAGTACAGCCACCTTCACGCCGATGGCAAACACTACGTTCTGACGTGCAATGGCTATGGTGCGACGAGCGATGCTGATTGCTGTGGCTATTTTTGTCGGTTTGTCGTCCATCAGCACCACATCGGCGGCCTCGATTGCTGCGTCCGAGCCCAGCCCACCCATAGCGATTCCCACATCTGCACGCGCCAGCACGGGAGCGTCGTTTATGCCGTCGCCGACGAAAGCCATAGAGGGACTCTCCCCCCGCCCTCCCTGTGAGGGAGGGAGCGAAATCTTGTCTAAGATTGCTACTTTGTCGGCAGGGAGGAGTTCTGCATGGAATTCGTCGATGCCTAGTTCTGCGGCCACTCGCTCTGCCACTTCCTGACGGTCACCCGTGAGCATAACCGTTTTCTTCACGCCTAACGACTTCAGCGCGCGAACGGCCTCTGCGCTGTCCTCCTTCACCGTGTCGTTAATCACGATATGTCCGGCGTATTCGCCGTCGATGGCAACATGGATTACGGTGCCGTGATCTTCGTGTCCGCACTCCGTGAGCTGTGCCCCCACACTTTCCATCATCTTTCTGTTGCCCACGCAAACCACCACTTTTTTCTCTTCTTCTCTTTTCTCATTACTCTCTTTAATCCCCACCACCGCCTTGATACCATGACCCGCAATCTCCTCAATATCGGAGATTGAGCAACCGTCTGTGGCCTCGTCGGGATAAGCGTTGCGCAGGGCAGCGCCTATTGGGTGCGTGGAGAAATGTTCTACATGAGCAGCCAGATGCAATAGATGATGAGCGTCGTAGCGGCTGGGGTGAACGGCAGTCACGGCAAACTGTCCGTGGGTCAGCGTCCCGGTCTTGTCGAACACCACGGTGCCAATCTTCGCCAGCACATCCATATAATTGGCCCCCTTGACCAGTATGCCTCTGCGCGAGGCTCCGCCTATGCCGCCGAAAAACGTCAACGGCACCGATATCACAAGCGCACACGGACACGAGACAACGAGGAATATCAAAGCGCGGTGAATCCAAATGGGCCATTGACCATTGAACATTGAACATTGACCATTGAACATTAACCACAACGGGGGCAGGATGGCAAGGGCGATGGCGGCAAACACCACAATCGGAGTATAGACGCGGGCGAAGCGGGTGATGAACGTCTCGCTCTGCGACTTGTGTTCTGAGGCGTTTTCTACCAGACTGATTATCTTTGCCACAGTGCTTTCGCCGAACGCCTTAGTCGTTCGCACACGTAGCACACCGGACAGGTTCACGCAGCCGGAAATAACCTCGTCCTCAACGGCCACCTCGCGCGGCAGACTCTCACCCGTAAGCGCCATAGTGTTCAAGCTCGAGGCTCCCTCGATTACCACACCGTCCAACGGCACGCGCTCGCCCGGACGGATTACGATGGTCTCCCCCACCCCGACGCTCTCAGGACTAACGCTCTCTACGTTACCTCCGCGCTCCACATTGGCCACGTCGGGACGTATATTCATCAGATGGGCTATGCTGTCGCGGCTCTTCCCCTCGGCATAGCCCTCGAAGAGTTCTCCGATCTGGAAGAAAAGCATTACAAACACAGCCTCGGGGAACTCCGTTTCTGCCCCTGGCATAAAGCCGATGGCTAGTGCGCCCAGCGTGGCCACCGACATCAGAAAATGTTCGTTGAAGGCATCTCCGCCGGCAATTCCCTCGGCCGCCTCTTTCAGAGTCTCGTGACCTATTAGGAGATAAGGCACCAAATACACCAGCAGCAGTTGCCATGTGGCCAGTTCATACTGATGTTCTATCCAGACAGCAACTGCAAGCAGCACAGCCGTAACTGCAATCAGCGCCACCTGCCCCTTCAGTCCCCCATGCTCGTGGTGGGGCTCGTGGTGGGGCTCGTGGTGATGCTCATGATGGTGCTCATGTTTATGCTCTTTTGAGCAACATTCATGTTCGTGATGATGATGTGACATAACGTGTTTGTTTTTGATTTCGGGGGCAAAGGTACGGCAATATGCGTGCAACTCAGTTGCAAACAACAAATAGTAAGCTTTTATCTGAAAATCTTTTCTTTGAAATCTCTTTTTCTCTTTTATTTTCTTCTCTTTTCCTTTTTTCTTTGAAATAAAAGTTGTATCTTTGCACCGTGAAATGAGAGGTAAGAGAGGTTGATTCCAACTTATGAAGGAATATAAAACCAAGCCACGGATTTAATAATCCACGCCGAGGATTATTAAATTCAGGCCGAGAATCCAAGAAACCACGTCGGTAATTTATTTTCCCTTCAAGGTCTTTTGCATTTTACCCCAGTATCAAAAGCATTTTGCCCCAAGGCCCAACAACTTGTCAACCTTGGGCAAAGAGGTTGCCAGCCCATTTCACTCTCATACTGATTCGGCCATTTCTAATTCTTCCTGTTCCTCATCCAAATCGTGCCACATATCTTCATCATCAATAACTCTTCCTGCTGCGATGTCAGCCTCACCAGCGTCAATCAAAGCATCAAATTCCTCCATGGTGTAACGCTTCATTGGAGGCACAGCCACCGTTGGTTTTACACTTTCTGCCAACATCATTATCAGTTCCAGTTTTTGACTGTCATCCATATCTTGCACTAGCCCCCAATAATAACTCATTGGGTGTTCGTTTTTGCGTCTTCTTACGGTTTTAGTTGCCATAATCGTCGTTTTCTATGATTCTGGGGACAAAAATACAGACTTTAACCTAAACCACCAATTTTTTTCAGGAAAGTGGATAAAATGGGAATTATACAAGATACATGTGCTAAGAAACGCAAAGAGACTAAGCACTACACCCAGCCTCTTTGCTAAACTGTCTTAAGTCCTTAAACTCTTATACTGCTTAAACTGGCCTTTACTGTCAATTATTGCTCTCTCGGAGCAGCAAGGCAGAGGCAGAAGCCCTTTTACATCCTTTTTTTGCGGCGTTACTTTCGGCTGATACTTATCATTCTCTTTTCCCGTTGCAGGCTTTTGTCACGGCTGAGCAAACGTTGCTGCCACTTTTGGAACTGCGCATATTCCAAATAGTCAGGAACCTCCACACTTTCCCCATGTACCCACACATTGCCGCCCTTGGTTAGCACAGGACGGGTTATGGGATTCGGGGAGAAAAACACATAAACCTGATTGTAGTCCGTTTCATCTAAAGCCATTGTCAGAAGAGGATCTGTTGGCATAGCTCCATCTTGGTTGTTATGCTTATCTGAAAAGAACACATAACGTTGTCCTCCGCGTACAGGATAGCTGCCTTTCGGGTCGCCTGCGTTCGGTACAAGGCTGTAAGCCATTCCCAACTCGTCGGTAAGGAATACAACGAGGTATCCGTCACTTGGCGCTTTAAAAGTCATAAACAGCTCGTCACCATTCTTGAATTCGCAGGCGGCTGAACGCTCCTCTACGTGGTTACGCATCAACTGCCATTGGAATTCAGGACGATTCCACGTCACCTCTCTTGCCAGTCCTTTTACGTTGCAAGTGATGAACCAGTTGCCGATTCCATCCTGTTGTGGTTCTGTGAAGGTTGGGGCTTGCAGGTCACTAATCCATTCGCCTTTGTATTCGCTAACACCTGTGGAATAGAATTTGCTGTATTCCTTCGTGCGTCGTGAGTTAGTGGCCTTACTCTCAATTATGGTGTTAGTTTGCGCCATAATTGTACCCGGAAAAGCATTCTTGATGGCTTCTTCTTTTGCTTTCTCTTCGGCTTCGTTCTGAGCCTGTTTCAGAGATATTGCAGAGGTATATACGTAGGTATATGTTCCCTCTATCTTCTTCTCTTTCTGGGCAGATACAGAAGCGGTAAAGAGTCCTCCCAATAATAAGCCAATGATGATTCCGCGTTTCATACCGGGGGCTAATTATTCAGTTTCCATGTCTTCCAAGCATCTCCCACAATTGGGCTGCTCTCGTATGTTGGCGTTTGTTTATGCATTTCCAATGCAGCTTCTCGTTTTACATTACGCTGCACTGCCTGCCACAGCTGTTCCAGCGATACGTCTCCTTGTGTCTCTTGCAATTGTTTCAAAAGATAGTATGTAAAGAGTCCGTGATTTTGAGCCCTCAGCGGCCAAGCAGATTGGTTGGCATCAGTAGATGAGAACACAACCATATTGCCTTTCGGACCAATCTTTGGCTTTTTGACCACGATTCGGCTACCGCTGTAGATACTTTGTCCGCTTCGGTCTGTACCAGTAAAGCAAGCATCCATAAATACTGTTATTTGGTTAGCTCCAGTTTGTTGGAGATCTGCAAACAATTCGCTTGTGCTGTAAAGCGAGGTGCTCTGAGCATTTTCGGCATCAGTAGGGATTATGAATGCATCGTCTCGTTTGTCTTTGTCCTCGCCTGGTGTGCCATGACCAGCATAGTAGAAGATAAGTTTGATTTCACCGTCGAAAGCAGAGGCAATATTGGGGAGGTTGTTTTTCATAAGATTTCTTATTGCTCCGTATGTGGCATTTGGCAGATAAAGTATCTGCCGATGGGGTATCCCAAGCGTTTTTTCGCAGTACTCTGCCACTTTTTTTGCATCTTGCATAGCATATTCAACGGTAGGCATGTGCTGGTACAGTTGATTACCTATTACAATAGCCACAGTATTATCATTCTTTCCACCCTTTGTGACAGGAATGTTGTAATCCACGTCACTATTGAAAACGAGATGAACAGTATCTTCCCGTACCGGGTTGACGTTAATGAATTCCTCAAATGGCCGTAGGCTGGCAATCCAGTTATTATAGTCTCCCACTTCACGTGAGTAATGGTTTTGATACATCGCCTCAAGGTCCGCATTTGCAGCCGAGTTGCCAAATTGTTGTGCTGTCCGCAGGTATCGCAGGCATGTGTGCGGTTCGTTACTATACAGGTCGGCAAGGCAATAGAGTGCCTCAGCACGCTGGACTGTCCCAGCTTTCTTGTCATTAGCCAATGCTCTATATTTTTGAGTCGCTGCTTGCCTGTACTCCTCATAATGCATAGGGTCTATCTTGTACATCAGACGGCATGCATCTGCATGTCCTGCATCCGCAGCAGCCTTAATCAGTTTCTTTCCTGCGCCCACTTTCTGGCTTTGCAGATTCTTAATGCCATTCAAATAACAGTATCCAAGTTCATACTGTGCCTGTAAATCGCCGTTTTTTGCATTGTTTTCTAATGCCTTAAGCGCGGCCTTGGTGGTCGGGACTTTAGGGGTGAGCTGGGCATAGGCTGGAATAGTGGACGTAAGTAACGCCACTCCAATCAATATAATATAAAAGTTTCGTTTCATAAGTAAGTGAATAAAAATATTTAACTATATTTGTAATGGTAGGTGACGTTATGCCTTTTCTGTCTCTTTGGCATATCTTTCCCTCCTTACCTCTGTCACGTAGCCCGCTACGCTCCTTCAGAAAGAAGTGAAATCTGCATCCAAATAGAACATAAAATACATATAACTATTATTGTTCACCTACTTAACTGAAAAATATTATTTGGTTTGTACGGGACGAACATAAAGATAAGTAGAAGAAGAAATTTCATAGCTGGATGTATACACACTACCTGATGAATAACTAATCCTAAAATAATAATATTTTTCACTATTATATTTATATTGATAATAATCTCCTGTCCAATAATCGAAAACTGTTCTAGATAGATCATTGGGGTCCATAGGAAAGAAAATAGAATTCCCATTTGACCCGGTAACACGGAATCCAAAATGTGAGCCAAGTGCTTCATATTTCCAAGTGCAATTTCCCAATTCATTCCATTGAGCGCGTGTCGGAAGTCGCATAGCGTTGTTAAGTGTATAGGCGGGATCGTATAACGTGCCCGAAATATCAACGTTCTGTGCTTTCACCCCATCTTTATTAACCAGATTATATTCATTTCCCAAGGAGTCTGTGTCCGCGGCTCCTAAATTCTTATTGGCCCATTTGACGCTTAGTCCTAAATCAACGAACTCATAATCATCTACAACTGGTTCAGGTTCAGGTTCAGGCTCTGGTTCAGGTTCAGGCTCTGGTCCAGGTTCAGGCTCTGGTTCCTTTTTGTTATTGATTTCCACAATTCGTTTCAGTTCACTCAAGTCTTCACCGAAGCATCCGCTTATTACTATTGCACCTATCAGCAGTAATATTATCTGTATTTTTTTCATAACGTTTGTATTTTATAGTTAGAACATATATCCAATTCCAAAGTGGATTGTGCCGAACGTCTCGTCATTCTTTCCATTACCAAACATTTCAAATCCTTGTAATATTGTCATTCCCAGATTTAGTGATATATATTTCAAGTTTACTATGCTGCCAATTTCGAAGGCCATACCACCAGAGCTTCTGTCATAGTTCATGTAATCGGTATTTCCGGATGTGAATGTTATTCTTCGTCCCATAAAGCCGCTGCCTAAATAGATATACCAAGGACCTACTGGACGGAACATCGCGCCAGTACTTGCCTGCCAAAAACCTGTCTTGTATTTTGTTGCAGCATAAATTGGATCCGGCTCAGTACTGGAATAACTATAATTATCGTCTGATTTAAATGCTATATCGTAATTTGGCATTCCGCTAAATAAGCCCCTTACGTAGAATCCCCAACGGTCTTTTGTCATTCCAAACATAAGTCCCAAGGGTATGTCTTTAGAGTCCTTGGAAATGAGGGCGCATTGTGCGGCCAAATAGTATCGCCATCCTGCTTTTGAGTTCCAATAACGCAAATCTTTAAGCTGTATGCGTGTGTCTCCTTTTTTGTTTATTCGCTTTATGGCTGGGGCCTTTCCGATAGCATTCACTTCAATCCGGCTAATCGGTTGAAGCGTTTCAAGGGAAAATGAGCCATCCATTGTTGATGTCGCTGTTTTTGTGGTACCGCGTCCTGTAATACGCGCTCCGGAGATTGGGTTGCCATAACGGTCAACCACTTGGCCTCGTGTGACATGCTGAGCCATCATCATAGAGGGCACAGCCATGAGGAGCAGTAGAAATAGATGATGCTTCATATACTTTGCAATAATAGCGCCACAACGTGCTCCCCGACGTTTGGCCAAACAGGTTAAATAACAGATTTCTCTTCCCCATATATACAAAAAGCGCGGGAGTCTAGTCCTGTTACTCGTCCCGCACTACACGGCCTTCGCATTGCCATCTTGCCTAGGGACAAGCAACAATGCAGAAGCCCACGCTGTATGTATATACACACCAACACCTCTCTATTGGCCTTATATATTAATAATAAGGTATAGTGAGGGCTGCATATCACATACCCATGAACGTCTCCACGTTGCTTTGCTTTAAGGCAAGGATAGAGTTTGCGAAGTTCTGTAGTGCCAAAGAACAAAGCGCAGAAAACGCTTTCGTCGATATATGTGTCCCACCCATCCGCTTCTGCATGATTCAGGTATCGCTATACCCTCAAATGCATCCGTTTCTTGAAAAGGACGCCGCAAAGTTAAGGTTTAGTTTGAAAATGGCAAAGAAAAAGGAAAGAAAAATGGCATAACGCCAATTAATATTGCTGACTTGAGACTATTTAATAGTTTTAGAATCCTATTGCTTCTATTATATCAGGCAGTAATGGATAAATATATCTATCTTTTATAACACCCACTTCTTCAGAGTAATTAGATTTATCTATTTCTTCATCTATAATCCTCTGTACAAAGTCGATAAACTGATGTTTAGGGTAGGCATAATAGGCCTTGCACTCAATCATATTATTACTCAATTTACGATATATTCTCATCATACAAACAAAGCGCAATTGAGAAATAGAAGTTCGGGGCTGATGTCCTGATAACATCCATAATCTCTTTAAATCTTTACATAAAGTAATAGCTTTCTCGTTGTTGCCATATGCTATCACATGATGATAAACGCTATCCAAAACAAAAACAAGATTATTAGAATATTTCCTTTTTGCATCCTGTTCCGCCAACATAAATGCTATAGAGTCAGACTGAGCTGAGGCTTCTCCATCTTTTATAATCCATTTGCTAAAGCCATAATCATCTTTTTCAAACAAGGTAGATGACAAGTTTGATAATTGCTCTTTGAGCGTTCCTTCGTTTGGAAGTGTTCGCCACCCTTGCTTCTGCAATTGTCTAACATTAATCATCATGCGGCTATCAACCTTTGACAATGACGATTGAGCATATCCCAACGATACAGCAAATGCTAAAACAAAAGAGCAAATTATTCTCATAACACAAGTATAATAAAAATATGTATCTTCATCGGGTATTCCGTTCGTGTCATACTAGGAGCCGAAGGAAATCGCCTCTAATGAATAAGAACGGCGTGAGATTATAGCTCTCACGCCGCAAAAGTAAAGCTTTATGGTTAATTGACAAAGGATTTATCCAGAAAAGTGCAAAATTAGTTGTGGTCAACTGTCACCTTTCTGCTTCTTACCACGACCTTCTGGCCATTGAAGATATAGACGCCGGGGTGAGTGGGTCGGGCGGTGCCGAGGGAGATGCCCTGGAGGGTGTACCATTGGTCTTTGGTCATTGAACCTTGGCCATTGACCATTGAACCTTGTCCTCCGTCTATTGTCTTTATGCCGTTGGCAGCGGCGAGATCAATGACGAAGGGTTCCCACGGGGTGCCGATGTTGCCGTCGCTGCTGTAGGTGAGGGTGTCACATACGGTGACGGCTGCAGCGCCGCCGACAGAGACTCGGAGTTCCATAGGCTGACCACTACCCTCGCCTGCAATAAGCAGATAATAGAGGTCGTCGGTTACGGTGGCAGCTCCCCGGCATTCGTCTCCGACATAAGCCGCGATCTCGGCGTTCAGCACAGCCTCTCCGCCGTTCGTCAGCATTATCACCATAGACATATTGTCGGGATAGGTAGTGGGATCCACGGGCGAGAAGTACAAGGGCCCCTCTCCGACTCCCCCCGTGGGGAGGAGAGAGCCTGACCATTGACTGTCTTGACCCTTTTCTCCCTTGACCTCGCGGCCGGAGCCGGTGGTGAGAGTCGGATAGACGAACTCCTTGATCTTCTTCTCCAGACTGTGGTAGAGGTAGCCCTTGCCGTTCTCCAAGGCCTTGAGGTTGCCCTCCCAGCCGTAGGGACCGTAGTAAGCAAAGCCCTTCTGCGACTTCACCTGGTCACCGATCTGCGGGTCGGCTCCCGCCAGAGCCTGGTCAAGAGTCATCGTCGTTGTGGGCAGATAGGCAATCCAGTTCCATCCGTCATGGAGGACAACAGGAGTCTCATAGAGTTTCACCTGCTCACCAGATACGGGCAGCTGTGCCGGCAGTTCCTTGCTCTCCGGGAGTCGGCTCAGAAGCATCTTGTACATGGTGTTAGAGTGTACGTTCTTGAGAACGCCGGCCCAATAGGTTCCGTTGCAGTAGGAGGAGCCTGTGTGCTGATCCTTCACGCGGACGTTCCACGAGGAGAGGTCCTTGAAGACGGCAGAGGTCTTCGTGTTAGCAGGCTCGACGGCCAGCGAGAGCCAGTTCCAGCCCGTCTTGACGGTAAGTCTCTGCTCTACATGGTTGCTCTTGGCGAAGATTACCGGGTGGTCGAAATCGCCGTAGCTCTCCACGGGGTCGAAGTACAGCTGCGAGCTGGGCAGAGAGAGCGGGGATTCGCCCTGAGTATTATTGAGGCTTACAATCACGTTGGTGTAAGCAACGCCGGTGGTGGCATCCCAGATGCGGAAGGTCAGGGGCTGGCCCTTGTCCAGATCGCGCATCACGCCGTTCACCTCTTGCTGAGCGTTGCCATAGACGCTCATTGCCACGTATGCGGCGCCGCGAATCTGCTCCAGATGGGCTATACCGCGGCACTCGTCGCCAATGAAGGCAGCCAGGCAGCTCTCGCTGTTGCCCATCAGGATGCCGTTGACATAGACCTGGCCTACGATGCTCATCGTGTTCTCGTACTTGCTCGGGTCGAAAGCCCAGGTCGGAGCCTCGCCGCTCACCTTCATGACGATGCGCAGGGGTTCGAGAATCTCGTTGTTGCCCTGCAGACCGATGGTCACGTCGTAGTTGCCGACGGCCACGAGCGGATTCACGCTGAAGCGCAGGGTCTTGGTCGTGAGCGGAGCTACGTCGTCCGAGCGCTCGCTATCTACGAGAGTCAGCCATTGCGGCATATTATATAATGTATAGTACTCTGTGTTACCGCTGCGGTTCTCGATGTTCACGTCGAAGGTGTAGGCGTCGCCGTACTGTTTGATTACGTTCACGGAGTCCTTGGTCCATTTCAGGGTGTTCAACTGCACGTAGGAAGTCCAGCGTATCGGAGCCGACGGGTTGCCGTTCTTGTCGTAGATTTTATCCACGGTGATGTTGAGCGTTGTGCCCTCAATGTCGCGGGCTTCCACTCCACCGCCCTCTTCGATCCGGATTACCAGCTTGCGCTCAGAGGCCACGGGCTTGGCTATGATGCGGCTCTCCACGGGGGCATTCTTCAGCGGGGCTTGTGTGGATATGAAAGTGTTCTCGCTGACAGCCCCTGCGAGCACATCGGCTGCACCCGTGCTGGCGGCGGTGCGCGGTGCCATATTCTCCAGCGTCGGAACCATGGTGGAAACGCCGTTGACTGTACCGGGCTTCTCAAACGGATAGTAGGCCACGAGTCCGCGTGAGTAGGCGTCTGCGGTGTCTATTGTGTTGTACATGTTCGACAGCAGACGGTCCTCGGAGAGCGTAGCCTTCCAGATGCGGATTTCATCGATGAAGCCGTCGAGGCCCTGTCCGATTAGCATCTTCGAACCTTCAAATGGCGGCACCTCACTCTCGGCGATAACAGCCGTGCGCTTCCCGTTGTAGTAGAAGCTGGCCGACTGGCCGCGCACCACATTCAGGGCGAAGTGGTTCATTCCATAATGGTTAGCGAAGTCTTCGTAACTGGCCACCGTCTGACTCTGCTCGCCGTATTCAAGCACGATGTCCTTGTTTGCTTTGTAATACAAACGCAGGCGGTTCGAAGGTTTGCTGCCCGTCTCGAAGATGGTCTCTCCTCCCGTTATAGTCAGATTGGACATTGCCCACAGTTCTATGGCATAGCTGTCGCCGCGACTGGTGTTGATGCGTGAGATGTCGGCTTCTACGGTTTCGCCTTTGGTATGCAGGCAATAGTTCGTATTCTCCAGTTCCCACGAGTCTTCGAGTGTGATGTCGTGCGTGTGGCGTGTGTCTGCAACCAAGTCGCCGTGTCCCTCGTTCATAGGCCAGTAGTTCGTCAGACCATAGACATAATTGTCCTTTGTCTCGTACTTCGCAGCAGCGGCATCCTTGACGTCGCGATAGACCTTGTAAAGGCTCAGGTCGTGGATGCGGGCTGAGATGGGTCCGAGGTAGAGGCGACTGTCATCTGAGTAGTAGATGGCGTTCGCGTTGTCAATGGGCACGGGCTCATTGTCAAAGAGCTTCACGTTTGTCTCGCCGTACTGAGCCAGCAGCGAGAGCGTGTGGTCTGCAGCCTTGTAGCTGAGAGCGAAGAATGTCCACTCGTTCTCCGGCACCGTCTCGCGGCTTACCATAGTTGTTCCGGCAAGATGGATTTCTGCGTGGCCGTTGTTGAAGCCGAGCGAGAAGACGTTGCTTCCCATTCCCAGCTGCAACACAGTGCCGTTGCCCTCGCGGTTTAGCCAGAAGTCGGTGGAGAAGTCGCCGTTCAGGAATATGGGATTCTCGGTGTGTGCACCTCCGCCCCTGCGACTCAGGTGAACGGACACCTCGTGCTCAACCGGCTGGTTGTTCAGTTTGGCTGTGACTATGACGTTCTTGTCGGAGACATAACCCGGAACGATGTCCTCGTTGAACTCAACAACCAGGTCGTCGCCGTAGCGCAGGATGCCATTTGCGGGAGCGGGTGTGGTGAGGTTGCGCGGACGCACGTTGTCCTTAACCACCGTCACCTCGTCGGAATAGACGCTTACAGGCTGCTCGCCGTACATCGTTGTGGTGAAGGCACGGAACTGGTATTTGCCCTGCGGGAACATGTTGTCGTTCTTCATGTCATAGAGGTGATTCACCTCGTTCTTCTGGGGCAGGAGGCTGAATTCAACGCTGGTGGAGTCCTTCTTATTGAGCACGTATGTGTGCAGGGTGTTCCACTGTGTGTTGCCCTCGTAGCGGTATTGCAGGCCGATGTATTTCAGACCCTTGAACTGTCGGTTGAAGTTCTTCAGCTTCAGCTCCACGTTGCCCTTCTGGCGGTCCATGGTCTCGATGTTCAGCACAGGCTCCGTGACGGCCAGTTCGACAGGCGACGACGACGGCGAGAAGTGTGCGTTTATGGTTACGTCGTCATAGATGTCCAGGGGCTGGTACTGTGAGCAGAAACGCAGCATTACTCTCTCGTAGTCGAGAACGCTCTCGTCTGTCTGCCTTATGGTTATCTGCTTTTTGACGGTCTGGTTTTGTGCGAGCAGCAGCGAGCGTCCGTTGATGGGAACACCGTCCATGAGAATCTGAAGTCCCTTTTGATTGGTTGATTCCATCAATATGAGATCATAGGTAAAGTCCTTGCCCTGGTGAGCGTGAGCCATGTTCGTGCAGTGGAGCGTCAGATTCATTTCACCTCCGGCCGGAATGTCGGTTACGGTGATAGTCTTCGACGCGTTCTTCCCGTCCAGACTTATACTCATGGTGGGCTGCTCCATCTGCTCTGTACCGTTGCCGAGAGGTGTCCCCTTATTGTAATAGTGTGTGGAGTCAGGTCCTTCGTATGGGTTGTAGGTCTGTCCGCCATAGAGGTAGAAGATGTCGCTTTTCTTTTGATCCTTGCTCTTGTAGATATTGAACGAGAGGTCTGTGTCGCGGTTGCCCTCATTTATGACATAGTCCCACTCGGTGTAGTTCTCTGTCTTCTTGCCGTCCGAGTTCTTTACTCCGCCGCCAGTCTCAGTATTCATGTTCACTATCATGCCGGCACTTACAAAATTCTTGGCGTGGAAACCGAAATGATCACCGAGCACCAATCCCATCTTCCACACGTATGCGGTGTCGTAGGCTTCGGTGATACTGTTCTTTTTCGAATAGGTGTAGCTGCTGCCACCGTCAATGGAGTGGTTGTCGAAATCCCCTTTGCTGATGGCATTCACCTTATCCTCTTCGTTAGCTTTTATTATTTTCTGCCAGCGGTCAATCTGCATGTTACACCACTCGACGCTGTCTCGCTCGCCTTCCGTCACTTTCTCTGGCAGCACGCGGCGGTAGGTGCCGTCATGACCGTAGTTCGCATCGCCCTTCTTGAGCCAGGTCAGATACACGGTTTTGCTGCCGGTGTTCTTGAAGGCATCGGCCGTGGCCTGATCCGCCACCTCCGTGAGGAAGCTCGCGCGTTGGTCTTCCCACTTCGGTATCATCACGGTCTCAATCTCATACTGAGAGTACTTGAAGGCAGTGGAGACCTCCTGATCCAGCGACATGGCCTCTTCCAGAGCAAACACATATTTCTGAGTCTCCGGGTCACGCTTGATCAGTAGCTGTCGGCAGGCCCCGATGAGGAAGTTGGTAGAGTAGCCCACATAGACATCTCCCTTGGCTCCCACGTAGGGATAGGCTGCTCCGGTGGAAACAGACTCTATTTCTGTGGTAACGAAGGTGGAGTCGTGGGCCCACGCCTTGTCAAACGAGGTGTGTGGTCCCCAATCGAACTGGTTCTTTACCGTGTTGCTCGTTATGGCTATCAGACCCAGTCCGGCACCGAATTTCAGATCGGCGCCCGCAATGACGTTGTTCACAATCTTGTAGTCGCCGTAGGCCAGATCTGAACGCATTTTGGTTCTTGTGGTGACGACGCCCTTCTTCAGGGTTGTGTAGGATTTGGCACCGGGCGGGTCTCGCAGTACGAACAGAGCCTTGTCCGGTCCTTTGGTTATGAAGTTGTTGCCAATGGGCAGCGACCCCAGCACCACGGCGTTGAGGTTCGCCACGACGTAGGTGCGGTTCTTGCGCTCCATAGACACAGTCAGGCTGCGGGTGAAGGGGCTCGTGATATTCGGCTTGCCCACAGTCCACACCAGCTCGCTCTCGCCGTTGACGTCCAGATCCAGCAGGTTGTCCTTCAGTTCGTGAATGTCTCCGGGCTTGATGCCGGAAGTCTCGTCCTCGACAAGGAACACCACAGTCTGCTCCGAGCTCATCTCGTTGGTCAGTCTCAGGCTCTGCTTCTTCAGCGGGATTGAGTCGGTGACCACCTCCGCCCCGTCGTAATTGGAATAGGCCTCGTAGCCGAACAGCCGGTAGGTGACCTCGTCGTTCATGTTATAGAGGGGGTACTCCATCACATAAACGGGCTTGCCCTCGGCGTCCGTGCTCCAGAGATTGTCTATCGTGGTTGTCTGGTTCAGCTCGTCCTTGAAGCTGATTGTCTTTATTCCATAGACGCCCTTGGGGTGACCCTTCTCGGTGATGTCCAGCTGTGGTTTGGCATAGTGGGTGTACACCTTCTTGGCGTGGTACTTGTATTTCAGCTGCACGGTGTCCTTCTGCTCGTTCACCACCTTTATCGAGTCGGAGAGTTGTGTCTGAGCCTGCGTCAGGTCAACAGTCGAGAGCGAGGTGAAATATATCTCGTCGCGGTTGTTTTCTATGGTGACGCTCTTGGTGGTGTATTTCAGCGGCGGCAACAGAGCCGAGAACTCACCCGTGACGGAGTCGGTGCGGATTTTTATGTATTTGGATTCGAGACCCGCTTCCGTCCACGCGTGGCTGTTGATGCTCGCGGTGTCGCTCTCCCAGTAGCGTGTCGAGGTGGCATCCGTGCTGTGGTCGTCCTGACAGTTGAAAGAGAATGACTCGTTGTTCAGCTTCAGCGTTATGGTAGCTATACCGATGTTGTTGTTCGATGCTCCAAAGCCCACGCCCAGCGTGTCGTTGCGCTCGCCGCCTGCCACACGGCCCACGAAGTTCACCAGCGTGGAGTCTGCAAAGTCGCAGCTCACGGCGCGGTCGAAGTTGTATGTGCCTGTGAGCGGGAACCGTCCGCCGGCAACCATCTTGTGACCGTCCAGCTTGGCCTCAACAAAGTGCTTGCCTATAGGCACGCTGATCTCGTAGTAGCCGCTGGCATCCGTCTGGCAGAACTTGCCGTCCTTCGACTGCACGAGTCCATCTACATACATTGGAATGCCCTCGGCGGGAATATTCGTTCCGGCATAGTAGATATGGCCTGTCATCGGGAAGGCACTGACATCCTCGTAGTCGATGTTGTTGGCCGTCAGCGATGTGGGGCTGATGAACATCGAGCGGCTGTTGGGGTTGAACTCGTGGATTCCCAGCATAGGCACTACCTTGTAGTTCGTGCCACCCTGCTGGAAGGGTATTCCGCGAATGATATAGTCGCCGGCGTCGTCGGTCACACCGTAGAGACCCAGCTCCTTGGGCACGATGGCCGACGGCAGGGCGTTCACGCCCACCTCCGGGTGGTTCAGCTGGAAGAGGCCGTCCTGACAGGATACGTCGAAGGCATATTTCTTCACGTTGATGCCCTCGTCCAGCGGCCAGTAAAGTATGAGTCCCTCTTCCGTTCCGCCGAGGATGCGCTTGTAGTTGGCCAGAATCTTCTCCTCCGAGAGGGCGCGGTTCCAGATGCGGATATCATCAACGAAGCCCTCGAACGGTTTCTTGTCTATAATGCCGGACTCGTTTGAGATGGTGTTGCTGCCGCCTACGCTGAATGTGGGCCGCCCGCTCATCACGTCGGGAATAGCCTTCCACGTCTGTTTCGCGCAACTGATGGTCTTGCTGTGCAGCAGAGTGTCACGTCCCTCGCCCGTGTACAGAGTCCAGTTGCCTTTCGCGTAGCTTGCGGCCACGTGGGTGAAATCGTTTTTGGCAAAGGTCAGCTCGGCGAAGCTAAGGTAAGTGTTGTCTGCCTTCGAACCGTCATAGACACAGAGGCTGTAGTCGCGCCCGTTTTCTGTCTGCACGCCTACCTCAAGTGCGCCGTCCAGCACGAACAGCGGGCGGTAGGACTTGCCCTCGGTCTCCTGCGGACGCACCCACATCTGGATGGTCATCTCCTGATTGCCGTTCAGCAGGCCGGCATACTTGGCTGAGTCGGCCGTCCACTGCAGGCCCTGGCCGGGTCCCTCGATAAATCGTGAGAGGAACTGAGGCTGGTCGGTGGCCTCGTCTGTGGTGGTCTTCACCAGATTCACCTGCACGTTCCTCACGGCCGTTCCGGAGCCGAAGGAGATGTGGCCGGTAATCGTGCCTCGTGCCTGCGAGAATCCGGGAGTGGTCTGCTCGTCGGTCTTCACCAGCTGCTCGTCGCACTTGGCGCCGTAGGCCTCCACTGTGTATTCGTAGTAGGAGCCGGCCATCACGCGGTCGTCTATATAGGTGTATTCTGAAGCCGTGCCGTGGACATCTTCGGTGATTACCGTCCACTCGTCGCTGCCTATGGGCCGGCGCAGCACACGGTAGTAGATCTCGTTGTTCATGTCGGCTCGCGCCACCTTCCACTTCACTATCACGTTCTTCTCCTCCGTGCCTGTGGTGGCCTTCACCTCGCTTATGTAGCTGCCTGCGGGCAGATTTCCGGTGATGGTGTTCGAGTAGTGGTCACGGTTCATGTAGGTGGTCTTCACGCGGTAGTCCATCAGGTCGCACACGGTGCCTTCGGCGTCGTAGCTCACCTGAGCCTTGTCGGGATCCACCTGCAGGCTGCTGTCCATCACACGCCACTCGTTCTTTCCCACAGGACTGTACTCTATAGTCCAGTTGCTGCCGGTGGGCTGGGTGCAGTAGTCCCAGACAAGATGCACGGACGACTCGACCTTGCGGTCCTGTCTCAGACGTATAGGCATCTCCAGCTTCGAACTTACCCTCCCCTCGCTCCAGAGGTTGTATTCGTTCTCAGTCTCGGTCTGTCCGGGTATGTTGGCCAGATTCTCGCTGTATTTCGCGTTCAATAACGCGGGCAGGAAGATCACGCGATAGACATAGTTCTTGTCGTACTCAATGCTTGAATCCACAACCTGCAGATTGGTCTCGGTGCCGTCCAGAGAGGCCACGAGCGTGTAGTCCTGGCGCGACGTGCCCTGCTCGTAGCGAATCAGATACCACTTACCGTCGGTGCGGCACTCTACGTCCTGATTCTCCGTTCCGACCCTCACGGGCGATGTCATCATGCGCGACCAGCGGACGAGCGCCTTCTTTTTCCACTTGTCGAACTCCGTACGCACATTCAGCGGGCGGGTGAACGGCCTCAGCAGATAGGTCACATTCGGCTGCAGGATATATGTCAGCTCCTCGCCGTCGGGACAGGTTACGCCGCCTTTGTATTGGATATAAACCGGCACGGTGAAGCTCGCAAGCATCCTGAAGTTGAAGCTCAGGTCCATCGTTCCGTTGCCGCGCGGACTGATGTCCAGGTTGGGCTTTATGTCACCTCTTCCAACAGGTTTTGTGCTGAAGGATCTGAAGAACGGGGTTGTAGCATTCCTGTAGTTGTGTCGGTCGCTGTAAAAGGCGAACACATCCCAAAACTGGCCATGATATGCGTTGTTGTCGCGCTTGTCCGGCACGTTGGCCCTGCAGCCCACTTCGCCGAACTCAGTCCACTCGATATTAAGTTTCGGCATAGGCGAGCTCTCGGTGACAGAGGATAAATCCAGGTCCTTCTCATACTGGAACCAACCGGAATCCCACCGCTGCTTGCCGTCGTCGTAATAGAAGCGTGTCTTGAACACGATACGCTTCAACCCGGAGGTAAATGCCTCGTTCGTAGGCTTATAGATAAAAAGGAGATTATGCGCATCCTTAACGTCCCCCATCTCGATGTGGCCGTACATGAAGCGGTTATCCAGCTTCAAGTCCTGTTGGCTGTACAGAGGCGTCTCAAACTTGTTCCAAGTGGCTAACTTGTACATCACGTCGTCTGGCGAAACCACATAAACCTCGCCTTCGAACTGCGCATAATTAAGATCCAGAGAGGTGGGATAAACTCCGATGCTGAACTGATATTCGAACTGATCCTTCGAGACATCGAAGAACTGCAAAGTCTTCAGTCGTCCGACGTTATAGGAGGGATAGTCGTTTATGTAAGACTTCTCGCTGCGGAACACGTATTTGCCCCCGCCAGTGTCAGGGCCGTTTTCCCACTCGTAGGCCCAAGCGCCAAACACAGACTGCGTCCCAGCCACCAGAGCAACTAGCAATGTGGCCAACACCTTAAAGATTTGTCTTGCCTTCATATAGTTTTTATTTTAGTTTCAGAATTTACAAATAAATGTACGATTCACCGCTGGGTGATGTTTTTGTTATATTTCAAATGTAATTACCATAAATTTATCCATATAATTATCCATTAATGATAAATTAACGTACTAATTAATGGCAATTAATGTTATTGTTCTTTTTCCACGAGATAAAATTTATGTCTTAAATTTATGGAGAATATATCTATGGGCATTACTCCCAAGGTCGTGGGTCTGCGACAAATCTCGTGTGATAAATCCTCATTTTAAACTTATGTCAGCGTGATTGTTACAGGATAGAAACGGCCTGCAATCAGATAAGCATTTGCCGTTCCGGTATATGTGCCGTTGCTGCCAGTAACGGAAAAATAGAATGTCACCTTTTCCGAGCTTGAGCCGCAAGGTAACAAAGCTACATAAACGCCATCGGAGGTCTCAGTACCGAGAGTGACGGTGAGTGGGTTTTCCCAATTTTCTTGATCCTCAGGTGTAGCAACCACATTTTCTATAATATTTCTTTTATCATCCAATACATTCACTGTGGCATAACCAGGATAATCCGAAGAATATCCTCCGAGATAATAGCTAATCTCCAACTTTTTCACAGGTATTGTACTCCCGCCGTTTTTAAACGTGAACTTGCACACAGCGAGCAACGACTTCATCGATTCTATTGTGCCAGTGGCTGTACCATCAGTTACAGAAGTCACCGTGTCTGTGCCATAGACATAGTGATAACGTTGGGCAATGTCGCTTAACGTACCCGTCTGCCCGCTTAGATTTATGGTAAAAGCCCCAGCCACACCAGCAGGCGACACAGTTGGATAAATCAATGCCAGTTTGTCTCCTCCACCGCAATAGACACTTCCAGTAAAAGTTGAATATTCTGCACTTGAAGAAGAGGTGAGATTTCCGTAGCGTAAATCATCAGCAATCAACGAACTCAGATTCAGATACGTCGCTTCATTGTCGCGAGCTTCCCATGCGGCTCCGAGAGTAGAGCCGTTGTCTGTAAGTGTAGCGCGGGTCAGCGCCACGTTTTCTATGGTGAGCTGGCGCAGTTTGCGTCCGTCGTCCTGTTTTGGTTCTTCATTCTCAGAGGAACAGGCTGCGAGTCCTGCTGTCATTGTCATCAGGCAAGCCAGAGCGCCCAGCCCCGCCGCCACTTTTGTATATATCTTCTTCATTGTCATTCAGAATGTAAAATGTATTTTATATCTCCAAGCTTTTTTTACATGTAATTACCATATATGGATTCATATAATTCTTCATTAATGATAATTTAACGGGTTAATTAATGGCAATTAATGTTGAATAATAATCCGTGTAATCCGTGTAATCCGTTGTTTTAAAAATCGCTGCGCGCAGCCCAATTATGCATTATGCATTAAGCATTATGACGTACTGATGAGCGAAGTCGAATAATTAATCATTCAAATCCGTCGCCGTCTGTGCTTGGGTTAGCGGACTCGTATCCACTTATTGTTGCACCTAATCCACCCGATTCACTTGCTGCGAGCATGTGGTGTTCATCCTGCAGGCAAACGGCCGTCGTTGCGGGCCTATTATACGTCTTTTTCATCTGTTTTTATGTATATAGTTATTGTTTTCGGGTGCAAATTAAACATTAATTTTTGGTTTCGCGTACATTAATATAAAAAAATTTGGTGGTTTAGAGAAAACTTTGTTCCTTTGCCCCCAGAAATCATACAACGCAACAATCCCGCAGGCCACGCCGAGTGGCGTCACAGGATTGTTGCGTCTTTTTGTCTGCAACATCCGGCCGCCTGCCATCGCTCATTGAAAGACCTATGACAAAAACAACAAAGCGGCCAGCGCGCCGCACACTTGGCAGCCTCTGCCGCTGCACCCCGAACCGAGGCATCGTAGCCTTGAATCCCGACTACTCACGTGAGGTCTATGACAGCGCACTCAGGCGTCTGCTCCGTTCGGACAATCCCGGCTTCATCGCCGCCCACGCCATAGAAATCGGCGAGACGCTGAACCGCTCCGGACGACCTCTGCTGGCCCTGAAACTGATGAAGACCTCCCTCCGCCACCTTATGGGGGTCGATGCCGAGAAACAGGAGGATTACGCACGCCAGCACTACTGCCCCCTGAATCCCGACTACTATCAGTGGTATCACCCGTGGAGCGCCCGTGTGAGTGAGGTCGATGCACGCCGCCTCGCCGCCCGCATCGACAGTCTCCAGGACGACATCTTCCGCCATCTCGGCCACCACGAACGCTCCCACCTCCGCTTCCGCATCCACCCCTCCTACGAAACCCTCTTCAACTACATCTACGAGGTGTAGTGGAGAGGGTATCGACGCGCGATACATCAAGGTGCAAACACCAATACATCGAGGTGTAAATGCCAATACATCAAGGTGCAAACACCAATGCATCAAGGTGTAACTTCACTTTGATGCTGGGCAAAAGTGGTTTTGACCATGGGCAAATGGCATTTTTCCCAGCATCAATTTCAACTTGGGCCTAGGACGGAAAACGCCATCACAATGGGCTGAAATGAGGTGTACTGATTTAGGTTGACAGTTTATATTCTTAATTTCAATACGGGTTTACAATCCTGTTTGTTTACATTGTTTTAGCGGTGTCTTTCTTATTCCTAAGAGAGTTGACACCTGGAACGCTTTGTCCCATTTCA
>JAFSNB010000020.1 GCA_017447625.1 Bacteroidaceae bacterium
GGTCTATGCCACAGAACAGGGCATCGATCCAGAGACCATCTATCGCGACATAGAAGCGAAACGCAACATGGGGCAACTGGCAAACGAATTGCCCGAGAAGAGCGAGCAGGGGTACTTCCATTATCTGGACTCTACTTACCATCGTGTTAATGAACTGATAGACAACGACAGGGAAATAGGTCAAGCGTATCGTGAGTTTGCAAAGGCCGTCAACCGCTATGAATGGGGAGCGATGATGCCCTTCTGTGGCCAGTCCATCCAATATGCGGGCATTGATACGGACGAGGCGTATGATGCTTTCAAAGCACGACTGAAACAGCGTTTGGAGGTTTATATGAAGGATGACCCTTGGGCCAATCCGGTGCTCTGCTATGTTATGTGGAGCATGCCCGAAACATTCGTTGATTCGTATGTCAGCCAGCCCGTAAAGTTACCTACGGACTACCGGCAGTGTCATCTGGCCTCAAAATTCCTGGAACAAATGGGAGCGCAGAGATTTCTGCTAACCGAGGCACAGAAAGACAGCGTACTGACATTCTTGCCAGAACTAGCTCAGGATGTGTTGGACTATAACGAGCGGATGGAGCGGGAACTCTCGTTCGTCAGCGAGCAGGGGATGTCCCGCGTTTGTACCATGTCTGACAATGCTGATGATATTCTTGCCGCTATCCTGAAACCTTATAAAGGAAAGCCCGTATTGTTGGACCTCTGGGAAACCACCTGTGGCCCGTGCCGATTAGCCTTCAAGGAAATGCACGATAAAAAGAAAGAACTTGCCGACCGCATCCACTTCGTCAACATCGCCAGCGAAAACTCAGACCACGCCACATGGCAGCGTCTTATTTCCAACTACATCGGCGACCACTACCGCTTGACCAAGCAGCAACTTCAGTCTCTGCACAGCCAACTTCCATGTAATACAAGTGGCGTACCCATTTGGGTGCTCATCAATGCCGACGGCACCATCCACCACGCATTCGTTGGCTGGAGGAATATTGACGACATGATGAAGGAAATCAATCAGGTGTTGCAATAAAAACAATAATGCGGACAAACCGAAATGAATATGAACAAGCATACCATCATCACCATCCTCCTCGCCCTCCTCGCAGTGGCGGGGCAGGCACAAGAGCCGTTCTTCAGCACAGATTCGGCAGTTGTCCGTGGGCGTATTGTTGACTATTCACCGGCGATGGGCTTTCAGAATCTGACGGCACAGGTGACGGACATCTTCACGGGAGAGTTGAAGACAGCAACAGCAGAGATACGGGAAGATGGGGCGTTTGAGAAGCGGCTATTGTTGCACCATCCTATCCTCAACTGGCTTTACACAAGCGAAATACACATTGGCAAACAACAAGTGCCTTTCTATCTCTGTCCTGGTGATACTTTAGATATCACGATATGTTTTGATGATGGTGATGTACCAGATTGCGAATACAGAGGCGGACATTCCGCAGAGGTCGCACGACTGCTGAAAGTCAGAAGCGACTATCTCAACCTGCTCAACCTCTGTCGTTCCTTTGATGGCAACATCGAAGCCTATCACCACTTTGCCGACTCGCTCTATTCGGCTCAACAACGTATGGTGGACAACGTTGCCGACGAGCATCACTTCACCTCTTTCGAACGTCGGTTGGCACAATGCAACATGGCTGCAGTATTCGGAACCGCCTATCTCAGTTATTTCAGCCAGATACAGAACAAGATGGCGCAAGATGATCCTGTGGCTCCATATACCGCGGGTAATGCCATGATGGAACGGCTCAGCCTCCCTGAAATCTATCCTCTGCTGAGACGGTTGCCTAATAATGATTCGCTCATGCTTGCCACCAAATTTTTTCAATGGTATTTGAATTATCTCGAGTTTTCTGCACCTCTCCGCTATCCCTTGTTCGTCAAACGTGGGATGACATGGGGAAACAGCAGGGATGAGGTAACGGAGCAACTGTCATTGCTCCGCGACACAGGACGGAGGTTGTTTGTTTCTGAGAACGACGTGTTGCCAATACAGTTGTTGCAGCTTCATTGCATCAACGAGGCTATTGGCGAATGGTTGGAAGCAGGCTCGGCAGAAGAAAATTTCCGTTCGGTGCAATCCTTCCTTACGCATCCGACGCTTCAGAAGAAGGCACAACAGATTTTTGATGAGCAGACTAATATGGACGCCACACTCTCCTTGCCAGAAAGCGATGCCGCACACTTCGTGAAAGACCTCCTTGCCCTATACCCTGGTCGCTATATTGTTCTGGATTTCTGGGCAATGTGGTGTGCACCCTGTAAGGCTGAGATTTGGGCGACCAAGGAATTTCGCTATCGTCTGCATGAACGGTCGGATATCAAATTTGTGTTTCTGGCCAATGAGCGCAATCCCAATCGCGAGGATTACCTTGCATTTGTCCGAGAGAACCTGGAGGGAGAGGAAAACGTAGCCATTGATGACAACCGTTTCCATCAACTCCAAGAGTTGTTCGGCTTCAACGCCATCCCATTCAATGTTACCCTCACGCCCGATGGCCGGATTGTCCGAGACGGTCTCCTTCTGCGTGCCGCCGAAGCAGGGTACGACAGATTCATTCTGATGTTGGAGGAAATGAAAGCAAGACTCGAATAATGAACAATCAAACGATCATCACCGCACAACTCGCCCTCGTTGCAATGGCAAGTCTGACACGATGGTTCACCGATTAGTGGTCCACCAGTTGGTGAACCAAAAGTAATAGCAACAAATGAAGCCGTTACAATTGTAACGCTTTGCTGACTCTATTATTTTGTGAACTCATATTCTATATTATTTGTATTTTCAGTTCACAAAAGCACTGCTTGCCACTCGTGAGCCTTCATGGCCACGCAGCCGTTTGCTTTGATGCGGACGCCCTCTGACATGAGAAGGATGGCTTGCTGGTGCCAGCCGGGCACGGTGCGCCCGATGCTGTTGACGACACGGTGGCAGGGCAGGCCGAGGGCCAGCGGAGCATCGTGCATCGCACGTCCCACGATGCGCGAGTGGTTGGGTGTCAGTGTCGGGAGCCTTCATCCTTTGTGAGTCATCTTTTTCGTGTGAGTAGCTTGTTTAAGCCATGAAGAGCTCTTTGATGTCTAATGCGAGGAACTCATCAACAGGCATACCACCAGAACCGACTATTAGAGAGAGCTGAGGGTGGAAGTGCTCACGGAACAGCCCCATACCTTTGTTGGATGTTCGCCGTCCGCTCTTCACTTCAATGGCGCAGAGTTTATGTCTGTCCGATAAGTGTTGATTTTCCCACCTGACGCGGTCCTGCCAACACCTGAATGAATCTTCTGCGTTCATTCAGTCGGCTCATAACTTCCTGATATTGTTTTCTTTGGTACATACTTTTACAAAATGTTCAATGCGCAGAATAAAAATGTTCATTCGAGAGGGCAAAGGTAAACATAATAGCTGAGAAACAAGCTCTTTCATGAATTTTTTTTCATGTTTTACCACATTTTTCATGCATTCTGGCCTGAATCATCGACTCTATGCATGATTCCCGTAGCAGTTTTATCATTTTTGTGCGGTGTGCGCACTACTTTTGTTAAGAAATATTTAACCCAATTCGGTTATTAGGCCGACAAATACATAATTCAGCTCTTTTTTCGCTCTATTAATGTCATCTTAGCATTTCTTTCAGCATCTTGTCCATATTGCCATCTCACCGTAGCCCGCTACGCCTTCGATAGCGATATGGCCAATCTGCTCGAAACCAATACCAATCTGCCATCAATCCTAATAACCGATTTGGGTTTAATTTGTGGGGAGGAGGGGGCTGTGGAAGCAGTTTTAGGATTCTTTAACGTTGATTTTTGGTGACTTTTGCGATGACTGCTCCGATGGGCTGTGAAGCTCGTCGGGGCTTAACTTGGTTGGAGGCAATTAACCATTCTTTTGAAAAAAGGTGGCGACGGTGCGCGATATTTTGCGAATTTTGTCGTATAATAAGTAGAGAGTCATTAATAAGTCGAGACCTTGCAGACAGAAAAACAGATAGTGGAGGCCGTAAAAGACGGCAGGCGCGAGGGGCAGGACGCGATGATAGCAGCCTTTGCCCCGCATGTGTTCGCCTTGATTGCCCGTCAGGTGCCCGATGCTATGGATGCGCAGGAGCTGACGCAGGACACGTTCCTGAAAGCCTTCCGCAACATCGACCGCTATGACGCGCGGCAGTCCTCGCTCGGCACATGGCTCTGCCGCATCGCATACCACTTGACACTCGACTTCCTGAAGCGCCGCCGTCCCGTCATTGTCTCCTTGGAGGACAGCTCAGTATGGCAGACATACATCAGTGACGAGGAGTTGGAATCCGAGTTCTCCACAGGCAACGAGCAGCGCATTGAGCGCTTGCAGGAGTTGGTACAGCAGCTGCCGGATGAAGAACGAATGCTACTCACGCTCTACTACTTCGACGACCACCCGCTCTCAGAGATTGCCTTCATAACAGGCATCGGTGAGAAGGCTTTGGCCAACCGACTCTACAGAATACGTAAGAAACTATACAAAAAACTGAAAGCCCTATGAAAAAGCTGAAAGATACCGACCTACGCGAAGCCCTGCGACGCAACTATGCCGAAACGCCACAGTTGCCGGAGGGGTTTATGGAGAGGATGCACGAGGCCCAAGAGACCACCCCTATGCGGAAGTCCCGCCGCCTCGTGTGGCTCCACGCCGCCTTTGGTGCCGCAGCCGCCAGTATTCTGCTGTTACTGATGTTTAATAATAATGTGGAACCCGAAGAAGTGCTGCCCATGGTTGCGCAGCAGGTACAACAAGAAAAAGACCTATCAGCGACTACTGAAGTAAATATGCCTGAAACCGCAGAGACTGACAAGTCTGTTGAACCTCACCCAGTGTCCAATGAAACTCCCCATGCAGGAACTATCAAAACGGAGCATCGATGCCGTCGGGTAAAGACGAGGCAGGAGGATATTCCCGACACGCAGGACAATGTCGCCTGGCAGGACGAAAAAAAAGTGATACTGGCCTTGCAAATGCTGACTGACTGCGAAGCCACCATCAAGGAGGGTGAACGCAACGCACGCAACGGTATCATCGAGGCCACCTTCCACGCCACGCCGCAGTCTCCGAGTGCCATACTCGCATCCGACGAAGCTGGCGACTACATAATCATTGAACCGCGAACAATCGTTGATATATAAACCCTCATTAAAATACACAGAACAATGAAAACAAGAATCATCATCATCGCCCTGGCAATGCTGACAGTCGCTTCGGCTGCCTCGGCACAGGAAGCCATCAAGAAGCAGTTTGAGCGAATCGACAACATGAAGGGCATCACCCATGTGAGCGAAAGCAAGAGTTGGACAACAGACTCCACGGGCCTCATGACAGGAAGCCGCGTCATCATCCTACGGGCGGGCGAGCAGTACTTCGGTGACCTGGACAAACTGAGGAAAGCCTTCGACAATGACGGCAGCCGAGCCTCCATGACCTACTCCTACATCGCCGACCACTTTACCGACGGGGAAAACGGTGCGCCACGCAGGCGGTTCAGCGTGCATAGAGACGGGGCTGATCCAATCATCGTTGGAGACATGAAGAACAGCACCTACCTCATTGCCAACTTCGACGATAAGGAACATCCCGGTTACCGCAGTTGTTATGCCGCCGAATGGACCGAGACCGATGACCCCGGCCCGCGTCCGCTACAGCTCACCTATGTCTATGGCCGCAAGCCGCAGCCGCAGACTACTATAAGCCGGACAATTCGTTATAGTGGAAGAGCGGACTGGCCCGAACTGGAACGGCGGTTGGAGGAACTGAAACTCATTCCCGACACGCTGCTGAAAGGCGAGACGTTCCACTTAGACCTCGGTCAGCGGCTTTCCGAACTGCGCGACAGCCTGCGCTCCGCTGGGGTGTATAAGTTCGACTTCACAATGCCCGGCGACGGACAACCGCAGGACATCCCCATGACGGACGGCGACACAAAACAATGGATGCAGAAGGCTATGAAACGCGTGACCCACCTCTCAGCCAGCGACTGGCATCGGTTCTTCGGCATACTCACCCAGAAAATGTTGGATGAGGGCAAGACGAAATCGACGGAGGATATGGTGGTAGCTGCCAACCTCATTCTCGACCTCTGCAAGAATGCCGACCAACTGGACGATGACGAGCGGGCGGTGGCTGCACAACGCCTGCAATCGATGAATAACCGCGAGAAAATTGGGGACGAATACGTCCGCCAAATCCTGCAACTCGGCTATAAGAAGCTGCTTAGGAAATAATACGGAATCATTGAATTAGAGTTAGTAATAATAAATGAAGGAAAGTAAACGCTAATAAAGTCCTATAGGCGCTACGCCCCGCTGCGTTGTGAGATGCGGCGGGGCCGTTTACAGTTGTTCTTTGTCATTTAATGCCCTTGAAATTTGGAGATTAGGAGATAAAGCTTTACCTTTGCGGCCAAATTTGCAATTCAACTGAAAATTTGTCCAAGCAATGAATAAGTCATTTATCAACAGACGTTTGTCTTCGTCCATTTCGGAAGCATTCCGCTATCTGCCTGTAGTTACCTTGACAGGTCCCCGCCAGTCAGGTAAGACCACTTTGTGTAGAGAGCTGTTCCCAGAACTGCCCTACGCCAATCTGGAGGATGCCGCTGTGATGGACGAAGTGCAGGCCGACACAAAGGCCTTCTTGGGCAAATATCCGCAGGGAGTCATCATCGACGAAGCTCAGAACTATCCCGAATTGTTCTCCTATCTGCAGGTGTTGGTGGATGAAGACCGTTTTCATGGGCGCAGCGACCGTCATTTCATCGTCACGGGCAGCAACAATTTCTCGCTCATCGAGAAAGTGACACAATCCATGGCAGGTCGCACAGCTGTGATGACGCTGTTGCCGCTTTCCACTCAGGAAATCATTAGTCATGTGCCACAGGCAAGCACCTCACAGCTTATCCTGAATGGAGGCTATCCTGCTGTCTGGACTGCCGATGATGGGGCACGTCCGCTGCTGCTTTCCAACTATTACACCACCTACATTGAACGCGATGTGCGACGGCTCATCAATGTGCGCGACCTGCGTGCATTCCAAACTTTCATTCGCCTGTGTGCAGGGCGTGTGGGACAAGAATTCAACGCATCGTCCATCTCCAATGAAATCGGTGTGGCGGTGAATACGATACGTAGCTGGTTGAGCATACTCAACGCCTCCTACGTCGTCCACCTCCTGCAGCCCTACTATGCCAACATCAGCAAGCGTCTGACCAAGACCCCAAAGTTGTATTTCTACGACACGGGCCTTGCCGCCTTCCTGCTCGGCATCACCACCACCGAACAGCTCGACGTGCATCCTTTGCGCGGCAATCTCTTCGAGAACATGATTGTCAACGACTTCATGAAGCACGGCACCAACGCCGGGCGTGAGGAAATGCTGTCGTTCTACAGGGATAAGAGCCAGCGCGAGGTCGATATCATGCGCACACTCATCGACAAGGTGGAAGCCTACGAAATCAAATCCTCACAGACCTTCCAGACGGACTTCTTCAACAACCTCAACTATGTCCGTCCCCTCCTTGCCGACCGCATCATCCGCACCACCGTCATCTATGACGGCGAACAGGAAAATCCGCAGGCAGACAACGGTTTCCTCAACTTCCGCCATCTCTTCGACTGATGTGACCTGTCACTTTTATCTGGTGACAGGTGCGCTCTATTCCAAGTAAAAAAATGTTTTTTTGTCTGTTCCCTGCCTGCAATCCTCTCTATTCAGGCAATCGTCTGGCAAATGTCTGGGAAATGTCCGGGAAATAATTTGCAGGGAATAATTGGGGAGGGCTTCAGAATCAAGGAGGAGCTTTTGGAGGCTATATATATAATAATGTGTTGTTTCTTTTTTGACTTTTGCGCTTCTCGGTCGTATCACGAATAAAATCACTCAGAAACGATGACCAAGATAGACAACACCATCATCACCAGATGCCAGAAGGGCGACAAGGACGCATTCCGGTCGTTGGTCGAGACGTGCCAGGGGATGGTGTTCTCTGTGGCGCTGAAGATGCTGGCCGACGAGGAAGAGGCGAAGGACATCGTGCAGATAAAACGCCTTTTCCTTGCCGGTATCGGCAAAAATACGTACCTTTGCATCAGAAAAAGGAAGAAAAGTTTGCCGATAACGTAAAAAAGATGGAGTATATTTCAGTTTCACAGTTTGCCGAGAAGTATGGCATTTCAGAGCGCACAGCCCGCAACTATTGTGCCGTCGGAAAAATAGAAGGCGCCTTCCTCACGGGGAAGACGTGGAACATCCCTGCTGATGCGGTTCTACCGAAGAAGGGTGTAGGCAAGAGGGACGTGTCGCCCCTGTTGGAAGCCTTTAGGGAGCAGAAAGGCTCTAGGCTTAAAGGGGGCATCTATCATCGCACTCAAATAGACTTGACCTATAACTCCAATCACATGGAGGGTAGCCGTCTGACTTACGACCAGACGCGCTATATCTTTGAAACAAACACCATCGGTATGACGGATAGTGCCGTCAACGTGGATGATATCATTGAAACAGTTAACCACTTCCGCTGTATCGACTTCATTATCGACCACGCTGAAGAGCCTCTTACGGAGCGTTTCATCAAGCAGCTCCATCTGCTGCTGAAGACGGGGACGTCAGACAGCCGAAAGAATTGGTTTGCTGTAGGGGAGTACAAGAAACTGCCTAACGAAGTTGGCGGACAAGAGACGACGCAACCTGAAGAGGTGCATCAGCACTTGAAAGTATTGCTAACGGACTACAACCGCAGTCGTCGGCACAATATGGAAGACATCATCGATTTCCATGTTCGTTTCGAGCGTATTCATCCCTTTCAAGACGGAAACGGGCGAGTGGGCCGTCTGCTGATGTTCAAGGAATGTCTGGCTAACGACATCGTTCCATTCATCATTACCGATGAGCTGAAAATGTTCTACTATCGTGGCTTGCGCGAGTGGGGTCACACAAATGGCTATCTGATGGATACTTGCCTGACAGCACAAGATCAATACAAATCACTACTCGATTATTTCAAAATAGGGTATTAGTGAGTGCTGTGCGGTGTGCGCATGAAAGGGTTGCATGTCAACGTTAGCATTAAACAATGTTAACGGCGCATAACATTGCATGGCATCCAACGTTTTATTGATGTATGGCACCTGCTGAGTTTACATCCGTCGCACAAGCGCTGCGCCCGAGGCTACTGGCCTTGGGGCGTAACTTCTTCGGCGACGGAGATGCGGCAGAGGACGCCGTGCAGGAGGCGATGATGAGGCTGTGGACGGCGTGGCAGCAATTGCCTACGGAGGCCGATGTGGAGCGATTGGCAGTGCGCCTGACCAAACACGCCTGCATCGACATTCAGAGGCGACAGCACACCGACGTGATGCTGCCTCTGGAGGCGACGCAAAAAGTGGAGGTCGTAAGCAGTCGGACAGCGTCGGAGGCGCTGCACGAACGTGAGCTGCGTGAGGCCGTGGCGAGAGCGGTAAGCCTGCTGCGGCCATCGGAGCGACGACTATGGACTATGTTTGCCGAGGGGCAGATGGACACGGCACAGATAGCTGCCGCCACAGGCATCCTCACACGCACTGTAAGCGCGATGCTCAGCACAGCACGACGTAAGATCATGAACGAATTGAAGAAAGGAGGTTTCCTATGAAAATGAAAAACGGAGAAAGAGGAGAAGAAAGGAAGAGCCGATTCTCTTTGGAACAATACCTGGACGGTAAGCATCCGTTGCAGCCGGAACGGACAGCCTTGCCTGCGGATGCAGAACTGGAGGCCGCTGAAGCGGAGTATGACCGAATCGTCAGTGAACGTACAAAGGCAAAGACGGAGCAGGGCGACAGACCCAGGCATGACAGACAGTATTGGGCTTGGGGCTTATCCATTGCCGCCGTTTTCATACTGGTTTTCCTCCTTTGGCCAGAGAAACACGAGACCACCACGACGGCACCAGAGGTTCTGCCCGCCGTCGCTGAGATAAGAACCGTGGAACGTCAACCACAGGCCATCCCAGTCCCAAGCTTACAACCGTCGTTGCAAAAAAAGCATATCAGGAAAACAAGAGGCCCCGTCACTCCGATACAACAGGAACAGCCCGCCGAAGCGGCAAGCCCACAGTCGGAAGCAGAAGATCTGCTGACAAGATGTGCCCAAGTCGACGAAGAGATCCAGACCCGCATCGAAGCCATCGATGCCATCACCCAAGCGCAGGCCGAACAAGCTTATGAAGCGGCGGTTGCTGCCGTCCTCTGTTCGCGCGAACCATCATAAGATGTCGCTACACTATTTCATTGTTCATTATTCATTGTTCATTCTTTATTTATATGCACCGCTTTAATATCCTTCTTTGTTCATTATTCGTTGTCAATTCTTCGTTGTTCGTGAGCACGGCCTCAGCGCATGCCCGCGTCGAAGAAGCCTTCCGGGCCTTGCTGGCCGTGAATCAGCATCCGATGGCCTACTTGGTGGGCGGTCAAGCTCCTGCTGCTACGCAGTTCTGCATCTCGGACGAGCACTTGCCGCTGATCATGGACGTCTATAAGGCCATCGAAGAGGAGCACACGATGCGCACCGTCTGGTTCCGTCAGGACTTGGGCTCGGCCTGCGCCAACGGCATCGAGCTACAGGGACGTGACTTCCAGCTCGCCGGACGGTACAATAACATCCTCGGGGGCTTCTCCGATCCTTCAACGACGCCCACCACCTACCGTTGGTATTACCTGGCCTGGCGTCCCGAACCCCAGCAAGGCACCATCGTCGGCTACATCGTCATCACACAAGAGGCCGCCAACACGAAGCGTCCGCACGTCCAGGAGCCGAAAGCACCCAGCTATCAGGCGTTGCTCGAAGCGATAGAGACGTTTAAAAGTTGGGGTGAGGCCTCCTCCCGCCATGCCGACTTCGAGATGCGTGCTGCAGCTACCGGACAGTGGATCTACCGGTGGAAGACCTTCGGCTTCAACCTCCCTGTCTCTGCCGAGCAGGAACTCATCGCCCCGCTCTACCGCGCCTTCCTCGAAGTGCGCCCACGTGCCTATCGTTTCCTGAACAAACGTGCCGGCGAGACAGCAGAGGACGTGCAGATTGTGGTCAACCACACCGGACGCACCATCGGCCTCGGCCTGCAGACCGACTGGAACATCATCTATGCCTACTTCAACGACGAGGACTTCCCGCAGAACCGCTACGTCTATGCCCTCTGGTACAAGCTCGACGTGCCGAGCCAGCGCATCGTGGGCGAGCTTATCGAAGTCAACACCCCGCGACCGGATGGCGGACAGGTGACAGCATCCGTGCAGATGAACGTGCCACCTTATTTATTTAGTATCAGTCAGCCCCTCGCCACCAACACACAGGGTGCACTGAACAACGTGTCGAACGACCCTTCGCCGGAACGGCGAGAGGAAAACGTCCGCTATCTGGGGACCAGCAATTACCGCGATGCCCGAACGGGCGACGAAGCTGTGCGCATCATCCTGAACAATCCAAGTGACATCTTCTCCAACCAATGGCTGACACAGGGCTTCGACCGCGAGGCCATGGAACTGGAGTACAGAGCCACCGTCGAGCGCCTGCGCAGCGACCGTATCTTCTACAGCGAGGAGTTACGCCAGTTCACCGAAATATACAACACGAGCACGGCCGACGCACGAACGTTCATGCAAGCCTCACTGGACTCCGTCAAGGCCGACTTCAGGCAGCAGGCCTCACGCCTCAACGCCAGACGACCATCCCTCTCTCGCGATGACTACGAGCGGCAGACGACTGCTCTCTTCGAGCATTACCGCCAGGAACTTGACAGCGTGACCGTCCACTACAAGGCCACCGTGGAAGCCCTCGGCAAGAGCTACGAAGCCGTCGTCAGCGCCATGGCCGCCCGCCATCCCACGGAGGACATTCTGCTCACGGCCGACGGCGACCTGACACCCTTCGGACAGCGTCTGTTCACGCAGATGACAAATGCCTACCAAGGCAAGGTCTCCTCCGCCGACCACGAACTCGCCGAGCGCATCCGTCTCTTCGTACGAGCCGTCGCGGCCTCCGTCAACAAACGCACCTACGACACGATGCTCACGACCCTGCGCAAGATGACCAAGCGAGGCAACCGCCACGCAAGCGGTCGAGAAACCATCAAACAATCCATCAACATCCTAACCCTACAACAACAATGAAGAGAATCATCCTTTCCCTGCTGCTCGCCCTCATCGGCCTGACTGCCGGGGCCGCCAAGACAAAAACCGTCGTATGGCACGAGCCGCAGGCTATCTACAAGAGTGGCGCCACCTTCCATATCACCTCCGTGGAGCTGAAGCCCGAGGAGACGGTGATGCACGTCCACATCCAGTTCCATCCTAAATATTGGATCCGCTTCGACAGCAACTGCTATCTTTTGACTGACAGTGGCAACAAGTACGCCATCCTCTCCGGCAAACCCACGGCACCCGATGAGAGCACGATGCCCCTGAGCGACTATTTCTGGATGCCCGAGAGCGGCGAGGTCAACGTGGCCCTCCACTTCCAGCCGCTGCCCGCCGACATCGATTGCTTCCACTTCGTAGAACCCGTTGACAACGGCTGGGCGTGGTGGAACATCCGCGACATAAAAGCCAAGTACCGCTCGCCCATTCCTGCAGACTGGCAGCGCATCAACTACGCCACGGACGAGAGCCTTCCCGATGCCAAGGTACAGAAAGGAACAGCCACGCTGAAGGTGCGCCTCTTAGGCTACAGACCCGAGATGAAGTTCAGCCTGAAGGTCCACTTCAAGCCCTTGAACGCCACGACAGAATACTTCGACAAAGAGTTTCCCTTTGCCGACGACGGAACGCTAACGGCAGAAGTGCCGCTGTACTTGGCGCGCACCGTCTCCGTCGCCATCGAAGAGGCCCCAATCTATCTACGCCCTGTACTCGCACCGGGCGAGACCACCGAGATGCTCATCGACCTGAACCGCCTCCAGGACCCGTTCGTCGCGTTCAAAGGCTTCCTCGCCCGCACCAACTTCGAGAGCACCCGCCCGGAGAAGACCACCGACGACGCGTCGCAGAAGAACGCCGTCAAGCTGTTGGCCGACATCCAGAAGCAGAAGACGCCCATCGAGCGGCTGCAGTTCTTCCGCAAGCGCCTGGACAGAGCCATCGCTGCCTGCAACAAAGAGCGCAAGACCTCGGCTTGGAAGGCGCTGCAACGAATGATGTACGAGCAGGACTATCTCAGTTGGATTCACGCATACGATGCAGAATATGCAGACTTACGCATAGGCATCTATTTCCACAATCGTGCACCACGGAATTTTGAGGAATACGATTCTATCAACCGTTCCTTCCATGACGAAGCCGTAGGCAAGTTGCGCTTTCCCAATGACTTTGAGGGGCAAGGGGATGTGCTCCTTGAGGAAGAGAAGCATATAGCGGGCATGGAAATCATGCAGGCAGCCTATGCACCCGCCTCAGAAGAGTTCTGGAGTGGCATTCCGTGGTCGGACGAACGCGC
Source organism: Bacteroidaceae bacterium (assembly GCA_017447625.1). GTDB lineage: Bacteria > Bacteroidota > Bacteroidia > Bacteroidales > Bacteroidaceae > Physcousia. Next base: position 13,514 of record JAFSNB010000020.1, read on the forward strand.
CTCAGCCTTCAACTGTGACCTCCATCGATTGGAAAAAGCCCTTATGTTCTGGGACGATAAGACTGTGATTCTTAATCATCCAGACAAAGGGCTGGTTATGACACAAAGTCAGGTATCCGCCTCTAAAATCAAATCTCCTGCCGTCCTCGCCGTCCTCGAAGAATTCAAAGCCGAGCAGGAACGGATTCGCCAGCAGTTGGCAGCACAGGGTAATGTCTTCTATCAGCAGCTGGACAGTGTGCCGCCCTCCGATATTCTTCAGACCATCCTCGACCGCTACAAGGGCAAGCCCGTGCTCCTAGACATCTGGGCCACATGGCGCGGCCCCTGCCGTGCGGGCCATCAGCAGCTGGCGCCGCTGAAGGAGGAAATGCAGAAGCGCGGTGTGCAGTTCATCTACATCACCTCGCCCTCCTCGCCCGTCAAGACCTGGCAGACGATGATCAAGGACATCCCCGGCGACCACTACTACCTAACTCGGGAACAGGAAAACCACCTGATGAAACTCTATGCCTCTGACGGTATTCCCACCTATGCTATCTACGACCGCGACGGCAACCGCGCCTATTTCCATATCGGCCTCCCCAGCACTGACGACACCAACGAGATTCGCCGCGTACTGGAAGATGCACTAAACAAACCGACATATACAGGCTCATTGGTAGTCGGGAAAGACACGATTACCGTGCAAAACGCACATTATGAACCTTAGTTAGCATGTTCAATAATATTGAAGAAAGTAAACGCTAAAAAGTCTATAGACTCTTTCTACCGAAAGGTAGATTTTCTTCAAGCAGCTCCGCCCGCCTGTGACAGGTAGGCGGAGCAAACCGCAAAGCCCCCTTTCCCGTTAATTCTTCGTAATTCTTTAGCTTCAATGAAATGAAACCGCACATTTGTGCGTTATAAATGAAGTAAAAAAATGAATAAGAAATCCATCATCACCATCCTGCTTGCCTTCGTCGCAGTGGCGGGGCAGGCAAAGACTTACAAGAGATTCATCGCGCCGGAAGCGATGGCGAGTGTAAACTGCGAATTGACAGCTGACGAGGTCGTGTTCACGGACACGGCCACCACCGTGCGCTTCACCAAGAAGGGCGACCCGCGTTACACGTTTCGCATCATATCATCGTCGTACCTTATGGACGAGGACGGCAACCGCTATCTGCTGCGGTCTGCCGAGGGCATACGGCTTGACGAGTGGGTGGCGACCAATGCGGACAGCATCAACCACTTCACAATGCACTTTGAGCCGATGCCCAAGCGGGTGAAGGTGTTCGACTTCATCGAGGGCGACGTGCGTGGCGCGTTCATGCTCCTCGGCATCCACGACAAGAAGACGAAGCTGAAAGCCCCGTCTCTTAAAGAGCTGTCAGACGCTTATCCGTGGACGCTGCCTGAAGACTGGTTCAAGACCGACACCGTCTGCATTCGTGGACGTATCGAGGGATATGATGCAGAGCAGTTCGGGTTCACGTCTTTGGAGTGTTATCTTCACGATGTGTTCAACAAGGATGACGGCGTGGCGGTAATGGACATTGCTCCCGACGGCACGTTTGAGAAGCGGTGGCTGGCGAACCAGCCGCTGCATGATGCGTTCTTCGCCACTGGCTCGCGGATTGATTTCTCCTCAATCCCCTTCTTCGTCCGTCCGGGCGAGACCATCGACATCACCATCCGCAAGAACGAGCATGGGAAGTACGAGTGCTACTACAACAACGGGAGCTGCAAGGAGGTGGAACGGTGGCTGAAAGCACCACTGCAAATTGTCTCTCTGTTCCGCCTGCTGCATTATGATTTTCAGGGAACGCCCGCTGAGATGCGTCCCGTGGCCGAGCAGATGCGGCAGAACGTACTGTGGCGCATTGACAACATCGCCCGCCGCGAACAGTTCACCCCGATGGAGATGCAACTGGCTTTGGCTGAAGCTGATTTGGGATTCGCCTATGCCATCTTGGACTATTTCATGTATCGTGCAGACCGCAGCGAGAAGCAGGAGTTTCGCGATGGCAATTATTACAACGAGGTGGTGGACAGTATAGCGAACAAGGACGTGCGCGTGATTGAGAACTACGATCTGCTACGTCTCGTTGATTTCGACAATCCGCTGCTGCTGTGCCTGAGTGATGCAAACGTATTCATCAACCGACTGAGCTATGCCCGTCCCATCCTCGCTGCTATGTATGACGATGGAAACGCTTCAGACATTGAGGAAATGGAACGGTTCTACGCCGCTACGCAAGAGCTGCTGGGCAGTAAGCACAACACGCTCATGGCGCAGATGTGCCGTTTTGTCACCATGCAAAACGACTTCAAGTACTGGCGCGGACGAATAGAAAGCTTGAAGTCATGGCTCAAAGAGCATCCCAGAGTGGCGGAGTCTCAAGGCGAGGAATTGCTTGCCAAGGCAAACCGTGTGGAGGACACCTTTGCCGCCTACCTCAGCTCTTTCACGCATCCCTATCTCCAAGCCAAGGCACAGGCTTTCTACGATGAGCAGATGGCCATCACAGAACTCTCCACGCCGCTGCCCACGGACAACGCTGCCGCCGACCTCATCCACAAGCTCTCGGCCAAATACCCTGGCCGCTACCTATTCATTGATTTCTGGCAGATGGGTTGCGGTCCTTGCCGTGGTGCCATCCAGCAGAGCAAAGACCTGCGCGCAGAGATTGCCAAGCGGGACGACGTAAAGCTTATCTTCATCTGTGGAGAGCCGACGTCCGAAGGCAGCGAAGCATACAAGAAATACGTTGCCGAGTGGCTGGCCGATGAAGAGACCGTCTGCATCACCTACGCCGACTTCTCCCGTCTGCAAGAGCTCTTCCGTTTCAGCGGCATCCCACACTACGAGACCATCACCCCCGACTGTCGCCGTGTCCGCGACGACCTTCGTCTCAACGGCCTCTACAACTTCGAACAGGACATGAAAAGGCTAAAAGAGAAACTCAAATAAAACGAAATGAATATGAACAAGAACGCTCGGCTTTGGTCGCTTGACACTTCAAGAACCATCATCACGTCACACACGTTGTTTCTATGATGTGTCCTTCCCGCTGTTTAGAAACAACTATGGCAACGTTAGGAAGGTGGTTTCTTCGCACCTGTATAAACAAAAAGAGCACCCAGAAGGATGCTCTTTTCGATTGAATTATGAATTATGAATTCTCAATTACCCTAACTCCTCCCTTGTCGGCGCTGGTTACGCTTTGGGCGTAGGCGCGGAGGGCTTTGGAGACGGTACGCTGGCGCTGCAGGGGACGCATCGGGCGGGCTGCTAGCTCAGCTTCGGTGAGGCGCACGTTGATGGAACGGTTGGGGATGTCGATGTCTATGATGTCGCCGTCGAGGATTTTGCCGATGTTACCGCCACTGGCTGCCTCGGGGGATATGTGGCCAATGGAGAGGCCGCTGGTGCCGCCGCTGAAGCGTCCGTCGGTGATGAGGGCGCACTCCTTACCCATGTGCATCGATTTGATATACGAGGTGGGGTAGAGCATTTCCTGCATTCCGGGACCGCCTTTCGGCCCTTCGTGAGTGATGACCACCACGTCGCCTTTCTTCACCCGTCCGCCGAGGATGCCCTCGCAGGCCTCCTCCTGACTGTCGAATACCACGGCCGGGCCTGAGAACTTCCAGATGCTCTCATCAACGCCTGCGGTCTTCACCACGCAGCCGTCCTGGGCTATGTTGCCGAAGAGGACTGCCATGCCGCCATCTTTAGTGTAGGCGTGCTCGATGTCGCGTATGCAGCCGTTTTCGCGGTCGGTGTCGAAACTGTCATAGTATGTCTCCTGCACTCCGAGCTGGTTGCAGAAACGGCCGGCAGGGGCAGACAAATAAAGACCCACCCCCAGATCCCTCCCGTCAGGGAGGGGAGAAGGCTGTGCGCAGGAGTCCTTTTTACTTATAGCATAGTTATTGATGGCCTCTCCTTGTGTCAGCCCGTCCACACGTATTGCGCTCGTGTCGATAAGTCCGCCCTTGGCCAGCTCGCCCAGCAGGGACAATACGCCGCCGGCACGACCGAACTCCTGAACGCTGTACTTCTGGCCGTTGGGAGCCAGTTTGCAGAGGAACGGAGTCTTGCGCGAGAGGGCATCGATGTCGCTCATTGTGAAATCGACCTCGGCTTCTTGTGCTATGGCAAGGAGGTGGAGCACGGTGTTCGTGGATGCACCCATGGCGATGTCCAATGTCATGGCGTTGAGGAAGGCCTGACGGGTGGCTATGCTGCGTGGCAGAACGCTCTCGTCGCCGTCCTCGTAGTAGGCCAGCGCGTTCTTCACTATCTGGCGGGCAGCCTGCTGCATCAAGCGGACGCGGTTCACGTGGGTTGCGAGGATTGTGCCGTTGCCGGGCAGCGACATACCGAGGGCCTCTGTGAGGTTGTTCATGGAATTGGCCGTGAACATACCCGAGCAGCAGCCGCATCCGGGGCAGGCGCGATTCTCCACTTCGGCCAGTTCCTCGTCGGAGACGGTGGGGTCAGCTCCCTTCACCATGGCGGCGATGAGGTCGAGGTTCTCGCCTTTGTACTTGCCTGCTTCCATAGGTCCGCCGCTGACGAACACGGCAGGGATATTCAGTCGCATGGCGGCCATCAGCATACCCGGAGTGATCTTGTCGCAGTTGGATATGCATATCATGGCATCTGCCTTGTGTGCATTCACCATATATTCCACGGAGTCGGCAATGATGTCGCGTGAAGGCAGCGAGTAGAGCATTCCGTCGTGGCCCATGGCTATGCCGTCGTCGATGGCTATGGTGTTGAACTCGGCGGCGTAACAGCCGAGACTCTCAATCTCTTTCTTTATGATCTGTCCGGCTTCGTGCAAGTGGGTGTGACCCGGAACAAACTGGGTGAACGAATTAACTATGGCGATGATGGGTTTGCCGAATTGCCCCCGTTTCATACCATTTGCCACCCATAGGGCGCGGGCTCCCGCCATGCGGCGGCCTTCGGTGCAGACTGCGCTGCGTAATGTGTGTTTCATATAGTTCAATGGTCAATGGTCAATGTTCAATGGAAGAAAACCCCTTCCTGACCTTGTAAAGAAAGCAGATGCCGAGGATAACGGCCAGAACGAATCCGGCACAGATGCTGGGTGTTACGGGCAGGCTGAAGCCCTCGGGGGCTGCCAGAATGTAGCTGGTGCAGACCACCGTCATGAAGAGGGCGGGGAGGAAGGCTATCCAATAGATTCTTTTATTCCTCAGAAGCCAGACGGCGGCTGTCCAGAGGAAACAGGTGGCAAGGGTCTGGTTGAACCAAGCGAAGTAGCGCCAGAGGATGTCGAAATCGACAAATACCAGAGCTGCAGAAACTGCGAAGAGGGGCAGGGCAAGGAGCAGACGGCTCCCTACCTTCTTCTGTTTCATCTTCAGGAAATCGGCCACGATGAGGCGGGCTGAGCGGAACGCTGTGTCACCGCTGGTGATGGGGGCTGCCACAACTCCGAGGACGGCAAGGATAGCCCCGATGCGGCCCATCCAAGTCTGGCAAATCATATTAACGAGGATGGACGGATTAGTCTTTCCGCCGGATGTCATCAGGGCGGCGAGCCCCTCGTATGCCTCGCTGTGTCCGGCTGTTTCGCTGCCTACAGAAGCGGCCGCGAACTTGATGGCTGCGCCGGCCCAGATCATAGCCACGATGCCCTCGGTAATCATAGCTCCGTAGAAGACGAGACGGCCCCGGCGTTCATTCTCCAGACAGCGGGACATCAGCGGCGACTGTGTGGCGTGGAAACCGCTTATGGCTCCGCAGGCGATGGTGATGCAAAGGAAGGGGAATATGGGCAGACCCTTAGGATGATGCGAGATAAACGGAGCGTCGGTTATCTCGGGCAGCCAGCCGTCGCGTGTCACGATGCCGAGTCCAACGCCAAGAGCCATTATCAGCAGGGCCGCTCCGAAAATGGGATAGAGGCGCCCGATGAGGGTGTCGATGGGAAGCAGGGTGGCCAGTATGCAATAGAAGAATACAAGCCCAATCCAAATCCAACGCCACATGGAGAGATCCATGTTCCAAGCGCCGTCGGTCATGGTAGCCAGAAGGCCTGCAGAGGTTGTCACGAACACCGTTCCAACCAGAACAAGCAGGATTATGGACAGCACTCGCATAGCCTGACGGGCTACTGTTCCAAGCTCGTTTCCAACCATCTCGGGAAGTGAGGCGCCGTCGTTGCGCAACGATATCATGCCACAGAGGTAGTCGTGGACTGCCCCCATGAAGATGCAGCCGAAGACAATCCAGAGGTAGGCGGCCGGGCCGAACAGTATTCCCATGATGGCACCGAAGATTGGCCCGGTTCCGGCGATGTTAAGGAACTGGATGAGATAAACGCGCCACGTAGGCATCGGGATGTAATCCACTCCGTCTGAAAGGCGGTAGGAGGGAGTGGTGCGATTGGATTCTGCACCGAAGATGCGCTCAACGACTGAACCGTAGAGCAGATAGCCCGCAATGAGCGCAATAATACAAATAATAAAAGTTGTCATTTATAATTTACTATTTGACGATTTACAATTTACGATTTGGGCTGCGCAGAGCCAGGCATCAAGGATGGTGATGGCGGCCATAGCTTCAACGATAGGTACGGCACGAGGCAGGACACAGGGGTCGTGGCGGCCACGCGGGTTGATCGTCACAGCTCTGCCGTGAATGTCAACGGTCTCTTGTGGACGAAGCAATGTTGCCACGGGCTTGAACGCCACGCGGAAGGGAATCGGCGCGCCGTTGCTTATCCCGCCCTGAATGCCGCCAGAGTGATTGGAACAAAATTCAAGGCCCCTCTCTGACTCCCCCCGTGGGGGGGAGGATGGCCTGTCGTTTACCTCGCTGCCACGTTTTTCAGTCATAGCAAATCCGTCGCCGTACTCAAATCCCTTGACGGCGTTGATACTTAGCATAGCTGAACCGAGTTGGGCATGGAGTTTGCCAAAGACAGGTTCACCGAGACCTGCGGGGCAGCCCTCGATGACTCCGGCTATGACTCCGCCAATAGTGTCGCCGTCGGCCTTCACCTCCATGATGAGCTCTTCCATGCGGCGTGCTGCATCGGGGGCGGGGCAGCGCACATCGTTGGTCTCAATGAGAGTGAGGTCGAGGCGCGTCCAGTCGCGTTCGCAGGCGATGTTTCCGACCTGCTGGGTCCAGGCTGTTATGCGTATGCCTATCTTACGAAGTACGAGTTTGGCCAACGCTCCCGCAACAACGCGGGCTATGGTCTCGCGTGCCGATGAACGTCCGCCTCCGCGATGGTCGCGGATGCCGTACTTCATGAAATAAGTGTAGTCGGCGTGGGAAGGGCGGAAGACATCGCGCAAGTCATCATAGTCCGTAGAGTGCTGGTTTTCGTTACGAACGATGAATCCGATTGGTGTACCTGTGCTTTTCCCCTCGAATATACCAGAGAGGAACTCCACCTGGTCGCTCTCCTTGCGGGCGGTGGTGAGCCGACTCTGCCCGGGTTTGCGGCGTGCAAGCTCGGACTGAATGAAATCCACGTCTATGTCAATGCCAGGCGGCATACCGTCAACAACGCCTCCGATGGCGGCTCCGTGGCTCTCGCCGAAGGAGGTGAGACGGAAGAGAGTTCCGAAAGTATTCATCCAATGAATAATGTTTTGGGTTTATTGGGCTTAACAGCCGCATTTGCCACCACCACAGCCGCCTCCGCAACCGCTCTCGCAGTTGCCGTCACAGCTGCCGCAGCCACAACTGGCCTCGCGCAGAGCTTCTCTGATTTCTTCAGGAGTGGCTTCGCGGTTTTCCAGAACGCGACCGATGAAACGGAGCTCCTTGCCAGCGAGCGGGTTGTTCAGGTCAACGGTAACGGTGGTGGGCGTTATCTGGGCGACTGTTCCGGGGAAGTGCTGCCCCTCTTCGTTCATCAGAGGCACAACGGCTCCCTCGTAGATGTGCTTGTCATCGAATTTACCGTCGATCTCGAAGGCCGAGCGCGGCAGTTCCTGTACGAGCTCTTGCAGGTGAGGACCGTAGGCTTCATCAACAGAGAGTGTGAAGTCAAACGAATGTCCTTTTTCCACAGGAACGATATGCGCCTCGAAAGAGTCGAGCGTAAGCCCCAGTTCGGAGATAAACATAAAAGGGTGCTGGTCGGTGGCTTCCTCGACCATTTCGCCCTCTGATGCCCAGTCGGTATAGAGGCGATATGCCACAGTGATGTATTTATTCATATTGATAATATAAGATTCGTTTTGCGGCTGCAAAGGTAGGCAAAAATATTGGTAAAGTGGCGTTTTATTGCAAAGAATCTTGCAGGCGTCGGGTCGCTTTCTCTATCATGTCCATTGTTCCGCTGCCGTCGCTGACGTATTTCACCACCATTTCAGCATATTCGATGGCCTCGTTCAGAGCCTTGGTCTGAGGTGTGGATTTGGCGCGGGCCTTTTCCAGGAGCTGGAGCAGAGCGTCCATGTCCTCCAGCTCAGGCAGATTGCCCGGACGCATGGTGTTGATGGCGGCGTTCAGCTCGGCTGCCGCGTGGTTTATGGCTTCCTGGTCGGCGCTGGTATCGGGGTTGTCGAGAGTGCGCTGGGCGTTGGAGAGCTGCTGCATCATGCGCCCGAATCCGTGCTTGGCCCATGGCGCATACTCCGGCACCTTCACGGTCATATCGTTCCATCTGGCCTGTGCGTCGCGTCGGCTCTTGGCTTCAGTCATAAGCTCGCGCAGAGTGGATATATCCACACCATCGGGAGTGTCGGCTTCCACGGCCATAGGCGTTCCGGGCAGGCGGAGACGGAAATAGTGGGTTACGCCGCGGTCTGCTTCGTAGTCGGGGACAAATTCTCCATTGAACATTGACAAGTATTCGGCTTCGCTCAGCAATCCGCGACCGTCGGACAGATCCACGGTGGCATCCTGCCAGCTCTTAATCCCTCTGGCAGCCATAACGAGTGGGCCGCGCATGAAGGCTCCGAGCCAAAGCGGTTCAAACGGGGTGCGGGTCTCGTTCTTGCCGGTGGCTGCAATCTCCATCTTGTCAGGTCCGAAGTCGATGTGTGGGGTGAACGGCATTTCCACCTCAACGCGGTCGCCTTTCTTCCATTGACGCTCGGAGATGGTGATATAGGTACCGGGGCGGCAGTTGCGTGTCACCTCCTCGCCGTTCAGTTTCACAGAGAATCCCTCTGTAGCCCAGTAGGGTACACGCAGTTTCATTGCGAAGCGGGCTTTCCCCTTGTCTATGGTGATGGTCGTGTGTTTGGCAGGCCACTCACATTCTTGTCTGATAGTGACTCGTTTGGCGTCCCACTCAGCTATAGTCGGCAGATACAAGCCCACCCAGATGGTGTTCTTGGACACGAAATAGGCGGCCTCCTGATATTTCACGTGATTCTCTGCGCCCGTGCCGCCACAACAGGTGCTCTGCGGGGTCTCGTTACCCCATGGCTTGGAGGCGTTGAGGCCCACGGCATACTGATAGACTGTGGCATATCGATGCGGATTCACAGAACCGACAATCTGGTTGTAAAGCACGCGCTCGTAATAGTCCATGTAAGCGGCTTTGTCGGGATTGAAGGAATTCAGGTCTTTGGTCAGTTTGGCCAGATTGTATGCGCAGCAGGTCTCGTTGATCGTGGGTTCCGGATATAGGTTGCGGCGCCCGTCGCCAGTGACGTTTGTGCACATGGAGAGCATCTGCGAGTAAGGCTGGCGGAACATCTCGCCGTTGCCCACTCCGCCCATAGCGTAGCGGTAACGTCCCTGAATCATGTTCCAGAAGTTCTCTGCCAGATTGTAATAATAAGGATTCCCGTTTATGCGATACGACCGCAGCGCGCCTGTCACCATCGGGATATGCTGGTTGGCGTGGCGGGTGCGGATGGCATCAATGTTGCGGGCGAGCGGGTCGAAGAAGGCGGGGCTGTCAAAGCAGTTGGCGGCCTCCAGCAGTTGTGCTTTCTCCTCCTTGTCCGATACCATCTCCGCGAGTCGTGACAGACTCTCTTCCATACCTCCAACCTCGCCGGCGATGTACATGTTCCACATCTCGTAGCGGTTGCCCGGGCGCTCGCGGCGTTCGGCCTGCGTGCCGTCGTTCTTGACGAATGTGCGGTAGTGCATTCGGTTCCACACCCAAAGCCCCATGTCTTTGGCTATGAGCAGGGCTTTGCGGGCGATAGCTTTGTCATCTACATAGTTGGCGATGTCGATGAGTCCTGCCAGCTGCTTGTGTACCGAATAATAAGGTGCCCACACCCATTGCTCGTTGTTGTAGGCGCGGTACATCTCGATGAGTACACAATGTTGGGCGGGAATAGCGTTGATGTAACCGTAGCCGTAGTGGGCGTAGTCCTGCTTGTAGCGGTCGAAATCAGCCCATGAGCCTTTCATCTCGCGCAGCTCGGCTTCCGGCGCAAAGTCGCGGGCCTCCCAATAGCGGCCCAACTCCTTGTTCCAGACAAAGGTGCGCTCCTGACATTCGCGGAGCTGATTGACCATCAGACTGATGCGTTCCTTGAGCTGCTTACGCTTCGCGGCATCGGGACAGGAGGCATAGGCAAATGCCAGCGCGCTCATGTAATGTCCGGAGCCGTGCCCCTTCAGCTTTGTGGTGGGCGAATCCCAGCCGTCGGCCTTCGGGTAACCGTCTGTGGGCAGACCGTAGGTGTCGCGATAGTTGTATAGCTGCTGCTTTACGTCCAGCGCGATCAGGTTGTCTATGTCGAGGTCGCGGTTGTGTGTCAGACGGTTATCGCCAATGAGCCTCACCTTGTTCAGAGGCAGGGGTTCGGCAACGACCGCTGGGGACACGGTGGTAGTCGGAGTTCCGAGGGTAGAGATAATCTTGGTGGGGGGGACGACGGTGGTGGCAGCCACCACGTTTACATGGGCTGTAACGGGAAAGCCGGCAGTTGTTGTGTTGTCACCGATGATGTAACCGCGCACCTCGTAGGCCGTCCCCACAGGGTTCTGGGCGGGGTCGGCCTGCTTCTGTTCCACACTCAGACTGGAGTTCGTCCACTTGACCTGACGGTATTCTGCCCGTCCGTCGCTATATTTCACCCACAGACGATAGGGCAGACGAGGTGCTGTCCCTACTGGACATTGCACTTTAACAGGCTCAATGGCCGAGATGGTGGATTGTGCCATCAGGGCCATTGAACTAAGAAGCAGTAATAATGTGGGTATAACCCTTGTTTTTGTCATTATAATCAGATTGTCAATTATCAATTACGAAGAATTGTTGAGCGCAGGCTCAAAATAATTATGAATTCTGCATTATGCATTATGAATTATCACAAAGGATGATATTCCACGAAGGCCTCCATTGCCTCGTAAGCTGCGAGACCGAGCGACTTGTACAGCTCGGCGGTGGCGTGGTTGCGGTCCTCGGAGCGCTGCCAGAACAGACGCTCGTCGTTGCCGAGGAACGGGGCGCTCTCCATCTGGCTCTGGTGCTTCAGGATGGCATTGCGCTTCGTCCGCAGTTCTTCCGGGCTGATAGGCACAACCATCTCGATGTGTTCAATCTCCCACTCTGCCCAGGCACCGCGATACATCCAGATGCGGCAGTCCTTAAGCCACTTGGCACCGGCCTCTTTCTCCAGGTCGATGGCAGCCAGAACGGCATCTGTGCAGACGCGATGAGTACCATGCGGGTCAGCCAGGTCGCCAGCCACGAATATCTGATGCGGCTGAACCTCTTGTAGCAATGCGCGGACTATCTCAACATCTGCCTCCGAGATTGGATTCTTCTGAATCTTGCCTGTCTCATAGAATGGCAGGTTGAGGAAGTGCACGTGGTCGAGTTTCAGACCGCTGTAGAGACTGGCTATGCGTGCCTCGCCACGGCGGATGAGGCCCTTCAGGGCGAGGATGTCGGCGGTATCCATGTCGTCGGCAGTCTTCCTGCTGAAGAAATCGTAGAATTCCTTGTCCTTCTGCGCGATAATATCGCTCTTGGAGTCGTTGAAGAGTTTGTCGAAACCACGGATGAAATGCATAAAACGATAGACCTCTTCGTCGCCTACGGCGATGTTACCGCTTGTCTCGTAAGCCACGTGTACGTCGTGCTTCTGTGCCACCAGTCGCTGAAGGGTGCCGCCCATGGAGATGACGTCGTCGTCCGGGTGTGGCGAGAAGATGATGACTCGCTTCGGGAACGGTTTTGCACGCTCGGGACGCATGGAGTCGTCTGCGTTGGGCTTGCCGCCCGGCCAACCGGTGATGGTGTGTTGCAGGTCGTTGAATATCTTGATATTTACCTGATAGGCAGAACCGTAGATTGCAAGCAACTCGCCGAGGCCGTGCTCGTTATAGTCTTTGTTGGTGAGTTTCAGGATGGGCTTGCCTGTGCGCTCGCACAGCCAAACGATGGCGGAGCGTATGAGTTTGTCGGTCCAGTCGCACGAGGTCACGAGCCACGGGCGGTGGATGCGTGTCAGATGGGCAGCCGACGAGAGGTCGAGAACCACCTGCACGTTGTTGTGCATCTGCAGGAAGGTGGCGCTTTGTGCATCTGTCATTTCGCCCTCAACGGCGTTCTTGATGACATCGGCCTTTTCCTCACCCCAGGCGATAAGGAATATCTTTCGTGCCTGGCGAATGGTGCTGATGCCCATCGTAATAGCGCAGATGGGGACGTTCTGCTCTGAGCCAAACACCTTGACGGCCTCGTTGCGGCAGGTGGGGTCGAGCAACACAAGACGTGTGTGCGAATTTCGCTGAGAACCGGTCACGTTCATAGCGATGTTGCCCATGCGACCAATACCGAGCAACATGATGTCGATGCCACCGAGCTGTTCAATCATCTTCTCGTAGGCCATACAATGCTCGTTCACGCGCTCCTGCGGAGTGGATCCGTCAAGCGGGTAGATGTTCTGGGCCGGGATATCAACGCGGTTGAAGAACTGTTCCTTCAAGGTGCTCAAATTGCTCACCGTTGCGTCAGGGGGCAGAGGATAATACTCGTAAGTCACAAAGACCACGACATTATGGAAGCTCAGACCTTCCTCTTCGTGCATGCGAATCAGTTGGTTGAACACTTCTGTCAGGGTTGCACCGCCGGAGAATGCCATTGTGCAGGCGCGGATTTCCTGTTGGCGCTTGCGGATGGTCTGGGCGATTTTAAGAGCGATTTCCGTAGCAGCTTCTTCGGCACTTGCATAAATTTCTGTTGGCAGTTTTTCGAAACGAGTCAGAACGCTGCGTTCGATGTTTCCGCCGGGACGATAGTAGCGGGGTGATACGCGGTCAAGCGTGATTTGTGAGCTTAGGTTAGTTTTCATAAGGTGATGTTTTTAGTGATTCATTGCATATTGCCTACAAAATTACAGGCAAAGTGCCGCCTGACCAAATCCCGTTTGCTTTTTTAGAATAATTTAACGCGCGCACATCTGCACACTCCAATTATATAATGTATCTTTGCGCCAATAAAACGTAAAAACAGCAAAAAATGATGAGAAAAATTCTATTCGGCGCCATCGCAGCCATAGTATGCGTCGCCGCTCTCGCGCAGAACCCGAAGCGGGAGTTCAGGGGCGCATGGATTCAGGCCGTCAACGGCCAATGGCAAGGGCTTGGCCGCGATGCTATGCAGGCCGAACTGATACGTGAACTGGATACCCTGCAGGCCGACGGCATAAACGCCATCCTGTTCCAGTGCCGTGTGGAGGGAGATGCCCTCTACCAGAGCAACATTGAGCCGTGGAGCCGATACCTCACGGGGCAACAAGGCACACCGCCCTCGCCCTATTGGGATCCGCTCGCTTGGATGGTGGAACAGTGTCACGCCCGTGGAATGGAGCTTCACGCTTGGATTAACCCCTTCCGTGCCAAAACCAAAGGGACCAAGGAGGTGGCCACGACCCACATCTGTGCCCGACATCCTGAACGCTGTTTTGAGTACGATGAACTTTATATCATGGATCCCGGATTGCCCGAGAACCGCGAATATATCTGCCAGGTGGCAGCTGATATAGTGGAACGCTATGACATCGACGGTCTGCATATCGATGATTATTTCTATCCCTATCCTGTGAAAGGAAAGGCTATTCCGGACGATGCCTCGTATCGCATGTACGGGAACAATATGGACCGGGGCGACTGGCGACGTGCCAACGTAAACCAGTTCATACGCGACCTCTTCACGACTGTCAGAAATACAAAGCCGTGGGTGAAATTCGGCGTGTCACCATTCGGTATATACCGTAACCGCCGCTCTTGGGAAGGCGGTTCAAATACGAATGGCACCCAGAACTACGATGACCTGTACGCCGATGTGCTTTTGTGGGTTGACGAGGGCATAATAGACTACAATATGCCTCAGATTTACTGGGAAATAGGTAATAAGGCGGCTGACTACGAGACTCTGATTCGCTGGTGGAACGACCACGCCGGACAGCGCCCGCTTTTCATCGGACAGGATGTGGATCGAACAGTCACTAAGCCCGATCTGGTGAATCCCAACACTCATCAGATGGTGACCAAATATACGTGGCAACGCTCGCTGCCTGCCGTCTTCGGCTCCTGCCAGTGGTATGCCCGCGCTGTGGTTGACAACAAGGGACAGTACGGCTCCATGCTTCGCCGTTATTATCACAACACACCAGCCCTGCAGCCCTTGATGCCTTGGATTGACAAGAAAGCGCCCGGAAGCCCGCGCAAACTGGCTGTTGTGCAGACGAGCCTCGGCCCGCGTCTGTTCTGGACTCCGCCCAAGACCGGCCGCAAGCCCTTGCAACAGATTATGGACTCTGCGCGTCAGTTCGTGGTATATCGTTTCGGACCGAAGGAGAAAGTGAATCTGGAACTTACCGACCACATCGTTGCCATCACCTCCGAGAACAATATACCTCTCCCCGAGCGTGTCGGCAACACAAAATATACATACGTGGTCACCGCCCTTGACCGCCTTCACAACGAGAGCAAAGGATCTAAAATAAAGATTAAACTTTAATCAATTCATAATTCACAATTCACAATGCATAATTAGGCTGCGCGCATATTCAGAGGACAGGTAATTATGAATTATGAATTAAGAATTATGCATAAAAAAAGTGGATTGCATTCATATACATAAGGCGCGGGTCAACAACCTGAAGAATGTCACCGTGGATATTCCACGGGATAAGTTGGTGGTGATTACCGGACTCAGCGGTTCGGGTAAGTCGTCGTTGGCCTTTGACACCCTTTATGCCGAGGGACAGCGCCGTTATGTGGAGAGCTTGAACGCTTATGCACGCCAGTTTCTCGGGCGAATGAGCAAGCCTGAATGTGACTATATCAGTGGTATTCCGCCCGCCATTGCCATTGAACAGAAAGTGATTTCGCGCAACCCGCGTAGCACCGTCGGGACCAGCACGGAGATTTATGAATACCTGCGTCTGCTCTATGCCCGCATCGGACATACCTTCAGTCCGGTGAGCGGCGAGGAGGTCCGCAAACACACCACGGAAGATGTCGTGCGAACCGTCCTGACTTATTCGCCCGGCACTCGCTTCCTGGTCCTTTCTCCCGTCCGGATTCATGAGGGACGAACCCTCGAAGAACAGCTCCGCGCCTATCTGCAAGAGGGCTACACCCGCATCGAAATCAACGGGGAGGTCACCCGCATCGAGGATGTTCTCGGCTCGAACACGGCCGCCGCCCCCTCTTCTACCGCCACTGTGCCCGACGGTTCTCCGTCGGGTTCCCCCTTGGCCGCCCCCGCTGCAAGCATCCGCCTCCTCATCGACCGCCTTTCTGTCCCCGAACAATCTCCGGAGGCCGCTCCCTCCCCGCTTATCTCCCGTCTCACCGACTCCGCCGAGACCGCCTTCTACGAGGGTGGGGGAGAAATGATGCTTAAATTTATGCCTGCCGGCATTGAACATGTCTTCTCCACTCGTTTTGAGGCGGATGGCATCACCTTCGAAGAACCGAGCGACCAGCTCTTTGCCTTCAATTCGCCCATCGGGGCCTGTCCCACGTGTGGCGGATGGGGAAACACCACAGGCATCGACCCTCATCTCGTTATCCCCGACACATCCAAAAGTGTATATGAAGGTTGCGTGCAGTGCTGGAGAGGCGAAAAACTGAGCGAGTGGAAGACAGAATTCATCCGTCAGGCCGAGCGCCTCAACTTCCCGATATTCACTCCTTATTTCGAACTGACCCAAGAGCAGAAGAATACCCTGTGGCACGGAAAACATCCGGAGCTTGGACTTGATGAACGGTGGGAGCGTGGTGACGTCTGCATAGACCTCTTCTTTGATTATTTGGCTGAGGCCCGCTATAAGATTCAGAACCGTGTGATGTTGGCCCGATATACGGGCAAAGCTGAATGTCCGACCTGTCATGGCACTCGCCTGCGTCGCGAAGCCACATACGTCAAGATTGCCGGGCGAGCCATCACGGACCTCATTGATATGCCCGTGAACGAACTGAGTCGCTGGGTCAAATCTCTGTGGGATGTCCTTTCCGAACATGAGCTTCAGGTCGCAAAGCGTTTGCTCACGGAGATAGAGAACCGCCTTCAGTACCTCGTAGATGTGGGACTTGGATACCTTACGCTTGGTCGCCGTTCAAACAGTCTCAGCGGCGGTGAGAGTCAGCGCGTAAACCTCGCCACCAGTCTCGGTTCGTCGCTCGTGGGTTCGTTGTATATCCTTGATGAGCCGAGTATCGGTCTGCATCCGCGCGACACCGCCCGTCTCATCGGAGTTCTGCGCCAGCTTGTCGATTTGGGAAACACAGTCGTGGTCGTTGAACACGACGAGGAAATCATCCGTGCCGCCGACTACATTATTGATATGGGTCCTGAAGCCGGACGGCTTGGAGGAGAAGTGGTGATGGAAAGACCCACCCCCCTGCCCCTCCCTTGTAGGGAGGGGAGTAGTAACCTAAGCAGTAGTGACTTCCCCGAAGAAACGATATGCCGCTCCCACACCCTCCAGTGGTTACTTGGTTTAGATATAGATACTCCCAAAGATTGCGATGGCAAAATACAGCCTGCTAACAGTAATTACTCCACGCCCTACAAGGGAGGGGCAGGTGGGAGGGTCCCCGGTGTGAGGGTCTCCAATCGCTCCATCCTTGTTCGCAGCGCACGTGCCAACAACCTGCGAGGCATTGATGTGCGCTTCCCCCTGAATGTGATGACATGTGTCACGGGCGTGAGCGGTAGCGGAAAGAGCTCTTTGGTTCGTGACATCCTCTACTGCGCCATGAAGCGCCAACTCGATGAGGTGGCTGACCGCCCGGGAGAGTTTGGCGGACTGGAAGGCGATTTGGATGCCATCAAAGCTGTGGAGTTCGTGGATCAGAACCCGATAGGCAAGAGTTCGCGCTCCAATCCTGTTATTTACGTCAAGGCATACGACGAGATTCGCCGCCTCTTTGCCGAGCAGCAGCTTTCTAAGCAGCTGGGCTTTACAGCCGGCCACTTCTCGTTCAACACCGACGGAGGACGCTGTGAGGAGTGCAAGGGCGAGGGTACCGTAACCGTAGAGATGCAGTTCATGGCTGACTTGGTGCTGGAGTGCGAGAGTTGCCACGGCCTGCGCTTCAAGCCCGAAATTCTCGAGGTGCGCTTCGAAGGCAAGAACATAAACGACGTGCTTAACATGACGGTAAATCAGGCTATAGAATTCTTCTCCGAACACAAGCAGAAGCGTATTGTCAGCCGGTTGAAGCCGTTGCAGGACGTCGGTCTTGGCTATATCAAACTCGGGCAGTCATCTTCCACCCTCTCCGGTGGTGAGAGCCAGCGCGTGAAACTGGCCTATTACATCGGCTCAGAGAAGCAGGTGCCCACACTCTTCATTTTCGACGAACCGACAACCGGCCTTCACTACCACGACATCCGCCGCCTGCTCGCTTCCTTCAATGCCCTCATCGAGCGCGGACACACCATCGTAGTCATCGAGCACAATCTGGATGTTATCAAAATGGCTGATTATATCATCGACCTCGGTCCTGAGGGAGGAGCTGCTGGCGGAAATATCGTCGTAACGGGAACTCCAGAGCAGGTTGCAGCCTGTGCAGAGAGCCATACGGGGCGCTTTTTGCGCGAAAAAATGAAATAAATCCCCTAATTTCTTGGCTGAAAGTTAAAAAAGCTATATTTTTACCGCGCAAAACGAACAATCAACCTTATTTTACAAACCTTTTAAACATTATTTTCTATCTATGAAAAAGTATCTTGCTGAAATGGTTGGCACGATGGTTCTCGTGCTCATGGGTTGCGGCACAGCCGTAAGTCTCAACTGCGGTGTCGATCCCGCATCAGTTATCGGCACAGCTATCGCATTCGGCCTCGCTGTGGTTGCAATGGCTTACACTATCGGTGGCATCAGCGGCTGCCACATCAACCCCGCCATCACTCTCGGTTGTCTGCTGACAAAGCGCATCAGCGGCAAGGATGCCTGCATGTACATGATCTTCCAGGTCATTGGCGCATTCATCGGCTCCGCCCTGCTCTATGCTCTGGTTTCAACATCACCCGGTCTTGCTGAAGGAACCACCACTGGCGCCAACGCTTGCGCTGCCGGTCAGACCAACGGCCTCATCGCAGAAATCATCCTCACCTGCGTATTCGTGCTCGTAGTTCTCGGCACCACCGACGCTAAGAAGGGTGCTGGCAACTTCGCCGGTCTCGCCATCGGTCTCTCACTGATCCTTATCCACCTTGTTGGCATCCACTACACCGGCACAAGCGTGAACCCCGCCCGTTCTATCGCTCCCGCCGTCTTCCAGGGTGGTCAGGCTCTCACAGACCTCTGGGTCTTCATCGTTGGCCCGTTCATCGGAGCTGCCTGCGCTGCCGGCATCTGGTGCTGCATCGGCTGCGACTGCGACAAGTGCGAGAAATAAGACTTCTATCTCCCTTTATCTACAAAAGCAAGCCCGCCAATCAGCGGGCTTGTTTCGTTATCTAATTATTCTTCCTGAATCAGGTGTACATCGCATTGCGGGAAGGCGAAGGTTATGCCGGCAGCGGTGAGGGCGTCGTAGATAACCTCCTTGGCCCGTTCCACATAGGCGATGCGCTCTGCCACAAGCACGTACTGCTTCACATCGATTTCCACAGAGCTGTCTTTCATGTCGCCGACTACGACATTGAAGCCGTAATTGGGATCCACGATCTCGCGGCCGTAATGGTCCTTAGTGCGCATCTTCTGCATAGCCTCATTCAGCACTTCGCGTACCTGTTTCACTTCTGTGCCGTAAGCCACACCTACAGGTATTGTTGTCAATTCATACGAGTTGTTGCGGGTGAGGTTGTTGAAGTTCTTGCCGAAGAGTGACGCATTGAGGAACGACATCTCAGTACCTTCTATAGTTTCTATCTGTACACATTGGTAGTTGATGGAACTCACCTTACCGCGAACGCCGTCACACTCTATCCAGTCGCCAACCCTCAGACGTCCTCCCATCAGCTGTATGCCATAAATCAGGTTGTTGATGACGTCCTTCAGCGCAAGACCGATACCTGCCGACAGACCTCCAGCTATCAGACCCAGCGAACCTGTAGGTATCTTCCACGTAATGATGACCACGGCGGCATAACCCATCCACAGCAGAACACTTATTATACTGTTGCCCAAAGAGAGGTTAATCTCGTTGGCACGTATGTTATTGCGGTGGTGCTTGCGCATGAAAGCCTTATATGAGAGATGTTGCCAGATTGTGTGTATTGCCTGGTTGCAGTAGCGCAGCACATAGAACAGGATGATCAGGCGGATGATGCTGTTGACAGAGATGCATAGTGTCGCAATGCCGTCCTTGTCGAACAGTTGTACGAACGGGTCGTAGTAGAACTTGTAGAACAGGGTGTCAAAGTCGAAGATGTCCAACGACAGACTGATACACCACGGCAGCGACAGCAGCACAGCCGGAATTGCCATCTGCTTCATTAGCTCGTAGAACCAGGTGGTGCCGAAAAGCAGCGACTCCCTGTCATCGCCCGTCACGTATGTGATGCGGTTGCGAGCAGCTTCCACGCGCTTGTCGAGCCAACGGGCCTTGTAGCGGTTCAACAGATCGAAGATGCAGAATATCGTCAGCAGAGCGGCCAACTGGAAATACCACCACACCATAATGAGCAGAGCCACGAAGGTGTAGCCGCTGAACGATGCTATTAAGGCAATAACATAGATGGCCAGCGAGATCCACCCCAACGTGCTGTCTATCTGATCGGCCTTGCGGTTGTACCTGATGCTGAAGAACAGCTGCCATATTATGGCCACCAGCAGAATGGGCGGGAGCAAGAATACCAGCATCTTGTCGGGGATAAAGATGATTCGGCAAGAGATGATAAACAACGCCAGCATAAATGAGGCTGAGTAGAGCTGCAAGCCGTGACGTATCTTGTCTGGCACCCTGAGCAGCAGGGAACCGAGAATGACAATTAGCAGCCAGAGCAGAGTGTTGATGTGTCTGACACCCGTCATAGCCATCTCGTCACCATTCCAGAAAAAGCCATAGATGAAGAAGTAGAGCACCGTGCCTATCAGTAGGGCATATACCATCAGCAGCCTTATGGCAAAACGCTTCTTAAACTTGGTGAAGCGGGCTATCAGCCGATTCAGAATCCAGATAAACACGAATGAGGCAAGCCAAAAACATGACAGCAGGAACAGCTGAACGATACAAAAAACCAACAGAACAGCCTTCTCGCCGTGATTAGACAGTTGGCCTGATAATATACTCTCGTCCGTTTGCTCTTCTTCAGGTGTCTCATCATCTTTAATGCTGTCGGACAGTTCTTTTAAATCGTACTGACTACGCATGTCAGCCTTAGCCTTCTCCCAGTAGGAACCTGGATTGGCCAGGATGTCCATATAAGGCGTCTGGCCATCTACGAAGATGTAATTCTGCAGCTTCTGGTAACGTAACTGAGTGTAGTCGTAGGCTTCCTTCAGTCGCAAGTATGACTCCTGGTAGTGCATGCTGTCAGCTACCACAGTAGCGTGGTTCGCGACATGCATCTTCAGCAGTTCAGAGGCTAAGAATATACATGTGTCGCGCAACATCAGGCCCTCTTCGTCAAGTAAGTAGGAGAGCCCCGCCGTGTCAGTCGCCTCAATGTTGATGACCTCGTGTTCATGCGCAAGACCTATGACCTCGTGATCATGAGATGCCGAGTCGGTCTCGTTGTGCTGGTAGTTAGGATCGTTATGCAGCAACGCCTCAATCAGTCGGCCGTATCGGTCGATGTTTGTGTGCAGCCCCTCAACTATGCGGTCGTACGGGTGTCTGTCCTGGCTGAAATCGTTGTACTTGGCCGTCACCTTCTGCAGGGCGTAGGCCAGATCGAACGTCATCTCTTCCTCCTGCGTATAAAGCATCAGAGATATCTCGTTCGACTCTCTGACGATGTCCAGCATCCGCTGTCGCTGCAGCTCATAATCCTCGTTGAAACGTTTTTGCGTCTCCTCACGCTGTTGGTATGCCGTTTGCAACTCAACCCGAAGGTCCTTAAGCGTATTCGTCAACGCCCGTTTGCTCACGACAGCCCGTAGCGGAATCGCACATACACAGAGCACCACGGCCAGTGCCAGCAGTTTCCTTTTCATCCTTTTTGTCTATTCTTTATGGTTTCTTGACTCGTGTCATCATGATAGAGCATGGAGATATCGTTGCTATCTGTCAGCCAGAGTCTGCAAATAATTCGGGGCAAAGGTAATCTTTTTAATTCAAAATACTTAATTCCTAATTCATTATTTTTATTTTTCCCCTTTTTTCCGTAGCTTTTTGCCACAATCGGGCAAAAGTTACGCCTCGTAGCCGCCTAAAACCCACTTGGGTTGCTCCCTTACTGACATAAGACCTGCGATGCATTTCCACAAGGCTCATCACACGTTAGACCAAGGCTAAACAATCGCTTCCTGTAGGGTTCTTCGTCGTGAGACGGCTGTGTCACGAATCTGAGACGGCCGTCTCAGATTCAGGTGACGGCTGTCTCACGTTCATGATACGGCTGTCTCAGATTCAGGTGACGGCTGTCTCAGATTCAGGTGACGGCTGTCTCAGATTCAGGTGACGGCCGTCTCAGATTAAACAAGCCTTAGCGGATATGTAAGTTTATCCTGTGAGAAAGGGTCGTTGGCCAGCATAGATTAGTCTCTAAGTCCTTTCCACCTCATCGTAGAGACGGCGATTTTGCCTCCTCTAATCATTTTTTCTTTATTTTTTCTCTTATATCTTCTTCTCTTTTAATATTTATTTCTACTATTGCACCCAGATATCAATACAAGAAGATATAATAATGGGCAAATTTATGGAAACCCTGAACCGTCTCCCCTTCGCTGCCCAAAGTGCAGTGTTTCAGAAGTTGGCCACAATAACCGACGTGGCCTCATTGAGTAAGCAGGAGCGTAT
Organism: Bacteroidaceae bacterium; assembly: GCA_017447625.1. GTDB lineage: Bacteria > Bacteroidota > Bacteroidia > Bacteroidales > Bacteroidaceae > Physcousia. Next base: position 35,856 of record JAFSNB010000020.1, read on the forward strand.
GAAATATGACGAGAGCCTGCGAATGTTCCGTGACACCTTAGTCGTAATGGAAACAGAACGCGCCAAAGGTCGCGAAGAAACAAATTTTGAGCATGCCCGCAAAATGAAAGCGTTGGGCATAACATCTGATATTATCTCACAAGTCACCGGCCTTAGTGCCGAAGACATCGAGAAGCTATAACAACAACTATTAACAATTATTCACCCTTAAACTATTGAAATCAAGAAACAGATAGTATTTTAGACATATAGGAAGAAGCGTTTGCTTTATTCTTGCTTTCAGAAATTTCGCCAAAATTAAAGAAGCATTCAAGAGTAAAATGACGTATCAGTATAGTTGATTTATTGATTATACTGATACGTTTTAACATTGATACGTATCCCCTATATAATAATAGCAACAGCAACTATATGCTTCGTATGAAGTGTATAGCTGCTGTTTTAGATTCTGAATTTACAATCAGTTCTTGAGTAGCTCTTCGTAGATTGCGGTGGCGCGTTCAAAGTCTTCTTCGTTGACCATAACATCTACAGTCTGATCAAGGATGCCTCGTGCTACTTTACTGTTAGTTTCATCATAGATGAGGCTCTTGATGCCAGCGTCTTCGAGCCAGGCTTGCAGCGCACCAGCTTCTATGGCCGTGCGGCAGGTGATGCGTTTTACTTCCATGGGCTTGAGTGTGTTTACAGTTGTAGTCAGCGTCCCTGATACATGCTCTCGTAGTATGTCTGGTAGTCACCGCTGGTGACGTTATCCATCCAGGCCTCGTTGTCTAAGTACCAGCGTACGGTCTTCTCGATGCCCTCCTCAAACTGGAGACTGGGCTCCCAGCCCAGTTCCTTCTGGAGTTTGCTGGAGTCGATGGCGTAGCGCATGTCGTGGCCAAGACGGTCGGTGACGTAGGTGATGAGATCCATGTCGGCTCCCTCGGGACGGCCGATGAGACGGTCAACGGTCTTGATTACGACCTTGATGATGTCGATGTTCTTCCACTCGTTGAAGCCGCCGATGTTGTATGTCTCGGCTATAGTACCTTTGTGATAGATGAGGTCGATGGCGCGTGCGTGGTCCTCGACGTAGAGCCAGTCGCGTACGTTCTCGCCCTTGCCATAAACGGGCAGCGGCTTGCGGTGACGGATATTATTTATGAACAGGGGAATAAGTTTCTCGGGGAACTGATACGGGCCGTAGTTATTGGAGCAGTTGGTAACTATTGTCGGCATCCCGTAGGTGTCGTGGTAAGCGCGGACGAAATGGTCGCTGCTGGCCTTGGATGCGCTGTAGGGCGAGTGCGGGTTGTACTTCGTGGTCTCGTAGAAGAAGGTCTCGCCGTAAGCCAGATGGTGCTCGCTGCTGCTGGCGGTAGTGGTGAACGGCGGTTCGATGCCTTCGGGGTGAGTGAGCTCCAGCGCTCCATAGACCTCGTCTGTGGAGATGTGGTAGAAACGGCAAGGGACATTGACCATTGAACATTGACCATTGACCATTCTTTCAACACTCATCACATAAGGTGTGGGCTGCGATTCCCAATAGAGTTTTGCGGCCTGAAGCAGAGAGAGGGTTCCCATCACGTTTGTGCGGGCGAAGGTGAAGGGGTCTTTGATGCTGCGATCCACGTGGCTCTCTGCTGCGAGGTGGATTATGCCCGTGACGTGCTTGTCCTGCATCAGCTTATAGACACCGTCGAAGTCGCAGATGTCCATGCGTACGAACTCGTAGTTCGGACGGTCCTCGATGTCCTTCAGGTTGGCCAGATTGCCGGCGTAGGTGAGTTTGTCGAGGTTTATGATATGGTACTCGGGATACTTGTTCACAAAGAGGCGAACTACATGGCTGCCGATGAAGCCTGCGCCGCCAGTGATGATAATAGTATTCATGATGTTAATATAGTTTGTCTTCGTAACGGAAATCTATGGAGCTGTCCTTTAATGCCTTATATGTCAGGTCTTTCTCTGAGAGGATTGCGCTGGCGGCAGGGATGCGCCAGTCTATTTCCAGATCGGGGTCGGTGAGACAGATGCCCCCTTCGGACTCGGGGTGATAGAAGTTGTCGCATTTGTATTGGAACACAGCCACGTCGGTCAGTACTGAGAAGCCGTGGGCAAAACCGCGGGGGATAAAGAACTGGCGCTTGTTCTCGTCTGAGAGCACCACTGCAACGTGCTTTCCGAATGTGGGGGAGCCGTGACGGACATCAACTGCCACATCGAGCACCGTGCCTTTTGTGCAGCGCACCAGTTTGCTCTGCGAATATGGCATCTTCTGATAGTGGAGGCCGCGCATCACACCGTATGTGGACATGCTTTCGTTGTCCTGTACAAACTGGATTGGGCGTATCTTCTCATCGAAATCCCGCTGTGAGAACGACTCGTAGAAATAGCCTCTCGAATCCCGGAACACACGCGGCTCCAGTATAAACAAGCCTGGAATCTCTGTCTCTATTACGTTCATAAAATAAGACCTATCTTTTCTTTTTTCTCTTTTCTTTTTTCTCTTTTTCTCAGACTCCGTCTTCCTCTTCTTCTTCTTCAATTTCCGGACGGACATCCCTCTCAATGGACATCCCGCCCTTTTCGTCGAAGTTCAGGATGAACGGCTCCGACATATCGCTCTGCGGCAGACTGACACAAGCGGCGAAATGCAGACCTTGCTGACTGGCATCGTAGATGAGGCCGTCAAGGATTCCACCTCGTTTGATTGTGGGGGACAGATAGGCGGCAAAGTCAGCTTTGGTAAATGTTCGGGTGATGATGGCGCTGCCGTTGCGGGTTACTCGCAGCGAATAGACGTTGTCGGCGAACTCATAACCCATGTCATCTTGTACGGTTGGCAGGTCGGGTGCGGGTTCGCGGTGGATTGTATAGACATAGGTTCGTCCGTTTGTACGGATGGTGTCTGTGTAGTCATAGACGCTCATCTGCTGCACACCGTTTGCGCCCTCGGTAATAGCTGTTGCTGCGTACTCATCCTTTTGATTATCAGATTGGTTACTCTGCTTACAGGATGCCATGATGATAAGTGCTGTCAACAGTATCAAGCCAATGCGGAAGGTCATATTTTTCATATTCTGTTGTTTTTTCGGCACAAAAGTAGCTATTTATTCTGAATAAGCACTATGTTAGCCTCGAAAAGTTTTGTTTATATGTCTTCGCCGTAGCGTTCAAGGGTGATTTGTGAGAGGGACTTGCCGCGTGTGTTCGGGCAGCCGATGACACCGATAATAAGGGAAATGAGCAGAAGGGCAACCATACAGTAGGCCGCAAGGGTGAAGCCCTCTCCGTTCTCACCGTATATATAGGTGAAGACGAGTCCCCAAACGGCGGAGAGGCCGCGGACGATGAAGAACATGAGGCCCTGGGCTCCGGCGCGGAACTTGGCAGGGAAGAGCTCGCTTCCCCACAGGGCGTAGAAGACCTGAACACTCAGGCCGCCATTGATGCCCCACAGGATGGAGAAGGCCCAGAGGCTGCCGACGCCCGTCACGCCCCGGATTATGATTACCCATGTGGCTATGGCGGCAATCAGACCTAAGACGTAGAAGAGTTTATGAGACAGGCGGTCGATGGCAAACGAGAAGAAGAACGTGACAACGACAACCACGAGCCAACCTATGCAGCTCAGCATATTGGCATACTCGTTGCTCAGTCCTCCAGCCGTCTCGTAGATATGCGGTTGGAAGAACCCCATCACGCTGGCCACCAAGTTCCAACTGAGATAGATGGACGAGAGGAAAATGACAGTCTTGATTGCAATCTTGTTTGTGAAAAGCAGACGGATGTTGTCCGTCAGTCCCGGTTGTTTCTTTCCAGAGGACTTCTGGGCGGTGAACTCAGCACTCTCCTGTAGTTGTCGCTGTAGATTCCATGCTATGAAGGCCACGATGAAGAGTGTGCAGAAGACCACGCGGGAGCTGAACACCTCCACTGCGGCTGTGGTGGCATCGGCACCGATAATGGCGTGTGCCACGGATTCAACGATGTTATAGAGGTAACCGCCGGGGGCGAATAACATGCCGAACAGCAGGATAAGCATTGGCCCGAACCCCCACGACATCTGCGAGATACAGATGTTGCGCCCGCGGTTGTTGGCCTCGGAACTCTCGGAAATATAGGTCCACGAGGCGGGTACGCCGATACCTACACTAATGCCCGTCACGAGGAAACCGCAGAGCAGCATCGGGAAGTTCACCGACAGCATTACAATCAGAACACCTGTCATATACACCAGTAGGTTGTAAGTGAAGATGAACTTGCGTCCGAACTTATCAGCCAGGAATCCGCCGATGATGGCTCCGATGGCGGCACCCAAGGCGTTGGCGCTTATGGCATTGAGCCACCCCAGATGCATCTCACTAAGGCCCAAATAGTTCTGCCATAGCGTGATGCCGCTGGCGCCGGCCACGATGGCTCCCGCGTCGAGGTAGTTGTTAAGAGACACCGCAAGGGTGCTCTTCAAAGAGGAATTTGCCATTTTTCGAAAATTATCGTTTTGACGTCACGTTCTTCTCGTACTCCTGAATGGCAGGGATAAAGTCTTCGCCGACGGGTACGTTGTTCTTGAGGTTGAAGTAGTCGAAGACGGCACCGAAGGGGAGAGACTTGGCTTCTTCGATGAGGGCGAGACGCTCGAAATTCTGACCTGCATCCTCGTATTTGCGCAGCTGGGCGAGCGGTTCGAGAAGAGCCTGGAGCAGGCACTTCTGTGTGGCGCGCGTGCCGATGATGTATGCTCCGATGCGGTTGATGCTGGCATCGAAGTAGTCGAGACCGATGTGTGCGCGATTCAGGGCGTCGGCACGTACGATCTCCTTGAAGAGGTCCAGTGTCTGGTCGTTCATGATGGTTACGTGGTCGCTGTCCCAGCGGATTGGGCGTGAGACATGTAACATCAGTTCCGGCACAAAGAGTAGCAGCGAAGCCACCATGTCCGCTACGTTCTCCGTCTGCTCGTAGTGGCCTGTGTCGAGGGTGTACATCAGTTTGCGGGTAGCGCAGTAGCCGGCGACGAAGTCGTGCGAGCCTACGGTATAGCTCTCGAGTCCGATACCGAAGAGCTTTGCTTCGAGGCAGGTCTTCATCCCAGGCAACTCCTCCTTCAGGATTTCGTCGAGACTTTCGGCGAAGATTTCGCGGTAGCGCTTGCGCTCTACAGTCATATCCTTCGATCCGTCGTGAACCCAGATGTTCATTATAGCGGGGTCACCTTGGGCCTTACCCATTGCGTCGGCGATGCGACGGCAACGTTTGGTGTGCTCAATCCAGAATTCACGGATTGCGGGGTCGGGGTTGCTGAGTGTGAGGCTTCCGCTCTTGGGGTGGGAGAAGCTGGTGCTGTTGAAGTCGAGCTTCAGATTCTGCTCTTTGGCCCATTGAATCCAACTCTCGAAGTGCTTGATTTCCACTTGGTCGCGATCCACGAACTGTCCGCCGAAATCGCCGTATATCTCATGGAGATTCAGGCGGTGATTGCCGGCGAGGAGGCTCTTGGCGAAAGCTACGTCAGCCCTCACTTCTTCTATGTTGCGGGCACGGCCGGGATAGTTTCCTGTGGTTTGGATGCCTCCGCTCAGAGCTTCGTTGCGCTCGAAACCGACTACATCGTCTGCCTGCCAGCAATGGAGGCTTATCGGGGTCTGCTCTAACTGTGCAATGGCCTTGTCTGTATCTACGCCAATGGCTGCATAACGTTCACGTGCAATCTCGTAGGACTGCTGAATTAATTGCTCTTTCATTTTATAAATTATGCATTATGAATTAAGAATTATGAATTAGTGTAGCTTTTCAGTTCAATGCTGCGTCCGATGATAGAACGCATCTCTGCGAGCGAACCCACGTAACCGGCGGCACGCACCTGAACGAGTGCGTTGCCAAGTCCTGTGCCTTCCATAGGTCCGGCGATTACTGGCATCTGCAGGGTGTCGGCTGTGAACTGCATCAGGAACTCGTTGCGCGAGCCGCCGCCGATGACGTGCAGCCGTTGGATATCTACGGAAGCGATGCGCCGCAGGATGTCAATAATCTCTTTGTATCGGTTGGCCAAGCTGCGGAAGATTACGCGGACGTAGTCGGCGGGTGTGTCTGGCAGCGGCTGTCCTGTCTCTGTGAGATATTCGCGTATTGCGGCTGTCATGGATTCAGGATGGGCAAAACGCGGGTCGTCAGGGTTGATGAGGCTCTGGCATGTGGATGTGAGGCTGAGAGCGTTCAGCTCGTTCACGTCGGAGGGGATTGCGGCTGCGCTTTCCCATTCTTTTCGGCACTGCTCGAAAATCCACAGACCGGTGATGTTCTTCAGGAATCGTATGGTGCCGTCAAGACCGCCCTCGTTGGTGAAATTCTCCGAGAAACTCTCTTCATTGATTATCGGTTCGGGGCTCTCGATTCCGAGAAGACTCCATGTGCCGCAACTCAGATAAGCATAGTTGCCGTCTTCTGCAGGAACAGCAGCCACCGCAGAAGCGGTGTCGTGACTGCCTACTGCTACTACCGGTACGGCACCGAGGCCCGTGGCCTTCTGCACCTGCTCGCTGATGACTCCGATTCTATCTCCGGGCTGCACCAGACGACCAAACCGGTCGCGGCTGAGACCAAGAGCCTGGAGCAAATCGGGGTCAAGGTCTCCGGTGCGCGGATTGAGCATCTGGGAAGTGGATGCGACTGTGTATTCGCAGACAGCTTCGCCAGTGAGCATATAAATGAGAGCATCAGGGATAAAGAGGATTTTAGCGGCGTTGGCCAGTGCCACGCTGCCTTCGCGACGAATGGTGTCAAGGTGGAAGAGAGTGTTGAACGGCATAAACTGTATGCCAGTGCGCTCATAAACCTCCTTTTGCGATATACTGTCGGCAAAGAAACGCTCCATAGCCCCGTCGGTGTGCGGGTCGCGGTAGCAATAGGGGAGACCCAGCAGTTGTCCGTCGGCTCCGAAGTAAGCTACGTCGCAGCCCCAGGTGTCTATGCCGATGCTGGTGAGGCTTATGCCTTCGGCTGCAACTTTCTGCAGAGCGATGATGATTTCATTGTACAAGTGGGGAAGATTCCAGAAGATATGTCCTCCGAGAGGAATCTGCGGATTCTTGAAACGGGTAAATTCGCGCATGTCGATGCGCTCTCCGTCGAATGTAGCCAAGACGGTTCGACCGCTGGTTGCACCGAGGTCAACAGCGAGATAATGGGTTGTTTGCATAAGCCTTTTTGCGGTGTTTTTTATTACTCACCCCGCAAATGTAGGCAAAAAATGCGAACTGAAGAAAGATTTGAATAAAAATAATGGGGAAAGATGCAAAAAAGCTCTTTCCCCATTGATTATCCTAGTACTGTGCGGCCCACGGCACGCCTGATTTCCCACGTATAGATAAGACATGCAAGCAGGAAATAGAAACCAGCCTGATACCACATGGCCATCACCTCGTGGTGAATGTCGCCAAGCGTTGCTCCCATAGAGCCGGCGCGGATATATGCGTTGCACCCGAAGGTGGAGGGGAATATTGTTGCCACCCATTGCCATACTTCTGGTATAGCTGCGCCAGGCCAGCTCACTCCGGTTAGGAACAGCAACGGAACGCTCATGAACACGAAGAGCAGGATACAGTCTTCGCGTCTGAAGATGAATGTGGAGAAGCAGAAACCGAGGAAGATGCAGGCCAGAAGATATGGTACCATAAATCCGAAGAACACATCCCAGTGCATCAGCTGCGGCAATCCGAACCAATGCGTTACGACCACGCACATATAAACCGCCAGCACTATGTAAAGGCAGAAATAGAGCAGGGCTTTGCCAAGAACAACGCTCACTACGTGCTTATAGTCTGAGTGCGGGGGAATTACGAGACCTCGGTTGCGCTCACGCGTGCGGCCCATAGACATGCCGATTCCAAGGAAGAGGGTCTGCTGCAGGATGAGCATCAGGACAGGCGGAATCAGGAATGCAGAGAAGCCGCCTTGAGGGTTGTAGAGCTGCACATGCTCGAAGTCAATGGGCATTCGGGCCACTTTCTCCTCGCGGCGTGAGGTCGGACGGATATAGTTTCGTATCTTGATGTCGCGGTTCATGTCCTGCGCCACGTTAGTTACGCCGAGTAGCATCACCTTGTAGTAGAGCATGGATGTGAGGTCAGAAAAGACGCCAACCACCACCTGCTTGCCGTGAGCCAGGTCGCGGTCAAACGAACGCGGAATCTCTATGATGCCGCTGACTTCGCGCTTGCGCAGCAGTTCCTGGGCCTCTGCCATATTCATGGCATTGCCTGCAATTCGCACTTCAGGAGTCGAATCGACTTTGCGGATGAACTCGCGGCTGCGTGTGCTGTTGCATTGATCCACCACGCAGACAGGCAGGTTGTGCTGAGTTTCTGTCGTGTAGATGAAAGCATAGAGCAACGGATATGCCAGCGGCACAAGGATGATGAATATCATTATACCCTCGTCGCGTATGATATCGCGCAGCTCGTTATACCACACTTTGAATATATTGACAAACCAGGTCATGGTGCGTATTCTTTATTGATGAAACCATCTTTGAGGCGGGGCAGGAGCAGTACCGGAAGTATGCTGAAACCAATCAGAGCCGCGATGCTTGGCCACTCGTATAAAGCAGGATATCCGTTCAGGGCCTGTGCCTCGTATAACAGGAAATAGTGGTGCAGCGGGAACAGGTTTGCCATCCACTGCAGCGGCAGTTCCATGGCGCTGATGGGGAAAGAGAAGCCGGCCAGAGAGAAAGAGAGCACGCCCCATAGCGAGCAGGCACTCATGGCCATGCGCATCTCACCCACGAACAACTCATAGAAGAACAATCCGAGTCCCTGCGAGGCTATCACGGACAGGAACCCCCAGAGCATCATTCTCTCCATTCCGCATACACACGGGAAATCGAGATACATATAGAAGATTGCCTGGACAAACCACATCAGAAGGGTGTAGAGCAACGTCTGCGGCAATAACTTGCCCCAGACTGCCACTATTACGTTTCCGCCTGCTACATTCAACAGATCCTTCTGTCGTCCTCGCTTCCATTCTATTCCCATAGCATAGCTGGTGGAGAGCAGAATCAGGAGCATCAGAATTCCTGGAACAAGCAGGTTTGAAAGCACCACGGAGTAGTTGAGATACGGGTTGCCAAGCGGATGAGATTCGATGACTATAGGCTGCAGTATCGGCATTATGGCCCGCTCGTTTACACCTTTCGCCCTCAGCGTCTCCCTGGTGATAGCCAGACCAGCCAACTCGGACAGTTTGCGCATATCTTTCATCAGCAGGGATGCCGCCACGTAATAGGAGTCGTTGGTGTAAAACGATATCTTAGGCTGACGGCTGGTCAATGCCGCGTGAGTCGTTCCTCGCGGTATGCGGAAGATGGCATATATCTCACCACGTTGCATGGCCTTGCGTGCCGAAGTGAAATCGCTATAGCGTTGTACGATATCCGTCTCCTGCATGGAGCCGAGGATACGGACAACAGCGCGCGACACATGAGTGTTGTCCTCATCAACCACAGCTGCAGGCAGTTTTGTCGGCAGCCCGCTATTCATCATCGATGTGAACAGCGTCAGGAAGAGGATTGGGGCAACAACCAGGCACACAAAGAATATCGGGCGTGAGAGAAACGCTCGCAACTCCCGTTCGCTGATGTTGATGATTCTTTTCAGGATGTCAAGCATCTCTTACTTATTTCTTTATGATAGCCGTCATGCCAGCAATTACATCCTTCACGTCGGATGTTTTGGCGGGACGGGCTTCTACCTCGAATGTCTTCAGGTCATATTGATCCAGAGCCTTCGTTGCCTTCCATGTGGAATAGCTGCCCATAACGGCGATGCGCGAGATCTTAACCTCGATGTCCTTGTCCAAAGCGGGGATATAGACACTGAGGTTCGAACCTACCTTCATTTCAGGCAGGTAGTCTTCGCGAATGTTGAAGATGAAGCGCACGTCTGTGTCCATAGCCACATTCATGATGGGAGCACCCGTGCCGACCAATTCTCCGATTTCAGGGAAGATCTCTGTTACGGTTCCGTCGGCTGTAGCCGTCAGCACGGTTTCAGCTATATAGGACTTCACCTCCTGGATTGCACCCTTGGCGCGAGCCACCTGAGCCTGAGCAGCAGCCTTGTCCTCGTGGCGTGCACCCTCTTGTGCCATCTCATACTGGCTCTTGGCAGCCTTCTCGGTGGCTTCCATAGCCTGCAGCTGAGCCAGAGCCTCGTCGCGCTTCTGAGCAGCCACTACGCCTTCGTTATAGAGACGCTCCACACGTGCATAGGTCTTTTCGGCCACATCCAGACCGGCTTTTGCCTTCTGCCACAACTCGTAGGCGCCTTGAATCTCCTGTTGGCGAGCGCCGTTCTGAGCCTTCTGCTCTATAGCCTGAGCTGCGCTCTCGGCAGCCTTGGCCTGAGCCAGTTTTGCCTCCACCTCGGGGGCTTCGATGATTACCAGCGTGTCACCGGCCTTCACCTTGTCGCCGGCCTGAACGCGGATTTCGCGGATACGTCCCGGTACCTTGGATGAGAGACGGTAGTCTGTGGTCTCGGCCTCGCCTTGGAGCACTTCCTCGGGCTTAGGCATAAATTTACCAACAATAATGATGAGCGCAAGTACAACCAAAATCACCAAAGCGATGATGAGCATGTTGTTCACTCTTGATTTCTTAGCCATAATATATATAAGAGTTTAAGAAGTTTAATGGTTTAAGGGCTGGCGCGATGCTTTGTTTTTCTGAACACGAATCTGACGAATCGGACGAATAAGGCTGGCGCGATGTTTAATCCGTTTAATCCGCGTAATCCGTTGTTTGAGAAATAATTCGTTTAATTCGTAAGATTACTGCGTTCCTCGTGGGTCTGCGACAAATCTCGTGTTCGTTTAAATGTTAGCGTCCTGCCAATTATGAATTCTTAATTATGCATTATGCATTATGAATTAATTATCGAACTCTTCCCAGAGCTTTGCGCAGGTAGAGGTCTGCCAGCGTCCAGTCTATCTGTGCCTGAATGCGAGTACTCTTGGCCAAGAGCCAGCCCGTCTGGGCTTCCAGAACGTTGGAGACGGGGATAACACCCTCTGTCATACCAAGATTTGCTATGCGCAGATTCTCGTCTGCCTGCTGCTGACTGCGGATGGCGGCAGCGAGACGCTGGCTGGCTTCCTGCACCTTCTGGCGGTTCTGGTTCACCTGAAGCTCTACCTTCTCGCGAACCTCCTCTACATCTACGTGGGCAATGGCAGCTTCGGCCTTTGCCTGACGAACCTTATAGAGGCGTTCACCCCAAGTGACTACGGGAACTTTCAGCACCACGCCGACATTCCACATACCGCTGAACTTCTTGCTGAAACCGTTGTAGAGGTTCGGGCTTGTGGCAGAATAGCCGGCTGTCAGGGCCAGGTTCGGAAGGAACTCCGAGCGTGCCACCTTCACCTGCTCGTCCTTGACATTTGCTGCAAGGGTCAGGGCCTGCAACTCCGGGCGTGCTGTCCAAGCTTCTGCCACGTTGGCATCTATAGCGGTTGGCATAGGCCACTCGTCGAGATCTTCGTCAGCCAGACGGAATTCAGAGTCCAAAGGCAGACCGCACAACTGGCAAAGAGCCATGCGTGACAGGGCTAAGCCGTTCTCCACCTGAATCAGAGTCACTTCGGCCTCGTTCACCTTGACCTTTACTGACAGGCCGTCAGCCTTTGTTGCCAGACCTTCAGCCACAAGCTTATCCACATCTCCGTCCAGCTTACGGACAGTTTCCAGATAGCTCTTGGCCAGTTCCTTCTTGCTCTCCAGACCAACGATGCGCCAATATGCCTCATCGACTTCCACTATTGTCTCTTGCTGTTTCAGGTCTTGTTTGTTGGCAGCAATCTTCTCGGCATACTTCGTGATTTTGTCGTAGGCACGTATCTTGCCGCCCATATAAAGAGGCTGGGTTAGCATCACAGTCAGGCCGTACAAGTTTCGTGTGTCTGTATTGAAGGCATCTACAATTCCTTGTCCCACAGCGTTGAGCGACCCTGCCATTGTGGTCCCGAAGGCACTTACCATCGAGTTCACAAGAGCGTCCTTGTTCGCAATCAGCTGTTGCATTGCCGGGCTGCTGGCCACCATAGCGCCGATCACGGGGTCTGTCATCAGTCCAGTGATGAGCGGGTTCTGCGAGAGCGAGGCCTGCATCTGTCCCACTGTTCCTTGCATCTGGGTGGCCATCGTGGTTCCCATGTTGGAAAAATTAGCCTTCTGCTCATCGCTGAGCAAGGAAATCTTGCGGCTGGTAAACATATAACCGCCTACAGCGTCAAGGCGCGGAAAATAATGGCTTGTTGCAGCCTTGTGCTGCCAATGGGCAGCCTCCTTGTCAAATTCTCCCATACGCAATGCCTTGTTGTTGCGCAGGGCCAGTGCCCGGCAACTGTCCAGAGTCAGTATCTGCTGAGCCCCGGCTGTCATTGCGAGCAACCACATTAAAGATGCTGTTAAAAGCTTAAATCTCATATTATACATTAATAATATATATAGGGTATTTCCAGTTTTGCGGCTGCAAAGGTCGGGATTTCTTGCCATATATACAATACAAAACGACCAATAATATTGGCCGTTTTGTTCAATTAATTGGATTTTTTAACAAAGATTGGTTAATTCGTTCGGTTTAACCGTTCTTTGTTCTCCGGTTTTCATGTCTTTCAGGGTGAATGTGCCAGCTGCAATTTCGCTTTCGCCAGCCAGGGCCACGTAGGGGATTTGGCGGGCGTTGGCATATTGCATCTGCTTCTTCATCTTGGCGGCATCGGGATAGATCTCAGCCCGGATTCCTGCCTGGCGCACAGCGGCCAGAGCCTTCATAGCGTAGGCAGCCTCGGCCTCTCCGAAATTCACGAAGAGCAGCTGTGTGGCTGTCGTGATAGCCTGCGGATAGGCATCCAACTGGTTCAGAACGTCGAAGATGCGGTCTATGCCGAACGAGATACCGACACCCGATATTCCTGGCATACCGAAGATGCCCGTGAGGTTATCGTAGCGTCCGCCGCCCGTGATGCTGCCAATCTGCACATCCAAGGCCTTTACCTCGAAGATGGCTCCTGTATAGTAGTTCAGTCCGCGTGCCAGAGTGAGGTCCAGTTCTACGCAGTTGCGCATATTCAGACCTTTCAGCGTGTTCAGGATAAAGCGCGTCTCTTCCACACCCTTGCACCCGGTTTCGCTGCTGCCGAGCACGCCAGCTATCGTAGCCAGTTTCTCCTCGTTCGTGCCTTCCAGAGCTATGATGGGTTGCAGGGCTGCAATCTGCTCCTCGGTGAGGCCGTCCTCGCGCAGCTCGGCGTTTACGTTGTCTAAGCCGATTTTATCCAGTTTGTCAATGGCCACCGTGATATCCACGATCTTATCCGCTGCGCCGATTACCTCCGAGATGCCGGTGAGAATCTTGCGGTTGTTTATTTTGATGCAAACACGCACACCGAAGCGGCTGAACACTTCATCCACAATCTGCATCAGCTCAACCTCGTTCAGCAGGGAGTCGGAACCCACCACGTCGCCGTCGAACTGGAAGAACTCGCGGTAACGACCCTTCTGCGGGCGGTCGGCACGCCACACGGGCTGCACCTGGAAACGGCGGAAAGGCAGTTGCAGTTCCTCGCGGTGCTGCACCACATATCGTGCGAACGGCACGGTGAGGTCGTAGCGAAGTCCCTTCTCGCACAACTGTGCAGCGAGATGTCCGAGCGACGTTTCCTGCAGATTACCGGTGTCGATTCCTTTCATGAAATCACCGCTATTGAGAATCTTGAAGAGCAGCTTGTCGCCCTCTTCGCCGTATTTGCCCATCAGCGTGGAGAGATTCTCCATCGCCGGAGTCTCAATCTGCTGGAATCCGTAGAGCATATAGACGCTGCGGATAGTGTCGAGAATATAGTTGCGGCGAGCCATTTCTGCAGGCCCGAAGTCGCGTGTACCCTTAGGAATACTAGGTTTCATGTCTAATAATTATTAATTGCGGTGCAAAAGTAGTGATAATTGGGCAGACTTTCGCCATTTTTGCATACTTTTGCACCACAATCGCTATTATTCTCTTATGAAAGTCGTAATTCTCGACGGATTTTCCGTCACTCAGAGTGATCTCACTTGGGAACCGCTGTCAAATGCAGCCGGGTTGCAGAAGCCGGTAGAACTTACTGTTTATCCGCGCACACGGGCGGACGAAACCATCGGTCGAATCGCCGGTGCCGAGGCCGTACTGACCAATAAAGTCCTGATTACCGATGAAATTATGGCCGCATCGCCCGCCCTGCGGTATATCGGTGTGCTTGCCACAGGCTATAACGTGGTGGATGTCGAGGCCGCCCACAGACGTGGAATCGTAGTAACCAATATCCCGGCCTACAGCACAGATTCTGTGGCGCAGCTGGTATTTGCCCATCTGCTTAATGTGACCAATAGCGTGGCTCATTATGCCGAGCGGCGTTCCGAGTGGCCCTCATCGCCCGATTTCTGCTGGATAGACACTCAGCTCACGGAACTTGCAGGCAAGACCCTTGCCATCCGTGGGCTTGGGAACATCGGCACCAAGGTGGCACGCATAGCGGCCGCTTTCGGGATGCGTGTCCTCGCTGTGACCAGCCGCGAGCCGGAGGCTTTGCCCGTCGGAGTGGAGAAAGCGACTTGGGAGACGGCCCTTGCTGAGGCGGACGTGCTTTCGCTCCATTGTCCGCTGACGCCATCAACCCGCGAGATAATCAATGCAGAAGCCCTCGCCCGTATGCGCTCTTCGGCAATACTGATAAACACGGGGCGCGGCCCGCTTGTCAACGAGGCTGATGTGGCAGAAGCCCTCCGCTCTGGCCGTCTGGCCGCCTACTGCGCCGACGTTCTCTCCACAGAGCCACCAGCCGCAGACAACCCGCTGCTGTCTGCCCCCCGTTGCTTCCTGACTCCGCATATAGCGTGGGCCACGCGCGAAGCCCGTCAGCGTCTGCTTTCCATTGCCGTTGACAACCTCATCGCTTACGCCGCCGGACATCCACAGAATACCGTTTGAAAAGTCCTTTTAACTTCCAAGAGAGCGAAGCGAACGATAAATCCTTTTAACTTCCAAGCGAAGCGATAACTTCCAAAACTAAAATTATTAATAAATTCTGTTGTTTTTGTTCTCCTTATTCAAATAATGTGTATATTTGCGGCTGATAACCTAAAAGAGCAGTCAATTTAAGACGATAATGAGACATCAGTCATAGTTTTTGTGACATATATTAATAATATAAGTACAAGAAAAGCAGTACCTTTGCGGTCGCATTTCAAATGTTAAGGACAAAAAGGAAGTTAAATCATAAACAAAAGCAAAGTAATGTATTTACTCGGTTACGACATTGGCTCATCAAGCGTGAAGGCATCGTTGGTAGATGCCCAGAAAGGCAATTGTGTGGCTACAGCCTTCTATCCCAAGAGCGAGGCTCCCATCAAGGCAGTCCGCGCGGGGTGGGCAGAGCAAGACCCGAACGCATGGTGGGAATACCTCAAGGCAGCTACGGCTGACATCATGGCTCAGAGCGGAGCAGACAAAGCCGACGTGAAGGCCATCGGCATAAGCTATCAGATGCACGGCCTCGTCTGTGTGGACAAGGACCTGAAGCCCCTGCGCGACGCCATCATCTGGTGCGACTCACGCGCCGTTCCTTACGGTCAGAAGGCTTTCCAGGCTCTCGGCAACGAGAAGTGTCTCTCGCATCTGCTCAATTCTCCCGGCAACTTCACAGCCTCCAAACTGGCTTGGGTGCGCGAGAATGAGCCTGAGCTCTTCTCCAAGATTTACAAGATTATGCTGCCGGGCGACTATATCGCCTGCCGCCTCTCCGGCACTCCCGCCACCACCGTCAGCGGCCTCTCAGAGGGCATTATGTGGGATTTCAAAGAGAACAGCCCAGCTCAGTTCCTGCTCGACTACTACGGAATCCCTGCCGACCTCCTTGCAGACATCGTTCCTACCTTCGGCCTCCAGGGTGAGGTCAGCGCAGCAGCTGCCGCAGAACTCGGTCTCGCTGCCGGCACACCCATAACCTACCGCGCAGGCGACCAGCCCAACAACGCCCTCTCACTTAATGTGTTCGAGCCGGGTGAGGCTGCAACCACAGCCGGTACCTCAGGCGTTGTTTATGGCGTGCTCGGACAGGTCGCATACGACCCGCAAAGCCGCGTGAACACCTTCGCCCACGTGAACCACCAACCAATGGTCAATGGTCAATGGTCAATGGTCAATGGTCAATGTTCAATGGTCAATGGTGCAACTCGCCTCGGTGTTCTGCTTTGCATCAACGGCACAGGCATCCTCAACTCATGGATGCACCGCAACGTGGCTCCATCACTCTCATACGCAGAGATGAACGACCTCGCAGCTCAGGCACCCATCGGTTCCGCAGGTCTCAGCATACTGCCGTTCGGCAACGGTGCCGAGCGCGTGCTCTGTGACAAAGAGGTGGGAGCCAGCATACACGGCATCAACTTCAACACCCACACTCAGGCACATCTGCTCCGTGCAGCCCAGGAGGGCATCGTCTTCTCCTTCGCCTACGGTATGGAGGTGATGAAGCAGATGGGTATGGATCTCAAGACCATCCGCGCAGGCAAGGCCAATATGTTCCTCAGCCCCATCTTCCGCGATACTCTGGCTGGCGTTACAGGTGCCACCATCGAGCTCTGCGACACCGACGGCAGCGTCGGAGCAGCACGCGGAGCCGGTATCGGAGCAGGCATCTACGCAGACCACAACGAGGCCTTCGCCGCTCTGCAGAAGCTTCAGGTCATCGAGCCTGTGGCCGCAGACCAGGCCGCTTACCGCGAGGCCTACGAGCGCTGGTTGACATTCCTCTAAGCCCTACAGACCCACCCCCAACCCCTCCCGTGAGGGAGGGGAGAGAGGTTACTTCCAAGGGTGGTTGCCTTTAAGATATTTCTTTTTAATTTATTATAAACATTTAACCCATTAAAGAATGACCCTAACAGCCCTCTCATAGCGTGCCCCAAAGCGCAGCCACCCCCTCCCTAACGGGAGGGGTATGGGGGTGGGTCTTTTTATTATGAAAGAGTATTTCCCTTCAATCTCCGCCATCAAGTTCGAGGGCGTTGAGAGCAAGAACCCAATGGCTTACCGCTACTACGACAAGGATCGTGTCGTTATGGGTAAGAAGATGAGCGAATGGTTCAAGTTCGCTATGGCTTGGTGGCACACCCTCTGTGCAGAAGGTGCTGACCAGTTCGGCAGCGGCACAAAGTCTTTCCCCTGGAACACAGCTGCTGACCCCGTTCAGGCTGCTAAGGAGAAGGCTGACGCTGGCTTCGAAATCATGCAGAAGCTCGGCATCGAGTATTATTGCTTCCACGATGTTGACCTCGTTGCTGAGGCTGCCGATGTGGAGACCTACGAGAAGAACCTCAAGGAGGTCGTTGCTTACCTGAAGCAGAAGCAGGCCGAGACCGGCATCAAGCTCCTCTGGGGCACAGCCAACGTGTTCGGTAACAAGCGTTACATGAACGGCGCCAGCACCAACCCCGACTTCGACGTTGTTGCACGTGCCATCGTTCAGATCAAGAACGCCATCGACGCTACCATAGAGCTCGGCGGTACCAACTACGTGTTCTGGGGCGGCCGCGAAGGTTATATGTCCCTGCTGAACACCGACATGAAGCGTGAGAAAGAGCACATGGCCACCATGCTCACTATGGCTCGCGACTACGCTCGCAGCAAGGGCTTCAAGGGCACCTTCCTCATCGAGCCCAAGCCCATGGAGCCCAGCAAGCACCAGTATGACGTTGACACCGAGACCGTCATTGGCTTCCTGAAAGCTCACAACCTCGACAAGGACTTCAAGGTGAACATCGAGGTGAACCACGCCACTCTCGCAGGTCACACCTTCGAACACGAGCTCGCTTGCGCCGTTGACGCCGGTATGCTCGGCAGCATCGATGCCAACCGCGGTGACTACCAGAACGGCTGGGATACAGACCAGTTCCCCATCGACCACTACGAGCTGACTCAGGCCATGATGCAGATCATCCGTGGCGGCGGCTTCAAGGACGGCGGCACCAACTTCGATGCCAAGACCCGTCGTAACAGCACCGACCTCGAGGATATCTTCATCGCCCACATCGCTGCTATGGATGCTATGGCCCACGCCCTGCTCTCCGCAGCAGACATCATCGAGAACTCTCCCCTCTGCGCAATGGTTAAGGAGCGTTACGCAAGCTTCGACCAAGGCGAGGGCAAGAAGTTCGAAGAGGGCAAGATGACTCTCGAAGAGGCTTACGCTTACGGCAAGAAGGTCGGCGAACCCAAGCAGACCAGCGGCAAGCAGGAACTCTACGAAGCAATCGTGAACATGTATTAATAGGTACATCAACCTTATGTGCAAACCCCGCAGTCAAAACGGCTGCGGGGTTTTTTACATACAAAAACATATGTCTTCTACCTTCTTTTATCTTCTTTTATCTTCCTTTATCTTCCTATAAAAGAATGACCCTATAAGCCCTTGCATATCGCGTACAATGCGCAGCCACCCCCCCTCCCTCACGGGAGGGGCAGGGGGGTGGGTCTAAAAAGGTGGCGGACATCACTGCCAGCCACCTTCCGAGCAATCAATCACTTAAAATACAGGTTCTTCATGTGCATTTAAGGTCTGTTGTATTCATATTTTGCGGTTGTTATGGTATTAGTGTTTGTGTCTTTGTTGTTATGTGTGTTTTGGTATTGTGTCTTGTGTGTTATGGTTTTTTGTCGTTTGTGTTGTGGTAGTTCTTTTCTTTTGACGATGCAAAGGTGCAATGATATTTTCACCCAACAGCGGGGCTTTCCCCTATTTAGTCAGGGAAAATCCCTATAACCGCAAAAAAGTGGCGTTTTTGCTTTTTTTCGCCACTTTTTTATCGCTTTTCTCCTTCTCATTTTTTCGCCTTCGCTTGGGCAATTCGTCTCTTTTATTTTTAATCTCCCCCCCACGGGTTCTCTCCCCCCCACGGGTTCTCTCCCCCCCACGGGGGGAGCTGGAGAGGGGCTTCCTACAGATTGTGCCTCTGTATATGTTCGATGTAGTCCACACGCTTTAGGAGGCCGCGGTGGAATTTCTCGTTTATGGTGCCGCGCTCAACGCAGCGGTTGATGAAGTCGCGGCGGAGTTGGCAAATCATGTTCACGGCCTGAGTCTCTGCGTTGCATTGCCGCACAACCTTCTGTATGGCGGTGAGAGTCTCACGACCGACGATACCGTCTTCCGCAATGTGGATTAGTTCGACACGATGCACACCGTCCTCACCTTCACGTTTTGTCTGATAGGCGCGGGTGATTTCGTTTATCTCGTTCAGGACGGATTGGAGATACTTGGCGGCTCGCTTGACGCCGCTATTGAAACCGAAGTCCGCAACGGCGAGGGCAAGATGCGGACGGCCGTAATACTGGTCGCATCCGAGGGCTTTCCAGTAGAGAACCTTAACGACTTCCACCCAAGTGTGGAAGGAGAGGTTCTGCAGGTCTTCCTTTGTGAACGTTGTGCTCGGGCCGAGTACGCGGTGCGCCCAGTCGTTGTATGTGGTGAGGGTTATGCCGCAGAAGGTCGCGCCTCCGTTGTCGTCGGGATCGTCGGAGTACATCCGCTCGCGGTTGTCCTCAAACTGCTCCATGAGGGACTTGTTCTCGGAGAGCTTCACGCCTCCTTCGAGCCGAATAAGAACACGAAGGAACGGCGTTATATCAATTGGAGATTTTTTCATAATGGGAATCGGACTCTCCCCCCGCCCTCCCTAAAGGGAGGGAGCGAAATGAGGAAGAGGATGTTTTTTAAGGGTTAATAATTCGTTATTTTAGAGTTATTTATAGGGTCGGCCTATCGGCCTCAAAATTGTAAGAAAATCAAATCAGAAAATTATAAGGCCTACGGCCCGAAATACCAATATATGCCAATTTTGGAGCGAAGCGACTGAAATTTTCTAAATCAATTTTTCTATAATTTTA
>JAFSNB010000021.1 GCA_017447625.1 Bacteroidaceae bacterium
AGTTTCTCGAAGGCAGCAGCCACGGCATCCTCATGGAGCTTCTGCGAGATATTGTCGGAGATGATCTTCAGAGCTGTGGCCACATCGATGAACCGTCCGGAGTTGGCACTGGCGGGCTTGCCGAAATGTCTGCTGACAAGCAGCTCCTCCATGTTAGGTACGGAGAAGCGCTTGTTGCGCAAGCTCAACTGGTCGCCCTCCTCTTTTGAGAAGTAGTAGTTGAAGCCGTTACGGTACAAGTGGTAAGCCTGCGAGTAGATGCCCTGATAGTCGAAGGGGAACTCGTAGGGCGACAGTATCTGTTTGACCTCGAAGGCCAGCCAGCGGCGCGTGCCTGTGGGGTCATTGAGGAACTTCATGTTGTTGCCCGTGCCGCAGAACGAGGCGATGTGCGGCAGGTGCTCCGTATAGCGGCCATAGGCGGGACGCTCGTCGATGAACGCCGTGGTGATGTCGCCCTTCAGCGTGTTCATCTCGCTCTTGGTCATCGTGTCCAGCTCCTCACAGCATATCAGCCCGTACTGAGCCATCTTCAGCCGGGCGTCGCGGTCGGACTTGTGTACGTTGGTGCGAGTCGAGAAGTAACTGCGCAGTGTGGGCGGCAGCAGGGCGTTCATCCACGAGGTCTTGTATATACCTTGTGCACCAATGAACACCAGTACCATATGGTTAACGGTGCTGGCATTCAACCATCCTGCTATCATGCCCACAATCCACTTCGTCAGGCAGTGACGGAACACGAGCCATCCGTCCATACCGCCCGCCACAGTGACTGATGCAGCCAGCACGTTGAGATGGTCGTCACCGTCCCATGGCGGCAGCGAGTCGAGATAGTGACGGAAGGGATTGAAGTCGGCCACGAAGTCCGACTCCACAGTCATCCTGATGAACCTGCTCTCCAGGTGTTTCACATGCTCCATCCGTCGCCATAGCGTGTTGAGCGTCTCGTCAGTGAAGTTCTGCCACGCCTCCTGACTATGCGGCACGCCGTCATTGTCCGTCCAGCGGTACTCGCGACGAAGGGTGACGACGTTGCGGCGCAGCTCAATATGACCGGTCAGCCAATCCTCTATCTCCTGCTGCGTCATCACCTCCTCGCGGTAGTTTGGCTTACGCTCGCGCAGGCCCTCAGTGCTCTTCGGACGGCTCGTCTGCCGACGGCACCCCTCCTTGATTTCCCATGCCAGGAAGGGCTCTGCCTGAGGGTTGTAATAGACAGCAGCATCGGGGGCCAACGTGCAGCGCTTACCCACGTACTTACCCTTGCGCACCGACTGCCGTCCGTCGAAAAGGTGCTCGTAATAGTCGTTGCCGTAGAGGAATGCCTTATGATAGAACTGCAACTGCAGGTACAGCTCATAACCGATGTCCAGCTCGTAGGGATAGATGACAACCAGGCTATCGGCTACGGCGTAGAGCAGCAGCGTGTGCGGGTCGGCACACGCCTCCTCGCGGAGCTCCGCCATGCTGCTGTCATCCACCCCGCTGAACACCGCCACCGACAGGCCAGACAGCCGAGTTATGTCCTGCTGGCGAACACCACCTTCGTACACCCCCTGCACTAACAGCAGGGGCTGGTAACCCGGCGGCCATGTTCCACCACGAATCTGACTGGCCACTTGACTGATGCTCACTGTCTGCGGACTCGAGTCCCGCGAATGTTGTAATATCGATACGTCCATCGTTATTGGTCATTTGCTGCCCACAAAGGTAGTAAAATTTACTTGGTTCTTAGAAGATTAAGGATTTCAGCACATAAGATGCGACTGTTTCATCCTTATAAGTCTTTTATTTACAAGGCTTTAGAAATTGGAAAAACATTCGAGATGCGACATTGGTTTATCGCGTTTCCTTCGTCACATGACGGATGATACGGCATAGCGTGCGGTCAAAGCTACGCTGCTCTGAAGGCACGATGCCGAAAATCCTGTGCAGACATTGCACCAATTCTCGCCGTTCAGGTGTCGGATAGCCATGACACATCTTCAGATACCGCTTGCGACAATGCTGCACGATAACAGTAAGAACAGTGGACTTAGCCTTACGGTCTTTCCCCAACCCAATGAACAGAATCTCCGTGACTTTCGGGTAAATCAGACGGATGGTGCCCTGCTTCTCCAGATACTGCATCATCTTATGGAAATGGCGACGCTTGGGTATCTCGATGAAATCGTTCAGCGAGATTGCTTTCTTCTCCTGATAAAGTTCTAAGGCATAGCGCTCCCAGAAATTCTTGCTGATGTACTGGCTGTCACGTTCCTTATGGTTATGCTCTACCATCGAGATCAGGGGGTTTATGTCACCTGTCTCGGCAATATCGGCAAGCGTCTTCCAGACCATCTCACCTAACACACGGTTGAATGCAAACAAATCAGCGTACTCACCTCTGGAGTACACACGGAATTCTATCTCCTTTTCGGAACTATCTTTTATTTCTTTCATAAATTCTTTTCTTCTTGATTAAAATATTGATTGCATCCGAATGTTTTTCCGATTATTTTGTCTATCTTTGCACCCGACGATGCTTCGTGCACCGCCGACTTTTTGGTTATGAAATAGGCGCTATACACCCTTTTTGGCTCTAAACCGTAGCAAAGTCAGAGAGGCTAAGAATGGGAATGTAGCTCCACACATAAGGTGTGGACTGCAGTCTCCTTAGGTCTCTCGACAGTGCTACGGTTTAGGACCCGAGTAGAAACCCAGCCCACACTCTTTTTATGGGTCGCGGCTATAAAAAAGACAGAGCAATGAAGAAGGATGAAGTTGAGTCATACGTCAGAGAGCTTTTGCGTGAGGAGTTCACTCTTCCGATGAGGGAGAATGCTGATATGAAATACACAAATCCTGCCCGCTATGAAGAGCTATGCCGCAAGGGCATCGACTGGATGGATGCCGACCTCAGGAAAGACGAGGCCTTAAAAGCCATGTGTCATGCCGCCTGTTTGAATTTTGATTCTATCATGAAAGAAGAAAGGTTAAGAGTATTGAAACAATTTGAAACTCCAATAATCGAGTAGGAGCATGGGGATTATTTCCCCATGCGACCTCTCACACCACCGTACGTGCCGTTCGGCATACGGCGGTTCCATTATCAATAATACCCCCTTGCCTTATTGAAGTCCACATAGTATTCCGTAAACGTGGGGTA
>JAFSNB010000022.1 GCA_017447625.1 Bacteroidaceae bacterium
TGACGATTGCCATTTGGTTTCTAATGAGCCTTCCTATTATCATTACCATCCGGGTAGTTTTTCTATTAGATATGATAATTTAGAGAGCAACACAAAATATTATGTACGTGCTTATGCCAGAAATGGTGCTGGTACAGTTTACGGTGACGTGATGGAGTTCACGACCGGCGCATGTCACGGCCAGGCCACGATGTTCGACCAGGATGGCAATGAATATTACACGGTGGGGATTGGCAGGCAGTGCTGGATGAAGTCGAATCTTGCCACTACGCATTATGCTGATGGGACGGGGATAGCGGTGGGAAGCACCTCGAACCCAAGCACAACCATCCCGTACCGGTACTATCCGAACAACAGCAGCTCGAATGTGCTCATGTACGGATATCTGTACAACTTGCCCGCTGTGATGCATGGGGCATTATACAGCGGTATGAATCTCAACAGGGTGCAGGGCATCTGTCCTAATGGCTGGCACGTGCCAAGCGAGAATGAATTTAAGGAGCTTCTTGACTATGTGGGTCATAAAAACTCTTGGTTGTGCAGTTCCTCTGGTTACCATCTTGATACTGTGGGTAGCAACGTTGATACTATTTTCCATAACGCTAAAGCAATGGCATCCACATCTGGTTGGTCAAGCAGTTCGGTGGAGTGCTCGCCGGGCAATAATCAGAACATAAACAATGCCTCAGGTTTCAATGCCATGCCGGCTGGTTGGTACAGTGCCGCCCTGCATCACATGTCTGAATTTCATGAGGCGGTTTGGTTTTGGTGTAGTCCTAATGTTATTTTTGAAAATAATTCCATGTATCATTTTTATGAAATGAGGAGGGACAAGGTGTCTGTAGAGCGTCAGTATGACCCGGCAACGTATGGTATGTCCGTGCGTTGTGTGAAGGACTGAAATAGTGAATAGTGATTAGTGAACAGTGAATGGATTTGAGGAGGATGCACACAAAAACTCCCCTTCTATTTTTTAGAAGGGGTGCCCGCAGGGCGGGGTAGTAAAACTAAAAACTAAAAATTAAAACCTTATAGACATGAAAAAGATCTTTACCCTTATTGCGATGATGCTGTTATGTGCGGGCGCGATGGCGCAGAGTCTGTCTCTGACTTTCTCCTGCCGTATGGTGGACGGAACGTGGGTGCAGCCCGACATCATCATAGTGGAGAACATCACTCGCGGGTGGACGGAGACGCTGCACTACCCTGACACCCAATATAATCTGACGGTGTGGACGGGTATTGAAAATGTAGAGACGTTGCGCGCAACGTCTCTACAGACCACCCCCAACCCCTTCAACGGCACCACCACGGTGAACCTGCAAATGCCGGAACCCGGCGACGTGCAGGTGGAGGTTGCGGATGTGAACGGACATGTCGTAGAGACGCGATTAATCGAACCTGCTGAAGAACTCCCACATTTTCAGACGACAGGCTTTAAAAGAGCGACCTTTTGGGCGGGACTGACAGGGCTGCGAACGTTTTTTCTGGCTTTGCCTGTCAGGTCACGCCAGCGCTGATACCGTCTCACGAACACAAAAACGGGCGAAAAGTCGGTTTTAGGCCGATTTTCCGCCCGTTTTCTTGCTTTATTTCCAGTTTTTCATAAGATATTTGACGTTTTGATAAAACACGGCCATGGCGGTCTGCAGTGTCATCGCCTCTATGCCGTAGGATTCCGTCTTGTCGAGCCCGTGCTGTTTGAGGTGGGCGTTCTTCTGTTCGATGATGTATCGCTTCTTGTATTTCTTCTTGAACTCGTCGCTCTGCTGGTATTCTTTTTGCCGTTCCTGCTCTTCCGTGTGTATGGGTACGCTTATGGACTTGCTTTTCGCATTCTCGTGTTTCAGGCATTTGGACTTCAGCGGACAGGCGTGGCATATCTTGATGTCAAAGCTGTACTGTATGCAGCTGTTTCCCGCAGCTTTCCCCTTGGTGTAGTGTATCTCCCGCTTCCTTACGGCCAGATGGCCGGCGGGGCAGATGGGCATGTCCGCGTCCTTGTTGAACCCGAACTCCATGCCCGGCTCGCTTGTGCGGTATCCCGAGAAGACGGACGGGTGCAGCTTGGCCACCACTTTGAAGTCCTCGTCCGCCGCCTTGGCAAGGATGTCCTTGCTGCTGTAAGCCCCGTCGCCTATCAGCGCCTCCACCTCCAGCCCGTTTGCCTTCACCTTGTCCAGCACCGGCGCGGCCTGCGGACCGTCGCCGCACTCCCCCGTGGTCACCGTCGCGCCCACAAAGAACCCCTCGGGAGTCGCGGCCAGATGGCTCTTGAACCCGAAGAAGTCCTTCCCCTTCCCCTTCGAGCCCATCTTCGCATCCTTCTCCGTCTTGCTTACCGTGAAACGCACCTCCACGTCGCCCACAGCCTCCTCCAGATCGTTGTAGGCCCTGCCGAACTCCTCCAAGTTCTTGAACCCCTCATACTTGTCGTCCACCTCCTTGAGCAGGGCGCGACAGTAGGCCAGCTCCTCCGCCACCTCCCTGATGTCGTGGTCTTTGGCCAACTTCCCCGCCTGCGACTCGTCCAGCTTGTACACGTGCATGCGCAGTCTTTTGCTCAGCGCCTTGAGCGCATCATTGGGACGGTGGGCGTTGTATTTCGACACCGTATGCGTGGCGTCGATGATCACGTCCGTCTTCCTCTTGACAATGCCTTTGGCCAATGCCAAAGACACTGTTTCCTCTATCAGCATGTCCAACATGTTCTCGTCCAGAAGCCGCTGGCGGCGGAAGACCGACAGCGACGAGGAGTCTATCGGCAGCTCCTCGGGGACCATGCCCAGGAAGTACTTGAAGGACAGGTCCGTCTTGACCCGTTTGACCAGATCCTTGTCCGACAGTCCCGAATGCACCTTCAGGAACAGGTACTTGAACATGGTGATCGGGCTTATCGCGTTGCGGCCGTTATCGGGGCAGTACTTGTCCTTCAGCTCGTCATACACGAACGAGAAGTCTATCCTGTCGTTGATCAGACGGAGGGTGTCATCCGCCGGAATCAGCATGTCATAAAGTTCCGAAAAGGCACTGAATTTGATCTCCAATTGTTCCTTGAGCATATCTTCCTGTTTTTGAATTATGCTGCAAAGATACTAAAAATCAGTTAATTAACCAAGTGCTTTGATAAAAAA
>JAFSNB010000023.1 GCA_017447625.1 Bacteroidaceae bacterium
GTTGACTATCTGCTCCAACTGCTTGAAGTCGGGCTGCCAGCCGTCGTTCACCTGCAGGTCGTAGTTCACCACCTCGGCACCCAACAGACGTGAGAGCGATGTGTAGGTGGGATAGCCGGGATTGGGCACGAGAACGGCATCACCGGGATTCACGAACGCCAGCGTGACATGAAGGATTCCCTCCTTCGAGCCGATGAGTGGCAGCACCTCGCTCTTCCAATCGACGCTGACGCCATACCAACGCTCATAGAACTGGGCCATCGCCGAGCGCAACTCGGGTGTGCCCACCGTAGGCTGGTAGCCGTGGGCATTGGGTCTGTGAGCCACCTCGCAAAGGCGCTCAATGGTCTGCGGCGAGGGCGGCATGTCGGGTGATCCGATGGCGAGCGAGATGATATCGCGACCTTCGGCATTGAGCTGAGCCACCTCTTTTAACTTACGCGAGAAGTAGTACTCCTGTACCAGTTGCAGTCGTTCTGCTGGTTGTATCTTAGTCATAACTCTAAACTCTATACGCTAAACATTAAACACTATATGCCCCCTCCCCCTTTGGGGAGGGTTGGGGTGGGGCTTTAACAACTCATATACTCCCCCAATATCTTCAGTTCTTTGGTCAACGGCATGATTGCATCAATGGCCTGGCGATAGCGGGTCAGGCTCTGATAGGTCACGTCGACATAGAACATGTATTCCCATTCGTGGCCGATGACGGGCAGCGACTGTATTTTCGTGAGGTTGATGTTGTAGAACGAAAGAATCGTGAGCACCTTTGACAGCGACCCTTCCTCGTGGGGCAGCGAGAATACAAGGCTGGCCTTGTCGGACTGTTCCAGCGAACGCATGAAGTCAGCTTTGCGCGTGTTGCAGACAACGAGGAAGCGGGTGAAGTTGTGCTTGTTGTCCTCAATCTGGTTCTGCAGCACCTTCAGCCCATACAGTTTCGCGGCATCGGCATGGCAGATGGCTGCCCAGCCACGACACTGCAGGCGACTGATCATCTCTGCCGAACCAGCTGTATCCTCGGCCTCAACGGCCTTCAGCGCAGGATGATTGGACAGGAACTCCCTGCATTGCATGAGTGCCACGGGATGGGAGTGCACCTCGGTGATGGTCTCCCACGAGTCTTCGGGCAGACAGCAGATGCAATGCTCGATGTGGAGTTTATGCTCGCCCACAACGGCTGTGCCAGAGTCACGAAGCAGCTCGTAGTTGCGGAGCAGCGAGCCCGCAATGGTATTCTCGATGGCAGTCATGCCGATGACCGTCGGGTCACGCTTAATCTGCTCGTAGACCTGCTCGAAGGTGGAACAGCAGATAATCTGTACCTGCTCGTTCTGGAAATACTGATGGGCCGCGATGTCGTGGAAAGACCCCAGTTCGCCTTGTATTGCTATCCGTTTCATATAGTGTTCAATGCGCCTGCGGCGCGGTTCTATGTGCAGCTAAGCTGCGGTTCAATTGCGCCTGCGGCGCGGTTCAAAGGGTTCAATGTCCTGCGGACGGTTCAATGCGCCTGCGGCGCAGTTCAACTGAATTTTTAATTTTCAATTGTCAATTATCAACTATCCACTAAAAAGCCCCACTCACGTTTGTGAAGTGGGGCTTTCGTTTTTATTCTCTCTCTTACATCCGAGCTATCTCACACGACCAACCACTTCACAGGCGTTCTGCAAAGTAAAAGTAATAGCCGTAAAAGAAATTGCTCGATTGTCTCATTTTGTTATCAAACTTACGTTATCGGCTGCAAAATTAAAACATTTATTTCAATCCTGCAAACATTTTGTTAGTTTTTTACACCTCAGGGCTCACTTTGTTTTCAGCACCTCATAGGTGGATGCAGGAATCACGTCGGTTTTCTCCCACAACGGCCACCGGTTGGCAATGTGTTCATACTGCTTGCCCACTTCCTTCTGACGCTGGAACATGAAGCGTGCATTGACATAACCATCGTCGCCGTCCTTGGCCAGCACATAGCAGTAGAGGGTCTGCACATAGCCGGTCACCTTATTATTCTTCTTATAGGTGTCGCTGAGCCACTCCTGCTGGGGCACCACCACACTCTGAATGGTCACGCCGGGATACCTGGCAGCAAAAGCCTTGCGACAGGCGTCGCGATAGAGCTCGAGGTCGCCTCCCTTGTAGAGGTTCACCGTGTAGAGCGGCATATACCAAGCGCCATCCACCTTCACCGAGTCAGCAGTCTTGGCATTCACCCGATCCTCGAAGCCGATGGCATCGCCAAGGTTGTTAGCGGCCTTCTCCATCTCCTTCACGGCTTTCTTGCCCAAACGGACGAAGCGGTCACCAAAGTTCTCCTTCTGCGCCTCCGTCTTTTTCTCGGTCTGCGCAGCTACAGGCACAGCAGTCATCGCTGCCATAACCAGTACCATATAAAACAATCTTTTCATCATTTCTTCTTTTTTATTCTCAAATTACATTATTTAATATATACTATCCACAGATGGGATGTTTTTATTTATCTTTATTGATCCACAGATTTCACAGATAACTCAGATAACCTAGAAAACTCTGCGTCTCTGCGCGAGATTATTATCCACAGATTTCACAGATGTCTCAGATTATTATGTTCGTCTGTCCCGTATGTCTTCAAAAACATCCGTTCGTCTGTCCCGTATGTCTTCAAAAACATCCGTTCGTCTGTCCCGTATGTCTTCAATATCTTCTGTCCGTCTGTTTGTCTGCGGTGCAAAAATAATACTATTCATTCGAATTATCGTTGTTTCTGCCTACGATTTCAGCATTATTAACTAAGATTGTATGTCTTTGATGCAAACAAAAAAATGATAATTAACGCAAAAACTAAGAAAAAGATTTTGTTGTTTCAGAGAGAAGATGTATTTTTGCAGCGATGAAGAGAGCCTCCCCCTAGCCCCTCCCTAAAGGGAAGGGAGACAGGGAGGGTGTTCAATGATGATGAATATGAAAAGAAGATTGTTGACTTTCATCGTCGCGGTCCTGAGCTGCCTGCAACTATCGGCACAAGTGGACACGCTGACAAGCCAGATGAGCATGATGCCTCAACGATGGAACCTGCCGTACTACTACGGGCTCCATCAGGGACTGAATGTGTCGCTGTCGGCATCGGTGATCGCGGGATTCGGAAAGCATGCACCGAAGGGAGCAGGCTTTGCGCAGAGTCTGCAGGCCACCTATCTGACTCCGCTCACACCCAAGCTCACGCTCATGGCAGGCGGCTATGTGAACAATCTGAACTGGGGCGGCATCAACGCACGCAACGCCAGCATTTATGGTGAGCTGAGCTATCAGTTCAACGAGCACTGGGAGGCGCACGTCTACGGACAGAAGAACATCACGGGCAACACGGGATTCATCTCCGGCCTCTATGGTGGCTATGGATACGACTACGGATTGTGGCCAATGGCATTCGGCGGGAATCCGATCTATGGCGGCTATATGGGAGGTGTAGACCGCATCGGTGCCGGCGTACGCTATATGCCGAACCCATCGATGAGTGTCGAGGTGAACGTCGAACAGGTGTGGCTGCCCAACCAGACATACGCTCCCACCACTGGCGGCAACTTCCATCAGCAGGTGAGCAGTTTCGGCAGCCAACACGCCATGCCTACTCAGAAGTA
>JAFSNB010000024.1 GCA_017447625.1 Bacteroidaceae bacterium
GCGAAACCGTTTCACGGCCGCCTTGAGCTCTCCTAGGTGCTGCACTTGCAGTACCTCGTCAAGAAACCAACAGACCAGAAGTATGGCGTTGAAGAGCGTCTTACTGCACTTCGCCTTGCCCGTGACAGCTACCAGTTCGCCGCGTGGGAAGTGTGGCATCCCGAAGATCCGAAACAGGAACTTCATTGGTGGCAGTATTGTGTCACGCCTGATTTGCTGCTTTTCTGACTGTCTCTTGTCGTGGAACATTGAATGTTGAACCATCGACTGATGTGATAAGTAAAAATTTTTCTCATTCATAAATGGAATATTAGTCAGCCTCTCTCCATCTCTCCTCTAAAGGGAAGAGAGTTCCCTTCCTTTTAGGGAGGAGTTGGGGTAGGCTTTTGGACTTTTCTGCAGCAAAGGTAGTCAGTTATCAACAAACTCGTATGGATAGCGTACCAACAATGTTGGCACGAAAAAGTGAAAAATCAACTTCTGTTAAGAAAAGGAATAGAATAAATGCGACGCTGGTCTTCAGCTAACGGAATGTTACCAGCACAATAATCCGTAAAATTTTTGACTGCGTCAAGAAAGTTTCATACTTTTGCGGCAGAAAAACTGCATATCATGACCACAACCATCAACATTTCTCTGAATGTGCCTTCTACCTATGGAATATTGATTCAAACTCTAACTTGTTGCATTTAAACTAATTATGGATGGAAAACGAAGGTGAAACCATTTTTTTACATTTATCGAATAATAATAGAAACTCGCAAGAACCCTTGCATCGCGATTCAGGAAGTCCATGAGGTTTTGCCCCAAACCCTATAGGGTTTTAGTGAAAACCCTTCGGATAATAG
Organism: Bacteroidaceae bacterium; assembly: GCA_017447625.1. Taxonomy (GTDB): domain Bacteria; phylum Bacteroidota; class Bacteroidia; order Bacteroidales; family Bacteroidaceae; genus Physcousia. Next base: position 849 of record JAFSNB010000024.1, read on the forward strand.
AACAAAAGCTTATGAACGTTAGTTAATCATCTATTTTGTTCAATTGTTATAATTCTGTAAAAAATAATCGGTACATAGAAGAATATGTGTACCTTTGCGGCGGAATAAACAAAGATATTCAATAGAAACTATGAAGAAATTATTTTTGAGTTTAGTGCTGACGATTATGTCAGTAGCCGGATACGCACAGAGCGTTGTCGGCACGTGGGTGACAGAAGGTGGTGATTCTCAGGTGGAAATCTACCAGAGTGGTGACAACCTGAGCGGAAAGATTGTCTGGCTGAAGCAGGGCGACGACCAGCTCGATGTCCACAATCCTGACAAAAAGATGCAGAGCCGCAAATTAGTCGGCGTCAACATCCTTACCGGTCTTACGAAGAAGAAAGGGGAGAAGTGGGAAGGCGGAAAGATCTACAATCCTAAGAACGGCAAGACCTACAAGTGCTCAATCTGGCTCGAAGGCAACAAACTCAAGGTTCGCGGCTACGTGGCTATGTTCCACGAGACCCAGACTTGGACAAGGAAGTAAACGTCGTTGTTTACTTCACGGTGAAGTCCAGCGCTTTCAGGTCCTGATCGCGTGACGAGGTGCCATAGAGAATATGATAGCGACCGGCTTTCGTGGCCAGTTCGTCAATGTTCGGATCGTAGTATTCAAAGGCTTCGCCGTCAAGCGTGATTTCGGCTTTTTTTGTCTCGCCAGCCTTCAGAGTCAGTTTCTGGAATCCCTTCAAAGCCTTGAGGGGAGCTCCTGTGTCATTGAGGGCTTTTACATAGACCTGCACGGTCTCTGTTCCCTCGCGTTTGCCCGTATTCGTCACTGGCACAGTCAGCGTCACCTTGCCATTTTTCTTCATCGACTTGGCAGACAGCTTGCCCTTGCCTACGGCAAAAGTCGTATAGCTGAGGCCGTAGCCAAAAGCATACTGAGGCGTGCCCGTGAAATAGCGGTAGGTGCGGTTCTTCATTGAGTAATCAAGGAAGTCGGGCAGGTCGTCGTTCGAGCGGTAGAAGGTGACCGGCAGCTTGCCGCCCGGATTGTAGTCTCCGAAGAGCACCTCCGCCAGGGCTTTTGCGCCGCCCTGACCCGGATACCAGGCCTGAACAAGAGCGTTGTATTCACCCTCGACGCTGCCGAAAGCTATGGCTGAGCCGGAGCAGTTTACGAAGACTACGGGCTTGCCGGTCTTGTGCATCGCGTGAACGAGCATCTGCTGAACCTTTGGCAGTTCGATGTCCTGTTTGTCGCCGCCCTCGCCTTCCATACGTGCCGAGATGCCGCCTATTATGATTATGGCGTCGGCGGCTTTCACCTCGTTGGCGAGATCTGTGAAGTCAGCCAGCTTGCGCTCGCAGATATCGCCACGAAGCATAGCGAACTGGCCATTGCCGTGACGATATTCGATCACCACGTCGTAGCTCTTGCCAGCCTCCACGGGGAACGATTTATATTCAACCCTGCGACGGCCGAATCCTCTGCGCCCGCCGCCTTTGTTCTCTTCCACAAGCTCGCCGTTTACCTTCAGCACATAGCCATTGTCGGTCGTGAGCGTATATTTCATTTCGCCTGTGAAAGTGGACAGGTATTGACCGCTAACTCGCACGGAGAGCGTGTCGCGATTGACGCCCTGAGCGAAGCCCCACGCACCGAAGGTGGAGAAGTTCAGCTCGTTGTAGAATTCAGTCTTCGCGGGTTCGCCTGCAAGCTCCTTGTTGTTAAAGAATTCCACTCTTACGCCCTTGCCGCCGTTGAAGTCTTGCAGGTGATGGATTGTGGCATATTCGTCGTTCAGCTCGCACGCTTTATTATATATAATCTTTGTTCCGGGCACGGCTGCCTTTATGCCACTGAGCAGAGAGTGCTGATGAGCCTTCGTCGGTGTGCCGCCATAGTTTCCGTTAAGCATTTCCACATCGTCTGCGTTCGGGCCGATGACGGCAATTGTTGTCAAGTTCTTTGGTAGCGGAAGAACCCTGTTTCCCCATTTACCATTGTTCACCTTTAATTTTTCATTGGACAGTAAAACTATAGATTCCTTGGCTGCATTTGTTGCCATTTCATCGTGATTTTCGCTGCTTATGTCCGATTCAGGGATATTTGCCCATGGCGACATCTCGGCAGGGTCGAACATGCCAAGCTCGAAGCGACCTGTTAAAGTCTTTCGCAGGTGTTCGTCAAGGTCGCTTTCCTTTATCAGTCCCTGTTTCAGGCCCTCGGCAAGATTCATGAACACCTTGCCGCACTCCAAATCTGTGCCGTTCAATACGGCATCTACGGAGGCCGCCAGTGGGCTTGTATGTGTCTCGTGCTGACCGCGGTTGAAGAAATTGTTTATGGCGTCGCAGTCGGTGACTACAAGGCCGTCGTAGCCCCATTTGTTGCGCAGGATGTCAATGAGCAGGCGGTCGCTCGTGCAACAAGGCTTGCCCTCGAAACGCTGGTAGGCACACATCACCTCGCGCACGTTGCCCTTCTTCACAAGGGCTTTGAACGCTGGCAGATAGGTTTCCCAGAGGTCGCGGTTAGTAGGCTCTACATTCATCGAGTGGCGCAGGGGCTCGGGACCGCTGTGCACGGCGTAGTGTTTGGCGCAGGCGTGTGTCTTGTAATACTTGTTTTTTGTCAGTTTGCCGTTTGCAGCCTCCTCGGTTCCCTGCATTCCCAGTACGGTCTGCACGCCCAGCACGGCATTCAGATATGGGTCTTCGCCGCATGTCTCCTGCCCTCGTCCCCATCGCGGATCGCGGAAGATGTTCACATTCGGGCACCAGAAACTAAGCTCAGGGTTGCCGGGGTAATAGGTCACGCCCTGCGGCACATTGAAGATGTTGTGGTCGGAACGATTCCAGTTGGCGCGTGCCTCGTCGCTCACCTGCGAGAAGACGTCAAAAACCAGTTTGGCGTTGAACGCGGCCGCCATACCAATAGGTTGAGGATAAACGGTATAGCCCCCTTGGCGCACACCGTGGCAGGCCTCGCTCCACCAATTGTACGAGGGAATACCGAGCCTGTCCACAGAGGCTGATTTGTTCATCATCAGCCCCACCTTCTCGTCCGGCGTAAGCAGTGACAGCATGTTCTCCACCCGCTCCTTGATTGGGAGCGACGGATCCTGAAACGGGTGTTTTACTTGAGCTGCCAAGCTCACAGTCAGCGCTGCGGCTATAGCCAAAACCAGAATCTTCTTCATATCAATCCTTTAGTTGCTTGTTTCCGGGTACAAATTTACAAAAAAATCTCCGATACCACCAAATTTAACAATGATTTTAATTTATTGACCATTGATCATTGACCATTGACCATTTTTTTGCCTCGCAAATTGTCTTTTAAGATACAGATGACAGAATCGGTGACAGAATCGGTGACAGAATCGGTGACAGAATCGGTGACAGAATCGGTGGCAGAATCGGTGACAAATGTGGTGGCAAATAATTTGGAGATTTACGGAAACGCCGATAAATAGGGCCAGAAGGCTGCTGAACCAGCATCAATTTTCAGGCCGCCCCTTAATTATTAACGAACACGGATAGTACTGATGAATACGGATAATCCTTCGATAAGCTCAAGAATACTAAATCCATTCAATCCGTTCAATCCGTGTTCGAAATAACAACATTGCGCAACTTCCTTGGTTTCTAAAGTCCGTAGCGATAAAAGTCTAACGGGATGTGGTGTTTATTAATGAAAATTGTTAGATGTCACTATTAATAGTAAGCGTAGCTTACAAAAATGAAGATAATTAATAATTTTTCTGAAATCCTTGCGCGTATGTAAAAAACTTTTGCTATCTTTGCCCCCGAACTAGCTATTCCTATTACGGAATCCTACTAAAAGCTAACATTAAACACATAAAAACTATAAAAACTTAACAACATGAAACAACGCTTACTTACAGCAGCACTGCTGCTTGCGGCCACTCTCGCCGCGTGGGCACAGAACTGGACAGCTCCGGTGGATCCTGCCTCTGGTGTGGATCCCGTGAATGGCGGTATCTACTACATCAAGAATGTGGGATGCGGTCAGTACATTACCGGTGGCAATTCCTGGTCCACACAAATTTCAGTATCAAGCGACGGATTGCCTTATATGCAATTAGTCGTGATATCCGCGAACAACGGATCTTACCGTCTTAAGTTGAACGGATCATTCACCACCAATGGAAGTGGCGGTACAAGAACACTCACCAACACTTATCTCTTCCGTGACGGTGATCAGAGTGGTTTTATAGACCGTAACAATCAGGCTGAGTGGAGTTGGGTATTCGCTAAAGACAATAACGGATATTACCGTATACGGTCTTCTAACGAAAGCGGAAATTTTGGAAATGCAGCTAATGAGAATGCGTATGCCAAAGAACCAGGTCAGGCCGTTGTCTTTAACATGACAGAGGGTGCTGTTGAAAACGTGAAGTATATAGAGTGGGAGTTTATTCCTGTTGACTTGGAGGTTTCTGGAGAAGATCTCCAACTGTATGCAGCCCGCAAAACCCTTTATGACGAATATGTTGCATCGGTTCAAAGGGCCAACACTGTAGGAGCCGACATCAGCGAGGCTATTGCCAACGCTGAAACGGTCTATACCAACAGCAACGCTACCATCGCACAATTGGAGGCCGCAACCACTGCCTTCAAGGCTGCTGTGAACAGGGCTGTGTATGCGGCACAATTCACCGGCACACCAAGTAACCCGCAGGATGTGACAAGCCTTTGTCTTGTGAATCCCACGTTTGACAATGACATCAAAGGATGGACAATTACCGTTGGCGGTCAGAACCTGCAGTGGCAACAGCGTACCGACGGAAATATAGACGCAGCCCAGAATTGGGTTCAGATAACCAACTTTATCGAGGCTTGGCGTCCTGCACCTAATGCTCTTGGTGACGGTACAATCTCACAGACCATCTATGGTCTCCCAGCCGGTACATATAAGTTGGAGTGCGACGCTATGGCCTGTTTGCAAGGCGGTGAGCCTAGTCCTGAGGAGGCAGTGGAAAATGCCTACATCTTCATCCAAGGCGAGAACAGCGAGATTCGTGAGCCGATTAAGTCTCCGAATTATCAGCCGAAGCATTGGAGCGTAGCCTTTAATAATCAAGACAGCGATTGGCTCACCTTCGGTCTGAAAGTGGAGAACACCACGGCAAACTGGATTTCTGCCGATAACTTCAAGATTACCTTCTATGGTCAGGAGATTCTGACTCCGGCAATGGTTGATCTGCAAGGTGTAATCGCAAATGCTAACAAGGCTGTTCTGTACAAGGGCCAGGAGAGCTTGAAGAGCGCGTTGCAAACCGCGATAAATGATGCTCAGACGGTTGCAGACTCTTTCGGATTGACTGAAGATGAGTATAACGCTGCCAAAACATCCTTAGAGACGGCAATGGATGCATACAACGCTTCTGTTGTAAGCTATTCCAATTTAGGGCAGTTTATCAATGAGAAGCAGAACGCTTATACGACAATAGCGACCCAAGAGGCAGCAGAACCGCTGATTGCCAATCTCCAAACAATCTACAGCGAAGCTCAGTACAACACCGCACAGCTTCAGGAGGCAATGGCGAAATTCGACGCAGATATGCTGCGTGCCGCACTTGCTGCTCGTGAAAACACCGTATTCCAGAGCGACCTCACAGACTATCTGTCCAATATGTCGTTCGCAAACTCCATAGATCAGGAGCGCTATCCCAACACTTCTGCAGAGTGGCAGAACGAGACAGAAACCACAGCCTACTGTACAGCCTACACGACGGCCGAAGTCTGGAATCAGCCTAGGTTCAACATCTTCCGCGAGATTTCCAATATGCCAGCTGGAAAATATGTTATCACGGTACAGGGTGTCTATCGCGAGACCGCAAACGTGGATAACTATAATAACTATTTAAACGGCGACATTAGTGGTCAGGCCTTCTTCTATGCTAATGACCAAAAGGCTAATTTAGCTAATCTCGCCTCTTTTGCAGCTACTGACGCTAATAGCGGATGGGCAGATGTCGCAACTAACAACGAGGGCAATACTGTCTATGTTATAAATAACCAGTCCGCGGCAAACCTGCTCTTCAACGGTGAATATAAACCCGAGACGAAGCAAGCCACTCAGCTGAGGCTGACTGTAAACGTTGCCGAGGGAGAGACATTGCGATTCGGTATTAAAGGTGAGGAGCTGTTAGACAATGCTTGGGTGGTTTGGAGCGACTTCCGCATCTATGCAGCCGGCACAGACTCACCTGAGAATGTCACTCCGGAGACCTCCTTGTCTAATATTAATATAGTAGCAACGAAGGAGATTACTATAAAACAGCATCCTCGTACCGATTATAGCAGTAACACGGTGCTGGTTGACATCACAGACTATGAGGCAAAGGTTGGTTACCCAATCGACTATGTCAAGAACAACCTCGCCGCTGCCCTCTTCTGTGGTACTTTCGTCTCATCCGAAAGCCAGATTAAGGGCGATGTCCTCTCAAATACCCAGACAGCAAGTCAGCTGGGCTGGTGGCTGGGCGCTTGTCAGAACGAACTCAACGAAGAGACCGGAGAGGTCTTAATAACAACTTGGGGTGAGACCTGCAAGTATTTTGCAGAAGCCTATTCAATCATTGAGAAGGATGAACAGCAGCCCGATGGCACAACCCAGAAGCACTATTACCTCTCCTGCAACATAGGCCAATATCCTAACGCCCTAACTGTTGGGCAGAGCTGCTATCACACAGCATACATTATCTTTGGCAACAAGGCTTACGCTGTGAAGTACACTCTGAATATCACAGATCCCTCTACAACAAACTTCAATGAACTTGAAATAGTCGGCAATACATCCGTCACGATGGATCAGGGTCCTGGCTACGAGACTGGCGAATTCCATCTGGATGTAGATGCTATCGCAAGTCTGTTAGATTGTGATGTTAGTGAGCTGAAAGTTCAGTACTGGAAAGATTCAGAGTACACGCTGTTAACAACAAACCGTTCTGCCAAGAACGATGGCGCTTGGCTGAATGCCGACGGAACTCTTGGAGCTTTTGAGAGTGCCCCCGTCTATGTTGAGAACCCCACCGCCAATGACTATTCTGTTTTCGCTTCCGGAAACTATGAGAATCTTGTAGAGGTAGGCCAGACATATCAGGTGGCGTTCTTCCTCACCAATAGCGAATTGACCAAGGGCTATCGCGTGAATGTCAACATCAACATCGTTGAAAAGGACTATGCGAAGGCGTTGGCTTATATAAAGAATAGTGAAAGCTATCGCATCTATGCAACTTTGTCTAATAGCAAGTATTATCTGACAACAAACGGAATCCTGACTGATAATAAGGAAGATGCATCTCTCTTCACCTTTACCTCAGTGGAAGCTAACGGAACTTTGTACAGGATTGGATGGGATCTCGGTTGCGCATTTACGAATCCGACCTTGACTAATGGCTCAAATGGAGACATCGTCAACAATGGCTATCTCAATACAAATATTAATAACAACCGCAACGATTGGGAGCGTCAGGTCTTCTTCTATAACGATGAGGCCTTCGCAGTTCGCGCCACAAATGCCAACAGTGCAAACTGGGGTGCAAGCACCTACTGGACAATCATAGATAATGGTACATTGCCCGAAGCCGGTTATTCTCTCGACGCAGCATACGTCTGGCATCTGGAGAAGGATGGCGAGAACGAGTACATTGACCGTGACGAAGCCGTTGCCGGAATCACCGGAGCAGAAGGCGGTCTGGATGTGACACAATGGATAGTCAACCCGACTCCGACATCAAGCTATGAAGGTTGGAATTGGTCTGCTACTACAACTTTCGACCCAGGAAATAACGTTGCAGAATACTGGCAACAGAGCGGAGCTTCATTCTCCCAGACTATTCCTTATCTGCCCGCCGGTTATTACATTCTGACGGCTCAAGCCTTCACCCGCACAAATATGACGGCTTACCTCTCAATGACTGTTGGCGAAGAGGAGAATAAGGTGGAGCTGGCAACTGTGGCAAAAGCTGTCGTTGACAGCCGCGCTCAGGCTAACACTTGGTTCAACGAAGGAAATGGAATCAACGAAGTGCGCTTCCAGGTTCCCACCAGCGGCGAGGCTACAATTAAGTTGACTGCCGACAACACAACAAGTGACTATTGGCTTGTTTGGCGCGGCTTCACACTGCGCTATGTCGGCATAGAGGGCTTTGACGCATTCGACCAGACGCTCTGTCCGGCTCTTCTTGCTGAAATCAGCCAGAAAGCAACCGATGCATCCGCACTCTTAGAGCAGAAAATGGACGCAGAGGTTAAGACAGCCCTCGAGGCATTGATTACCGATGCCGGAGACCTTGCCAACGAATCATATAACGTACTTGTTGCATTCAAGAAGGCTCTGCTTACAGGCATCCAGAATGCCAACAATAGCATTTCATATTATAAAACACTCGTGCCATATATCACAGAGGCAGAGGAAATCGTTGCTAAGCTCGATAAATTTGCCGCTGCCAAGGAGGCTGTCGCAGCCCACTTGAACGATATGACCACAGCCTACAACGGAGGCACGGTAACTACCGAGATGGTTGAAACCTGGATGGGTAAAGCTACGGCTCTCGCACGCGAGAATATGGACTGGACGAGTGTAGATGAAGGCACAGACATTTCCTTCCTGATTCAGAACCCGCACTTCAAGTTCGGACAATACGGTCCAAACGAGAGTTCAACGTATTACGGAAATGAGGAATCAACTCCAGGATGGACATTGAACAGCGGAGCTATCAAGGAACTGCGTGCGGCTACTCACAACATCGAGGCCTGGCACCAGATGTTTGACTTCAGCCAGACTCTGCCGAATATGCCGGCCGGCGTTTATGACTTGACACTACAGGGCTTCGTCCGCCACGACAACGCAGAGGATACAGACAAGACTTATCTCTATGCCGGCGTTTCAACACGTGCCATCATGCAGTGTACTGATCAGTGGAATACAGAGCCTATCTATTATGCTGGTGTCGAAATGTTGGGTGATGACCACTACGACGTGGAACATCAGCAGGAGGAAGGTCCTTCTCACTGGGTGGATAACGGTATGACAGGCTCCTACTATTGGTTCCAGACCGTGAATCCCAATGCTGTAGAGCAGGGCGGCCAGGAAGGTGACTGCTATTATACGAACCACCTGAAAGTCGTTCTGGCTCAGGATGGCAACTTCACCATCGGCCTCCACTGTGACACCAACACCGACTGGGTCATATGGGATAACTTCCAGCTGAAGTATCTTGGCAATCCTGCCAGCATTTATACCGAAAGCATCTATGAGAAGCTGAACACTCTGAAAGATGACATTGATGCAAGCACTATGCCTACCGCAGCTACAAGCCAACAGCTCTATTACGACATGAGCGAGGTGGCTGATGAAGCAATCGCAAGTGGCAAAGAAGAGAATTGCCTTCAGGCGATTGAAGCCCTTGACGCTGCCATTGCTACAGTGCAGACAACTAATGCTAAGGCAGAGGAACTCATCAGCAAGACTAATACAATAAGTGCAAGTGTTGCAGCCAAGCATAGTAGTGATCGCTCTGTTGATGTTGTAATAGATGAAGCCTATACATATATTAATAAGGTAAAGGTTTTCGCTGACGTAGCTGCTATTCAAACTCTTTGCGACAATTTGGATGCATCATTCGCTGCTTTTGAAGCTGCAGAATTCAATCCTGACGTAATCACGACCCTGATTTCTGAACTGCGCACTCGCCAAAATGAAAAAGTCCTCAACGAAGAGCTTTATCAGGAGATTGACGCAGCAGTAGCACAAGCACAGTATTTGTATGACAGCATGGGAGCACAGATATATGCACCTCAAAACGGAGAATCATATTATATCTATTGTGACAATGATGAGCCACAGTGGTATTACAACAATGATGGCACGTTAGCAGTAAGCAATTCTGTGAATAAGAACGATGATGCGTATCTATGGACTTGTTCCTATGATGGCAATTATTGGACATTCGGTAACAAAGCCGGTGGCTACTTAGGATTTAAGGAAATATCCACCTCTCCTGAGAGCTATATCATTGGAACGGAAGTTGGTTCTCAAATGGTTGTTCGCCAGGGATGTGTCACAATGTTTGCCGTGAATGCACAAGGTGTCGGTAAATACTTAGTGATGGGTAGCGATGGACACTTTGACCAATCGTCAATTGCAGGTTATAATAAGGTAACTACCGACTACAGCTCTGACTTTGTGTTTGTTGCATCAAATTCACTGGTTGTTGCAACCAACAATAGCGATGCAAATCTGAAAGCTTGCATAGACAGTCTGACGACTCTTTGCACCAAGGCCGACGCATACCACGCCAGCGTGGAGGCTCAGCTTGAAGAACTGCCGGTAGGCAAGGATTTGACAGCCGTTCTGATGAACCCGTCTTACAATCTTGGTGAGACCGGTTGGGTTGCCGACAACATGAAGCAGCAGGGCGGTGCAACAATGGGTTGCGTAATCACCAGCTCGTATGAGAGTGACGGCGTTACTCTCTCTACCTTCGCAGAAAGCTGGAATGGCGGCGGTCAGCCCGTACAGGATGCTTCAATCCGCCAGACCACCCGCGTTGAGTTGCCCGAAGGCACTTACGCTCTCGATGCAGACATTATAACTCAGAGCGCTGACGCTTTAGTTCAAAATGTGTTTATGTTCATCTTAGTTACAGACGAGCAGACACAGGAGACCACAATGGTCAAGCAGCCTATCCGTGTTAACGGCGGTCAGCCAGGACACAGCCAGATGGTATTCAATCACAAGGGCGGTAAGCTGACCTTCGGCGTTTGCTACGAAAATACCAACGCCACATGGGTCGGAATGGATAACTGGAAGCTCTCTGTATCCACCGCTCCCAATGCAACAGACATCGCTATCCTCGCTCAGGCATACGAGCAGATGAAGGGTACCCAGGGCGATGTGCTCGGATGGAATCTGGAAACTAACCCGACGGGCCTTGCCGGAGTTATTTACACCAATGGCCATGTGACAGCAATAGACCTCGCAGGCTATGGACTCGACGGACAGTTCCCGTCAGCTCTGCTTATGCTCCCGCAGATCGAAAAGATTGATTTGCATAACAACGGCCTACAGGGTAGTTTAGATGCTTCTTTGGCTGCCCTGGCTCAGATGGCAGGCACCCAGACCCCGACATCAGTCTTGAAGAAACTGAACATCTCGGACAATGATCTCTCGGGCAACATAGGCCTTATCGGAGCCGTCTGTCCGCAACTGACTCAGCTCCTGGCCGCCGATAATCACATCAGCGGACTTATGCCAGCATTGCCTGAAGGCATTGACCAGAGCGACTTCAGTAAATTCGACTTGCGTAACCAGACGGTCAGCGAGCCATTTACGTTCAATATGGCAGAGACAGACATGCAGGCATTCCTTGAAGCTACGCCGACGCTTGTCACCTACCCGTTGCTCCAGAAGCAGGCAGAACTTGTCTCAATGGAACTCAGAACGCTTGAAGAAGACGAATTCGAAAAGTATAACTCCGCTCTCTTAAAACTGTCAACGGAAGGAGCCGTTATATCAGACTTAGATCATGAGTATCGCGGTCCTATTTCGGCACAGTTTGAGTTAACACTTACGGAAGGACCTGTACAAGGTTCAACCCTCATGTGCAACCTCTTGTTTGCTCCTGGCGATGCCAACCTCTCCGGTGCCGTGAATGTGTTTGACCTCCAGACCGACATCAACTACATCTTCGGTGATGAAGTGGAGATGTTCAACTTCACAGCTGCCGATCTGTATGTTGACCGCAACATCAACGTTCAGGACATCGTACTCCTCGTTGACACGATTATGAGTCAGGAGGAAGAGACTCCTGCTGGAGTGAAGAGCTTCGATCCTACCCTCATTGCAGAGGAGGAAGAGACCGAGACAGACGCACAACTGTTCTGGCGTGGACACGAACTGGTGCTCAGTTCTAAGGTTCCCGTGGCTGCAGCCGACATCCGCCTCTCTGCTGACGATGTTGAATGGAATATTCCTGGTTTCAACATAACGGCAAAGCACGGCAGGGCAATTATCTACTCTCTCGGAGGCTCCGAACTGCCAGCTGGTGAAACCGTGATTGCTACATCTCGCGGCGGCAACTCCGTAATCAGTTCAGCTGTCCTTTCCAATCGTAAGGCTAAGCCCGTAAGCGTAGGTATCGCTGGTAAGAGTATTCCTACTGGAATTGCAGGTATCGATGCTTCTGGCCAGTGGCGCATCGCTACCGTCGGCGGCACCCTTGTCGCTCAGGGCAACGGCAATGCTCAAGCCGCAAGTGCAGCAGCCCGCCTGCAAAAGGGTATATACATTATTAATATAGAAGGAAAATCCTCTGTTAAGTTCTCAATTAAATAACCTCTGCCTGATTCGACTATGAAAACGAAACATTATATTCTATATGCGGTGGCTCTGCTCATGAGCATTGGCCTCGCTCACGCACAGAACGTCAATAAGCTCTATATCCCAGAGCTGACGGCTCTGCCCGGAACCAACATCACAGTTCCCGTCTATGTGGATAACACGGACGAGCTGGTAGCGGTGCAGTTTGACCTCACCGTTCCCGAAGGTTCTACAATCAACACCCAGTCGGCACAGCTCGCAAGCCTGCGAGCCGCCGACCACAGTGTGACCTTCCGCGCCATGGGTAACAACACCTACAAGGCGCTGGTCTATTCTCCAACCAACGCATCCCTTAAGGGAAGTGCCGGAACGTTGCTGACAGTGGAAATGAGCGTCTCCCAGTCTTACACGGTAGGGCAGGAGGGGTTAAGCATCACTCCCAGCAACGTGGTCCTCTCCATGCGCGACGGCTCGAACGTGGTCAGTGAGGCCTCTGCCGCCCAACTCACCATTATCAAGGGTCCGGACCTCATGGTCACCGGCATAACGACAGATGCCACCACCTATCGCCCGTTGGGCGAAATGACTATCCACTGGAACGTGGTTAATAACGGTCAGAAGCCGACACAGGCCGGCTGGACCGAGGAAGTCTCCATCGTCAATGCCAAAGGTAAGGTGACGAAGATTGCCACAGCCTCTGCTGACGAGACCCTCAACGTAGGCCAGGCTATAGCTCGCCAGACCACAATCGTCCTGCCCGAGATTCTCGAAATGGACGGAGAAGCTAACATTCAGGTTGAGGTCGTTCCTCTTCCCACCACCGGCGAGAACGAAGCCGACCGCGCTAACAACAAGGCTCAGTCCGAGCAGGCTATCACTCTGACGAAGTACCTGAAGATGGAAATGTCTTCACCCGTAACGGAGCCGTTCTATGATATCTATGGCAACCGTCTGCCGGTGAAGATAACACGCACGGGCGACAACACCGTAGCACAGATTTTCACCATCACCCCGTCACGCTCAGACAGCCGTCTTAAAATCCCCTCGGAGGTCACGATTGCCGCTGGCCAGTCTGCCACGACATTCTATATCGACCTGACAGACAACAACGTTCTCGACGATGAGTCATTGGTTACAATCACCGTTAGCGGCTATGGGTACGATGCCGTACAGAGCGACCTTGAGGTCATTGATAACGAGCACCCGACTATTACCGTAACGACTTCTAACAACGACCTGCACGAGGGCGACACCTTTACGTTGACATTCACCGTGGATCGCGCACCCGAGAATAACCTTGTTATCACTGTAAGTGACGACAGCCGCGGACGCTTCAGCTATCCAACAACTCTCACGATTCCTGCCGGACAGACCTCTGCCACTCTCAACGTGACAGCTGTCAATGACAACGAGCCTCAGCTCGCAGCTATTTATGAGTTCACGGCAACAGCTTCTGGCTACAACTCCGGAAAGGTTGTGGCAACGCTCGACGACGACGATATGCCAGAACTGGAATTCACTCTGGAGCCCACATCCGTGAAGGAGGACGACGGCATAATCTGTGTTCACGCATACGTACGCCGTACAGGTAAGATCTCGAACGTCGTGACTATCCGTCTTTCCGACGATTCTAACGGTCAGATCTACTACGACCGCACGCAATATGAGATGCCGAAGGGCGCAGAGGTGATAGACTTCTACCTCGGTGTCAATGACGATAATCTCGTGAACGGAGACCGCACGGTGAACATCACAGCTGCCGTCTGGGTTTCGTCCTGCTCATGTAACGCTTCCGGCGAAAGCGCAGGCCACAAGACCGCACAGCTGACGATTCTTGACAACGACGCTCCGGCACTTGGAATCAGTAGCTCCAACCAAACTGTCAAAGAGGGTGAGAGCGTCACCGTCACCGTGTCCCGAAACGACCAGACAACAGCCGACTCACCTCTGACCATCAACGTCACCACTGATGACGATGCAGCTTTTGCCTCGTTCAATCACACAGTGGTTATCCCTGCCGGCAGTATGTCTGCAACGCTGACCCTTAGAGCTCAGAGCAACGATGTGCAGAACGACAGCCGTGGCATTAGCATCATGGCAAGCGCCGAAGGATACAGCACAGCTACCACATTCGTCAACATCACAGACCAGACTCTGCCGGATGCAACTGTAACGCTGAGCGCCAACCCGTCGGAGGTGATTATCGAGGGCGACTTCGTGTTCAATATCTCCGTAAGCAACCAGGGAGCTGCACCGCTACCTGCCGGAACGGCTGTGAACTTCAGCGCCTTCAACGTGACGAAGAGTTTCGTTACCTCTGTACCCATAGTTGTTGGAGGTCATGAGAACTTCAAAGTCACGGTGAAAGCTCCGTCTGTGTTGGGTTATGCCACCTGTTATGCCGCTGTGAACGGCGACAACAAGGTGACAGAACTGAACACCTACAACAACACCGCTTCTGTCCGTGTGCGCACACTGTCTCCATTCACCGCCACCGTTCAGCTTGACAAGGATGTCTATGAAACCGGTGAAAGTGTTCAGATCAGCGGAACCCTCAGCGGACAGATGATAGAGAACGCCGATGTCGAAGTCTATGTAATCAATGAGGGCGGACGCCAGGTATTCACAACCAAGGCAGATGCAGAGGGCCACTTCACCGCAAGCTACACTCCCTACACCGCTCAGATTGGTCACTTTAAGGTGGGTGCCCGCTTCCCGAACGACAGTAAGGAGGACGAGATGGCAGGCTTCGAGATTTATGGTCTGCGTCGCACGAACGCAAACTATCCTATCCTGCATGATTTGGTTGTTGCCGGTAATAAGGTCAGCGGCTCTGTGGAATTCTACAATCCCAGCACTCTGAGTCTCACTGGCGCAAAGGCAGAAGTGACATCCAAGCCGGAGAATCTGACCTTCAACGTCAAGATCAACGAGACTCTGGCTGGCAACAGTTACACCAGACTGACTTACGACTTCACCCCCGAACAGGCTTCACCGACCGACGATTGGGAGATTGTTTCAATCAAGCTGACCACCGCTCAGGGTGTTACTCAGGAATTCCCCGTCCGCTTCCATGCCGTGAACCCGAAGGCAGACCTCAGAGCTTCCACAAGTGAGATTAAGAGCACCATGCTCAAAGGCGGTTACTTCGATTACACCGTAACATTCACCAACAGAGGTCAGGGCGAGACTGGAACAATTTCTCTGTCTCTTCCGAACTTTGTCACCAGTCCCACTGGAACAACGATAGCTTCTCTGAAGCAGAACGAGTCTGCCAGCGCAGTGCTGCGCTTCACGCCGACCGAGGACATGCAGCTCAACTCTCCGCAGACTGGTCTGATAGCGTTCAACTGCACCAACGGCGACGGCGGCCGAATCAGCTATAATATGACTCCGGTATCCGATGCAAAGGGTACGCTTATCGTCGATGTAACAGATGAATACACTTATCTGACTGAAGACGGAAAGCACGTGGGTAACGCCACTGTTGAGGTGCTGAATCCTGTGACCAATGCAACTGTTGCTACTGGTAAAACCAACAGAAACGGCATCTGCACCTTCCAACTGAACGAAGGTTACTATAAGATTAATGTATATGAGGCTTCTCATGAAAGCATTGAACCGCTTACCAAATTGGTAAGTCCGGGTACTGAGAACAAAGTGAATGTTAATCTTTCAATCAGCGCAATCAAGGTGTCTTTGTCAGTGAAGGAGATTGAAATCGAGGATGAATATCTCATCACGACCAACGTCTCTTATCAGGCTAACCTGCCTGTGCCGACAATAGTGCTCTCGATGCCTGAAATCGATGCAGAGAATCTGCAGCCGGGACAGTCGCTCTTCTTCAACGCCACCCTCACCAACCACGGTTTGGTCAAGGCTATCAACACCACGCTGAGTATGCCTGAAGACCTGAAGAACTTCATCTTCGAGCCTCAGGAGCCAAGTACAGATATTGAGATTCCCGCTCAGTCAGCTGTCACTATTCCTATCAAGGTGACCCGCAAGGGTGCCGACGGTGGTGAGGTGAAGGCCTTCGGCCCGCGCCGTGCCGCTGACATCAACGGCGATCCCTGTATTGTCAAGCTCAACCTGATTTACTACTGGAAGTGCGGCACCGACACCAAGTTCAACCAGTACGAACGCACACTGCGTATCGGAGCTTGCAAGATTTCCTCAACTTCAGCTGAACTCCCGTCGAGCTTTATTCCGTCTTCTTCATCTGGTAGCACCTCTTACGGTGGTTACAGCGGTGGCGGTGGCGGAGGCTATATAAGCGGCCCCTCTACTGGAAGCAACAATGCAACCTATGGAGCTACTCAGAACACAAGCATCGTCAGCGTAACTGAGGAAACTGGCTGCGAACCCTGCCAGGCCGCTTTCATGCAGAAGATGACCAAGTGCGTCGTGAAGCGTCTGCCTCTCATCAAGGAGGTTCTGGGCTTCGTTGACGACGTACAGTGCGCATACGACGTGATCAACTCTGGCAGTTGGTGCTGGGTAGAACGTCTGCCGATTATCAGCAAGTTCGTGGAATACCGCGACTTCTACAAGGAGTGCATATCTCCGCTCTTCATGACTTGCGGCGGCGCTATGCCTGAAGGCAACGGACTCTTCTCCAACCGCACTCCGGGTGACGAGGACAGTGATATGCCTGCTTACATCATCCGCTATCAGGATAAGACCGTAGCTGCCACTAACGCCATCGCTGCCGCTATGCAGCAGGCTGATGAGGTTCTGGGTGACACCCTCTGGCACAAATACAACACCAATGTAATGTCAGACGTGGCCTTGAATATCAAGGGCCTGCTCGATGGTACTCTCGATGAGGAAGGATTCCTGCAGGCACGTCCGGACAGCGTTGATAGGCAACTCTATACCAACCTGTCAGAACGTCTGCTCAACACAATCAATGGGTCCGCAGATGAGAATGTCATCAATCTCGATAACGTAAAGGCTCTGGAGCAGTACATAGTTAATGCACAGAATCTTGCAGACGAAATCCATACTCCTCGCATCGGCGACTTCTATCAGAAGGCTGAGGAGGAAGTGATGGAAGGTCTCGATAAGGCAACGAAGAATGTCTGCGCTACCATCAGCCTCGAGTTTGAACAGCAGCTCGTGCTCACACGTCAGGCTTTCCGCGGAACACTGACAGTGGTCAACGGTCACGAGACTACCGCCATGTCCGACATCAAGCTTCATCTTGAGGCTCGCAACACCACCACAGGTGACGTTGCAACTGACGACATGATGGCAATCAAGTTTGAGACTAAGGACACCTTCGGCGGTGAGAACAACTTCACCGGAGGATGGACGCTGGCAGCCGGTGCCACCGGACGTGCAACGGCTCTGTTCGTACCCAGTGATCTTGCAGCTCCCGAGGCTCCGACGAAGTATGCTTTCGGCGGTTATCTGACTTACCACGATCCGTTCTCAGACTCCGAGGTTACCCGTCAGCTGACTCCTGTCGTTCTGACCGTCCGTCCGACAGCCAAGCTCGAACTCACCTACTTCCTGCAGCGCGACGTCTATGCAGACGATCCGATGACTGATATAGTCGAAGAGAGCGAGCCTGCTGAGTTTGCACTGCTCGTGAACAACGTAGGCTTTGGCGAGGCAACCCGCGTACTGATGCTCACACAGCAGCCTACGGTTGTTGAGAACGAGCGCGAGGTTGACTTTAAGATGTACTTCGAGAGCGGCTCAGTCAACGGTAAGACCGAGTCTCCCAAGCTGGAGAACGGTGCCCTGAGCAGCGACTTCGGCAATATTGCTCCTCACTCCACAGCCTACGCACAGTGGTGGCTGAAGAGCAACCTGCTCGGTAAGTTCGAAACATACGAAGTTACGGCAGAGCATATACAGAAGGAATACAGCAGTCTCATTGATATGGACAAGCTCTCAATCCACGAACTCATTCACAGTGTCAAGTTGAACGACGACAACCGCGTCGGCTTCATCGTGAACGATGACGAAGACGAGGATGACAAGGCAGACCACATCTACGTCTCCGACGGCAACATCTACGCTCTGAATATGGCAACAGCCAGCGCAAGCAAAGAGGATGAGAACAAGTATATCCTCACCGTCAACGCAGACGCTCCGGGTTGGGCTTACGGCGCAATCAAGGATCCGACCAATGGCAACTCTACAGTCAAGAGCGTCATCCGCCGCAGTGACGGAACATCAATCGATGTCCGCAACTTCTGGCAGACCAGCCGCACTATCAAGGACGGTCAGGACTGGATGCGTAACCCGCTCGTCCAATTCTCCGACTCTCTGAAGAGCACCTCTGAGACTTATGTGATTACCTTCGAGCCCAAACCGACGGATCCGCTCACTGTTGCTAAGTTCGAGAATGTTCCTGAAAATCCTACTACAGAGCCCGTGGAGAAGGTAATCGTACGCTTCAACAAGGAACTCTACCGTCTGGATGAGTCCTGCTTCCGTCTTACCAACCAGGGTAAGCTCGTGGAGAACTACACCGTGAACGAGGTCGGTCCTGCTGCCGTAGAGGTAGCTCTCGGCGAGGCTTCAAACAGCAACGGACTCTTCTCACTCACAGTTCTCACCTCGAGGATGATGGACAAGAATGGCTACTATGGCACCAATGACCAGAAAGTCGATTGGGTTCAGGAACCGCAGCTGCCCACTGTATCCTTCAACAAGTCTGAGGTGGAGACCACCTTCGGCAAGGACTTTGAGAAGCCGCAACTGACCACGACCCTCACCTCAGAGCCAACCTACACGAGTAGCAACCCGCTCGTTGCTGAGGTGGATCCTGTCAGCGGTGACGTGACAATGAAGGCTGTAGGTACGGCCGACATTACAGCCACCCTGAAGTCTGAGCTGGCACATGCAGAGATTCCTGGCACCTACGCCCTGAATATCCTCCAGCCTGAGGGCTACAAAGAGTCTGGTGACGTAGAATTCGTTGAAGTAACGATACCAGATGGCTGCAATTCAATAACCTTCTGCTCGCCGTGGCCTCTTGACTTCAATAATATGGCACAGACATTCAAAGCTTATATTATAACAGCTATCACCAATGACGATAAACTGCAATGTGAGGCTGTCACGGAAGCTCCTGGAGGTTCAGGTCTCGTCATTAAGGGTACGTCTGGCGCTACATACCAGATTCCTGTCAGAACCACAAACAAGACTCTTGAGGACAATGGCCTTATCGGTACCCTTGCTCCCACATACGTAGTGGATAAGACCGAGGACGGTGTTCGCAACTACTATATGAGAGGTGACGTATTCGTTCCTATGCAGACTTCTGTTCTGCCTGCTGGACAGGCTTATCTCCCGGTTCGTTCCAACGCTACAAGCCTCTCTATCCAGTACTCTGATGACATCAATGGTCTCAACGCTGACGGTGAGGCTCCCGTATGGAATCGTCTTGACGGAACCCGTACCACGAAGCCCGTACGCAACGGAGTCTATGTCCGCGAGGGTGAGAAGGTTCTTGTCAAATAAAAACCTACAAATATGAAAGCAATGCATAAATCGCTTCATTTGTGGCTTATGTCCCTGCTGCTCCTTGCGGGCAGCGGGGCTTACGCCCAAGGCGAAGCGGAGACCGATCTGGCAGAGACACTGCTCACGAACCCTTCATTTGAGGAAGACTATCCTTTGGAGGAGGCCACTGGCAGCGTCAGTGAAATGAATTATGTTACTGGTTGGGAATCTAATGAAGATGCTCTGTCAGGAACGACCTATCACGTCGGCGGTGTATTCGAGATTGGCGGTCCCTCTACCACTTTCCTTGCTCACACTAACGGACAGCCGCCTTCAACCAATCCCGATGGCGGTACAACTGGTCAGGTGCTCGGTTTCCTTGGCGGCTACGGCTCAGAAGTCTGGTACCAGCAGGTAATAACTCTTGCTCCAGGCAATTACCGTCTGGAAATTCCTGTCTATAACGCTACTGGCACTGCGGCGATAGCCAAGAACCAGATTGGCTTCATCGCAGACAACGGACAAGAGTTTTTTCAGAGCATTACTCAATATCCTGTAGGCGTGTGGAGCAACGAGATTATCGAGTTCACCATCATGGAAACCACGACCGGACACATACGTCTGGGTTATACTGCAAACCAGGGGAACACAAGCCTTCAGAACCAGCCCCACCTCTTTGTCGATTACGTGCGTCTCTACGCTACGTCGCGCTACGTACCGGCACCTACGTTCAGCCAGAAGAACAACCTCGTCACCATCTCCTGCACAGAGCAGACGGCTGTTATCCGATACACAATCGACGGCAGCCAGGCCACCATAGAGAATGGCGAAATCTATTCCGGGCCTTTCTCCGTACCTGACGGCACAATAATAAATGCAGTGGCTGTAAGCGGAGCTGACAAGAGTGAAATGAGCAGTTTCACCTTCCACTACCGCAAATACGACCCACCTACACTCAGCATCGACGGAACCGCAACTGCTGAATATATCTCCGGACACTCATATTATCTGCTGAATGTAAATTCCGGACAGTTCCTCACCGCAGGCAACAACTACGGTACGCAGATGAGTATAACCAAGGATGGCTTCACCGACACTGCCAATCCTCCGTTGCTCATTGAGATCATGGATTCTGTTATTCAAGGCCCGACCATCGTAATGAATGGACAGACTCTGCGCGTGAACGGCACCTACACCGTAACCTACGGCAAGGGTTCTACGGCGCAGGTCTCCAACTCTTATCTTTTCCGCGACGGCGCCTACGGTTATGTTGATTGGAACAATCAGGAACAGACTCTGTGGATGCTCTTCCGCGATGGAGAATTCTATCGTCTGCAGAGTCATGAGGGCTATAGTGCAGACTATGCCACACAGTTTGTCGGCTGGGACGGGATGTACCAGAACACCGCCCTCAGTATGAATCTGAGTGCTGACGACCAATATACCGAGTGGGCTCTCATCGAGTCACAGAACGTCAACTCTTCTTCCATCGCTCTCTACGATGCTCAGAAGACACTCTACGGTCTGCTCCTCACGGCCGATTCTCTCGGCATAGCCACAGAGAATTTTGGTGAGATATATAAAGATGAGAACTCAACTGTAGAGACACTCAATGAGGCTGCTACCCAGCTCCAGATGGCCGTTAACCTGAACAACTACAACGGCCTGTGGGACAACGCTTCATTGGACAACCCGATTGATATCACCGCGACATTCGTCCAGAATGCCGACTTCGATCTCTCTGCTGAAGGATGGACGCTTGCAAACGGAGCCTCTTACCATAGCGCAGTTGACGTCTATACAAACAACGGCTCAACTCTCACCCGTCTCGGTTCAACCACAGACGAGAGCGGAAACCCAGCCCGCCTCAATTACTTCGTTGAGTCTAATGGCACCGCAAGTATGAGCGTAAGCCAGCGCATCTCCATGTTGCCGCCGGGCCTCTATCAGCTTCGTGTGAATGCTGTTGCCACAAACGGTGGAAAGGGTGCAAGCGGAGTGGAGATGTATGCTAACTACGCATCGCGTGTGGCAAATGTCACAGCCAGCGCAATCCGCAACCTCACCACAGCTGAGTCTCCGGAGAACTTCAACGTCTATTTCTTCCAGGAGCGCGACTTCGCTCCCGAGATTGGCGTGCGCGCATCCAGCTCAGATGCCACGTGGATTGCAGCCGACCACTTCCGTCTCTTCTATCTCGGTACCGAGAACCCGGACTTCCGCTTCAACGCTACCTTCTGGGGACAGGACAGCCTGAGTGTGGTCAGCACAGCTGCATTGCATGAAGGCGACGCAATTACTGTTCCCAACGCTCCCGATGTGGAGGGCTACACCTTCGTTGAGTGGGATCAGGAAATTCCTGCCACGATGCCTCCTTACGACCTCGACATCCGCGCTATCTACACTGTGAACCAGTACAAGATATCCTTCTTGGTTGACGGCGACACTATTGACAGCCAGATTTATGACTACGGCACCGTATATGCCGTTCCCGAAGTCACTGTACCTGCAGGCCACTCCTTCTCCGGATGGATTGGTATGCCAGCCACGGAGACGATGCCCGCCCGCGATGTCGTGGTAACGGCTTCGTTCATCAAAGGTGCCTACACCGTTTCCTATTATATAGATGGCGAATTGTACAAGGTTGTCGGTTACGAGAGTGGTGACTCTATTGCCGTTGAACCCGATGCCGTTCGCGAGGGCTATACCTTCAGCGGTTGGCCTAAACTGCCTGAGGTTATTGTAGATCAGAACTATGAAGTAAGCGGTTCCTTCACCGTAAACTACTACAAGCTCACTTTCGTCTGCCGCGGTGAGGTGGTTCGTGAAGACAGTATAGCCTATGGCACTCCTATTGTCGCTCCCAGTGTACAAGCCGGACTCACAGAGTACCACGCCGGTTGGAATCCAGCCCTACCCGCCACGATGCCAGCTGAGAACCTCGTTCTCGATGCCGTATTCCAGACACTCGATCCCACCCCGGAAGCCGAGGGCGTGTTCGTCACAGAAGGTAACCTACAGACTCTCCTTGCAGACTCTATAGCAGCCGGCACAGTTACGACCGAAGACCTCACTATTCGCGGTACAATTAACAACGAAGACATCAATTATCTTCAGACACTTCCGGTGAAACAGCTCGACCTCACCGACTGCAACATCGTAACGACCATTGGTGGCGACAGCGTCTTGAACATTATTCCTCAGCAGCTGTTTGTCAATATGCCACAGCTTGAGGAGATTTCACTGCCCACTTCGACCGTGGGTGTGGAAGCCGGAGCGTTCGCCAATCTCTCGAACCTGCTTGTTATCGAATGGAACGGCACTGCTCCCGTCAGTGCTGAGGCTTTTGGTAGCGTGGATACATACGGCAACCTGCTTGTCTTCGCAGCCGAAGGCACTGATGTCACCTTCGCCGGTAACGTTATAGTCGGCAACACTGCCCAGTCCATAACCCTGCGCGACGGAGCCCCGTTCCGCAACCCGCGTCCGTTCCAGACTGAGACTATTAGCTTCACCAAGTCGTTTGTCAAATCCACAGCGCCCGGCGTGGCTGGTGGATGGGAGACCATCGTTCTGCCGTTTGACGTGAAGCGTATCGAGCGCACGGAAGACCACACTCAGCTGAAACCCTTTGGCGGTGAGGCAGGTCCTTACCTCTATTTTTGGCTTGCCCAGATGGACCAGCAGATCGGCTTCGTAAGCGCTGACAGCATCCGAGCTAATGTTCCTTACATTATCTCTATGCCGAATAGCGACTACTATACGCCAACCTTCAACATCTCCGGTGACATAACCTTCTCTGCCGAGCAGGTGACTGTAAGGCCAACAACAGAGGCTCAGCGTGTAGAAGGAAGTGCAGCCACCTTCGTACCTTCATACGAGGGACAGGCAGCAGCTCATGATGTGTTCGTGCTAAACAACGACTCTTACAATGCTGCGAATGTTGACTACCTGCCGGGTGCCATCTTCGTCCGCTCCAGCCGTGATGCTAATCCGTTCGAGGCATTCCTCTCAAGCGAAGGCCACGGTGTGAAGGGTCAGTTTATCACATTTGCTGAAGCCAACGCCATTATGGCTGTGACCTCAGATCAGTTGATGAATGGGCGGACAAATGCCAATGGATCGATATATGACCTCAGCGGCCGCAAAATGGTCAATGGTAAATGTTCAATGTTCAATGGAGTTTACATCCAGAATGGTAAGAAAATAGTAGTTAGATAAAATCTCTTTTACCTCCGCTGCCAAAACTGGCAGCGGAGGTGCTTTAAGGACTTCCTAAACTCTTAAACTCTTAAACTTCTTACCCCCTTTTACTTTTTAATTTTTCCTTTTTACTTTAATGAAGTCTTTCCTCCTTCGCTTGTCTCTCTTCCTTCTCCCAATCGCAATGCTTGCGGTTGCGGGTGAAGTTTATGTCTGCTCTTTACCGAATAGCTATAGGCTTAAGGGTGAGTGGATGCGCCAGAATGCCGACAGCGTGGAAGTCCTTATTCTCGGCAACTCGCACGCTTACTATGGCATAAGACCGCAGGACATGCAGGGGGTGGCGTTCAACCTCAGCAACGTCTCACAGGTGGCTTCATACGATTATGCCTTGCTGCTAAAATATACTCCAATGCCGCGTCTGAAACATATAATCCTCGCCTGCGATAACTCCTATCTGTTTGACCAGCCGTTGGAGCAGACTGAGCCGTATCGCTGTGCTTATTATACAATCTATATGGGTGTCGGACCACACAGCCGCTGGGGATTGTATGGATTGGAAATTCTTCAGTTCAAAGGCTTCCTGAAGAAGATAAAAGCGTACAAGGAAGGAGTATATGCCATGTGCGATTCGATGGGGTGGGGCAGTGACTACAAATCTTCACTCAGCACCTTTGACGAAAGCGACACGACTGTGGTGAATATGGTCTTGGAAAAACATACTTGTAAGGACTGGCTCAGCTACGAGGCTAATGCCAGACAGGTGGAACAGATTGCCCGCTTCTGTAAGCAGCAAGGCATCCGTCTTACGGTCGTTCAGACCCCTGTCTGCAAAACGTACAATGAGGGCATTCCTGAGCGGCAGCGTCAGGCTATAAGCCAACTGATGAATAACCTGAAAAGCACATACGGTACCACCGTCTTGGACTATTCCGAAGATTCCCGTTTCTCAGGCACGGATTTCTTTGATGCAGACCACCTCTCAGATGTTGGGGCTGAGAAATTCACAAAAATCCTGTGCCAAGAAAGCCCGACGTTACGCCGAGCCGCTAACCCTACATCCCCCGCCGGGGGATTATAGGGGGCTCCTTATTTTCCGGAATTCAAAAGATATTTCGCCAGAGGACAGTCGGAGGCGCGGAGGCCTTTGGCTATGCTTTCGGCATTGAGTTGAGCACCCTTCAGACTGGTGTGCGTGTGGTCGTGATTGTAATATGCTTTTGCGGCTTCCTGTCCAATACTGTCGAGAGCGTCCGCGGATATGTTGTGCAGGTCTATGAATGTCACGCCTGTATCCTTTACGACATCCCGATACCAGCGGCCGTAGGAATCGTTGCGTCGCTCAATTTTGCCGTCTGGCCACTCGTTGCGCGGGGTTAGGCTGACAAGTATGGGCACTGCGCCCTTCTCGCGGCAGTCGTCTATCATCTTGCGCAGATAGAAACCGAAGCTATAGACTACTTCGTTGTAAGCCTCCTTGTCCGTGACGACACGACTGACAACGCTGGAATCCTCTGAGCAGGCAATTACTCCTCGGTGCTTGCCGCGACCCAGCTCACCGATGTCGTTATGTCCGAACTGGATAGTAACGAAATCGCCCGGGCGCAGAGCGTTATATACCTTCTCCCAGCGTTTTTCCTTCAAGTAAGTGCGGGTGCTGCGACCTGCTTGAGCGCAGTTAACCAGAGTGATGCGTGAGGAGTCGAAGATGCGGCTGGCCTGAGAGCCCCAGCCCCACATACCAGTACTGTCCTTATCCTCGTTCTTCACGGTGCTGTCGCCGCAGATGAAGAGCACGGGCTTGCCCTCTTCGCGCTTCACTTGCTGCGTGGGCGGCGTGAGGTTCTGCATCATATCCTGCAGAGGCTTCAGCTCAGGATGGGTTGATGCCATTAGCCCCTCGGCTGCGGAGCGGGCGTTGAGCTGAGCGCCGAAAGCCGAAGTGTGGATGTTGTCGAGATAGAAGTGGTAGTTGAGTTTCCACGAGGACATCTCATCATATTTGGCGGCAGAGATCTCGTTGAGGTCTATGAACGGTACGTCCAACTCCTTTGCCACCACTTTTGCCCAAAGACCGAAATTCTGGTTCACGCGAACGGGCTGCCAGGCAGACCATTGACCATTGACCATTGACCATTGACCATTGGTTGTTGGCTGTTGGCTATTTACTGCACGCTTCCTTGGTGTCAGACTCATCAGAATCGGGTGTGCGCCCAGAGCGCGTGTCTCACGGATGAAGCGGCGCATATATTCGCCGTAGCTATAGACCGTCTCCTGCTTGCCCTTGTTTGGGCCTTCTTTCAGGGTTACGACCATCGAGTCAGTGGCCGATGTGCCGCGAATGGTGGCGCGGCAGCGACCGCTGTCAAACGGGCCGTTGTCGTTGTGTCCCAATTCGATTATGACGTAGTCGCCCGGGCGGATACCTTTCTTCACATCGGGCCAGAGCTGGCGGTAGAAGGTTCGTGATGAGGTGCCGCCGAGAGCTTGGTTCTCAACGGTGATGCGTGCCTCGTCGAAGTACTGGCCGGCAAAGAATCCCCAGCCCCACTGTCCGTTGTCGCCATTGCCTTTAGTGCCTGTACGCATCGTGGAGTTGCCAACGAGGAAGAGGACGGGATTCGTGCCGCGGCGACTGCTGCCGGCCACGGGGCGTGCCGTCTTGACTTTCTCCAGACTGTCCAGCGTGAGGTCAACGACCTGATTTTCGTCCTCCATGGGACGGAACTTCTTTACTTGAGCCTGTACAGCGAGAGTAGCTGTTGCGGCGAAAAGCCATACAAGGCAACGAAAATATCTTATCATTTATCTGCAGATAATGCGGCCTTTTCTTAGGCGTTATTACGTTATTCCGTTATATCGTTATATCGTCGGGCCGCTAAATCGTTAAATCGTAAATAGTCAAATCGTAAAATAAAATTATTTTTGTCGGATGAAGATGTTTATTGGAGTGCCGGAGAAGTCCCAGCGCTCGCGTATCTGGTTTTCGAGGAAGCGGCGATACGGCTCCTTGATATACTGCGGCAGATTGGCATAGAAGACAAATGTCGGTACGCGCGTGTCGGGCACCTGCGAGCAGTACTTAATCTTAATGTACTTGCCTTTGATCGATGGGGGCGGGTAGGCCTCGATGAGCGGCAACATCTCCTCGTTCAGACGCTTGGTCCCGACGCGTGCGCGACGGTGTTCGCTCACCGCGTTTGCAGCCTCCAGAACCTTGAATATGCGCTGTTTGGTGAGTGCGGATGAGAAGATGATATCGAAATCGGTGAAGGGAGCCATTCGCTGGCGTATTGTGTCTTCGAAATACTGGATTGCCTTGGTGCTCTTGTCCTCT
This sequence comes from Bacteroidaceae bacterium, assembly GCA_017447625.1. Taxonomy (GTDB): domain Bacteria; phylum Bacteroidota; class Bacteroidia; order Bacteroidales; family Bacteroidaceae; genus Physcousia. Next base: position 28,196 of record JAFSNB010000024.1, read on the forward strand.
GCCAAATCCCATTTGTTCACCACAACTACCATTCCTTTCTGGTTGCGCTGGATAAGTTGGAAGATGTTGATGTCCTGAGCCTCGATGCCGCGAGTGGCATCAATCATCAGTACGCAGACATCGCTGTTCTCGATGGCTCTGATGCTGCGCATCACGCTGTAGAACTCCAGATCCTCGCTCACTTTGCTCTTCTTACGGATACCTGCGGTATCTACCAGAAGGAAATCGAAGCCGAACTTCTGATAGCGTGTGTAGATGCTGTCGCGTGTGGTTCCGGCGATGTCGGTAACGATGTGGCGCTCTTCGCCGATAAAGGCGTTGATGAGGCTGCTCTTGCCTGCGTTCGGGCGGCCCACGATGGCGATGCGCGGCAGTTCCAGAGCTTCGATGTCGCCGCTTTCTTCCGGCATCTTCTCTACGATGAGGTCGAGCAGTTCGCCCGTTCCTGAGCCTGTGATAGCGCTTATGCACATCGGGTCGCCGAGACCAAGTGCATAGAATTCAGCCGAATAGAACTGTTGCGTGCTGTTATCCGTTTTGTTGCAGACCAGGATTACGGGTTTTGTGGCGCGGCGCAGAATATTTGCCACGGCTGCGTCAAGGTCGGTTATGCCGCTATTGACATCCACGAGGAAGAGAATGATATCAGCCTCCTCGGTGGCGATGGCCACCTGCTTGCGAATCTGCTCTTCGAAGATGTCGTCGCTGCCTTCCACCCATCCGCCTGTATCTACCACGGAGAACTCGCGGCCAATCCATTCGCATTTGCCGTACTGACGGTCACGTGTGGTGCCTGCCTCGTCGGAGACGATGGCGTGGCGCGTCTGTGTGAGACGGTTGAAGAGGGTTGACTTGCCCACATTTGGGCGTCCTACGATGGCTACTAGCATAATTATCTCAATTCTTAATTCATAATTCACAATTCATAATCAGACCTGCGGGCGGAGTACTTCAATTCACATTGCATAATTCACAATTCATAATCAGACTATATGCCAATGCGACGTGCAACACATTATGAATTAAAAATTATGAATTATGAATTAATGTCATATCCAAACTGCCGCATGGCGCGGTCGCTGCTGCGCCAGTCCTTATCTACCTTGACGAAGGTGGAGAGGTATATCTTCTTGCCGAAGAAACGCTCCAGGTCGCGGCGGGCCTCGGTGGAGACTCGCTTTAGAGCTACGCCCTGGTGACCAATTACGATACCTTTCTGGCTCTCGCGCTCCACGTAGATTACGGCGCTGATGCGGATGAGCTCGTCGCTCTCCTTGAACTCCTCCACGGAAACCTCTACAGAGTAGGGAATCTCCTTTGTGTAATAGAGCAGGATCTTCTCACGAATAATCTCGGAGACGAAGAAACGTGCGGGCTTGTCCGTAAGCTGGTCCTTGTCGAAGAACGGGGGCGATTCGGGCAGAAGCTCGCGGATGCGGCGCAGCACATAGTCCGCGTTGAATTTGTGCAGGGCGGAGATGGGAATCACCTCTGCATCGGGCAACACCACGCTCCACTCCTCTACCTTGGCGGTGAGAGTGGCCTGGTCGGTGAGGTCTATCTTGTTGATAAGCACCAGCACAGGCACGCTCATCTTCTGCACCTTAGCCAGAAAGTCCGCGTTCTTGTCCGGAGTCTCAACGGTGTCGGTGACATAGAGCAGCACGTCGGCATCCTGCAGAGCGCTCTCTGAGAATTGCAGCATCTGCTCCTGCAGCTTGTAGTTGGGCTTCAGCACGCCCGGGGTGTCTGAAAATACAATCTGGGAGTCTTCTGTGTTCACGATTCCCATGATGCGGTGGCGCGTGGTTTGAGCCTTGAAGGTGGCGATGGATATTCGCTCACCCACAAGGAGATTCATCAGGGTTGATTTCCCGACGTTCGGGTTCCCGACGATGTTTACGAAACCGGATTTATGCGCCATCGTATCCCCATTTCATGTATGCTGCTCCCCAGGTGAAGCCGGCACCGAAGGCCGTGAATATGAGGTTGTCTCCTTTGCGCAGCTGCTTCTCGTACTCCCACAGAGCCAGAGGCAGGGTTGCGCTGGAGGTGTTGCCGTAATGCTGGATATTAATCATAACCTTCTCCATAGGCATATCGAGACGCTTGGCTACAGCGTCGATTATGCGCACGTTGGCCTGATGCGGAATAACCCAGTCGATATTGTCCTTGTTCAGGTTGTTGCGCTCGGCAATGCGGCCTACGGCATCGCTCATGTTCGTTACGGCGAACTTGAACACGGTGCGGCCCTCCTGATGCAGGAGATGCAGTTTGTGTTCCAGCGCAAAGCTGGATACCGGAGAGGCCGAACCGCCTGACTTGATGCAGAGGAAGGGCAGTCCTGCACCGTCTGTACGCAGGTAGCTGTCTCTCCATCCCAGATCCTCAGTGGTCGGTTCCACGAGCGTCGCTCCGGCTCCGTCGCCGAAGATGGGGCATGTCTGGCGGTCGGTGTAGTCGATGATGCTTGACATCTTATCGGCTCCGACAATCACGATTTTCTTATATCGTCCGCTCTCAATCATGCATGCGGCCTGATCCATAGCGAAAAGCCATCCGGAGCAGGCGGCCGAGAGTTCAAATGCGTGTGCGTTTGTCATTCCGCATTTGCCCAGAATGATGCTGGCAGTCGAGGGAATCTGGTAGTCAGGTGTCGATGTGGAGCAAATCACGGCATCCACTGTCAGCGGATCCGTATTTGTCTTCTCCAAGAGTTGCTTCACGGCTTTGCGAGCCATATAGCTTGTTCCGAGTCCCTCTTCGTTGAGGAGGCGGCGTTCCTTGACGCCTATGCGAGCCATAATCCATTCGTCGCTGGTGTCGATCATGTGCGATAGCTGCTCGTTGTCAAGCACATACTCGGGTACATATCCCCCGACCCCTGTAATTATGGCGTGTATCTTTTCCATAATCGGTTGGTAAGGTTAATACTGAAAAGAGTGAAGAGCCGGGCTCTTCACTCTTCCTTTTTCTAAGATCTTTATGCCTCGGCCTTCTCGATGGCTATCTTACCTCTGTAATATCCGCATGCGGGGCAAACAGTGTGGTAGATGTGAAACTCGCCGCAGTTGGGGCATTTAGCCAGTGTAGGAGCTACAGCCTTGTCATGTGTACGACGCTTAAGCGTACGTGTCTTTGATTGTCTTCTTTTAGGATGTGCCATGATGTTTGTTTATTTTAATGTTTATATATTATTCTTTTAACTTAATGTCAATTATCAACTGTCAACTCTCTCAGCTTCTCCCATCGCGGGTCGCCAGTGCTCGAGGCTGTGTGTTCGTTGAGCAGAGCCGTCATCGCGCTGTCACACTGTCCCTCGGGATGTGTGTGGCTGATGGGGATAGCCAGAGCGATGCACTCGTAGATGTTCCAGGCGAAGTCCAGAGTGTTCATGTCGGCGGGGATAGTGATTATCTGTCCGTCGTCGCAGAACTCGTCTCCCTCCTGCACTTTCAGGTCCATATCCCCGCTGACATCCTGCTGCATGGGCTCCAGACAGCGGTCGCAGGGGATAGTCACCTGCCCCTCAATGTGCAGACTGACTTCGTAGCTGGCGGTCTTCTTCTGTATTCGCAGGGTTACGTCCACCAGCCCGTCGCTCACCAAGTCTTGATCCAAAGTCTCGAAAAACGGTTTGCCTACCTGCCATTCAAGCGTCACGGCATCCGCTCCCAAGTCCAACAGATTGACGTTATAGGAAGCTACTTTGCTCATACTGGGCGGCAAAGGTACGACAAATTATTAAAATGAAGAAATGAAAAGGGAAAAATTAGAACGGAAAAATGAAAAATTAACAATTATCAATTCTCAATTATCAATTAATTAGCTTATCTTTGCGCCCAGATAATCGATAACAAAGAAAAAAGCAAATGAAACGCACCCTTTTCACACTATTGGCTGTAGCAGCCTCCGCAGCGCTGTTCGCACACGACCGTACGGAAACCGTACTCACAGACGGTTGGCAGTTCTCTCACGACAAACAGACGTGGACAGAAGTCTCTGTGCCGCACGACTGGGCCATCAGCGGCCCCTTTGACAAGAAGTGGGATTTGCAGCGCGTGGCCATAGTGCAGAACGGCGAGCAGGAAGCCACCGAGAAGAGCGGCCGCTCGGGCGCGCTGCCTTGGATTGGCGAGGGCTTCTACAAGCGGGTGTTTCAGATTCCCCAGGGTTTCAGCGGCCACGCAGAGCTGCTCTTCGACGGCGCTATGGCGGAGCCAACGGTCTTTGTCAACGGGCAGAGGGCTGGCGGCTGGGCCTACGGTTACAACGCCTTCCGCATCGACATCACCAAACTGGTACATGCTGGCGACAACCAGCTGGAAGTGGCCTTGCGGAATATGGAGGAGAGTTCGCGCTGGTATCCCGGTGCAGGAATCTACCGTCCAGTGAAACTTATCCTTACGGACAAGACTTATATCGACGACTGGAGTCTCTGCGTGCGCGCGACAGACATTAATAAGAACGGCGTTCTAACGGTTGAGGTAGATGGCAAGGTCGTGAATGTGCCACCGAAGACAGAGCCCAAAGTGCAGACAATGGCCAAAGTTGCCATGACGACACCCGATGGTGAAATCGTCAACAGTGATGACTTACGCTTGGCAGACGACGGTACGTTCCACACACGTTTCTTTTTCAAGAATCCCAAGCTATGGTCTCCGGAGACACCTTATCTATATACAGTCACGGCAACGGTGAACCGCGTGAACGGTAACGGGTCCGAGAATGTATATGACGGACAGTCGTACGAACGGCTCGACAGCAAAACTATAAAGACGGGTCTGCGCACCGTGCGTGTCTCGCGCGAACATGGCTTCCAGCTAAACGGCCAGACGCGCAAGCTCAAGGGCGTCTGCCTGCACCACGACCTCGGGCCCTTGGGCGCCGCCGTGAACAAGGCAGCCCTTATCCGCCAGATAAAGATTATGAAAGAGATGGGCTGCGACGCCATACGCACGGCGCACAATATGCCCTCGCAGATGCAGATGGACATCTGCGATTCACTTGGCATAATGGTTATGGCAGAGAGTTTCGACATGTGGATTTATCCCAAGTGCAAGAACGGTTACGCACGTTTCTTCCGCGAGTGGGCCGACCGTGACATCACCAACCTGGTGCTGGCCAACCGCAACCACCCGAGCATTGTAATGTGGAGCATAGGCAACGAAATTCCCGAGCAGTGGAGCGAGGAGGGCCGCCAGATAGCCATCCGTCTGCAGGGCCTCTGCCACTCGCTTGACCCCACGCGTCCAGTCACCCAAGGCTGCGACCGCGTCGATAACGCGTTGGCCAGCGGCTTCGCACAGGCTATGGACGTGCCCGGCCTGAACTACCGTCTGAAAAAATACCAGAAGGCATACGAGACGCTGACCCACGGCTTCCTGCTGGGTTCAGAGACCGCCTCCACAGTCTCGTCGCGCGGCACATATTATTTCCCCGTGACGCCAACGAACCATGGCGTTCACCCCGACGGGCAGTGCTCTGGCTATGACGTGGAGTGGTGCTCGTGGTCGAATCTACCCGACGACGACTGGGTGTGGCAGGACGATTATCCCTGGGTTATAGGCGAGTTCGTGTGGACTGGCTTCGACTATCTTGGCGAGCCCACGCCCTACGATGAGTACTGGCCTTCGCGCTCGTCCTATTTCGGCATCTGCGACCTCGCAGGCCTGCCCAAAGACCGGTATTTCCTCTACCGCTCTCACTGGAACAAAGCTTCACATACAATACACCTGCTCCCTCACTGGTCGTGGGGACAGAGCAAGAAGGATCAGGGCAACCGCATCGGTGAGGTCACACCCGTCTATTGCTACACCGACTACCCCAGCGCAGAGCTCTTCGTGAACGGAAAGAGTCAGGGGAAGATAAGTAAAAATGAAAAATTAAAAGGGAAAAGTGACGAGTCTTCTCGGCTGGACCGCTACCGCCTGCGCTGGAACAACGTTCGTTACGAGCCGGGAGAACTGAAGGTGGTGGTTTATGACGAGCAGGGTCAGAAGGCTGGCGAGAAGACAATCAATACGCCCGGCAAACCCTCCCGTCTGCAGCTCGACGCTTGGACTCAGCAGGGTGGTGGGCATCTCTACGCCGACGGGCAGGACATGGCATTCGTCACCGTCTCCCTGACCGACAAACGCGGCACACTTATCCCCGATGCCGCCGACCAACTGACATTTGATGTCACCGGCTCAGGCCGTTTCGAAGCCGTCTGCAACGGCGACGCCACCAGTCTCGAGTCCTTCACCCAACCCACAATGAAACTGTTTCGCGGTCAGCTCGTCGTTGCAGTCCGCAGCGGCAAACAGCCCGGCACCCTCACTCTGAAAGTCACCGACAAAACCCGCAAACTCACCCAAACAATCAAGTTGAGTGTTGATAATTGACAGTTGAAAATTGACAGTTGAGGCCCAGCGTTATAACGAAATCACGCGCGAAATCCTACTTCACCAGAACCTTCTTGCCATTGACAATGTATACTCCGGCTCTCCCCTCCCTAACAGGGGAGGGGCTGGGGGAGAGGCTCCTTCTTCCGCTCAAGTCATACACCGCGCCAGCCTCATTATACATTGAACATTTATCATTGAACATTGACCATTGGGTAGGACTTTCTATGCCAGTTGTTACCTCGTTTATTGGGAAGAACTCCTTAACGCCTGCACCGTTAGCGGGGGTGTAGTAAGCTTCGAAGGGACGGACGGGACGTAGGCTGCGCACGAATACCGAACCGGCAGGATACACAGTTTGGTTCGGTGCCGTGTAAGTGCTGTCGTTCAGCACATAGATCTCGTTATAGGTGCTGTCTGTATCGTTAATATGCGACCAGCATGGAGTCAGGGCAAAGGCGGCGCACTCCGTCTTCTCGTTGCTAGTAGGCTGCACCGTGACGTTTGTGGCCGAGAAAGTCACGCTTCCCGTGATATTCCCCGATCCGTACTCCGTGCTGTTCGGCATCGCAAGGATATACGGTTTGTTCGCCTCGATACTCGTGGCCGCCGTGAAGCCCGTCTCCGGATTCACTTCAGCCAGCCAAAACTTGCTGTAACCTACAGCGTTCGCTCCGAACGGCACAATCTCGACGCTGTCGCAACTGATGCTCTGCACATCAAACGGCAACACCAGCGACTCCCATCCGCTTGCCACACCCCTCTGCGTCTCCTTCGAGAAGTTATGCGTATAGGATATATGTTGTGCGGTGAACGGCTCTGGAATGTACAGCGGCTGATTATCGACAAGCACAACCTCCTCGGCCTGACCGCCACGGATAATGTTCCAACCGTCCACCTCAAAATAACCGTATGCTTTATCAGCAACATATAGAAGCCTGTTCTGCTCAGATTCTTGTGCAGCGCAGAATAATTGTGTCAGCGCATTATTGTGTGAAACGTCCAGAGTGGTCAACTGATTGGAAGTGCAGTCCAGTAATGTCAGTGAAGTGTTTTGCGAAACGTCTAAAGCTGTCAGTTGATTGGCCATGCATTGCAGCCATGTTAATGCGTTATTATGTGAAACGTCCAGAGTCGTTAGCTGATTGGCGTAACACTCAAGTTCTGACAGCGCAGTGTTTTTTGACACATCCAGAGCCGTAAGCTTGTTTACTCTGCATCTCAAGTATATCAGTGCAGTGTTCTTCGATACATCCAATTCAGTCAACTGGTTGCTCCCACATTCCAATAATGTCAAAGCTGTGAAGAACTCTATGCCTTTCAGGCTCTGAATTTCCTTCCCGTTTACATTGATTTCTGTGACAGCTGCAATTTCCTCTTCTGTCAGAACTCCGTCTGAGCCATACTCCTGCTGCAACAGCCAGTTGCGTAAATTCTCGTCTGGGAAGCTTTCCTCGTTTATGGTTACTTCTCCTCCTGGCTCGCTTCCAGCATATTCACGCCATTCATCGCTATCAGTATCATAATAAAGCACAGTCCAGCCTTTTGCCTTTGCGGCTTCCACCTGCAAGGTTGTTATTTCGTTTTGTTCGTTTTCGTTAGGACTGATAACGTAGAACAAACCTTTCTCTTCGCCGCTAATTGAGGGCAGGCTTTCCACCAGCGCATTCATTGCCTCATCCTGAATCTGGTTATTATAACAATCCAGATCGGTCAATAACGTACATGCGGAAACATCCAAAGTGGTTAGCTGATTTTTGTAACAAGTCAGCACTGTCAGTGAAGAGTTTTTTGAAACATTCAGCGTCGTCAGCTGATTTCTGTAGCAGCTCAGACGTTCCAATAGCGTGTTTTGTGAGACATTTAGAGTCGTTAATTGATTATCTGTACAGTTTAGCGAAGTCAGTGCAGTGTTTTGTGAAACGTCCAGTTCAGTCAACTGATTGTATTCGCAAGCTAGCGAAGTCAGTGCAGTGTTTTGTGAAACGTCCAATGCCGTAAGAGTATTATGTCCACATGAAAGAATTTTTAGGTTAGTGTTATTTGACACGTTCAAATTAGTTAACTGATTGATACCACAGTTTAACTCTGTCAGTGCCACATTCATGGATACGTCTAATACAGTAAGCTGATTTATTGCACATCCAAGATTTGTCAGGTTAGTGTTATTTGACACGTCCAAATCAGTCAATAAGTTGTTAGCACAGCGCAAATCTGTCAATGCCGTGTTTTTCGAAACGTCGAGCGTTGTTAACTGGTTTGAGTTACATGATAGCCCAGTTAGATTTGAATTCTTTGAAACATCCAGTGTCGTCAGTTGATTGTTATCGCAGAATAGACCACCAAGCGCAGTATTTTTAGATACGTCAATAGTTATCAAATTATTATAGCTACAGCTCACATCCCACAGTTCTGTATTATTAGATAAGTTTAACTCTGTTAGCTGATTCCTTTCACAATACAGCCTCTCTAGTGCCGTAAAATATTCAATTCCATTCAGACTTTGAATACCCAAATTATAAACAGAGATTGTTTTAACAGCTGCAATCTCCTCCGCCGTCAGTATGCAGTCCGAACCGTACTCCTGTTCCATTAACCAGTTGCGGAAAATCTCGTCCGGAAAGTTCGTCTCGTTAATAGCAAATATGGTACTGTCATTGGGCAGTTCTGCTTCATTGAGAAAGGATAGTTTATTATTGATATCATCGGCATACCAGAAGCCGATGTTTCTGCCAACTGACAACGCGCCCCATGGGTTGAAGCTTGACCCAGTCTGTCCCTTACGGGCAATCCCGAACGAGCCGTCCTCGTTGGTAAGCAAGGAGAACTCGGTGGCTTCGCTATCGGAGGTCACAGTGCAGCAGAAATCGTTATCTAAAGTATCTTTCACTCCAATATAATGTCCACTGTTGCTCCTCAGTTTGAAACTTTCGGAGTTGCCTATGAGTGCCCACATAGTCTTAAGCGTGTCAGTCGTTACGAGCAGGTCGCCCAAATAGTCACCTTCGGAAATATAAATTAAGCCTCTTTTGAACTTCAGAACATAAAAGGTGCCATCCTCAGACGAATCAGAAAAATAATTCTGGGCATAAGCCGCAAACGGCATAAGGAGAAGTATTGCAAGAACAATTGTGCGTAGGAGCTCGTTTGCTTTCATATAAAGGTTTTGTTTTAATTGAGATAAAGAAGAATTGATGGTTTTATTTCGGAGAGGGTAGTGTTCTTGTTTTTTATGGAAGCACGGGGCAAAGGTACGATTAAGTTTGCGAAATGCAAAAGAAAACTCAGAAAAATAAAGTTCGTAACTGATGGCGCCGATGCAAACGGAACAAACCGAAACGTCCGACAGCGTATCCGCAGTGATTACATCCTTTTGGCTGTTACTTTTTTTGTGCCACTAATGTACATATATTAATTATATAGGGAACAACAGCAGGTGTATTTTTATTAAATAGTAGCAAAAATAGTTCATATTGTCTCATTTTTATGTCCAAAACTTGTAGCGTATGACGATTTGTCTTATCTTTGCCACGAAATTATGTGCAATCAAACTTATAAATTCAAACCATCATCCGTAAGTCGGAAGTTATTCATCGCCTTGTTGCTTGTGCTCGTTGCTGGCATACAGACCGTAGATGGCGTGGAGCGTAAAAAACTCAATTTCAACGCTGAATGGCTGTTGTATGTAGGCGATGAGCCTGAAGCCACCAAGGTTTCCTTCATAGACAGCCAGTGGAAACAGGTGACTCTACCATATGCCTTCAATGGTGACGAGGCTTTCCGTAAGGATATTGTCGATCTGACAGATACCATCTGTTGGTATCGCAAGCATTTCAGGTTGACCAAAGAAGATTTGCTGGGCAAAGTGTTCATAGAGTTTGAGGGTGTTCGCCAAGGGGCAGACTTCTACCTAAACGGCCATCATCTGGGTTTCAGCGAGAACGGAGTCATGGCCTGCGGTTTCGATTTGACTCCATATATCAAGGAGGGAGAGAACGTACTGTCTGTGCGTTGCGACAATAGTTGGACGTACCGCTCACGTGAGTTTAACAGTCGTTATCAGTGGAACGACCGAAACTTCAATGCCAACTATGGTGGCATACCCAAGAACGTCTATCTGCACATCACTGGCAAGCTCTACCAGACTCTGCCCCTTTATTCGAATCTTGGCACGACGGGCACGTATGTCTATGCCACTGATTTTGACATAGCTAAACGCTATGCGACCATTCATGCCGAGTCAGAGGTGAGAAACGAGAGCACGAAGGCACGTACATTCCATATGGAAATGCTTGTGCGCGACCCGGAAGGCAAAATGAAAATCTTCACTATGTCTGCTCCTGTCACTTTGCAACCTGGGGAAACTCGCATCCTATGGACTGCCAACACAGCCCACGACCTTCATTTCTGGTCGTGGGGCTATGGCTATCTCTACACCGTAGAGACCTCACTTGTGGAAAATGATGTGGAGATTGATAAGGTCATCACCCGTACCGGTTTCCGCAAGACCCGTTTCGGCGAAGGGAGAATCTGTCTCAACGACCGTGTCTTGATGGTTCATGGCTACGCGCAGCGCACCTCCAACGAATGGCCTGGAGTGGGACTGTCCGTTCCTGCTTGGCTCAGCGATTACTCCAATGGTCTGATGGTGGAGTCAGGTGCCAATATGGTACGTTGGATGCACGTCACACCGTGGAAACAGGACATCGAGTCGTGCGACCGCGTTGGTCTGCCGCAGGCGATGCCCGCAGGCGATGCCGAAAAAGACGTTGAGGGTCCACGTTGGGAGCAACGCAAGGCTCTGATGCGCGATGCCATCATCTACAACCGCAACAATCCCTCCATACTTTTCTATGAGAGCGGCAACGAGAGCATCAGCCGCGAGCATATGCTAGAGATGAAGTCCATCCGCGATCAATACGACCCGCATGGCGGCCGCGCCATAGGCAGTCGTGAGATGCTCGACATTGACGAAGCAGAATATGGTGGTGAGATGCTTTACATCAACAAGTCAAAGAAGCACCCTATGTGGGCGATGGAATATTGTCGCGACGAGGGCCTGCGCAAGTACTGGGACGAATGGAGCTATCCCTGCCATCGAGAGGGCGACGGCCCGCTCTATCGCGGCAAGCCTGCCACTGAGTACAACCACAATATGGATCAGTTTGCCATTGAGATGGTGCGTCGCTGGTACGACTATTGGCGTGAGCGTCCCGGTACCGGTACTCGAGTTTCCAGCGGCGGGGTGAAGATCGTCTTCTCTGACACCAATACCCATCATCGTGGTGAGTCCAACTATCGCACCAGCGGTGTGGTTGACGCTATGCGCATTCCCAAGGATGCTTTCTTTGCCCATCAGGTGATGTGGAACGGGTGGGTCGAGCCTGAGACCCCGATGACCTATATTATCGGACATTGGAATTATGAAACGTCTGTTGCCAAGCCTGTCTATGTGGTTTCAACAGCCGACGAGGTGGAACTGTTTCTGAATGGACGGTCGTTGGGTAAAGGCAAACAAAGTTATCGTTATCTCTTCACTTTTGAGAATGTTCCTTTTGAACCAGGAATCCTTGAAGCCGTTGCTTCCGACGGTGGCCGATACAAACTGGAGACAGCTGGTGAGCCTTATCGGTTGAAACTTACGGCAATCGAGAATCCCGAAGGCACAAAGGCTGACGCAGCAGATATGGTGCTTTTCCAAGTTGAGGTCGTGGATAAACAGGAACGTCGCTGTCCGCTGGACGACCGCATGGTGACTTTTGATCTTCAAGGCGAGGCCACGTGGATCGGAGGAATTGCTACTCGCAATAACAAGCAACTACAGCGCCCCGATGAGAATCGTCCGGCCGGACTCCTCGATGCCGCCGCAACAAAGAACGTCTCAGACAATTATGTCGGTGCTATGTCATTGCCAGTGGAGTGCGGCGTGAACCGCGTCCTTGTTCGCACCACTGCAAAAGCCGGCAAAATCCGCCTCACAGCCGTTGCAGAAGGAGTGAAGCGTGCTAGTATTGTCGTGAAGAGTAAAAAGAAAAAAGAAAACGATAATAGTCAATTATTAATTATCAAAGGAAAATTAAATAGGGGAGAGACCCCACTCACCCCTTCCTATATAGAGCAAGGAAGAAGCATTGAGATAGCCTCTGCCCGAGCCGGCTTTGACAGCGAACACGCCGCCCGCAGTTTCGACGACAACGAACTCTCAGAGTGGAAGAACGATGGACGGCTTTCATCGGCTTGGATTACCTATCAACTCAGGGAAAAGACCGTAGTGGATGACATTAGTCTAAAGCTTACCGGTTGGCGTTTGCGCAGTTACCCACTTGAGATCTTTGCAGGCGATACGCTCATATGGAGCGGTGAGACTGAGCGCAGTTTGGGCTACGTTCATCTCATACCCGCAATACGGGTGAAAACAGATGAAATCACCATCCGATTGAAAGGAGCCGGTAAGGATGAGGATGCCTTTGGCGGTATTGTAGAGGTGACAGAACCCGCAGCAGGCGAGCTTGATCTCTTCAAAGCCGAAAACGGCGAGAAGACCAAGAACGAACTGCGCATCGTAGAAATAGAATTCATCTCCAACGACTCGCAAACTCATTTACACTCAACCTCACTCTTTACTCCATGGGCAGGACAAAACTAAAAAACTAATAAACTCACAAAATCATTTATTATGAAGAAGATTCTGTTTTCGACTCTGTGTATGTTGTTTCTCTGCACAGGAGCTTATGCCCAAACTGGCACAGGCAGTTTGAAGGAAGCCTATAAGGACTATTTCCTGATTGGCGTAGCTGTGAACCAGCGCAACATCTCCGACGACCAGCAGAGCGAACTGGTCAAGAAAGAGTTCAGCAGCATCACCGCTGAGAACGACATGAAGCCCATTTCCGTACACCCCGAGGAGGGTAAATGGACATGGGAACGCGCCGACCGCATAGCTAACTTCTGTCGTCAGAACGGCATCAAACTGCGTGGACACACCTTGATGTGGCACTCGCAGATGTGCGACTGGATGTTCTACGACAAGAAGCATAAGCTGGTGAAGAAGGAAGTGCTTTTCAAGCGCATGAAAGAGCATATCCAGACCGTTATGAACCGCTACAAGGATGTGGTTTATTGCTGGGATGTGTTCAACGAGTGCATCGCCGACGGCGGCCGTCGCCCCGGCGGTGTAGATCAGCCCCTGCGCGAGTCCACCTTCTATAAGATCTGCGGCAACGACGAGTACATCCGCAAGGCTTTCGAGTTTGCACGCGAGGCCGACCCGAACGCGCTCCTTTTCTATAACGACTACAACGAGTGCGACCCCGTGAAGCGAGACCGCATTTATAATATGGTCAAGGAAATGAAGGCCGCCGGCGTGCCTATCGACGGCATCGGAATGCAGGGCCACTACAACATTTACGGCCCCTCGGAGGAGGATATGGAGGCTGCCGTTAGCAAGTACGCCGAAATCGTAGATCACATACACGTCACCGAGCTTGACATCCGCGTGAACGAAGAGATGGGCGGACAGCTCCGTTTCAGCCGCAACGAGGGAGCCGTGATTACCAACGACCAGAAACTCATGCAGGAGGCTCGCTATGCAGCCGTCTTCCGCGTTCTGCGCAAGCACGCTGACAAGGTCGATTGCGTCACCTTCTGGAATCTCAGCGACCGCGACTCGTGGCTGGGCGTGAACAACTACCCCCTGCCTTTCGACAAGGACTATAAGCCCAAGAACGTCTATCGCGTCATCAAAGACTTCGACCCTGCCACAGACAACGCTGAGATTATTGAGGACTTCCGTCCCTCAGCCACCTGCCAGCCGCGTCAGGAATATCCGCAGGTGAACTCTCAGGGCTATGCCCGCTTCCGCGTCAACGCTCCCGCTGCCCGCTACGTCATAGCATCTGCCGGCCACGGCGGCCACATGGGTGGAACCGTGCTGAAGAAGCAGAAGGACGGCTCATGGATCGGAACCACGCTGCAGCCCGAGGACGAGGGCTTCCACTATTACACCCTATCCATCGACGGCGTTCAGGTTGTTGACCCGGGCACAAACAGCTACTACGGCGGCGCACGCTGGATGAGCGGCCTCGAAGTGCCTGCACACGATGAGGCTTTCTATGCCGAGCGCACCGACATCGAACACGGCAATGTGCAGAAAATCCTCTTCCCCAGCAAGATCGGCGGCGACCAGCTCCGCACGGCCTACGTATATACGCCTGCCGGCTACGGCAAGGAGGTGAGCAGCCCCGCCAAGAAAGGACAGAAGGCCAAGAGCGGCGCTCAGAAGCGCTACCCTGTGCTTTATCTGCAGCACGGCTGGGGTGAGAACGAGACCTCGTGGCCTGTTCAGGGTAAGGCCAACCTGATTATGGACAACCTCATCGCCGAGGGCAAGTCGCTCCCGTTCATCGTCGTTATGACCTACGGAATGACAAACGATGTTGTATTCGGACGCCCCTTCGACCGCGGCAAGGTGGCCGAGGACTTCCAGAAAGTGCTTGTCGATGAGCTTGTGCCGTACATCGACAGCCACTTCCTCACTCAGGCTGACAAGAAACACCGCGCTATGGCAGGCCTCTCAATGGGCGGAATGGAGACTCACTCTATCACTCTGGCGCGCCCCGAGACTTTCGGCAGCTACGGTATCCTCAGCGGCGGCATCTACACCCCGCAGGAGATCAAGGACAAGAATCAGGTAGATTACATCTTTATCAGCTGCGGCAGCAAAGAGGGTCCCGACCGCGTCCGCAAGGCTGTGGATGACCTGAAGGCAGCCGGCTTCAACGCCGAGGCTTATATCTCCGAGGGCACAGCCCATGAGTTCCTCACCTGGCGCCGCAGTCTCTATCAGATGGCTCAGAAACTGTTCAAGTAGTGAAGATGAATCTGTGGTTCTTGCTTATACTGGCAATTCCGCTGTTGGGCGTAGCGTATGTCAGCTGGCACGTGTGGGTACTGCTGCCGCTGGCAAACATGTGGAAAGCCACGATAATAGCGGCGGGCGTAGTCTGCTTCTTCATGCTTTTCCTCGATCTGAGCGGAACGCTGGACAAGCTGCCTCTGCCTCTCGCCCGAGTATTGTATGAGATAGGTACCTCTTCGATAATCGTATTGCTCTATGTGGTGATGGCGTTCCTCGTCCTCGATGCGGGACGCCTTCTCCACCTTGTGCCGCGCAGCTGGCTCTTCCAGAACGGGGTCACGGCGGCAGCCCTCTGCGGCCTACTCTTCACCCTGTTCCTCTGCGCGCATATTCATTATAAGAACAAGGTGCGCGTGCCGCTCGAGTTGGAGACATCGAAGCCGCTCTCTAAGGACTACACTCTGGTGATGGCCAGCGACCTGCATCTGGGCTACCACAACACCCGCCGCGAGCTGGCCCGCTGGATAGACCTCATAAATGTCGAAAAGCCCGACCTCGTCCTCATAGCCGGAGACATAATCGACCTAAGCGTCCACCCCCTGCTTCAGGAAGATATGGCCGCCGAGTTCCGCCGCCTGCAGGCTCCCGTTTACGCCTGTCTGGGCAATCATGAGTACTACAGCGGCGAACCGCGCGCTCACCAGTTCTACCTCGATGCCGGAATACATCTGTTGCGGGACTCATGTGCTGTGGTCGGCGACTTCTGCATAATTGGCCGTGACGACCGCACGAACTTACGGCGCACGCCTCTGCCGCAGCTTTTACAACAGGCCGACCGCAAGAAATACACCATCCTGCTCGACCACCAGCCTTACCATCTGGAGCAGGCCGAACGCGCAGGCATAGACCTGCAGCTGAGCGGCCACACTCACGAGGGGCAGGTCTGGCCCGCCTCATGGATCACCCACTCGCTCTACGAATGTGCGTGGGGCTCCCACCGGCGCGGCAACACCCGTTACTACGTCTCTTCGGGTCTCGGCATCTGGGGCGGTAAGTTCCGCATCGGCACCCAGTCGGAATACGTGGTGGGGAAGGTGAGAGGTATAAATTAACTCAACTTTCGCAAGTTGAGTTGAAAGGAATAGAAAGGAATGGAAATGAAATTAAAAGGAATAGAAAGGGCGATACTCACGAGCAATGACATTTGTCCCTTTAACTTCCAAGCGGTCAAAGACCGCGATAACTTCTCTTAAACCTCCCTTTAACTTCTATAAAAGTTGAGCCAAAAATGTACTTCACAGGCATAACAATAGCCATAATGACCTTTCTCACGATAGGCATCTGGCACCCAATCGTCATCAAGACGGAATACTATTTCGGCACCCGCCCCTGGATCATCTATCTGATTGTGGGTCTCGGGTGCTGCGTGGCGGCTCTCTTCGTCGCCAACATCTATCTCTCGTCGTTCCTCGGCGTCTTCGGAGCCTCCGCCCTCTGGGGCATCGGCGAGCTCTTCGAACAGAAGAAGCGTGTAGAGAGAGGTTGGTTCCCCAAAAGAAAATAGCCCACTACTGACATATTAAACGAACACGGATAACACAGATGCACACGGATTTATCCTTCAACATTAATTGCCATTAATTAACCCGTTAATTTATCATTAATGGATAATTATATGGACAAATTTATGGTAATTATATGTGAAAATTCCAAGCATCGCGCCAGCAAATCCGTTCAATCCGTTCAATCCGTGTTCAAAAATAAACATCGCGCCAGCCCATAAATTGTAAATTGTAAATAGTCAAATCGTAAAATTAGATAAACTCTTGAAACAGTCTCTCAACTCTCAATCCTCAACTCTCAACTCTCACCAATCAACTCCCCCCTCCGGGGGGACACGGGGGGCCTGGATTGGTCCTTTGGTGCTGGCTGTTGCCGTTGTGTCGATGGTCTGGCCTGCATCGTTCCTGTGGATAAATACCAAAGCCATCAACCCCATGTTGGGTGTGATTATGTTTGGGATGGGCTTGACCCTTTCGCCGAAAGACTTCCGCGTGGTCCTCTCCCGACCGAAGGACATACTCATCGGTTGCCTGGCTCAGTTCACCGTTATGCCGCTGTTGGCGTGGTTGCTCACGTGGGCGTTTTCGCTGCCTCGTGAACTGGCCCTGGGTGTTATCCTCGTAGGCTGCTGCCCCGGCGGCACGGCCTCAAACGTCATCACTTATCTGGCCAAGGGCGACCTGGCCCTATCGGTCGGGATGACAGCCACTTCGACCCTGCTTGCCCCCGTCCTCACCCCGTTGTTGGTGTGGTTTATGGCTGGAACTATGGTTAATGTGGATACCGTCGGGATGCTCCTGAGCATATTCTATGTGGTCATAGCCCCGATTATAGCAGGCCTATTTTGTCAGCATTTCCTGCCTCGTATTACCAAGAAAGTCACACCCTACCTGCCTGCCTTCTCGTCGTTTGCCATCGCTTTCACGGTGGGAATCGTTGTCTCGCACAACGCTGACCGCCTGATGCTTGGCGGCTTCGTCGTAGTCCTCGTCGTCATGCTACACAACCTGCTCGGTCTCGCCATCGGCTTCCTTCTGGGTCGTCTCCTCCGACTGCCGAAACCCAAGTGCGTGGCCGTCAGCATCGAAGTCGGTATGCAGAACAGCGGCCTCGCCTCCTCCCTTGCCGTAATGCATTTCGCGGCCTATCCCCTTGCCACTATCCCCGGCGCCATCTTCAGCGTCTGGCACAATATCAGCGGTGCCCTTGCCGCCCGCCTGTTCTCTGCCTCGCCATCACCTTCGGAGAATAATCCGTGAAGCACTCATCCGAAAAATATAAAGCAGAATTATTATAAAGCAGAATTATATTCTTAACACAACCCTTTAGGGCAAATGACACAACCCTTTAGGCCACGGGATAAAATCCTTCAGACCAAGGATGACAATTGTTTTGTTGCTGAAGGGAAAAATAATTCTTGGCGTGAAACCTTTAATTCCTGGCCTGGTTTTAATAATCCTCGGCGTGGATTATTAAATTCTTTGCTTGGATTTATAATTCAATTCTTCATAAATCCTCATCTCTCTCCTCTCTCAATCACGCTGCAAAGATACAACATTATTCTGAAATTTGCAAATATTTCCCTTTCAAACACAAAGAATGCCTTTCAACGATGAGGCTTAAAGGCTTCTAACTTAAGCGGACGCTTCTTCTATATGTCTAATCTACTATCTGTTTCTTGAGTTCAATAAATGGTTAAGGGTTTATTATTGTTCGTTGTCTTATATGAGAAGTGTTATTCCTCATGTCAAGTTTTCAGGCAGCCTGCAAACTTCTTCCTTGAGAATAAAGGTACTCCGGAGCAAATTCAGCACCGTTATACCATTCCAAAGTCCAATGGTTCAAACCAAACTGAATGAAATTGTCCAAATCCTTCAGAGGTTCATGTATTTTCTTGGTCAGTAATGGCAAAAAATCTACGATACGTTCTTCACCATTGCTAAACGTCAGTTTCATGGTGTGGCCAGCGATGTAGTCCACATCAATGATTCTTATAAGGTCTATATCGTTCATCATTTTCTTAGAGGTTTAATTCTGACTGCTTCTTCTCCGTTTTGGAGGCGTTCCCAATTAGCTTTAAGTTCAGCCTTGTGGCTATCCATCCAAGTGAAGACTAATTTTAACTCTTTGCTTGGCATGTTTCCTTTTACAATGCCATGATCAATAGTAATAATTGCATCATAATCTCCATATCGTATATGAAAATGTGGCGGGTTATGGTCATCGGCAAACATTGCTATGATAATACCGCAGAATCTACATTTCAGCCATTTATATTTCGGTTTAATGGAGTGTGCTGCAAAAGTATGAATTAGTCGTAAGATGGCAAAGAAAAAACGAAGTTTTTTGTCGTTAAGGCACAAAAATGCATCTCTATTTCAGTTCGGGCCAGCCGTCGGAGGTCCAGGTGATGGGGCGCTGAATGAGAAAGGCGGCGCCGTTGCGGGTGGCGCTGTAACCGTGGCAGATGAAGATGTCCTCGCCGTCGATGTTGTAGGCAGCGCAGTGGCCAGTGGCTTCCCACTCCTGCTTGTCGCCTTCTAAGAAGAGGGTGCCGCCGCCTAATGACATGTCACGGCCGATGCGGTCGAGATAGGGGCCTTCGATGTTCTTGCTGCGACCTACGGCAACGCGGTAGTTTGACTTGGCTCCGCGACAACAGTAGTCCCACGAGACAAAGAGATAGTAATAGCCGCCGTGTTTGAAGATGAAGGGGGCCTCGATTGCGTTTTTGCCTGCGAACTTGGATGTGGGGTTCGGCTCGGAGGGCTCGTGGCCGGGAGAATAGCGGCGGGCGATGGTGCGGGGCTTGGCGCCGCGTGCAACGTGCATCGTGGAGTCAAGTCTGATGAGTTGAATTCCGTCCCAGAACGAGCCCCAAGTCATCCACGGTGTGTCGGTGGCATCGTCTATGACGAAGTTAGGGTCGATGGCGTTCCAGTTGTCGCGTTTCTCGCGTGAGGCGATTATGCAGCCCTCGTCCTTCCAGATGCCTGAGCGGAGGGAACGTGTAGAGAGCAAGCCTATAGCGGAGCCGTTCTTGCCGAAGGTGGAACAACTGTATGCCAGCCACCAACGGCCGTGCCAGCGGATGACATCGGGTGCCCAGACGTGGCTGTTGAAACCGGGTACGGAGTCGGTGGTCCATCCGGGAATAACGCTCATCAAGGGCTGTGGCAGAACAGTCCACGAGCGGCGGTCCTTCGAAGTCATCTGCTGTATTCCCATCCCTGTGGAATAAATATAATATGTGTCTCCATCCTTAGCCATTACGGGGTCGTGGACCATAGGTGTCTCGGTGGTGAAAGCCTCTCGCTGCGGACGACGCGGTCTCTTAGGCAGGGTGACAGGGAACAGAGGGCTGTCGGTGTGGTCCTCGTAGATCTTCTGTACGAGGAGGTTGACGGTGTCGGGGTACTGTGCCGCGAGGTCGTTGTCTTCGTGTGGGTCGGCGGCGAGGTTATAGAGGGCGCATTGGCCTCGACGTACCACGAGTTTCCAGTTGCCGCGCCTCACACCGAGCATATCCGTCTCGTGAAACTCCCAGTAGAGGTGGTCGTGCTGAGGCTGAACCCCTTTGCCCGTGAGGGTGGGGAGAATGCTGATGCCGTCGAAGCCATTGATTATTGATGGGTTTTGACGGTAGAAGCGGAGGGGAACGGTGCTGAGGTTCGGGCGCTTGACATTCATGTTATCTATTCCGGCGATGTCGCAGAATGTGGGCAAGAGGTCGTAGAAGGCGAAAGGCTGGTCGCTCTCGCTGCCGGCGCTAATGTGTCCGGGCCAGCGCACGATGAACGGTATGCGGATGCCACCCTCGTGTGTGCTGCGCTTGAGTCCGCGGAACTTGCCGTCGTGATTGAAGTAGTCTGGGTCTGCGCCTCCCTCTTCGTGTGGGCCGTTGTCGCTAGTGAAGATAAGCACGGTGTTCTGGGCCAGTCCGCGTTCTTCAAGCAGTTGCATAATCTCTCCGACCTGCGCGTCGAGGCGTGTAATCATCGCAGCAAACTGCGCGTGGGCCTCAGGAGTCGGGTTGTAGCGCGAGGGGTTGTCTCCGCGATAGGTGCGCTCCGGGAGCAGTTTGCCGCGAAAGGCCTGCAGCAGCGAGTCGTCCGGTTGCCGCAGTTCAGCGTGGGGTAGGGTATAGGTGAAGATTCCGAAGAAAGGCTTTCCCTGCTCCTGCTGTCTGAGCCACTCCAGAGCCCGCTGGTGGATTAGGTCGGCGCTGTACTGGCGGCGGTTGTTGTAGTCATCGCCGAACATCGCGTGCTGAATGTTCTGCTCCAGCACCTCGCGGACTACGCCTTTGTCGCCCCGCGAGCGACTGTAGCGGTTGAGGAAGTTCGGGAAATAGAGGTGCGCCTGGAACTGGCAGATGTAGCCGTAGAACTCATCTACGCCGCGCTTGTCGGGAGTAGAGATGCTGCCCTCATATCCGCCTGCCCACTTGCCGAACATTCCAGTGCGGTAGCCGGCAGCCTTGAATATCTCCGGAAGAATTACATGGGCGGTGTCGTAAGGCTCCTGACCCACAACGGCGTAATCCACGTTCTGCCCGTATTCCACGCGTCCGCTCCAATATTCCTTGTTGCCGCGCACGTGGGTGTGGCCCGAGTGCTGACCTGTCATAAAGCAGGCGCGCGAGGGGGCAGAGACCGGACTTCCGGCATAGGCGGATGTCATGCGCATACCCTGCTGGGCGAGACGGTCGATGTTGGGCGTGCGGAAATGCTGCTGCCCATAGCATGAGAGGTCGCCGTAGCCCATGTCGTCACACATTATATATAATATGTTAGGCCGTTGCTGCTGTGCCATCGCGGATGACACGGTGAGGAATGTTGAAAGAAGAGACTTATAATAATTCATAATTCAGAATGCATAATTCATAATTGGGGGTTCAGCGCTGCAAAAATAGGAAAAAGAATCGTTATGGGAATAAAAAAATGCAAGTTTCCACATTCTTTTATGTTATTTGGACTAAAATGCGTACTTTTGCACCCAAATTCAAACAAATCCCTATGGAATATATGTCACAAGAGGGCTACGACAAGCTCGTAGCCGAACTTCTTGAGTTGGAAAGAGTGGAGCTGCCTCGCGTCAAGGACGCTATAGCTGAGGCACGCGACAAGGGCGACCTGAGTGAGAATTTCGAATACCACGCCGCCAAGCGCGAGCAGGCGCGACTGTTGGGGCGCATACGCTTCAAGCAGCGGGTGCTGGAATTTGCCCGCGTCATTGACACGTCCAAATTGAACAGTGACGGCGTAGGACTGCTCTCGAAGGTGGAAATGACGAATCTGGCCAACAACATGAAGATGACTTATACGATTGTCAGCCCGCACGAGGCCAATCTGCGCGAGGGCAAGATCTCTATCAAATCGCCAATTGGGCAGGCTCTGCTGAACAAGAAGGTCGGCGATATAGTGGAAGTGCAGGTGCCGGCGGGTGTGCAGCGGCTGCGCATAGAGTCAATAGAACTATAGTTAATTTACGATTTTACGATTTACGATTTGACGATTTTGCGGCCCTTATCATCGGTGTTATTACGTTATACCGTTATTACGTCGGGTAGCTTTAATCATTAAACATTAAATCTTAAACTTTAAACTAAATTATACGATAAGTAGGAATTATTGATGTTTTATAGCATAATTTTTGGCTATTTCGTATATCCGCTATACTTTTGCAGCGGTTTTCAACAAGACCACAACGGGAGAATCCGAAAACCCATAAAAGAGTAGGAGTACAGAAGAACGTGATTAACTTCTCTAAAAAAGACACGAATTATGAAAAAGATTATTCTTATGGCTGCTATGGCAGTCGCAACAATGACCGCAAACGCACAGGTTTGGATGGGCGGTAGGCTCGGTTACGATTTCGACAAGAACAATGGTTTCAAGACCAACACCATCAATGTTGCTCCTGAAGTAGGTTTCACTCTGAGCGACAACTGGGATATCGCCGTTGCTCTTAACTACGCTTGCGAATTCGGTGACGCTCCCACTGAAAACCGCTTTGCCATCAATCCTTATGCTCGTTACACCTTTGTGAAGTTCGACATGGTATCCTTCTTCCTTGATGGTGGCTTCAATGTAGGTGCAACTAAGGTATCTGGTCAGGATGCAGCCACCACTTGGGGTATAGGCATTCGTCCGGGTCTTGCTGTCAAGCTTAGCGACAAGGTAAGTCTTGTTAGCCACCTCGGTAACCTGGGCTACCAGCACAGCAAGAACCACAACCAGTTCGGTATCGGTGTTGACAACAATATGATCGACTTCGGTATGTATTTCTCCTTCTAAACTGAGGAATAAAACATAAAGCAAACATATTTATTTCACGTTCTACACAGGTCGCGCTCCCGGATTTCGGGGGCGCGGCTTCTTTTTTCTTTGTGTTCCCTTTATTTTTTCTCTTTTACTTTTCTATCAATTTTTCCCTTTTAATTTTTCCTTTTTAATTATTAATTGTACTTTTGCGGCATAAAACACGAAAAGAAGAGAAAACAGATGAAAATAGGTGTTCTTTCTGCAATGACAAAGGAGCATGAGCAACTGACTCACCTGCTCGCAGATGCCCATGTGGAGACCGACGGAAGAATGACGTTCACTGTTGGCACACTCGGGCCTAACACACTGATTATGATGCAATGCGGCATCGGAAAAGTGAATGCAGCCGTAGGTACTACGACTCTGATTCGCCGCTACGCCCCGGATGCCATAATCTCCACCGGCTGCGCTGGAGGAATCCAGGAGGGGCAGAATGTTATGGATGTGGTGATAAGCACGTATGCCGCTTACCACGACGTGACGATTCCTGGCTGCGAGCACGGGCAGATTCAGGGTCTGCCGGCCCGCTTCAAGGCCGACGGGCAGTTGTTGGACATTGCCGTGCAAAGTGCGCAGAAAGCGCATCGCGGACTGATTGTCAGTGGCGACCAGTTCATTAGCGACAAGAAACAGCTCGAACCCATCAAGGTGGCCTTCCCCGAGGCTGTGGCTGTGGATATGGAGAGCGCCGCCATTGCTCAGACGTGTTTCCTGTTGCAGGTTCCGTTCATTAGTTTCCGCATTCTCAGCGACACGCCCGGTGCCGACGAACATCTGCAGCAGTACTTAAACTTCTGGGACAAGATGGCTGAAGAGTCGTTCAAGACTACTCACAGCTTCCTTGCAGCCCTGCCCGAACGTTTCGCTCTGCTGCCTTTTGACGAATAAGCCCCTTGTAATTGGTTATGGAAGTAATTCAGAGTTTTACCATCGACCACACACGCCTGAAGCCGGGCATTTATGTGTCGAGACAAGACCGGGGGTTCACAACATTTGACCTTCGCATCACGGAACCCAACAAGGAACCGGCTGTTGCGCCTGCAGCCATGCATAGCATAGAACATCTTATGGCAACATGGTTCCGCAATTCAGCGGCAAAAGACGATGTTGTTTATGTAGGGCCGATGGGCTGTCTGACGGGGATGTATATCGTGATGACGGGAACCTATTCCGTAGAGGATATGCGTGCGCTCACTATCGAATGTCTGGAGTGGGTGCTCACTCAGACAGAAGTGCCTGCTACCACGCCCGAGACATGCGGCAACTACCTGCTGCACGACCTGCCTATGTGCAAGTGGGAGTGTCAACGCTATCTGAACCGCCTGAAGAACGATTTCCACAGCGAATACAACAAACTTCAGATTACGCTGGATGACGGAAAGGTCTTTGCCGACGCATAAAAAGGAGATTTGCCGATGAATGATATAATTGCAGCGATTGCTTCTTTCCTGTGGGGGTGGCCGATGATCATTTTGCTTCTCGGCACTCACATATACCTCACCATCCGACTGCGTTTCCCCCAGCGCCGCATCTTCCATGCTATCCGCCTGTCCGTAACACGCGACAAGGACTCCGAGGGTGACGTGAGCCAGTTCGGAGCCTTGGCTACATCGCTGGCGGCAACCATCGGCACGGGCAATATCATCGGAGTGGCTACGGCTGTGGCTTTGGGCGGCCCAGGAGCTGTGCTTTGGTGCTGGCTTACAGGCGTTTTCGGTATAGCTACGAAATATGCCGAGGGACTGTTGGCCGTGAAATACCGCGTCCGCACAAGCAACGGAAAGATGCTTGGAGGCCCGATGTACGCGCTCGAACGCGGACTGGGCTGGAAGTGGGCAGCCGTGCTCTTCTGTGTGCTGACTGCCGTAGCTGCTCTCGGCATCGGAAACACCGTGCAGAGCAACGCCATAGCCCTGCTCTGTCAGGAGACTTACGATATCCCCGCCCTGTGGTCGGGAGCCGTGATTACCGCTTTGGCGGCGCTAGTCATCCTGTTCGGCGTCAAGGGAATAGCCCGCTTCTGTACTGCTTTCGTACCTCTGATGGCTTTGCTTTATGTGGCCGGATGCATTTACATTCTCTTTGTCAACGGCGCATACGTCTGGGAGGCCCTCTGCCTCATCTGCCGCAGCGCGTTCACACCTGCAGCGGCGGGCGGCGGTTTCGCCGGAACAACAATCATAATGACAGCCCGTTACGGCATAGCCCGAGGCCTCTTCTCCAACGAGAGCGGAATGGGTTCTGCCCCCATCGTGGCAGCTGCCGCAAAGACCAGCAACCCCGTTCGTCAGGCTCTGGTCTCCTCCACGGGGACCTTCTGGGATACGGTTGTAATCTGTGCCTTGACGGGGCTGGTACTCGTAAGCAGCATAATAGCTTATCCCGACATCAGCTACGAGAACGGCGGCGCTCTGACAAAAGCCGCTTTCGAGAAGATTCCGGCTGTGGGTGCGCCTCTGCTCACCTTTGGCATTATCACCTTCGCTTTCAGCACGATTCTCGGCTGGAGCTACTACGGCGAGCGTGCCGTAGAATATCTCAGCGGCAAGCGATTCCTCATAGTCTATCGCATTATCTTCATTGCAGCCATCTTCATCGGAGCCGTGATGCAGCTGTCGCTCGTATGGAACCTCGCCGATCTGCTTAACGCTCTGATGGCAATTCCCAACCTCGTCTCGCTTATTGCCCTGACGGGAGTCATCGTTGCAGAAACTCGATCCTCAGAAGAATTTAATTCAATTCATAATTCATAATGCATAATTCAAGCGGCCCGACGTAATTCCTGAATAACCGAATAATCGAAAAGCCGCTAAATCTTAAAATCGTAAATCGTCAAATCTTAAAATCGTAAATCGTCAAATCTTAAATTAATAAGGTGTTAGTTTGTCCTTTCCATTGGTTAACAGGCTTGAACTGCCCCTTCTGCGGCGCGCAGCGAATGGTGATAGCTTTGCTTCACGGGAATATCGCGGAGGCATTCTGGTTGAATCCTGCACTTATGATTGGAGCGCCTATACTGGGAGCTTGGTGGCTTTGGAAACGGGAAATAACATCGCAGACGGCTCTCGTGATACTAATAATTTCACTAATTTGGGGAATAATTCGCAACCTGCTGCAACTTTAACCCCTCTAATTACGTCAATAATATGTAATCAATAAACTATAATCATTAACTATCAATCAATCATGAAAAGTTTTGAAATTGGGGATATTATCTCCCGCGCTTGGGACCTCTCAGTAAAGCACTGGCCCATCTTCGTACTCATCGTGTTGATCTCAAGTTGTTTCGGCAGTTTGGGCGTCAATTATGACAAAACCATTTTTACCGGAGTAGGCCAAAATCCTGATCCTCAGGTTATGGCAGAGGCTCTGAAAGAATCCATCACTGTGAGCCCGCTGCTTATCGTGTCCATTCTCCTGTCTCTCTATCTGGGTTTTATCACGGCCCGTATGCTCCGCAGCGCCATCGAGACCGGCAAGCCTTACGAGTCAATGGGCGATGCCTTCAAGATTGACCTCAACCAGTTCGCTGTCTATTTCGCAGTAGATGTATGCTTTGGTCTGGCAGTAGGCTTCGGCACCTGCCTTTGCATTATCCCCGGTATTTTCCTGGCAGTCCGCTGGATGTTCGCTCCGTATATTGCTGCTACTGAGGATGTGTCATTTGTAGAGGCCTTCAGGCGCTCTTGGCAGGCAACAAGCGGCAACTTCTGGATGCTCCTTCTTCTGGGCATCGTGGTCTTCTTCATCGAGATCGCAGGTCTGTTGCTCTGCTGCGTCGGTTACCTCTTCACAGCCGTTATCGCTTACTTCGCCCTGATGCTTACCTACCTCGAGCTGAAGGATAACATCCAACTCTACAACACTCAGCCGTAACGACAAATTATCTGTAGTTAAGAAGTTAAAGAAGTTATAGAAGTTAAAGAAGAATTCACCCCGCCATCTTCCTGAAAGGTGGCGGGGTGTTTCTTTAAATCGACTTATGCGGCGAAGTCATTCAGTTCGTTTTGCCACATCGCAATTATCAATATGGCGAGGGCCACTATTACAACGAACAGGATGAGGAGTATTAAGAATGTCAAAAACAGATACAGGAACAGGCGCCTACGGGAGTAGCCTGTAAACTGCCTCATTGCCACAAAGACCATCACCACAGCAATCAACCTGAATGTGCCGCCAAACGTAAGCACATCTCCAATCAGGCGAATTATCGTGTAGCTGCTTGAGATAAAGACCAGAGCCACCATGTGCTCCGAGAGCCTGAGGTCGGGGATTGCGGGGCAGCGGCGGAAGAAGATGTATAGCGGCAGGGAGACGAGCATAAGCAGCATCAGCGAGAAGAGCGCCGGATTATAGTTTTCCAAAGCCTCCACCACCTTGAGGGTGTGAAGAATATAATACGCCGTCTTGCTATGGACTTCCTTTCCGTCTTTAGTAACTGTAATCCAATCCTTGTCGGATTTTTCGGCCACTTCGGTTTGTGCCTCTTGCTGTTGTTTGTCAACATTCAGCTTTACGCCTTCGTCAATCAACAGAGACAAGGCGGCCACGACGAAGAACAGCTGGAAGGGAGGGAAGTAGGACGACTGGCGCCCGCTAACGTAATCGCGGATTAAGAATCCGGGACGGAACATAAGGTCGCGGACTGTTACGAAGAAACCGCGGTTGCCCAGCCCCCAGTTGTTCAAAAAGAGTTGGAAGGCTGTCTTGAACGAAAAACGCCCTACACGTGCCGACTGTCCGCAGCGTGGACAGTAGTTACCGCAGAACTCCGTGTCGCAGGATTTGCACACGTGCTGTTGTTCGTCGTTCGGTGCCACCTTGTGCGGCGTATGCTGCCAGATGCGGTAGGCACGCAACCAGACCTTAAACTTATGCTTCATCTTTTTTTGATAGAAAATGAAGTTAAAGGGAAGTTAAAGGACGAAAGCCCTACCCCCAAAACTTGTCAACTTCCGAAACTTCAATTAGTTTATCATGAAGACCTTCTGCTTGCCCTTGTAGGTGCAGCGTACAGTAGCGCGGCCGTCCACGATGGGTGAAACCTCAACCGTAACGGCGGGGTCTGAGGCTGTGGCCTTCAGCTTGGAGCTGCTGCTCAACGGAGCATAAACCTGATAGCGAGTGGCATCCGTGTAGCCGTTTGTGTTGTTGCTGTGAATGGGCGTTGCGGGCAGTTGCAGGCGCTTGCCGTCGGCGGTGATTGTCACCTCGGGAACAACGGGAGCCTGCCACATCTGTCCGGCCTTGGCGAAACCTACGCCGTGCAGGTCGCAGAGACCAACGGGACGCTGAGGCTGCTGACGGCGGCCAAATTGCGGACGGCTCTGCTGTTCGGGTTGTTTTACCTCGGGGCCTTCAACAACGAGATAGATGGCGTGCTTGCCAGTCAACCCGTCCACGTCCGGGACATTTACCTTGAAGGTCTGCGGACGTTTCTGAGCGTCTGCAGGCACATCTACCACAGCAATCTCCTTGCCGTTCCACACATTATTCTTATATGGAGCATCGAGCATCACGTGAATCTTGAAAGCGCCCTGTCCGCTCGGAGTGAGGTTCAGACACAACTGTGTGCCGTTGCCTGCGCGGGTTCCCTCGAAGGCGGGAACGCCTTTGGTCGAGGTCTGCAGGCCACCGAAGCCGAAATATTTGAAACCGACGATTACTCCGTTCTGCAACCCGGCCAGATCCATGTGGTCGTTCCACACGTCGTGGTTATCCTGAAGCAGTTCGTTGCTGCCCTTGCCCGTCATCCAGCAGGCGATACCTGCGGAATAATAGCGGTAGGGGGGCAGGCCGAATATCTGGAAGCCTTCGCTTGTAACCTCTGCACCCATGTATTCGTGTCCGTCGGAGGCTTTGGCTGTCCACTCGTTGTTCTTTGTGAAGGGGTCGTAGGCCACGATACGCACCTTACCGCCTTTGGCCACGGGCTTCTTGTCCCACTCAATCTTCACGGGAGCGACCATAGCCTGACGGGCGTTGGCAAAGCCGCGCGGGGGGCGATGGTAGAAGACGTACCACTGACCATTGATCTCCTGCAGAGAGCCGTGGGTGTTGTGGGCTGCGTTGGAAGTGGTCAGATGTGTGCCGTCCTCGTTGGGAACAACACCGCGTGAATCCACGAGACAGCCGCCTGCGCGCCAGGGGCCAAGGGGAGAATCGCCGTAGGCGTAGCGGAGAGTGGAGTTGGAGAAGCCGAGCCCGTATTCAGCACCGCTGAAGCCAGAGAAAACCATCACGTACTTGTTACCCACCTGACGGATGCTGCTGGCCTCGAAGAAGTTGAAGTCCAGCGGGTTCTGACCCTTCATAAGGGCTGTGTATTGAGTGCCTTCGGGTTCGCGCAGTTTGCCGTCGGGAGTGCTGGCAGGGATAAACGGGTCTATAAGCTTCGTTCCGGGACGCACGGCGTACATGTTATCGGGGTCAAGCTCGTAGGCTGTTGAGTGCTGAAAACCGTAGAAGACGTATGCGCGGTAGCCGCGTGCGTAGTCGGGGTCTTTCTTGTTGGTGATGGTCTCCACAAACACCGAGGGGTCAAAGTCGATAAGTGAACCCTCGACACAAGCGCGGCCGTCGGGAGTCAGGTTCACGGGTGTGAAGGGGCCGTTCGGGCGGTCGCCCTTGCAGACCATTGCCACGCGGCGCCATCCGCGGCTGTGGGGATACAGCCAATAGGTCTTTTTGCCTGTGGTCTTGTCCTTTATCTCTACCAAATCCGGTGCGAACATAGTGTCCCAGCGCCCGTCCACGAAATAGGAGAAGATGGGGCCTTCGTCGCGCCACTGCGTCAGATTCTCCACGGGAGCCGACCACATTCGCACGTCGTTACCGCAGTACTCGCTGTAGTGAGTGTCGTGTGAACCGATTATGTAAGCACGCAGCTTCCCTGGATTATCGGGGTCTTCAAACACGCGCGGCTCGCCGTCGGGCAGATGCTCCCAAAGGGGCAGATAGGGGTTCTGGGCAAACAGCGTCGATGGGCTGAATGTAAACAGCATTAATGTGAAGAGAAAAAGAACAGAATGTTTCATTTCTTGTCTGTATTTTAGTTAATTGATTGTTTCGTGCTGCAAAAATAGGCAGAATCCGCCGAACTACCAAACAAAAGACCCGCTTAAATGTAGAAAAACTGCTTAAAAACTTGCCAGAGTGGAGAATTGTTTGTTATTTTGCGAACCTATTAAAAAGGAGTAGAAAGGAATGGAAATGAAACTCACTAAACTGATATTGTGTGCTGTTGCTCTTGCTGGCCTGACGGCAACGGCTGAGGTGCAGAGCGGATATACGGTGGCGAAGGACGGCGATTTGTTCGACTATTGTGTGAACAACTCGTCGAACAGCTATAAGACCTTTGACAAGTCGCTGTCTCTGCCCGTCGGTGTGACGGCCAGCGTAAGGACTTCGCGCTACTCCGAGTGGACGGGAGCTTTGGCCGGGAAAGGCACTCTGAACATCTATGCCGGCGGCGAGCGATGCTACATCGGCACGAAGGACAGCAAGGGAGCAACCTATCCCGACTGGTCCAGGATGACGGGCAGCGTGCATCTGTATCCCTACAAGGAGGTGGTCAGCTCGTGCGGCTTCTACGGACTGCTGTTGCAAAGCAACACCTTCGTTCCCGACAACGAGGCTCAGTCCAGACCCAATACGCTCTTCTCGAACAAGACCCTCGTGATGCACTCCGGCTCAACGCTGGCGGCTGAATCGGGTGCGCGTGGATTCAAGATTGGCGAGCTGCAGATGGAGGCTGGGTCTGAGATTATCGGCTATTACAAAAAGAGCAGCTCCAACTCGTATTATGTGGTTGGCGGACTGAATACCGACGGTCTCCTCGCCGGCCGCATATATGCCAAGGAAAGCGGCAACAAGGTCGGCCTCATAAAAGAAGGGTCGGGGACTTACACCTTAACAGGCAACGACAACTGTCCGACAATGATGCTTTGGGGTATTTCCGACAACCACTCGTGGCGTGAGAACAAACCGCTGTTGTACGATGCCAGCTGTCAGCCCAAACAGGCCTACTACTATGTTCACGCACAACTGCGCAAAGCAGCTCAGAAAGCAACGCCTGTCTTGCTGCCAAGCGCAGATCCTGATGCCGAAGGACCGCTCTACAACCTGCAGGGACAGAAGGTTCATCCGGGCTATCGCGGAATCGCCGTCAGCCGAGGGAGAAAAGTGGCTATAACGAAACTTTAAACCACAATGAAAAAAGCATTCTTATTTATGGCTGCCGCCATCGTGATTGGCGCAGTAATCTATTTGTGGCAGTATGCTGGCGAAAGTCCAAGCGGGCAGAAGGTGTTTGTGCCGCAGGCTCCAGATTACGCAGACCCGACTATGTGGATCACAGCCGACGGCGACTCGTTGGGCAACGGAGCCGATGTGTTCTACGTCGTCTCGACTTGGGAGGAGGATTATGACACCATCATAACCCGAGAGTCCGCAACTCCGGACACCCTCAAATGCCATTATGCAGATGTCTGGAGACCCGGGCACCGCGAGCGTATGGCACGGGAAATCAACCGCGTAGCTGCCTATATGTCACCGGGCAACCGCTTCTATTCGCCCTACTACCGTCATGCTACGATAGAGACGTTTATGACGAATAGCGATGATAGTATCAGACAACGTACACGCCTGTCTATGAGTGATGTATGCGCTGCTTTCGACTGTTTCCAGGCGCAGCGTGACCAGAGCCGTCCGCTCATCATAGCGGGATTCAGTCAGGGCGGACTGGCTGTGGTGGAATTGCTCAAACATATCAGCGACGAGACCTACAGCCAAATGGCTGCTGCCTACGTCCTTGGCTACAAAGTGACACCTGAGGACACCTTGCAGACAAAGCATATCAAAACCGCTCAGGGCGAGACGGACACCGGCGTAACCATCTGTTACAACACGGTGAAGGACGTGAAGTATATCCAGCCCGTAATCGCAGCCTCATGCATTGCCATCAACCCCGTCAACTGGCGTACCGATGCCACTCCCGCCACCTTGCACGACTCCATCACCGTAACCCTCTCGCCCGAACATCACGTCCTCGTCGTCAGCGGTTACAGCGGTTCCGAATACCGCCCATACAAGAACTTCCTCAACGTCGGCGACATCCACAGCTGCGAGCCTTGGCTCTACAGCGACTGCCTCCAACGAAATATCAACGTGAGGGCAAAAGAGTGGTCTAAAAAAGCACCCAAGTCCGTGATTAAGTAAAGAAAGAAGAGGGAACCTTTCGGAACCCTCTTCTTTCTGATTATTTAATTAGAACCTTCTTACCTCTGACTATATACAAGCCCTTGGGCAGACCCTTGAGGTCGGTGCCTTGACGAATAAGGCGTCCGTTGAGGTCATATATGGCGTCATTCTCAACACTCTCCGTTCCTGCCAGATCGTTTCCTTGCAGTTCGTCTATGTCATTGACAAACTCCTTGGTCAGAGAACCGTAGAAATACAGGCGGAAGTTGTCGCAGATGGTCCAGTAACCGTCGTTCGTCACCGTTCCGCGAATACCAATCTTCAGCGATGCATTCTTCTTGGAGGTAGCAGCCCAGACTTCGTTGTCGTAGTACTTCTTCCGGAAGTAGGCGGCTGCTGAGGCCATTGTGTTGGGGATAAACACTGCGGGCGAGCCCACCTGCACGTCGTCGTCATGCACCTTGCGGTTCTGTGCGCCCTCACCTATATGCTGGATCTTCTGTGTCTTGTTACCGGCATAGAGGACGGCGTTGACCTGATTCGAACCGCGTGCATAGGCATTGTAGGCCGCATCATATTGACCTGGGCGCTGGAAGGCCTGAGCCATAAGCTTGAAGTTACCCTTTGGCAAACCTGTTACCGTCTGGTTGAAGTCGAATATACGCTGGAAGAATTCACAGCACGACTCTGCGTATGCGGGGTCTCCGTTCCATCCATCTGAAGAACTGATGGCGGCGTTCTTGACCATGAAAGTGAGGTCAAACGGCTTTGTGATGTCAGACGGCGACACGCTACTCAGGAACTCCACACCGCAGGCGCGGGCATCGTCCAGCAGTCCGTTCACCTCAGTTGCCGTAGTGGCAGTTCTGGCACCAGACTCCAATGCGGCTATCTGATCTGCCATAGTGTCGTCTGCTCCCTCGACATCTTCAGTATGCGGCACACGCTTCAGTTTCTTCAGCTGATTGATATAGGCCAGCAGCTCATCCTTGGCGGCATCCACCGTGCCCGATTCAAATTCGTCAAGCTGATCTGCGGTAAGGAATACCCATCGCTGCTGCGATGCACGATCATATAGGTCAAGCGATGCCGAGGTCACGTTGCCGTACGTCGAAGCGGTCATGGTAGAGGGAGTATTGCTCTGCTCCGGGTGTATAATCCAGTAGCCGCGCAGTTTCATGTCACCAATCTCCAGGTCGTTGCGTCCGCGTATCAGGTGGAACTTATCTGCGGCTGAGGGGTTGGTTCTCAGGGCGGTCTTAAACCCGTTGGAATAACTTATTAGGTGCTTGGTGGCGGCGTTGCAGAATGTGTAGTACTGCGTCTTCGCGTCGAAGCTTACATACCACGCCGTGCTGTCGTTCTCACTTACCTCTTCGCTTCCCATCGTCTTCCACGTCAGCTTACCGCTGTGGCCCTCGGTGAGGAATGAGTCGTAGAGGCCGTGTTCTGCGCTCTCGCACTTGATATAGTACTTCTTCTGGTCATCCTGCTCGAATACGTATGCCGGCAGACAGAAGCCGCCGCTCCAATAGTTGACGGGTACGAGACCGTCCTCACACATAGCCTGATTGATAAGCGAGTTGCCGATATAGACAATCTGCGTATCGTTCCAGTTCTGAGGCCCAGCCCAGTTGCCGGCTTCAAGGTGTGAGCCGTTGAAGGCATATTTATTGAGCCAATTGTTATCCTGCGAGTAGGCGCCGTCTAAGGTGCGGAAACCCCAATGAGCCCCATCGTAGGCGGCTGTGATGACCAAATCCTCGCGGTTCTCCCAGAAACGCAGTACGGCGTTGGCGCGCTCGCCGGCCCAGTCGCCGTTGACAGAAGTGCGCAGGAAGGACTCGTTCCATCCGCCCCACACGTCAATAGTGCCGCCTCCGATGCCGTGGTTCATCTCGTGCATCATCGTACCAGTGCGTTGTCCGGTGTTTGGTCCGATGCGCATATTGCCCCCATATCCGCAGTCGGCGGTAGGAGTACCGGAACTATAGTTAGCTGTCACGTGGAAGCCACGGATGCTGGTGTAGTTGCTCCAATACCAGCAAACCTCACTCAGGGCGTTGGTGTTCTTGTTGTTGTGGAAATCTCCTCCGTCGTTATTGTAGTAGGTGTAGCTCACATCTCCCATGGGCAGCGTGGAGATTTTGATTACATCTCCATAGCCCACGGCATAGCTCTTCGTCATCGCGTAGGCACGTATGTAATATACAGTAGCAGGCTCCATGTCCATCACATAGATTTCGCCGTTCTGCGAGAGGTAGTTCGTGGTGCGGTTGTCCAGCACGGTGGGATTGGGTTCGGTGCTCCAGCAGAAGCCCTTCTCCTTGATCTGTGAGGAGCTGATACCGCTCACGCTCATTCGTCCGAAAGCGGCAATGGCTCCTCGGGCGTAGCGCGGGTCGGTAGTCACCTTGGGCACGGTGCCTGTGGCGTTGGCCAGCTGATAGACGAAGGTAGCGCTCTCCAGAGCCATAATCTTCGCAGACATGTCGTCGTTCTGTGCCGTATCGCTGTTATAGAGAGTCTGTGAACCGTCTATAACCCCTTGGAATATGGCGCGGTCGTTGCCCCTGCCAGTGGCACATATAGCTGTTGCATCCTCGATGGCTTTCAGCAGAGCCTTATATGCGTCTATTGAAGACTGGGCATCTTCGGTGGCTTTGCGCAAAGCGGCTGCGGTGGTGGCCATGTCGCTACCAGAAACGGCCTTGGCCGCTGCAATGGCACCCTGCAACTGACTGAGCACCTCGGCGTTCATCTTCTCGCTGAGCAGAGCTTCAGCAGCCTCGATGCGTGCTGTCATCTCTCCCTGCTCACCCTCGGCATCCGCGCCGAGATATTCCAGCCGGAAGTTGTCGCAAGCTAGCCAGTTGCCCTTTGCCCCCTCGGCCACGAATCCAATCACGGCATCGCCGGTGACCACAGTGAACGTGACGCTGTATTCAGCGCGCCTGCCTACAGCTGTACGCTGGTTGTCGGCCACGATCCACGCGCCCGTCTTCGTAGTGTTGGGAGAGTCTTCCTGTATGTTCTGGCCTGCAACCGTCAGACGATAACGTCCACAGGGCAGACCCTTCACAGTCTGGGTGACGCTCCCGTCGCCTACGAGTCCGCCGCGTCCAGTCCAGCGCTCTACGTATGTGGAGCCTTCTTTCAGCGCGAATGAGTCGTTGCCCTGCAACTGCATCCCACTCTGCGTCCAGCCGTTCCATCCGTCCTCGAAGCTCGCGTTCACGATCTTCGATGTCATGTCGTAAGGCAGCTGCTCGCTGGCATTTGCCAAACGATAGGCTTCCTCCGCCTCTTTCACGGCTTTGGCCTGAGTAATCATCGCGTCGGAGGTGGCATTCGTCTGAGCCAGCACTGCCTCGGCCTGCTTCAGAGCATTATCAAAGGCCGCAACCCCAACTCCGGAAGCGTCTCCATACAGTTCACGCGCTGCATTTACGATGTCTGTCAGAGCTGCGCGCACTGCCTCCGTAGCCTCGTCTATGCGTTTCAGCCGAAAGTTATCAACTGCAATCCAGTTGCCAGAGGCATTGACAGCCTCGAAGCCTATAGTCACGGGGTCGAGCACGAAGGTGAAACGGACGCTGTACGTTGCCACAACGGTGACTGCTGTCTTCTCCGTGCCTGCAAATATCCAGGCTCCGGTCTGATCAGCCTTGGCATTCGACTCCTTTATGTTCTGTGCCGCAGCCGTCAGTTCGTAGGTGCCGGGAGGCAGATCTGTCAGCGTCTGCGAGAGTCGTGCCGACCCCACGGGACTGTCGCCACCCACCCACTTCTCCAAGTAGGTGTTGCCACTCTTGAGCGTGAAGGCATTGTTGCCTTGCGCGTTCAGGTCATTGAGTGTCCACCCCTCCGTGCCTTTCTCAAAACTCGGATTGGTAATCTTCGAGGTCAGGTCAGTCTGAGCGTAAGAGGCCGTCATGCCCAGCATAAATGCAAGAAAAACTGTAAGTTTCATCATCTTGCTATTTTTACAAATTATTCCCAAATATCGTCCCAACTCCCGTTGAGGCCTGTGCCCATCATCAGACCATTGGCATCACTCATGCTGACGAAAGCGAAATAATAGCTACTCACATCTGAGGGAATAGACCCCGTAGCCTCTGTCCATCCGGACAGGTAGTCCTCAGCTCTGGTGTGTCCACAGAGACCAAGGAATATCGCCATTATGGCGACAATTTTGATTTTTTTCATAATGTTTTTTATATTTTCAATATTATCATTATTTTATCATATACTTTTTCTTTCCACAAATAAATATTGCCCCGCCCCCTCCCTTGTTAAAAAGCGGTGAGGACGTATTAAACCTTCTTCCGCTCAGGTCATACACAGCGCTAGTCCTGTGAATTATGCTCGCTTCATTATGAATTGACGAAATTTCTGTCGGCTCGCCTTTAGAGAACTGGAAGTTCTGCTTGACGTTTGCACCCACTGCCTCCATATCGCAGGTGATAATCACTCGGCCGCTGAATGACTCAGGGCGATGGGAAGCGAGGTCTATGGTGAAGTCGTTGAGGTCTTCGACCTGAACGATTTCATCAGCCACGCCTGCCTTGCCCCATGGCAGCCTCCTAGTGCGCGATGCACTGTAGGAGTCTGAGCAGAAGAGTACAGAATGGACATACTCTCCGGCCTTATCCTGAAAATCAACCTGAATACTTAAGCCTGAGTTTGCTGTAGAAGTTCTTACGAGGCCGTTACGCTCGCCCTGAACGTGCAGATAATCTGGCATCTTTTCCACTTCGATGCCAATGAGAGCGCGCCCGGTGGACTCTTTGTTTGACGACATACGTACAGTCCAGGTCTTCGGGTCAAAGATAGCATAGGAGGCCTCGCTCGTGCGTTTCGGGAACCAATAGCGCGTGCGCATGATAGTTCCCAGTTTGACAGTCGGGAACAGAGGGTCGGCATCGTCAGAGAGGATACGCACAAAGAATACGCCTTTGCTGCGAACGACATCGCTGACTGTGAGGCGGTGGTTGGAGATGGTCACCTCCTCCGAACGACTTGGCGTGAATGAGCCACGGCGGGTCTCGTACCAGCTGTTGTGCGTCTCGTCTATATGATAAGCCTCAAGTTTTCCATTCTCAAAGGGGATATTGATGAGAGTCAGATCAACATCCTTCTCGGTTGTTTCTGTGTTCCAGACTACAGCTGCAATACAGTTGTCATTACCGGAGGCCAGACCGCTAAGGTTTCCGCCACTTACGGTCAGCTGTCGGCGGTCGTCCGGCATAAGGCCGTAGAGACGGAAGGCATTGAAAAGTGCTTTCCGAGAGCCCGAGTCGCGGTCTATCATTCCCAGCTTATCACCTACGAAGAAGCCCGGATCTATGTACTGAGCCCAGTTTACGTATGTCAGGTCAGGACACTCCAACATCCCCGGCAGGGCGTTGAAGAATGTCATGGCAGACTCGGCCTTCTCCACAGGACCGTCAGCCTGATAGTCTGCCGGCACATAAGGTGCGTACTCCGTCAGCAGCATCTCAGCCTGGTTGTTGCCAAATGAGTTGAGGGCGGCGCGCATGGACGTAAGTTGCCAAGAGTAGTCAGGCCCATAAGCATGTCCTGAGAGAAAGTCAAGCGGCAGTCCCTTGGCCTTGGCATAGTCAGCCAGCGGCTGATGCCACCCGTTGAAGGCTCCTGACGGGCCTCCGACCTTGATGTCACCATTGTTAGTATTCACGGGAGTAGCCGCATATTCATAGATTCTGAGATAATCCTCAAGAGTTCCTGTAAAAAAACCGTTCGTCAAGTCCGGCTCGTTCCAAATCTCCACATAGCTGTTGTGGTATCCCTTTGACTTCCAGTGGGAGGCAAAGCGGCCGTTTATCTTTCCCCATGTATCGAGGTCTGTGGGCATATCCATGAATCCGCTCCACTCTGTGGGCCGACTCTGCAGTATGGTTGGAGTGTATCCCTGTGAGATGACCAAAACAGGAGCATATTTTTTTGTCAGTGTCAGAAAATAATCTATGTCTGTATATGCAAATGTGAGTTTATCTGCGCTGCCATAGACACATGGCTGACCGTAAAGGTCATCCTTGCCGCAGGCCATTTCATAGCGCATAGAGCGAACTTCAAGTTCATTAAGTTTAGGCACGTCGCGGGTAATCCATTCTCTCGATACCAGAGGAGTCTGATAGACACCTATTTTCTTCACCAATGGAAATTCCACCCATTTGGCACTGTTTACCGTGACTTTTATACCGGCATGCAGATAGTTCTGTGCGAATATAGTCCAAATAATTAAGAATAAGGATATCCGTTTCATCTTGTTGCTAATAAGGCATAAACCTTTTTATTTTATTATTATCTTACTGCCGTTGGCGATATATATTCCTTTAGGAAGAACATAGGAGAGCGAGGTTCGGCGTCCGCTTAGGTCAAACACAGAGCCAGCACAATTATTAATTATGCATTCTTCACGATGAATAGGCGAAATGCCGTCCGCTCTGCCTACGTATCGGAGACGAAAACGGTCATACACGACCCAGTCTGAAGGAACGGTGAGCAGTTTGCGGATTCCGAATCGGAGCAACTCACCATCATTCAGTTGGGTTCTGACCTCCGGCTCTGCGTAGCCACCCTTTCCATTGAGCGCTTCCGATGCCTGAATAAGATTGTCAGGGAAGGTGTAGGGCTCGCGGGTGTAGGCAGTAGAACTGTAAAGATTAGGCAGCGACACGCTCTTGTCGTTCAAGTAAATCTGAGCATTGTGTATTGAGGGGTCAGAGTTCTGCCAGGCTTCATAGCCTGCGTTGATATTGCCAGCACGATAGAAAGCACTGCATGTGAGCGAATAGATGCCAGCCGGAAGCCCGCTGATTTCCTGCCAAACATCGAATCCACGTGAGAATTGTTCAGCTGTTTCGCGGTCATACCCGGCATAGTTTGACGACAGATGTGCTCCCTGCCACCCTATGTTGTAGCGTGTAAACGAACTGTTTGTGATTAGGAACGTGAGGTCGGCAGCATGACCTTCAGCGGCGAGATTAAGCTGTGTCTGCTGGTATGCAGCGACAGCAGAAGAGAGATTTTCATAGAATTTGACCTGTGCGGCGGTGTTTGTTCCATTGAGAGCTTTGACCGCTTTGTCGTAAGTGTTTATGAGGTTGTCATCTGCTGTTTCATAGACGTAGTTCTTCACCTCATTGACAAGACTCTTCAGTTCTTGAACCTGGGCTGCGGTGCTTTCATAACGTCCGGAATAATGCATAGCAGTAGCTTTGCGCCCAATCTCAGATACTTGTTCTGGCGTAAGTGCCTGATCGTAGATGATAAAATCGTCAAAAAGAGTGTTCTCCATGATGGCATCTCCGCCAAAAGGCGAGTGTCCGATGTAGAAGCGTGTGATGTTTTTAATGAAAGCCGACGGTTTGATGGTGACAGACACCTCACGCCTCAGATGGCCGTCAATGTATATACGGCCTATGTTATTCTGTTGGGTGTATGTGACGTTGTGCCAGTCACCGATACTAAGGCCCGCATAAGAGTGTGCATTTTGTGTGGAGCCATTTTTTATTTCATAATACCAGTCGCCGTTTCCTGCTCCGTTTATGAGTGCAAGATACTGGTCAGTGCCTCGCTCCATGGACCACGCCCAGCAGAATCGTCCGGTGTTATTTCCCACGCGTTGCAGGAGGTTGATGCTTATGGTGTAGTCAGTTACATTGGAGAGAGCCTTTTGTGCTGCAGCCACGGGAATACTGAGATATCCTCCGTCGCCTAAGCCACCGGCGAAGAGCACATGGTTGCCATCATCAAGCGTTACGATGGAGGCTTTTCCCATAAGTTGCCCTGTATGTGTACCGCTGTCATCGGTGGGAGTTCCATCTTCGAACGAGAAGCTGAGCACAGGATCTGGCAGGGGCTCGGAGGTCGGTTGTTGGACATCTTCCGCTGTGAGGCGCAGAACACCGACCGAGTATGCCGGACAGGAATAAGGTACAGAGCCGTCGTTTTTAACGCTGAGATTTGTCGTTCGCGGCACGATGAAGCGCGGGTTAGCCGTTGTGTTCTCATCGGTACCGTTGGGTGCTGAAAGGACTTCGGCCTCAGCTCTTACGGCACGTCCTCCGGTAAGCGAAATTGATATCTCCTTTGCTTCGGATGTTGGATTGACAATTTTTATATAAAGCGTACCATCAGAGTCATCAATGCTCGCGGAGGTATAGACGACACGGTCTGCATATTTGCTCAAATTGGTGTCAATGATGAGTTCGCCATCAATGTAGCAGCGCACATGCTGTCCCTCTTTCAGGACGCGTA
This sequence comes from Bacteroidaceae bacterium, assembly GCA_017447625.1. Lineage (GTDB taxonomy): Bacteria > Bacteroidota > Bacteroidia > Bacteroidales > Bacteroidaceae > Physcousia. The sequence continues at coordinate 68,815 of JAFSNB010000024.1, forward strand.
TGGTGTATTCTTGTCCTTTCTTCAGACTGCCCTCCTTTTCTCCAACAACTGTTTTTTTTCCATTCATGCACTGCTCCACAGCATGTTTGCTGTTACCCCATCCTCCGAGGTTGAGCCATGCATAGTTCTGCTCGTTTATGTAATTGAAGATGATGAGAAAGCCCTCCGAACCACCCTGTTTTGTGGCTTTCACCGTCATGTCAACATCTGTGGTGTTGTACTCTCCCTGAAGGATGCATCTTACATCGGCATCCGAAGTGTTTGTCTGCTGGTATGAATCTTCGGCCGGTGATATGGTCCACGAACCACGTGTGGTGCTCCAGTCTGCGGCCTGTGTGCCAGCGGTGTTGATTGTGGTGTTGCAAGTCTTGATGGTCAAGCCCGTGAAGGTGGCAGAGGTGAGCCAAGTACCAATGCCGACGGTACCCTTGTTTGGATCAAATGCAGGGGCGTTATTGTTTTCTGTCCAATGTATATTCTGCTTGCCAGTGTTGTTTGAGAAGAGTTTTTGAACGTAATAGGATGGTGTTCCATAGCTCATTGAGCTGTTGAAGCGAATCATATCAGGACGCCAGTTAAAATTGTCCTCGTGAGTGAAGATGGGGGCATAGGACATCATGGTTACGGCCTCGCTGTTATTCTCGCACCCCTGCATAAATACAGCCTCTCCGATCGCAGCGTTCATGTTGCCAAGCACTCCATAGTTCTTCGTCACGGCATACTCGCCGACATAGACCTTTGTACCGGACTTTGCCTGATTGTCATATCTGTTATACTGACTTATAAAGAATTCAGGGGAATCATAGTAGTGCTCATCTTTCAGTTCCACCGGCTCTGTGATAGCATCGAACCAATAGCTGTCAGCAATGAGATGAATGTCGGGCCACCGTTTTTTGATAGCATGGTAGAACTGCATATATCGGCGCATATAATCGTCGCGGCTAAGCATAAATTCCTGCTCGTTACCTATTTCCATGTATTTTAGGTTAAACGGCTCGGGATGACCGTTTTGGGCACGTAGCCTGCCGTAGAACGTCTCTGTGGAGCCGTTGGCATATTCAATGGCATCAAGAGCTTCCTGAATGAACGGGTCAATGTCATTCTCGTCGAGCTTCCAGTCGTGACCGATTCCGATGTTAACTACGAACATGGCATTGGCCCCAAGATCTTCTGCCAGTTCGAGATACTCATGATATCCCTGTCCGTCGGTGACCTTGTACCACCAGTTGCGGTTCATGTGGCCTGGGCGTTCCTCTATGGGGCCTATGGTTTTCTTCCACTCAAAGCGGTTGGTCTTACCGTCTCCATAAGCGCCCTCTATATAGCATCCGCCAGGGAAGCGCATGAAACGCGGATGCAAGTCGGCCAGCATTTGAGCCAAGTCAGGACGACATCCGTTCTTTCGTCCCTTGAAAGTTGGCGGGAACAAGCTGACCACATCAAAGACAACCTTGCCGGATTTGCTTCCCTTCAATGCAAGGAAACCACGTCCGTCGGTTCCCGTGGCTCTTATCTTAGTCGTATATTTCTTCCATGCGCGGGTCGCATTAATCGAAATAATGGCACGTCCCATATTCTGCTGCCCGCTGTTTTGCAACTCAGCCGTTATTTTCCCGTTATAGTTTTCCTCAGCTCTAAGCCAGAATGAAAGTTCGTACTCGCGTCCGGAAACGATGTTGATTCCCCAGTAGCCTTCATTGCGGATACCGGCGCCTGCCGACTTGAAGTTTACACGCAAGGCACGTTGCTGGACGGTGTTGAGCATATCGTCTGCCGTCAAGCTCATCTCTGAGTTGCCCAACGTGCTCCAGCAGATGGGGCTGTTCATGTCTTCCTCAAACGAGCGGTTACGGACCAGCTCTGCATAGAGACCGCCGTCACCAGCATGATTAATCTCTTCGTAGAAGATGCCGTAGTGGTCATCAGTGATAATGTCACCGCGACTTCCCAAGTTGAACGTCAACCCGATCTGTGCCGAAGCGGAGAGACTGCATCCTCCAAGAACGAGAAGCAAGAGCATCTTCTGTTTTAGTCGTTTTGTTTCCATTTGTGATTATTGTTTATTTTTGTTTGTCCACAATTCGCAGTGCAAAGGTACGTTAAACAATAATACAAGAAACATTGAAATCGGTCAATATACTTAACAAATCGGTCAAAAGAACACAAATGACCGATTTTGCATGTTTTTTGTGCGATTCAGTTTATTTATTTACAGCTAAATACCTATCTTTGTGCCGTTGTTTCAAATCAAAGACTTACGATATGAATAAATGTTCTTACATCGCATTAATAATCCTAATCCTTGCATCTATTTTGCCGCTTAGGGGACAAGATCTGTCATTCCAGCAGTTCGGTCGTGGAGAAGGTCTGTCAGATGGTGCTGTAACAAGCATATCAGAAGACAGCCTAGGATTTCTATGGGTAGGAACACGTTTGGGACTCAACCGTCTGGAGGGAGAACACTTTCGCAGCTACTACTATTCGGAAGGCGGGCTGACCGGAAATATCATTAATGCCTTACAAAAAGGTTCAGACAGTCGTTTGTGGATTGGCACAAACAAAGGGCTGTGCGTATATGATGTGCTTTCAGACAGCATCACTCCTGTCACATCTGAAGATGTTAACCTTGGCCAGGAAGTTTCTTCGCTTGGCATGGATGCCAACGGCGGGCTCTGGATTCGACTGCCTGATGGATTCTGCCGTCTGAATCTTCAGAATGGTTCTGTACACTACTTCGAAGGTAGAAACTACTTCTATCCAACGCGATTCCTCTCTACACGCGATGGTAAGCTATGGATGGCTGCATGGGACGGGACTCTGCGACGCTATAATCCAGCGCATAACACCTTCGACACTTTTAGAATCCTCTCCGACGAGGATGTGCATAACCAAAATTACATCAATGACATTACCGAAACAGCATCGGGACAAATAATTGTAGCTACACGCAACAAGGGGGTACGTCTCTTCTCACCGCTGACGGGAGAAGTCAAAACGTTATTCACCTCCGATGCTCGTGGAAAACCTATTTACATCCACCGCATTCTTTGCGACAGCCATGGACGGGTGTGGATTGGCACAGAAACTGGTGTGCATGTGTGGAACGAGACCCAAGGATTACACATACATCAACAAAAGGACATGATTCGCAACGATGCCCTGTCCGACAATGCCATTCACTCTTTCTATGAGGATGCAGCTGGCGGATTTTGGATTGGAACTTATTTTGCGGGGGTCTGTCACCTGACCGACCGGAAGTCTAGGTTCCACATTCGTCAGGTGACGGAGCCCAGCGGTATGCCTGTAGGCAAGGTCATCAGAGAGATTATTCCTGGTGCTGACGGACAACTCTGGGTCACAACAGAGGACTGCGGACTGTGTGTTCTGAGCGATGCAAATGCCCCGCTCAGGCCAGTAACGCTCACATGGCAGGGGAAGACCATTACACGGAACGTGCAGACAGTCATGGCCGACGGTAATCGTCTTTGGCTGGGAACCTTCGATGAAGGCATCTACTGTTTGGACACCTCCACACAACAAATCACAACTCTCTACACAAACTCTGACGGCTCAGGCCTGTGCAACCTCGCAATAGTACATATCATAAAAACACGTCAAGGGGAAATCCTAGTTGGCACTTGGGATGGCCTGTGCCGCTTCGATAGCAAAGAAAAGCGCTTTTGTCTTGTCAAAGGGTTAGAACAAGGATTCGTGCACGATATTTTCCAAAGACATAATGGAGAGGTCTGGGTGGCATCGCTGAACCGAGGTTTGTTTCGCATCATTGGAGAAGGCAACTCCATGCGTGCCGAAAACATAAACATCGGATTGAAAGAGCTGACTTCTTTGGCTGAAGATTCCGAAGAGAACTTATTAGTAGGTACGCATGACGGGGGTTACCACGTCTATGACCCGGTCAAAGACACGCTCTCTGCTACACGCCTGCCCAATATGGGCATCTGCCATTTCATCAAGGATGCCATGGGACGTATATGGGTTACGACAACAAGAGGGCTCTTTTGCGATATTCCCACAGATGGCTCATATGCCACTTTCAGTAACTTCGATGGGCTTTCAACAAAACAATTCTCACGCAATTCTGGATACATAGACTCTTCGGGGACCATCTATGTCGGCACTACGTCTGGACTTGTGAGTTTCGATCCGATGCAAATAGGGCAGTCTGACATAAAACCGGAACCGAGATTCATCATGCTGCTCCCAGACCGCCAGTCTCTTCTCTTCAATGATAAAATAACATTGCAGCACGATGCCTCATTTTCTGTAGAATATGCAGCCACATGCCACTCCACCTCAGAACCGCTTTGGTTCCGCTATCGCCTTGAAGGAACCAATACTGAGTGGACCGTAACTCAGAACATCACTCCCATCCGATTCTATAGTCTCCCCCCAGGCCGTTACACTCTTCGGCTGCAGGCCACAAACGAATACGGCAATTGGCCAAATCTGGAATGTCGTTTGGATATTCACGTCCTGCAGCCGTGGTGGTGGACTTGGACTGCACGCATCATATACGTCTCCTTGTTGGCCGCTATTGCCGGACTCATCAATATAATCCATAGCCGGCGTAGCCGCGAGAAACAGAAGTTTGCCAAGGAGCAGGCCGATGCCGCACGCTACCGCGAAGTGCTACAGAGCAAAATCAACTTCTTTACCGCCATCACACATGAAATCCGCACACCACTGACCCTTATCACAGGCTCGCTCCAGCGGTTGCGCAGTCAGGGCATCACAGAAAACGTTGATATTATGCAACGTAACACAGACCGCCTTCTTGCGCTTGTCAACCAGCTCATGGATTTCAGAAAGATAGAGTCATCTGCCTTCCTCATGAACTTCGAGGACGTTGACATAGAGACCCTCATACGCAAACTCTTTGAAGACTTCAAGCCCTTGGCCAGACAACGTGACATAGAATACTCTTTCGCTGATACAAAATCTCCGACTGTCAACTCGTCAACTGTCAATTATCATGTTCTTGCCGACCGAGAGGCCATAACTAAAATCATCAGCAACCTCCTCAGCAACGCGCTAAAGTTCTGCGACAAACACGTTAACATTAAAATCTCATGCACAGAAAATCAAGTACGTATCGCTGTGAGCAACGACGGGCCGAGAATCCCCACAGAACAGGTACAGGAGATTTTCAAACCCTTCCATCAGTATTTTGGTACCAGCGTCCGCGCCACCGTCAATGGCTCCGGACTCGGTCTCTCACTGGCTCGTTCACTGGCGGAGATGCACAACGGCACCCTCACCTACGACACAGAAGACACCACCCAAAACACCTTCGTGCTCACATTACAGAAAAACACGACTGCCCTTCACCAAGATGAAAGCGGTCGATTAGACTCCGCAGAGGTTCGCAGATTAGAACAGACTGTAGGAACTCTCAATCAAGATGAGAGGAATGTAGGTGAGCATCCCACAGTACTATTAATAGATGATGAAGGGGATTTAAGGAGATTCGTGGCTGAGGAACTTACTGACAAATACAATATCCTTGAAGCCAACAACGGCGAAGAAGCCCTGAATATGTTGCGCGAAAAGGACATAGCACTCATCGTTACCGACCTGATGATGCCTGTAATGGACGGCACAGCTCTCTGCCAAGCCATACGTGCCGACATAGCGCTATGTCACATACCTATCATAGTGCTCACCGCCAAAGTGTCGCTGCAAGACCATATCGACGTACTCAACTGTGGTGCTGACGCATACATCGAGAAGCCATTCTCCACGGCACAGCTCATAGCGCAGATAGCCAATCTGTTGCACAGCCGCGAGCTGTTGCGTCAGACTTTTGTGCGATCACCCTACGCATTGCCAGACACAATCACACACGGTTCTATCGATCAGAAATTTCTTTCACAACTCAATGATTATATTGACAAACACCTCGCCGATACCGAACTGAGCGTGGAGTCGTTGGCTAGCAAGATGAACATGAGCGTTTCCACATTCTATCGCAAAGTCAAGGCTGTCACCTCCCTCTCCCCACTCGATTACATTCGACTCAGCCGACTCAAACGCGGAGCAACATTGTTAGCCGGCGGACATATGCGCGTCAAGGAAGTTGCCGATAGCCTCGGCTTCTCTTCCACAACGTACTTTGCCACCTGTTTCATGCGTCAGTTCGGGATGACTCCAACAGACTTTATCAAAGCATCAAAAAAAGAGCAATCAAAGTGAGATTAATCGCCACAGCTCACCACAAACGGCCCCATTCTTAAAAACTCAAGAATGATTGATAATGATGATCAAGACAACACTTTGTGATGATGAACAACGGCGTTTTTTGTTGTTCTGAAGCGTTTTCTGTTTATGGCTCGGGGGGAAGAAGTGAGATTGATGTACAGTGTCGTACGAGAGGTGATTGCGGCTGGAGACTTGACGATGATGGGTGGTTTGCTGACTTATCTTCTTAAGCACAAGGATGTGCGTCAAGTTGTTGCAATGATAAATGACCTGAGGAGTGCGATGAATGAACGGCTCCGCCGGATGTCGTGTGCAGCGTATAGCTGAATCCGTCTATGCTGACAGCCTTTTTGTCGTCAGTCAATGTCAGCGGCATCCCCTCTGTCAGCTCTACCTTCCCTGTGAACCACAGGCAGCTGAAGTAGAAACTGTTCGGCTCCAAGTCGTGCACCGTGAACGACACGTTATACGGACATATACAGTCACACAACAACTCACTTTCAGGAGGAGCCACGCTGGCTAACAAAAGGCCGGGCTCTCCA
>JAFSNB010000025.1 GCA_017447625.1 Bacteroidaceae bacterium
GCTGTCATGACGAAGACTACATGATATAGGTATCAAATAAAGGTGCACAAAAAACAACAGCAGCTATAGTCGAATAGGATTGTAGCTGCTGTTGTTATAGCATATAGGTACTAATACCTGTAGTTTATCGGATGCTTACAGTAGTTTTGACCATGGGCAAATGGCACTTTGCCCAGCATCAATTTGTAGTTGGGTGCTGGGTAAAAGCAAATCGGTGTAAGTGCAAAGTCATCATCATAAAAGGAAAGCAGTTCCTCAACTCACGCTGAAGAACTGCCACAACACAAACACAAAATAAAACACGACAAAATGCTAATCCAGATACTAATGTCTTGCTTCTAATGATGCTATCTCGCCGCCTATGCGCTCGCACCATGCGGCGGACGGCTATCACCAGACACTTCTGGCAGCACTGTGATTACAAATCACATTAAGAGATTGAATCAGTTAGTAAAAAGGTTATCTTGAATATTTGAGCTTTTTAGTGTTTGAATTCTTATTTACATAATCCCACGCTCGCGGAGGGCGCACTGCCACTTCCAAGCGCTGGCCAGCACCTCTTCGAGTGGAGTGTCTGCCTTCCAGCCTAGTACTTTGTTGGCCTTGTCCACATTACCCCAGACTTTTTCGATGTCGCCTTCGCGACGCGGTGCGAATGTCCAGTTGAGCTTCACGCCGGTGGCCTTCTCAAATGCCTTGACTACCTCGAGGGTTGAAACGCCGGTTCCTGTGCCGATGTTGAAGTACTCGATGGCGTCGGAATCGATGTCGGGATTCAGCACACGAGCCATAGCGCATACGTGAGCCTTGGCGAGATCTACGACATAGATGTAGTCGCGGATGCAGGTGCCGTCCGGAGTGTCATAGTCGTTGCCGAAGATCTTAAGCTGTCCGCGCACGCCGATTGCGGTCTGCGTAACGAACGGTATCAGGTTCATGGGCACTCCGAGCGGGAGTTCTCCGATGAATGCAGAGGGGTGAGCACCGATAGGATTGAAGTAGCGCAGCACGATGGACTTAATGGGAGCTCCAGAGTGGATATAGTCATAGATGATCTCCTCGTTGATCTGCTTGGTGTTGCCATAGGGAGAGAGGGCCTTCTGGATGGGAGCCTGCTCGGTGACGGGAAGGTTCTCAGGCGTAGGCTGACCATAGACGGTGCAGGAGGAAGAGAAGATAATGCCCTTAACATCGTACTTTGGCATCAACTCCAGCAGATTCACCAGAGAGATGATGTTGTTGCGATAGTAAAGCAGCGGCTTCTCCACACTCTCGCCGACAGCCTTTGAAGCAGCGAAATGGATAATACCCTTAATCTTCGGATATTTCTGGAATACGGCCTCAGTTGCCTCGAAGTCACGGAGATCAACCTTCTCGAAGGCGGGGCGTATGCCCGTTATTTTCTCTATGCCATCAATGACATTCTCGTTGGAGTTGGAGAGGTTATCTACGATAACGACATCGTAGCCTGCGTTCTGCAGTTCAACAGTGGTGTGCGAACCGATAAAACCGGTGCCACCGGTAACAAGGATTGTTTCTTTCATCGAATTGATTGCTTAGTTGTCTGGTTTTCGTTTGCAAAAATAGAGATTTTGCACGAGCGAGCAAATTTTTTTCCAGTTTTTTTCCAAAAAGCAATGAAAAACGATGCAAAATAGGAGTTAAAAGCACAAAAACGGCCCTACTTTTAGTCTTGATATAGGTCAAGAGTGCCTCTATGCCACTCAACAAATGGCTCTTCACCCTGCAATGGATGCCACGAGACAAAATTGCCATTGTCATCGAAGGTGGCAACAGCCATTTCGTGGCGACTTCCGTCGGGAAGAATCAGGAGATTGGAGGCTATGTGGCGCATTTTTATCGCCTGCGGCGCTGATTCTGGTTTTGTTGTTTGCGGCGGTTTGGCTGAATGGTGTAGCCCTTCTTCTTGAGCACATCGATTTTGCGTTCTCCCTTCTGCTGGTTGCGCAGTTCCTCGATTGAGAGGCGGCCCGACTTTTCCGCCGAGAGAGAATCGTGGGCAAGTGAATCGTTGAGGAGCGAATCGGCACGCATCTCTGCTGCCAGACTATCTGAAAGGGCTGAGCTACGAGTGGTGTCGTGGAAACGAATCAGAACAGGATTCGTCAGCAGAACCAACGAAGGCTCTCCCCCATCCTTCTCATCTAAAGGAATTATCAGATGTCCGAAGACCGAACGAGGCAGCCATCCTTCTTTATTACCTATACGTAATTCGACGTTATTGTTTCCGTTGAGTCTGACGGTGACACCGCGTACGGAGTCGTTGTCAAAGACAACTACCAAATCAGCATAACTCTCGCAAAATCCTGAACGCGAAAGGAATCGCGGCATAAAGCGCCACATCAGCTCATCGCCCTCAAGCCACGTACTGTCACACTTCTGTTCCCACGCAAAAAGATTTTCCAACGGGTTAGAACGCACCACAACAAACGGGCGCTCCTCCCAGACGTTGGCAGTGTCGCCCTCTGCAGAGAGAGCTGCGTAGGCATCTTTCGGAGCTGCGAGCAGGCCAACGGCTTCGAGCGACCGCTCCAGACGGGCATCCACCTTGTTATAGATTGCAGCAAGTTTCTTCAAGTCGCCGCAATAGAAAATCATCGAAGTGTCAAACTGAGCCTCGGTAATGCCATGTTTCTCAAAAACACTCTGAAGAATAGTCTCGTTATCAAGCTTATTGTCTAATCCGCTTCCGTTCTCTGACACACCCTGTGCCACATGATAGTCAAAGAGGATTTCCTCCATCTTCGACTCCGAGAGCACACCAGCCGGTCTCTTTGGCTTGCATGAGACCAACGTGAGCAAAAAAGCAGTCACGAAAAAGAGAGGAAACAGGAATCGGAACTTCATGACTCGGCGTTTGGCTCTTCCTTTTTTTCTTTATCTAAAAGCAATGTCAGCTGTTTCGGATAAAACAAGACCAAAGCGATTACAGCCGAAGAGATACAGGCATCTGCAAAGTTGAATATCGGACTGAAGAAGATGAAGTGCTCGCCTCCACAGAACGGCATCCACAGAGGCCAGTCCCATGAGAAGAGCGGAAAGTATAGCATATCCACGACATGACCATAGAACCAAGTGGAATAGCCCTCACCGAAAGGAACGAACGAGGCGACTTGAGGCGGCGCTGGGCTGTTGAAGATGAGTCCGTAGAATAGGCAGTCAACAATGTTTCCCATCGCGCCGGCCATAATGAGCGCGAGGCAGACCAAGAGTCCCCATTTTATTCCATCGCGGATGCAACGGGCTATGTACCACGCTACAGCACCTGTGAGCAGAATACGGCCAAGGGTAAGGAATATCTTGTCGAACAGTTCCATACCGAAGGCCATCCCGTTGTTTTCCGTGAACAGGATATAGAACCAGTCGGTTACACGTATCGACTCGTGGAGACACATGTGCGTCTTCACCCAAATCTTAATCGCCTGATCAATAATGACCACAGCGAGAAAGACGGCTATTACGGTCAAAGCCTGTGCGCGGCGGCGCGAAATATGTAATCTCAACGTGTGCGTTTGCGGTCGTTTTTAACTTCGATGCTAAGAGTGGCGTGAGGCACAGCACGGAGGCGCTCTTTGGGAATCAGCTTACCGGTCTCGCGGCAGATGCCATAGGTCTTGTTCTCGATGCGCACGAGAGCCGCTTTCAGACCGACAATGAATTTCTGCTGGCGCTGGGCCATGGACATCAACTGTTCCTTGGACTGCACTTCGCTGCCCTCTTCCAGCGAGTGGTAAGTCGGTGCAGTGTCGTCGGCCTCGTTGTTGTCCTTGTTCATAATCTGGTCCATAGTGTGCTGATAATCGCTCTCAGCAACCTTCAGTTTTTCTAAAATCAACTCCTTGAATTCTTCCAGTTCTTCATCGGAGTAACGGATGTTCTCGGTTTCCATAAGTCTGATGTTCAGGGGGTGTATTAATTCTTTTCTATATGAATATTTATCTTAAAGTCATCAAAGTCGAGTGCGATGGGGGCGCTCACGTCGTCCACGAGAGTTATTCCCGTGGCCAGCACCTGTCCGCAGATATAATCCTTGAATGTCTCCACAGCCTGATCGGTTTGAGGAGCGTGAGCCAGGGTTATAGCAATGCGGTCGGTGATCTCGAAGCCGCTCTCCTTGCGCAGGTTCTGAATACGCTTAACGAGTTCGCGAGCGATACCCTCGTTGCGCAGTTCGTCAGTTACGGTGATGTCGAGAGCCACAGTCAGAGCGCCGTCGTTGGCAACGGTCCAGCCCGGGATGTCCTCGGAATAGATTTCCACATCGGCGGCCTCGATAGTCACGGTCTCCCCGTTAGCGAGAGTCACGTCAAGCGTGCCTTGTTCAAGCTCTGCAATCTGTTCCTGCGAGAGAGCCGTCACAGCGGCATTCACATCTTTCATCAGTTTGCCGAACTTCTTACCCATAGTGCGGAAGTTGCACTTAACTTTCTTCACCAGGATGCCAGCGCCCTCAACGAACTCCAGCTCCTTGACATTCACCTCGTCGAGGATAAGCTGTCTGACGCTCTCAATACGCTGTTGCAACAGGGCATCCGTGGCGGGAATAGCGATGCGAGCCAACGGCTGACGCACAATCAACTGCTCCTTCTTGCGAAGAGAAAGAACCATAGATGATATCTGCTGAGCGAGCTCCATGCGAGCTTCCTGCTCCTTGTCAATCTTGCTGTCATCAGCCTCGGGGAATTTGGCGAGATGTACAGAAACGGTGACGGTTTGACAATCGGGTGCCATTACTGCGTGCAGATCGCGGTAGAGCTGATCGGCATAGAACGGCGCGATGGGGGCCATCAGACGGCTCACAGTCTCGAGACAAGTCCAAAGAGTCTGATAAGCGCTTATCTTATCCATGCTCATTGCAGTTCCCCAGAAACGCTTACGTGAGAGGCGCACAAACCAGTTGCTGACGTTGTCAACCACGAATGACTGAATCAGACGGCCTGCACGTGTAGGTTCATAATCCTCATAGCAAGCGCTGACTTCGCGGATGAGAGAATTCAGCTCGCTTAGAATCCAGCGATCCATCTCCGAACGCTCGCTCATAGGCACGTCAGCTTCCTCGTATTTCCAACCATCCACATTTGCGTACATGGTGAGGAAGGAATAGGTCTGATATATCTTTCCGAAGAATGAGCGGCTCACCTCCTGTACTCCGGCCTCGTCATATTTGAGGTTATCCCAGGGCTGTGAGTTCGTGATCATATACCAGCGAACTGCATCTGAGCCATACTTCTCGATATTATCAAATGGGTCAATGGCATTGCCAAGACGCTTGGACATTTTCAGACCGTTCTTGTCCAGAACGAGGCCGTTGGAGATAACAGCCTTGTAAGCTACGCTGTCAAAGACCATAGTTGCTATGGCGTGCAGAGTGAAGAACCAGCCGCGTGTCTGGTCCACGCCCTCGGCGATGAAGTCTGCGGGATAGACAATGCGCTTGTCCAGAGCCTCACGATTCTCAAACGGATAATGAATCTGGGCATAGGGCATCGCACCGCTGTCAAACCAGACATCAATCAGGTCAAGCTCGCGATGCAGAGGCTGACCGCTCTCTCCGACGAGCACGATATCATCCACGTAAGGACGATGCAGGTCGATGCGGTCATAGTTCTCCTGGCTAAAGTCACCGGGAACGAAGCCCTTCTCCTTAAGCGGGTTCGAAGCCATCACGCCAGCGCTCACGGCCTTCTCAATCTCGTTATACAGTTCTTCAACCGAACCGATGCAGATTTCCTCGCGGGTGTCGCGATTCCTCCATATCGGCAGAGGCGTTCCCCAGTAACGGCTGCGGCTTAAATTCCAGTCGTTCAGGTTCTCAAGCCACTTGCCGAAGCGTCCCGTACCTGTGGATTCCGGTTTCCAGAGGATGGTCTTGTTGAGCTCCATCATGCGCTCCTTGGCGGCTGTGCTGCGGATGAACCAAGAATCGAGCGGATAATAAAGCACGGGCTTGTCTGTGCGCCAGCAATGGGGATAGTTGTGCACGTGCTTCTCTATCTTGAAAGCCGTACCCTCCTGCTTCATTTCCATGCAGAGGATGATGTTGAGGTCTTCGGTCTTTGCCAGAGCCTTCTCATCCAAGGCGGCATATTGCGGGTCGTAGGCATTCTTCACAAAAGCGCCGGCGTGGTGCCAATAGCTGTCACGGACGCAAGCCTCAACGAACGTCTCGTCCATGTCTTCGCGTACGAAATACTTACCTGTGAAATCAACCATTGGGCGTGTGTCGCCAGCCTTGTCAATTACGAACAACGAGGGGATGCCGGCATCTTTGGCAACCTTAGCATCGTCAGCACCGAAAGTCGGAGCGATATGCACGATACCAGTACCGTCCTCTGTTGTCACATAGTCACCGGGAATAACGCGGAAAGCCTCATCTTCCTTAACCACTATCTTGCCGTCTTCCATAGCGCAGGGCTTTACCCACGGGAAGAGCTGCTCGTAATGAAGACCCACGAGATCTGTGCCCATGAACTCAGCAACTACTTCGGGGGTGACGACGGGCAAACCGTCGTCCACACTGTTTTTTGTGTCGGCTTTCGGCTGGGGGAAATAAACATCCTTGCGGGATTCAGCCACGATGTAGATGGCCTCTTCCTTTGTGTATGGATTCTGACCCTTCACAGCCACATACTTGATTTTCGGGCCAACACAGAGTGCAGTGTTCGAAGGCAGAGTCCAGGGCGTTGTGGTCCAAGCCAATATATAAACTGGCAAAGACCCACTTTTAATTTTTAATTCTTCATTTTTTATTTTAAATTGTGCCGTCACCGTGGTGTCCTTAACATCGCGGTAGCAACCGGGCTGATTCAGCTCATGGCTGGAAAGGCCGGTTCCGGCGGCGGGGCTATAGGGCTGAATAGTGTAACCCTTGTAGAGAAGTCCCTTGTTGTAGAGCTGCTTCAAAAGCCACCAAAGAGTCTCGATATACTTATTGTCGTACGTGATGTAGGGGTGCTCCATATCTACCCAATAGCCCATACGACGACTGAGGTCTTCCCACTCCTCGGTAAACATCATCACGTTCTTGCGGCACTTGTCATTATATTCCTCAATGGAAATCGTCTTGCCGATATCCTCCTTGGTTATGCCAAGTTCCTTCTCTACGCCAAGTTCTACAGGCAGACCGTGTGTATCCCAACCGGCTTTACGGTGCACCTGAAATCCTTGCATAGTCTTAAAGCGGCAGAAAGTATCCTTAATGCTGCGCGCCAGTACGTGGTGAATACCTGGATGTCCGTTGGCAGATGGAGGTCCCTCGAAGAAGACGAACGACGGGCAACCTTCGCGCTCGCTGATACTGCGATGGAAAAGGTCTTCTTCCGTCCATTTATTCAATATTTCCTGATTAACCTTAGTAAGGTTGAAATGGTCATGTTCTGGAAATTGTTTTGCCATATTTTTTGCTAAATGCTTGTATTATTTAGGTTGAATGTTCAAAAAGTGGCGCAAAAGTACACAATCTATCCTTAATCGCCAAAGGAAGAGGCAAAAAAATGCAAGTAAGGCTATGCAACTGCCCCAATAAGCACAATAATACAGGTGAGCCAGAAGGTTGCTACGAGCAGATGAACATCGTCCATCAGGTATCCAGTAGAAGTATATTGGTCTGAATAATAAACATGTTGAGAGGACAGTCGCTTGCAGGCATAATCGTACAACCAATAAACAAAAGCGCCTGCCATCAGGCCGAATAACGCGCCACAAAGTATATCTCCGGGATAATGCAAGCCAAGATATATCCGCGAGTAGCTGGAAAGCATAGCCCAGAAAAGAAGTGTGAAGGTGAGCCGATAACTGCGGAATATGAGTGCGACAAATGTCATTATCCCGAAGGTGTTGGCTGCGTGGCTGGAAAAGAAGCCATAAAGTCCGCCGCGATAATCGCCACAAATATCTACAAGCCCGTAGAGAGAAGGCTCATGTGAAGGGCGGAACCTGTGGACCAACGGCTTGAAGATGCCACTGGAGACGCGGTCGGTGATAAGCAACAGAATCGTGAACGCAAGGACAAAGAGGGCAAATTTCCTCAGATTATTATTCTTCAGCAGGACATAAATCAGCATCAAAGCCAAAGGAATCCAGGTAGAGGTGCGCGTGACAATCAACATCAGATGGTCACAAAACGCGCTGTCACTACCATTTAGCAACAGCAACAGCCGTTTGTCTGCTGATATCAACTGCTCTAACATCTGATTAGATTACCTCAAGATCCTGCTTACGCATCCAGCCTTCCTTACCATCAGACATACGCACCTCGCACCATTCTTTCATCACATCGTCGATTATTTCAACGCGTGTGCCTTCATGTAAGATGAAAAGGTCCGTGCCTGTGTCGCTCGGAGTACTCTTCACAACTACAGACGTACTCATAATGATTGCACCCGTGCGGTGGGCCATCGCCTGCTGATGACTATAGGCTGCGATGTTGGAAAATACGCTCACAAGAAGGAAGAGGACTGCCAAAGTGAAGCCACTCTTTTTCATTGAGACTGTATTTCCGAAAACATAGAGAGCAACAGCCAAAAGCATCAGAATGAAGGTGGCTATAGCCAGCGCGATCCAACTGGATATGCTCATTGACTTTACCAGCCGCTTGAACAACGTCACAAAGAACATCTCACTCGCTGGCATAACCTTATCAACAGTCTTCGTGCGAGCCAGTTCGAGATTGAATCGGGCATCCTTGTCACCGGGACTCAGCATCAGAGCCCGCTCATAGTTCAATATGGCTTTTGCCATCTTATCCATGCGGTAATAGCAGTTGCCGATGTTATAATACAACTCTGCACTCTGTCCTTTCTTCAGCAGTTTAGTATAGATGGCTGCAGCTTCTGCATATTCCTCATGGACATAAGCACTGTCTGCCAATTCTTTGGAAACAGGCTTGCTTACTTTAGTTGTCTTTGCCTCAGTCGGATTACTAACCGCAGCAAAGAGAATCGTGAAAAGGGCGATATATAAAATTCTCATATTATAATCATTGAACATTAACCATTGAACATTGAACATTAAGCTGCGCGCAGCCTAATTACGCATTATGCATTATGAATTACTTCCGTCTCAAGTCAGATTCCATTTTGTTTATCACATCCTCGGCAGAAGCATATAGCTTGTCCATCGTATCTGCGGGATCACCGGGGGCGAAACGCGCAAACTCACATTCATCGAGAGTGCTTATGAACTCATCTACCAACTGTGAATCCACCTGTTTCTCAGCGAGCCGTTCACGCACATTCTCCTTGGAAAGCTCGCTCACAGGGATATTCAGTTTGTCGCCGACATACCCCCAGAGAGCCTTCATGGTCTCTTCGTAGAAGGCGTTGGCCTCTTGTTTCTGCATCAGTCGGCGTGCCAGTTTCAGACGCTTCGTAGCAGCCTTGCTGGCCTTGCGTCCCTTGCGACCCACCACATCTGCATTTGCCACCGCATAACGACGGAACGCAATAGCGAGAATGAGAAAACCGAGAAGAGGCACAATGTAATAAGTCCAATAGAGGAGGCTTCCGAAGAAAGAGGCATCGTCAGACTGATAGTGAGGTGCTCCGCTCTTTATATATCGGATGTCACTACCAAGCAATTCAATATCTTCCTTAGATATCGGACCGCTCGAACTGCCGCCGCCGGAACCTTTAGCCACAGCTACGTTGTGGGTCTGGTCAGTGAGAGTCTTATACTGACGTGATTCTGTATCGAAATAGCAGAATTCAACCGGCGGCACCTCATAATTACCTGCGTGGCGTGGCACTGCGATAAAGTCGAATATCATACTTCCACTCAGTCCGTTCGCTCCGATTTTCGTCTTGTCTTCGGTCTTGGGCGAATAACTCTCAAAGTCAGCCGGCCACTTTACCACGGGGGCTTTCATCAGTTTCATGTTTCCGGTACCTGTCACAGTGGCTCGCAGGGTTAGTGCGTCGTTTGCCTTCAGACTTTCCGGAGTGAGAGATGTTGATAACTGGAAACGTCCCACGGCTCCGCTGAAATTGGCGGGTTTTGGAGTGGGCAGTTCATCCACTTGCAAAACGACCTCGGGAGCCATAATCACCTTCTTCACTTCGGTCACGGTAGAACCGCCGCCAAAGAAAGCGTCCCACGGGTCTATACTTCTGTTGCGCTGCAAAACGACTGCATCAAAGCGGATTGCGGGAATCGTGAGCTTGCCTGTCTTCTGCGGGAAAACAACATATTGACTCCACACAGCCGTTCCATAGTTCTTACCGTTGTAATGCTCCATCTTCAGCTGCGGCTGCTGCTTGCGGTTGAGTTCCTGAACATAGAGATTATCCAGTTCAGGCATCTTTCCCGTCATCTCACTCACACTGACCAGAGTGTAGAGCTTATATGTAAGGAGAACGGCCTCCTGCTCAAAGACTCGCTTTTTCGAAGCAGTAACAGCTATAAAGAGGTCTGAACCGCTGATGCGTTCACCCGCCTGCTGAGTGCGCATCCTGTCGGGCTGGGGAGTGTCGTGGTCATCCACTTGCCCACCTCCTCCGCCGCTGCTACGCGGAACACCAGCGGTGTTGTGCAGGATGGTCAAAGTGCGTGAAGGAGACTGATAAGTCTTGCCATCGGAAACTACTGTCGCAACTGGTATCTTATATGTGCCGGCCTTGTCTGCCTGCAAGGTGTATGTGAAGGTGACGCTAGATGACGAAGTAGTCTTCCCATTTACCATAGAGAAGCTTGAGGATGTGCTTTGCATAGGGCCGAATAGCACGGTTGCACCTTGAAATTCGCCCACAGAGAAATCACTCAAGTCCGTTGTGTTCACCACGTATGCTATACGGAAACGATCGCCTTCAACTACCTCCGACGGCGACTGCACCTTGACAGTCACCTGTGAGAAGACAGGCAAGATTGCCACAAACGTTAATAATAGGCCGAATAGAAAAATCCTTGTATGTCGCATTATCTATATTAGTATTATTCGTAAATCTCGATGACTTTTGTCTTTACCATTGTTTCTGGAGCTGACGGCGCTGCGGCTGCTTCTGCGCACGCTTCACCTTATCCTGAGTGGAACGCTCTTCTTGCATCGCGGCTTTCAGCAACTGTTCTGCGTTCTCACGACTCATGTTCTGTTGTTGCTGTTCCTGCTGCTGTTGTTCTTGTTGCTGCTGTTGTTGTTGTTGCTGCTGGTCTTTATTCTGCTGCTGTTGCTGCTGGTCGTCCTTCTTATCCTTGTTCTGCTGCTGATCCTTATTCTGCTGCTGGTCGTCTTTCGGCTGATTTTTCAGCTGATGCTGGCAGAGAGCCAGGTTATAACGGGATTCATCATCATTGGGATTGCGGCGCAGGGCGTTCTTGTAACACTCTATAGCCTCGGCAAACTGCTGCTGACTCTGCAGGATAACTCCCATGTTATGATAAGTCTCCGAAGCGCGGATTTTACTGTTCTGGCACTTCGAAGCAGTTTCAAAGGACTGCATCGCATCCTTCGGCTTACCCTGCATCAGCAATGTATTGCCTAAGTTATAATGAGCTGTGGCATTGCGGGAATTCAGCTCCACAGCCTTCTGATAGGAGACCTGCGCTTTGGTATGCAGGCTATCCCTATACAGTCGGTTGCCGACACGTATGTGGTCGCGGTCGTTCTTGCGTGCCGAAGCCGTGGTGAAAGTCATCATCACAAGCAGGACAAGCATCAGCTGACGCTCCTTAACACGGAAAAGGCGGACATTTCTGAACAGGTGATTCTTTCGGGCCAGCAGAAGCACGTCAAGGATAAGGAGTACAAGAGCAGCCCATGCGAAGTCGCGGAAGTGCTCATCATACTCAGAAAACAAAGTGCTTTCCAGCTCTGCCTTTGCCAGCTTATCAACGTATTTGCTCAATGCGGCCTGCGCCGAGCTGCTGTTATCCACATATATATATGCACCACCGCCTGCCTGTGCAATCTCGCGGCACATCTGCTCGTTCAACTTTGAGACCACGGTATTGCCGCTGTTGTCCGTTATGAAGTGACTGCTGCCGGGGATTGGAATAGGGCTTCCGGCCGGCGAACCCACACCGAGCACATAGACACGCATACCTTTCTTCAGGGCTTCCTTGGCAGACTCCACTGCCCCACCCTCGTTATCCTCACCGTCGGTGATGACAAAAATGGCTCGTCCGATGCCCTCCTGCTGTGTGAAGCTGTGCGTGGCTAGGTCTATGGCTGTGGCTATGTCCGTACCCTGAACACTTACCATCGCAGGCGAGATATTGTCCAGGAACATCTTGGCAGATACATAGTCGCTCGTGATGGGGAGCTGTACGTATGCGTCTCCTGCATAAACGATGAGGCCAAGCTTATCATCTGTCATGTTATCAACAAGATTGCTGATAAGCATCTTAGACTTGTCCAGACGGCTCGGACGGACATCCTCTGCCAGCATCGAGTTGCTGACATCCAAAGCCATAATTACTTCTATACCTTTACGCTTGCGAGTGTCTATCTTTGTTCCGTACTGCGGACGGGCCAGACAGACAATCATCATTGCGAGGGCCGTGGCTACGAGCCAGAACTTCACTTCCGGACGCCAAACGGAGACATCAGGCATAAGAGCTTTCATCAGATCCGGGTCACCGAAAGTGCGAAGACGACGGCGACGCAGCAAATTCATTCCATAATGAATCAAGGCCAGAAGCGGGATTATGGCCAAAGCATACAGATATATGGGATTCTCGAATCGAAACACAGTTATATTTTACGATTTAACGATTTAATTATTTTACGATTTTGCGGCTATATGGCGTTATTACGGTATTCGCTTGAGTATTGTTTCGCGGAGAAGCAGTTCGAGCAACAGACTGAGGCAGGCGATGAGAGCGAAGAGACCGTAAGCCTCATAGCGCTTTGAGTATTTGCGCACGTTCATCTTCGTCTTTTCCAGTTTGTCAATCTCCTGATAGACTTCGCGTAGTTTTGAGTTGTTTGTGGCACGATAAAACTCGCCGTCGGTGGCACTTGCGATAGCTGCAAGGGTCTTCTCGTCAATCTCAACCGGGATATTCAGGTATTCAGTATGTCCGCCGACAATTACCGGATAACGCGCGGTGCCTGTCGTTCCGACGCCGATGGTATATATGCGGATGCCGAAGCTCTTGGCAATCTGAGCTGCGGTCTGCGGTGAGATATCACCGGCATTGTTCGAACCGTCGGTGAGTAGGATTATCACTTTTGACTTAGCTTTGGAGTCTTTCAGACGAGTGATTGCATTCGCAAGTCCCATTCCAATAGCTGTTCCGTCCTCGATAAGTCCCTGCTGAGCCATGTCGCAACGGAGGCCCTGAAACAGATTCAGAAGAACGGCGTGGTCTGTGGTCATTGGACATTGCGTGAATGACTCTCCGGCAAAGATCGTCAGACCGATATTGTCATTCGGACGCCCGGAAATAAACTCCGAGGCGACCTTTTTGGCAGCTTCAAGACGATTGGGACGCAAGTCCTCAGCCAGCATTGAGGTGGATATATCCATACAGAGCATGATATCTATGCCCTCGATATGCCTGTCGCTCCACGAGTTTGAGGTCTGCGGACGGCAAAGCACAACAACAATCATCAGATACGTGAGCATCCGCAACAGGAAAGGCAGATGCACGAGATGCTGGCGGAATCCTCCGGAAGCCAGACGAACCATCTCAGTGGTGCTGACCCTGAGTGAAGGCGAACTGTTCTGATTGCGCATAATATACCATACGATATAAGGTATAAGCAGAAGCGCCAACAGCAGGAAATATGGTTGTGATAATTGCATCTTGCTTTTTATATGTTATCGGATAAGGTCAAATATTTGCCAGCCTACATAACCTAACAAAGCCAGCGAGACAAGCGAGAGCAACGCTATGGCTGTACGCATTGTGAGAGAGCGGGCACGGTTTTGACGCTCCTCCACTGTTATTTCTTCGGGCTCAGCCTTGGCGTTAGGATCAACTTCGACCTTGGTCTGGTTGATGAAATCTATGGCATTGATAAGATTCTTGTCGTTCTCGCCGATGAGGGTTGTCCACTTGGCGAACTTAACCAGGTCAGCTGTCTGGAACAGGTCTCGCAACTCAGCCAGAGTGTTTTCGTCACCCTCCTGCATCAGTCGCTCAATGATTTCCGAAGAAGTCATTTCTGTAGCATTGAATCCGAAGCGGTCGCGGATATATGTCCTGAGGGCATCTGTCAGCAGGGTATAATATTCCTTGCTGTCTTCCTCTGCCCACTTCTTCTCCACTTTGATTCGCTCTATCTCAGCCATAGCCACCTGATGAGGCGGGAGCTTCACGACACGTTTGATTATGCGGATAATCGGTTTGTTCTGATGATATCGAACTGCCACGTAAGTCAGCAGCGAAGCTACAAGGAGCAAAAGGACGCTCCACCAAAACACGGGAGACCAGTCTTCCCATGAGAACGGGTTATCCTGAATGTCCTTTGGACCTGCGAAGCGGTCAAGGTGAACTGTGTCAACAGGAACTGTCAGCACCTTAAGTGCCAACGATTTAGAAGTGTAAGGCTTGCCATCCACTTTAACCTCAAAAGGAGGTAAATAAACCAACGCGGAATCGAAAGCCGTGATAGTCCAACGCTCACGTACCTGCATACGTTTGCCGTCGTTGAGTTTCACGGTGTCCAATCCGAGACGCTCAACCAACTCCACGCCGTCCTTCAACGGCTGCATTGGCTGCATCACAGGCATCTCAAGACGTTGATTGCTGCCGCAGGTAACCTCAAGAGTCAGTTCACGCTGCTGTCCGATTAGCATCACGAGTGTGTCGATGCGCGCCTCCACAGTCACCTGCGCCTGCACGGACATCGAAGCCACCATCAGCAGCACCGTCCCTATTAATATATTAATGTATAGTTTCATCGTCTTCTCCCTCCTCGCTTTGCGAACAGTTCTCTTAACGCACTCACATAGTCACCGTCGGTTCGGACGCTCACAGCATCCACGCTACTGCGTGTGAAGGTGTCTCGCAGACGAGCCGACTGCGATTTCCACCACCTTGCGTAGGCGTTACGTACGGAACGGCTGGAAGAATCAATCCAGGCCAAATGCCCTGTTTCAGCATCCTGAACACGCAGCAGGCCGACATTCGGAAGTTCTGCCACTCTACGGTCATAGACCTGAATCGCCACGACATCGTGTTTCCGGTTGGCAATGATTAGTGACTGGCTGAAATCCTTTGAGTCAATGAAGTCACTTAGTATGAAGCATGTGCAGCGCCGTTTGATTACTTGAGTCATATATTCCACAGCCTGCCCCAGATCCGTATGCTGATTCTCCGGTTGGAAGTCTATCAGCTCGCGGATGATATAGAGGATGTGTTTGCGTCCTTTTTTCGGCGGAATAAATTTCTCAATATGGTCTGAGAAGAATATGACGCCAATCTTATCGTTGTTCTGAATGGCACTGAATGCAAGTGTAGCTGCAATCTCCGTCACCATCTCGCGTTTGGTCTGGGAAACGGTGCCGAAATCCAAACTGCCGCTTACATCTACCAACAGCATCACCGTGAGCTCGCGCTCCTCCTCAAACACCTTGATAAACGGCTTGTTAAATCGGGCAGTTACGTTCCACTCGATATCACGGATGTCGTCTCCATATTGGTACTCTCGCACTTCGGAAAAGGCCATACCTCGTCCCTTGAAGGCAGAGTGGTACTCTCCAGCAAAGATGTTGTTGGAGAGTCCTCGGGTCTTAATCTCAATCTGCCGGACGCGCTTAAGTATCTCAGACGTTTCCATTAAGGCACTTCTACCTTGTTCAGAATGCGTGATACGATTTCCTCTGCGGAGATGTTATTGGCCTCAGCCTCATACGATAGGCCGATGCGGTGACGCAGCACATCGTGAGCCACGGCGCGAACATCCTCCGGGATAACATATCCGCGACGCTTGATAAACGCATACGAACGGGCTGCGAGAGCGAGATTGATGGAAGCACGGGGGCTTCCGCCAAACTCTATATAGTCCTTCATTTCCGTCATTCCATAGCGGTCGGGGTAACGTGTGGCAAACACCACGTCTGCGATATACTGCTCAATCTTCTCGTCGAGATAAACCTGACGCACTACATCGCGGGCTTCCATAATCTCCTTGGGACTGAGCACAGGCTTGATCTGTGTCTTCTCGCCCGTGATATTCTGACGGATAATACGCTTCTCTTCTTCCAGTTTGGGATAGTCAATAACGACCTTCAGCATAAAACGGTCCACCTGCGCCTCGGGCAGAGGATAAGTACCCTCCTGCTCAATCGGGTTCTGAGTTGCCAGCACAAGGAACGGAGCGGGCAGCTGGAATGTGTTCTTGCCTATCGTCACCTCACGCTCCTGCATAGCTTCCAGCAAAGCACTCTGCACTTTTGCCGGAGCACGGTTGATTTCGTCTGCCAACACGAAGTTGGCGAAAACGGGGCCTTGTTCCACGACGAAGCGTTCGTCCTTCTGCGAATAGATCATTGTGCCAACGACGTCGGCAGGCAAGAGGTCGGGAGTAAACTGAATTCGGCTGAACTTGGCATCGATGAGGTTTGCAAGGGTTTTAATGGCCAGTGTCTTTGCCAGTCCGGGGACACCTTCAAGCAACACATGTCCGTCGCTCAACAGCCCGATAAGCAGCGACTCCACGAGGTGTCGCTGCCCTACTATTACCTGATCCATGCCCGTCATAAGATGGGTCACAAATGCGCTTTGGCGCTCAATCCGCTCGTTCAATTCGCGGATATCAAAAGATTCTGCCATGGGTATTTCTATATCATTTTTTAGTTTCGTGGCGCGAAGGTAGCGAAAATCGGAACTCGTTGTACTTTGCCACGCCCTAAATTAACATTGTTTATTGATGATTGATGAATGTTTATTGTTTACGCCTTAGTTTTGGCAGAATCAGCACAGCGTCCTTAGGCACAATGTCCGGGTTCTTTATCCCGTTAATGGCACAAATATACACGTAGTAATCTGCTTTGCCTAAATACTTACGTGAGATGTTCTGGAGCGTGCGTCCCACCTTCATCGTGTCTGTTCCGATCTCGCCGATGATGATAAACTCACCGCCTTCGACCTGCGGATATTTGGCAATAGCCTCCTCCTGTTCACGAAGCAGACGTTCTTTCTCTTCACGAGCTGCTTTCTCTGCAGCCTCGCGCTCAGCACGCTGTTTGGCCTGCACAGCTTTGATTGAATCCTCCTTGGTCTGCACTTTGGGTTTAGCTGCTTCTGTCTTTTCCTTCTGCGCCTTTTCAGCAATATCATTAACCAAGCGGTTGAAATGCAGACGGTCGCCTCCGCCAAGAAAATATCCAAAGCCAAACAGCAACACAGCTCCAAGCACCAACAGCGGCACAATATACCAGCGATTTTTGCTCTCTTTTGTTAAATCGGCATTGCGCACAACATCAGCATGTTCAACCACGGCGGCACGCTTCACCAATACAGCCTCATCGACCTCTCCGACTTCACCGACATGCTCAGGTTTATCGTAATCTTCGGGGGCTTCCGGAATCTCAGGGGTTTCCGGGGTTTCAGGAGTTTCAGGAGTCTCAGAAGTTTCGGGAGTTTCGGGAGTTTCGGGAGTGTCAAGGGTTTCCGGAGTTTCAGAAGATTCAGGAACTTCCAGAACTTCTGGAGTCTCAGGAGTTTCCGGAGCCTCTGACCCAATGGCATTGATTTCACTCAGATCAACATCTTCGTTAAGCGGAGTGGCCTCGAAATCGGCGAAAGGCTTGTTTATCTCGTCACGCATCACGGGATCCGGTGTAAACGTGAATTTGCTGTGAGCCGGGATCACTATGCGTGCACCAGTGTTTATGTTCACACTCTCACGCTCTTCCACATCAACGAGCTTGAATGTGCCGAGACCACGAACCTTCACAATCTTGTCCTTAATCAGGTTCTCAGACACCACTTCAAAGAAGAGACGGGCAAACTGCTCTGTCTGTTTTTTGCCGGCACCGCATCTGCGTGCCAAAGCATCAGTCAGATCCGAAAGACTTACACGGGTATTCATAACTCTATCTCCTCTCCTTCTCCAATACGCTCACGCAGAGCGGGACTGGGTTTAAACGACAAAGCCAGACGGGGCGGGACAAGCACCCTCTGTCCTGTGGGTGTCAGACAGACACGTTCCACCTTCTTCTTTACCTCAAAAGCGCCAAACTGCTTAATCGTCAGTGCGCCCTCGGAGACAAGCGCATCAGTCATCTCTGCCACCAGACCGTTTATCATGGTCTGCGTGTCAGAAGCCGAGAGCCCTGTACGCTTGCTCATTTCGCTAATTAGCTGTTTATTATTCATAGAATTATATTTAATGCATAATTCTTAATTCATAATTCATAATTAGGCTGCGCTAACCTTCCCATAGAGGTCGAAATCGTCTGCACTTTCAATTCGCACCTGGTAGAAGTTGCCTATGGAGATGTCGGGAGCCGCACTTCGTTCAATCAGCACCTCGGGATCTACCTCCGGCGAGTCGAATTCTGTACGTCCCAACCAGTAATCGCCTTCCTCGCGGTCTATGATAACTCGCATCACCTGGCCAACCTTCTCCTCCTGCACCTCAGCCGAAATGCGCTGTTGCAGACGCATCAGACGCGACAGACGCGACTGCTTTATATCTTCCGGTATATCGTCTTCGAAATTCGCTGCGCTGTAAGTACCCTCCTCCTCTGAGTAGGCGAACGCCCCCATGCGCTCGAAACGAGCCCACTTCACGAAATCCATCAGCTCTGTAAAAGCCTCGTCGGTCTCGCCCGGATGGCCCACCATAAGCGTCGTGCGGATGTGAATCCCCGGAACCTCGCGTCTCAGCCTCTTCACAAAAGCGTATGTTTCCTCTTTTGTGATATGTCGGCGCATAGCTGTCAGTACGGGGTTGGAAATGTGTTGCAGGGCGATGTCGAGATAGCGGCACACATTCTCGTGGCGGCGCATCACGTCGAGCAACTCCCACGGGAATTCCGAAGGGTAAGCGTAATGCAGACGTATCCACTCCACGCCTTCGATTTGTGCCATCTCGTCTATCAGTTCGGCAATAGCGCGGCGTTTATACAGATCCAGGCCGTAATAGGTCAGTTCCTGAGCTATAATCTGGAACTCTTTGACTCCGCGCCTCACGAGCATCCGCACCTCATTCAGTATCTCTTCCTTGGGTCGGCTCCTGTGCGCCCCCGTGATTAGCGGAATAGCACAATAGGAGCATCTGCGGTTGCACCCCTCGGAAATCTTTATATATGCATAATGAGAGGGCGTGGTCAGGATTCGCTCCGACCGTCTTTCGGCGGCTTCGTCCTGTTTCCCCTTAATCAGTTCTCTGACTCCGGCCCAGTCCCATTTACCGTACCACGCATCTACCTCCGGAATTTCGGCTTCGAGGTCGGCGAGATAACGCTCAGACAGGCACCCCATAACGATAAGCATGTCCAGTTCGCCGCGTTTTCGCCTCTCGCCCTGCTCCAAAATCATATTGATGCTCTCTTCCTTGGCGTCTGCAATGAACCCGCAGGTGTTAATGACACAAATCCGCCCCTGTGGGCGCTCTGCATCATGTGTCACCTGCCAGCCGTCGGCGACCAACATTCCCATCAGGTTCTCGGAATCTACAAGATTCTTCGAGCACCCCATGGTGATTACATCAACAGTTTTTTTCAATTCATAATGCATAATGCATAATTCATAATTGGGCTCAATTTCCAAACAGTGAGTTTACAAATTCGCGACTGTTGAAGGGCTGCAAGTCTTCCATTCCTTCTCCCAGACCGATGTATCGGACGGGAATCTTGAACTGATCTGATATGCCGAGCACCACTCCGCCCTTGGCTGTGCCGTCGAGCTTCGTGATGGTTAGCGATGTCACCTCAGTAGCAGCGGTGAACTGTCGCGCCTGTTCGAATGCGTTCTGTCCGGTGCTGCCGTCAAGTACGAGCATCACGTCATGCGGTGCATCAGGCACGACCTTCTGCATCACACGTTTGATTTTCGAGAGCTCGTCCATAAGGCCTTTCTTGTTATGCAGACGTCCTGCGGTGTCTATCAGCACCACATCTGCATAGTTTGCCACCGCACTTTGCAGCGTGTCGAAAGCCACAGATGCAGGATCTGCACCCATCTGCTGTTTTACAACAGGCACTCCTACGCGCTCGCCCCAGATAGCAATCTGTTCCACGGCAGCGGCTCTGAACGTGTCGGCTGCACCCAACATCACCTTCAGTCCAGCCTGCTTAAACTGCCAGGCCAGTTTGCCGATTGTTGTAGTCTTGCCCACTCCGTTCACACCAACAACCATAATGACGTACGGCCGTTTGTCGCTGGCAATGGAGAATCCTTCGGTGTCGGTGGTGTTATTCTCAGTGAGCAGCTGTGCTATTTCATCGCGGAGGATATTATTCAGTTCGTCTGTTCCGACATACTTGTCACGTGCCACACGGGCTTCGATGCGTTCGATGATGCTGAGGGTTGTATCCACCCCCACATCGCTCGTCACCAGCACTTCCTCCAGATTGTCCAGCACGTCATCATCAACCTTGCTCTTTCCGGCCACTGCACGAGCCAGTTTGCCAAAGAAACTCTCCTTGGTCTTTTCCAGCCCTTTGTCCAGAGTTTCCTTCTGCGCCTCTTTATTCTTTGAGAAAAAATTGAAAAAACCCATTTCTATCGTGATTGATTGTTTCCTAATTCGCGGCAAAGGTACAAAAAAACAAGCTATCGGAAAAGGATTTTTCCCGATTCTTTCTTCATTTTAAAGTTTCTTACTACTTTTTATGCTTAAATGTCAGCAAGTCAGAGGAAATCAATTATGAAGTATTGCCGCGCACTGGGGCTTTACAGTTACCGAAACACAGCCTTTCTTGTCCGTATTCATGGTAGTTTTGGAGGGTGACTTGCCATCAATTCCATCGTGGAGATAAGCGAGCGGAGTGTTCTTTGGGAAGAAGGCAGAGAGGTCTATGGAGAGCTTCTTTGCTGTCGGTTCTGCGTTCATTGCAATGATATACCAGCGGGCGGCCTTGCGACGTGCCATCACGATGTATTTGCCCGGGTATCCATCAATGAAGCGGGTCTCGTCCCACGTTGTCGGCACCTGTCTCATGAAATCAATCTCAAACTGAGGCTGCTCAGTGAGGTTGCGCGGCGTGAGGGCGAAGTTCTGTCCGCTGCTCTGGAAAGCGATGGCAGTGGCCAATTCGAAGACGTCTGAGGTGCGGCGTGTCGAGCCTCCGTCGTTACTACGGTTGAGACGTTTCTGCAGTACTGTGCCGCCATATTCCATCGAAGCCGTGGCGTTACGGACAAAGGGATGCAGGCAGGCGTTCTTGGCTTCCATGTCGCAGAAGCCCTGACTGAACACGAGGTTCTCGCTGGCGAGCACGGCCTCCGAACTGCAATAATTCGGGTACATACGCTCCCAGCCGCGTGGCAGAGTGCATCCGTGGAAGATTACCTGAATCCCGTAGTCGTTGGCATCAGAGAGGATTGCCTCGTAGAGGCGCATAGTCTCCTGCTTGTCTCCGGCGAAGAAATCCACCTTTATTCCAGCAACGCCGTGGGCGTGCAGCCATCGCATCTCTGCCTTGCGGCTGATAGAGTTGCTCATACAATGTCGGGCGCACTGCGGCGCGTCGTTCCATCCGCCGTTGCTGTTATACCAGACCCAGGGATTCACGCCCCTCTGCTTACAATAATCGAAGAGCTTTTCCATACGCTGACGGCCAATGTTCTTAAACCATCCGCCGTCGATAAGACAGCCTTCCCAGCCGAGCGATGCGGCGAGGTCGATAAATGCCACCTGATCTTTGTAGTTTATGCTTGCATCCTGCCAGATTATCCAAGACCAAGTGTTGCGGGAACCTTTGTAATGGATTGACGGCTCATAGAGCGGTTCAACGACATCCCAAGCGATGGTGGTTTCAACAATAGGTTTCAGAGACGGGCCAAGGGTGATAGTGCGCCAGGGGGTAAAGCCGGAAACGTCGTCGTAGGGCGAGGTGCCGTCGCCCGAGAGACCAATCTGTGCGCCCGTACTGCCAAAACCGTTGTTCTCTCCTTCCATAGGATAAGCAATACGGAAGAGACCGCTCGGCGTGGCATCGGAGAGGTGACTTCCGCAATAATTTCCCGTTACGCCAGTCTCAGAGATAAGAACCCACCCGTCGGCCTGTCCCGACCACGAGGGTACACGGAAAAGACAGGGGAAGGTCCATCCGTGGCCATACTTGGAACGGGTAGTGGCGAATTCGTCCCAAATATAATCCTCTTCGTACGAGGGTTTCGTACGTTTCCAGCCTATCATCGGGTCGCTCTGCGGGCAGATGAAAGCCTTTGTGCCTGTGGGCATATCAAACCCTGTTGCTTCTTCTGTGACTACAGCCGACAGAGTCTCTCCGTACGGGAGCAGATGATAGCGGAAAGCAATGTTATTGTTCGAGACCTGGAATTCAATCGTGAAGCGAACCTTGCTCTGCTCGTTGACAAGAAGGAACTTGGCCTCAACGGGGTCGTATGTGATTTTCGACTGTTTTCCCTGACGCAGATGATAAATGCGAGGATGCCCCGAATGTTTCACTTCGCTGTCAAGGAGTTTGAGGCCCTGAGTCAGATCTCCAAATGTTCCCTTCAGCCCTAAAGGCGAGGGTTCGAGCATCTGGACATCAATGGTATCTTTTTTGTCAATGCAACGATAACCAGCTGCATACGAGGCTTTTCCACCCTCTACTTTAAAGTCAATATACGTCATCCTATCGGGTGACAGTACTCGTTTTGTCTGCGCAGAAGCAGACATCGCAATAAAGAATAAAATGTAACAAATGAATGTTGAAGACTTTACGATTGCTCTCATAACGATTATTTTACTATTTAATGATTTACTATTTATTTCTCACAACGGATTACACGGATTTAACGGATTTAGGCTGCGCGGCGCTTTTTTCTTGAACACGAATCCAACGAATCGCACAAATCGAATTAATAATCCGATAAATCCGTTAAATCCGTTGTTTTCAATTGATAGCAGCTTAAAATTGCCATCCACGGAACAGGAGGCCGCTGCCTTCAAGTTCTGCGCCGAAATAGAAACCGACGTTCGTGGGCTGGTTGTAACCTATATTCTGCATCGTCACGCTGTGGCGATAGACCGGATCCGCGAGGAAAGTGTGGAAGCGGTAGCGCGTGGGAATCGGAGAGATGTATATGCGCAGGCTGCGGCTGTCAGCCGTGCGGACAACGACCTCTTCGCGCCAGTCGCCGAGGATGTCAGCGCAGAGGCTCGGGTTGGATTTTGAGCCGTTGTTGAAGGCGCACCCTTCCATCTTCATCAGAGGAGTGCAGTTGCGGGCACCGACGTACTTGCTTACGGTCTCGTGATCAAGGAGTTCACGCAGAAGGTCTCCGTCCCACCAAATGCCGAAATTGATAGGCACGCGGGCCGTGCTGTCTATTACTTCGCCACGAATGTCGCAGATGCCGCCAGAAGCGGACGACCACATCTCCAGTCCGGGATTCGAGGCGCTGATGTCGGCTGCCATGCAACGGCCCACATCCGACGGGGAGAGAATCTGGAAGATTACTTTGCCCGTGCGTGCATCGCGGAGCTCTGAGCCGTCCCGTTTGTTCTCATGGCAATCCCACACACTGAGCGGCGCGCCCAATGAGAATGAGGTCAGATGCATCGCGTCGCCGTGGCCAAAGCCTGTGTTATATAGGCCGATGCCGTCGTTATCCACAGCCATCGAACCGTAGGTTATTTCGTCGCATCCGTCGCCATCGACATCTGCCACGCGGAGATTGTGGTTTCCCTGTCCGGCATACGAAGCGAGCGTTTTGCCGTCCTTCTGCGGGGTCGAAGGCAGCACCTGCTCCAGGGTTGAGGGGTTAGCCGCCGAGGGCAACAGACTGCCATTGGTGTCGAAGAGCCAGCGCAGAGTCAGTTTCTTGCCGTCGAAATCGTATGCCGCGATACCTGTGCGGGTGTAATAACCACGACAGAAGACGGCACTAAGATGTTTGCCGTCAAGATAGGCCGTGGCTGCAAGGAAGCGGTCGGAGCGGTTGGCGTAGTTATCGCCCCACCCTCCTATCTCGCCGCGAGCCGGCAGATAATCTACGGTGCTAATGGCTCGGCCGGTCTTGCCGTCGAAAACGGTAAGCCACTCCGGGCCTTTATATATGAAGCCGCCCTTGCGACTCTTCCTGTCAATCTCTTTTGGCCAGGCGGGGCCGCGGAACTGCTCCCGTGGATTGCCGTTGGCCTGATAAACCTGATTGTCCAACTGGCGGCGGTGGTCTGCCGAAGCGTCTCCGAGCACCTTGCCCTTGCCGTCTATTGTACAGTCGGATGTTCGACAAATCAGCTCGGCACGTCCGTCGCCATTGAAGTCAGCCACGAGGAACTGCGTGTAGTGAGCCCCTGAGCGGATGTTCCGTCCGAGATTGATGCGCCAAAGACGTTGTCCGTCAAGACGATAGGCATCGATAATTGTTGGCGAAGTGAGGCCGCTCTGCGAGTTGTCGCGGCTGTCTGTGGGATCCCACTTCAGAATAATCTCCATCTGTCCGTCGCCGTCCAAGTCGGCAGCGGTGGCGTCGTTTGCAACATATCGTGTGTAGCTAATCGCCTCGCCCCTGATGGTGTTGGGAATACTGTCAGGCCGCTGCAGCGATAACTCCAGATAGCCCACTGGCGCGTTGGCAGCCACAGTCCACTTTCCCTTGGCTTCTTTTATTTTCGTCTTACCGCTTACAGCCGCAACTTCGTATGTCGCCGTCTTACCTGCTGGCAGACAGTCCTTGACGAATGTGGGCTGACCCGCTCCGACAACTGCTACGGTCTCTTTGCCGTTGCGCACTACACAAAA
Organism: Bacteroidaceae bacterium; assembly: GCA_017447625.1. GTDB lineage: Bacteria > Bacteroidota > Bacteroidia > Bacteroidales > Bacteroidaceae > Physcousia. The sequence continues at coordinate 24,837 of JAFSNB010000025.1, forward strand.
CTCCACATCGGCGGGATCCGTAGGCAGATAACGCCACGAGACGGCCACACTGTCCGGCGCACAGCGGAAAGCCACAACGCCACGGTTCAGCTTCTCCGTCTGCAACTTGGAGAAGTCATAGTTCGTCTGCGCCGAAACTGACACAGCAGCGAACAATAACAACAAATGTGGGAATATTCTCACAAACAACGGATTACACGGATTTAACGGATTTATGCTGGCGCGACAATTTGGAAAAGAATTCGTAAGAATACGCAAAATTTCAATCCAAGAATTAGGAATAATAATATTTGTCATTGTTGGTCTGTATTTTTGTATATTGTTGCTTATTGTTTTCGTTAAAAACATTAAATCCTAAATTCGTGTGATTAGGTAGATTCGTGTTCGTTTATTGTTAGCAGCGAGCCCAATTATGAATTATGAATTATTAATTATGCATTATGAATTAATTAAAAGTTGCCAGACAGCTGCATCCGTGAAGGTGTTGTCCTGAAGATGAAGCCAGGAGTGTAGGGTCGCTGTGTGGTTGAAGGAAGCCGACGCGAAGAGGTGCATCGCGGGGGTGTTCGTAACGGACACTACAGCATATATCTGGCGCAGATGCAGTCGTGTGGCATAGTCTTTCAGAGCCTGCAGGATGGGCAGAGAAAGTCGTTTGCCCTGATACTCAGGCAGAAGACAGATGCCTACCTGCGCCCGCTGGTGCACGGGGTCGAAGTCTGTGAGGTCTGCGAGCCCCACGGCCTCAGCGCCGCACTGAGCAACAAGCCGCACCTGACGGTCGGCAAAGAGGTCGTTCTGTGTCTCCTGAAGATACTGGCGCAGTGCATACCGTGAATATGGCACAGTAGTCGGTCCCCAATGCCAATAGTCGGGGATATTCTCTATCCGATAAACCAGTTCCAGATCTTCGGGTTCAATTGCACGCAGAACTATGTTTGACAACACCTATTAAATTTACGATTTGACGATTTACGATTTGTTTTTCACAACGGATTACACGGATTACACGGATTTAGGCTGCGCGGCGCTTTTTTACCTGAACACGAATCCCACGAATCGCACGAATCGAATTTATAATCCGTATAATCCGTTAAATCCGTTGTTTATTAATTGATAGCAGCCAGCCCAATTATGAATTATGCATTATGCATTATGAATTCTCTCAGAACTTTGATATTCGCTGTTCCTCCGAGAGGCGGCAGATGAGCAACTGTCCGTCTTGCTCGGCAACAATATATCCGTCAAGGCCCTGAACTACAACCTTGCGCTCGCCCATAGTATGCACTATGCAGTTGGAGGTCTCGTAGAGCTGGATGTTCCGGCCTATGCACACATTGTTGTTGGCGTCAGCTACAGACTGGTCACGCAGCGAGCCCCACGTGCCGAGGTCGCTCCAGCCGAACGAAGCGGGGAAGACGAATATCTCGTCGGCCTTTTCCATCACGGCGTAGTCGATTGATATTGAGGGGCACTCAGGGAAATGCTCGTTTATGGCTTCCTGCTCCTGCGGTGTGCCGTAGATGGGCAACAAATCCTCGAAGATGCATGAGAGCTCGGGCTGATAGATACGCAGCGCGTTTACAATGGTCGTGACGCGGAACAGGAAGAGTCCGCTGTTCCAAAAGTAGTTGTTGCGGCTGATATATTTGCGGGCCGTCTCCAGATCGGGTTTCTCATGGAAGGTATCCACGCGGTAGATCTCCCTGTTGCGCGGACAGCCCATACTCAGGTCGGCCTGTATGTACCCATAACCCGTCTCAGGGCGGGTGGGTTTCATACCGAGCGTGACTATAGAGTCGCTCTCGGCCGTGAAGGACAAGGCGCTTTTGATAACACGCTGGAACTCCCGCACATCCATAACGATATGGTCCGAAGGCGACACCACGATATTTGCCTGCGGATCCTCGGCTTTGATGCGCCAGCTCACGTAGGCGATACAGGGGGCTGTGTTGCGGCGCACCGGCTCGCGCAGGATGTGATTCTCAGGCACATCCGGCAGTTGTTCGTGGACAAGAGCCGCATAGCGCTCGGATGTCACCACCCAGATGCGCTCCGGAGGACAGATACCGGCAAAACGCTCCACCGCCAGTTGCAAGAGAGTCTTGCCGCATCCCAATACGTCGATGAACTGCTTTGGACAGTCCTCGGTACTCATTGGCCAGAAGCGGCTTCCTATTCCGCCCGCCATAATAACCAAATGATTCATAGTAGTATAAATATTTTAGGCCCCTCCTCACTCCACTTTCATTATCACATCCACCTGGCGGCGGTTCTTGCCGACGGTGATGTAGAACGAACCGTCGTATTCTCCGGCTGAGCAGCCAGTGCGGTCAACAATCAGCATCAACGAATCCATACCTTTTGCTTTGATGCGCCCGGACGAAGGCTCGCACGTGAGCCACCATATTTCATTATCCACACGCCATTTTACCAACGAGTCGTCGGGGTTCGTGAGACGAAGCTTCCACGTACTGTCCGTGGGTTCAAATGTTATCAAGGGTATCTTCACCTTGGTTGTTGTGTCAGGTGCTTCTTGGTCCGATGGGCCGTTGTCGTCCTTCGAGCAACAGGCGAAAGCGATACAGATGAGAATCAATAGGCCGGAAATGTGGAGAAGTCGTTTCATAGACTCAAATAATTTTGTTCACGTGGGCAAAGGTAAGAAAAAATGTCCGATTAGCGTGTCCAAATGATGTTTTTTTTGAAAAATATGGCGATTTTGTTGGTAAATTGACAGAAAACGCCTACTTTTGTCCCGCATTTCAGAAGATGCACGTAAAAAATGGCATTAATATATATATGAAGCACAACTTCTACTTTTACTCCTGGTATTACTTTACCCAGCAAAGGTGAAGCGGGAGGTCGTGACAGTTAAGTTGAGCAGAATATGACCCAAACAACAAAGCATAACTAAATAATCCCGCTTCCAGAACAAGGAGCGGGTTTTCTCTTTTAAATAACTCAGACACAAGATATGAAACGCATCGCAATCCAAGGCATCGAAGGCAGCTTCCACGACATTGCCGCTCACCACTTCTTCAAGAACGAGCAGGTGCAGCTCATCTGCTGCTCCACTTTCGAGCAGGTATATAAGGCCGTGGCAGAAGACCCCACCGTTATCGCTATGGCCGCAATAGAAAACACCATTGCCGGTTCGCTGCTGCACAACTACGAGTTGCTCCGCGACAGCGGCACTACGGTGGTCGGCGAATACAAGCTGCACATCACGCACAGCATCTGCTGCTTGCCCGAGGACGACTGGGACACAATCACCGAAGTCCACTCCCACCCCGTCGCGCTGATGCAGACACGCCACTATCTTGAACAGCACCCCGAACTGCGTGTAGTCGAAGCCGAGGACACCGCCGGTTCGGCCCGCATGATTGCAGAGGGTCACCATAAGGGGTGGGCTGCCATCTGCCACGCCGACGCCGCCCGCCTTTACGGACTGAAGGTTTTGGAAGAGGGCATCGAGGACAACAAACACAACTTCACCCGTTTCCTCGTCTGTTCGGCTCCTCAGAAAGCCGACCTGCTACGGCCCATCACCGAGGCAAACAAATCGAGCATCGTCTTCTCACTGCCTCACGAGGAGGGAAGCCTCTCGGCCGTGCTTGCCATCCTTTCGTTCTACAAGATAAACCTCACCAAAATCCAGTCGCTGCCGATAATCGGTCGCGAGTGGGAATATCTGTTCTACGTCGATGTGGTGTTCACCTCGCTTGTGCGCTACCGCCAGGCCGTCGATGCCATTATCCCTCTGACAAAGGACTTGAAAATTCTGGGAGAATACAAAACCTTTGTTAATTCATAATTCATAATGCATAATTGGGCTTGCTGATATCAATTAAAAATTAATAAAACAACGGATTTAACGGATTATACGGATTATAAATTCGATTCGTGCGATTCGTGGGATTCGTGTTCAGGTAAAAAAGCGCCGCGCAGCCTAAATCCGTGTAATCCGTGTAATCCGTTGTGAAAAATATAATCGTAAAATCTTTAAATCGTAAAATATAAAAATGTTACCTGCAGACAGACTTAGTTTAGTGCAAGAATACTATTTCAGCCGCAAGCTGAAAGAAGTGGCACAGATGAACGCCGAGGGCAAAGACATCATTTCCCTGGCAATCGGCAGCCCGGATATGCCGCCATCGGAACAGACCATAGAGAAACTGTGCGAGGTGGCACGCCAGCCGAACGCTCACGGTTACCAGCCCACTATGGGTACGCCGGAGCTGCGCGAGGCTATGGCAGGCTTCTACAAGCGTTGGTACAATGTCGATTTAGACCCGAAGACAGAGGTGCTCCCGCTCATCGGTTCTAAGGAGGGCATCCTGCACGTCACGCTCGCGTTCGTGAATCCCGGCGACGGCGTTCTTGTGCCGAATCCTGGGTATCCCACCTACACCTCTCTGTCGAAAATTCTCGGTGCCAACATCATCAACTATAACCTGCGCGAGGACAACGGCTGGCAACCCGATTTTGACCAGCTGGAAGAACTCGTAAAGAGTAAGCCCACGGCTTCTCTCCCCCCCACGGGGGGAGCCGGAGAGGGGCCCGGAGAGGGGCTTCAAATAAAGTTGTTGTGGACCAACTTCCCCAATATGCCCACAGGCGGACGGGCCTGCCGCGAGACCTACGAGCGTCTGGTGCGATTCGCCAAGGAGCACGACATCGTGGTGGTAAATGACAACCCCTACAGCTTCATCCTCAGCGACGAGCGTCTCAGCATCCTGCAGGTGCCCGGCGCCAAGGACTGCTGCATCGAGTTCAACTCCATGTCCAAGAGCCACAATATGCCAGGCTGGCGTGTGGGACTCTGCGCCACGAACCCGCAGTTCATCCAGTGGATTCTGAAAGTGCAGTCGAACATCGAGAGCGGCACCTTCCGCGGCATACAACTGGCAGCTGCCGAAGCGTACAAGAACGACGAGGCGTGGCACCGCGAGTTCAACATCAACACTTACGCACGCCGTCGCGCCATAGCCGAAGAGATAATGACCACGCTAAGTTGCTCCTTCGACAAGAACCAGGTCGGGATGTTCCTCTGGGGACGTATTCCCGACCGTTACGAGAATGCCGAACAGCTCACCGAACGCATCCTGCACGAGGCCCGCGTGTTCATAACCCCCGGCTTCATCTTCGGCTCAAACGGCGAACGCTACGTCCGCATCTCCCTCTGCGCCAAAGAGAACAAGATGCGCGAAGCACTTCAAAGAATAGTTCAATTAATTCATAATTCATAATGCATAATTGGGCTTGCTGATATCAATTAAAAATTAATAAACAACGGATTTAACGGATTATACGGATTATAAATTCGATTCGTGCGATTCGTGGGATTCGTGTTCAGGGAAAAAGCGCCGCGCAGCCTAAATCCGTGTAATCCGTGTAATCCGTTGTGAAAAATATAATCGTAAAATCGTAAATCGTAAAATCGTAAAATAAAAACTACAACGCATCAGAGAACAACTAAATAAATAAAACAACGGATTTAACGGATTATACGGATTATTAATTCGATTCGTGCGATTCGTGGGATTCGTGTTCAGGTAAAAAAGCGCCGCGCAGCCTAAATCCGTGTAATCCGTGTAATCCGTTGTGAAAAATATAATCGTAAAATCGTAAATCGTAAAATAAAAGTATGGAACAAGAACTTCAACTCAAACCTCTCGCCCTTCCCGGGGTCGAGGACAAGCGCCCTCTCGTCATCGCAGGCCCGTGCTCTGCCGAAACCGAGGAACAAGTGATGGAAACCGCACGCCAGTTGCATAACCTTGGCATCAAGATCTTCCGCGCCGGCATCTGGAAGCCGCGCACCAAACCCGGCGGATTCGAGGGCAAGGGCGTGGAGGCCCTGCCTTGGATGCAAAAGGTGAAGCAGGAATTCGGCCTTCTCACCACCTGCGAGGTGGCAACGCCCGAACATGTGGAGCAGGCTCTGAAATTCGGCATCGACATACTCTGGATTGGCGCTCGCACCACAGCCAACCCCTTCTCTATGCAGGCGCTGGCAGACGCGCTCAGGGGAACAGACGTGCCCGTGCTTATCAAGAACCCTGTGAACCCCGACATCGAGCTGTGGGTTGGAGCTATCCAGCGCATGAACAGTGCCGGCATACAGCGCATAGCAGCCGTTCACCGCGGTTTCAGCAGCGTAGATCAGAAGATCTACCGCAACTCACCTATGTGGCACCTGCCCATAGAACTGAAACGCCGCTACCCCAACCTGCCAATCATCTGCGACCCGTCGCACATAGGCGGCCGTCGCGACCTCATCGCGCCGCTCTCGCAGCAGGCTATGGACATGGGCTTCGAGGGACTGATGATCGAGAGCCACTGCAACCCGGACTGCGCTTGGAGCGACGCCAAACAACAGGTGTTGCCAGACGTGCTCGACTTCATTCTGGACCGTCTCGTAATTCGCGACAACATCGAGACCACTGAGAGCCTCAACGCCCTGCGCAAGCAGATTGACGAGCTTGACAACATGATTATGGAGGTTCTCACCAAACGTATGCGCATCAGCCGCGAGATTGCCGAGTACAAGAAGAAACACAATATGGCAGTGGTTCAGACCGGCCGATACAGCGAAATCCTCGACAAGCGCGGTGCTCAGGGAGCCCTCTGCGGCATGTCCCCCGACTTCGTCAAGGACATCTACGAGCACATCCATGAGGAGAGCGTCCGCCAGCAAATGGAGATTATTAACAAATAATTTTATTCATTGAACATTGAACATTGAACATTGGGTTCGCTGCTATCAAAATAAAACAACGGATTATACGGATTATACGGATTATAAATTCGATTCGTGCGATTCGTGGGATTCGTGTTCAGAGAAAAAAAACTCGCGCAGCCAAAATCCGTTAAATCCGTGTAATCCGTTGTGAAAAATAAATCGTAAAATCGTAAAATCGTAAAATAAAAACTACAACGCATCAGAGAACAACTAAATAAATAAAACAACGGATTTAACGGATTTAACGGATTATTAATTCGATTCGTGCAATTCGTGCGATTCGTGTTCAGAGAAAAAAACCTCGCGCAGCCTAAATCCGTTAAATCCGTGTAATCCGTTGTGAAAAATAAATCGTTAAATCGTAAAATCGTAAAATAAAAACTACAACGCATCAGAGAACAACTAAATAAATAAAACAACGGATTTAACGGATTATACAGATTATTAATTCGATTCGTGCAATTCGTGCGATACGTGTTCAGAGAAAAAACCTCGCGCAGCCTAAATCCGTTAAATCCGTATAATCCGTTGTGAAAAATAAAACGTTAAATCGTAAATCGTTAAATCGTCAAATCAAGTCATGCGAATTCTGATTCTTGGTGCGGGGAAAATGGGGTCGTTCTTCACCGACCTACTGAGCTTCGAACACGAAGTGGCCGTTTATGACAACGACCCCAAGCGCCTCCGCTTCCTATACAACACACAGCGATTCACCTCGCTCGACGAGGTGGACGCTTTCAACCCCGAGTTCGTCATCAACGCCGTGTCGCTGAAATTCACGCTGCAGGTGTTCAACGAGCTGCTGCCGCATATCGGCAAGGACTGCGTCCTCTCTGATATCAGCAGCGTGAAGACGGGCTTCAAGGAATACTACGAACAGACGGGCCACCGCTACGTCTCCTCACATCCGATGTTCGGTCCTACATTCGCCAATCTGGGCCAGCTCTCCAACGAGAACGCCATCCTCATCAACGAGGGCGATTACATGGGGCGCATCTTCTTCCGCGACCTCTACACGCGCCTCGGCCTCAACCTGAAGGAGCTCTCCTTCGCCGAACACGACGAGACGATGTCCTACTCGCTCTCTATCCCGTTCGTCTCCACCTTCGTCTTCTCCGCCGTTATGAAACATCAGGACACTCCGGGAACGACCTTCAAGCGTCACATGAAGATTGCGCGCGGCGTGCTCTCAGAGGACGACACCCTGCTTCGCGAAATCCTCTTCAACCCGCACACGAAACCGAAGGTAGAGAACATCCGCACGGAACTGAAAGAGCTGCTACAGATCATCGACGACCGCGACGAGGATGCCATGACCGCTTACCTCACCAAAATCCGCAAAAACATCGAATAAAAACAACGGATTTAACGGATTAGACGGATTTATAAACGAACACGAATAATCATAAATATCTATCCATAAATTCGAGACACAAATTGAATCACAAATTCAAGACATAAAAAAGCCCTACTACGGAGCGCAAAAGAGATAAACGTAAATCCAATGCGTTGCTTGCAACGCTCTTCGTGTCTTGAGATTTGTCGAAGACCCACGACTTTGGAGTAATTTATGGCTTGATTCGTGTCTTGAATTCGTGTAAAAAAGAACAACATTAATTGGCCCGTTAATTTATCATTAATGAATAATTATATGAACTAATCTCATGGTAATTATATGTGAAAAATAAAAAAACCGCGCAGCCAATCCGTTAAATCCGTGTAATCCGTTGTTTGTTTTATTCGTACGTGATCTTCTGAACTATTTGCCCGGGATCCACAATCCAGAGCGTGAGAGTGTGCTCTGAGCGCGACTTGTCGAGAGGCAGTGTGACGACGAACTCCTTGCGGTTCTCGAGCACCTGCAACTTCCATTCGGGACTCCACTCAATGAAGCGGTTCTCACAGACGTGCTGTGAGCCGCCATCCACACTCACGCCGAAGCGGTTGCTCACGTCCTGCGTGGCAGGCCACATCGGGAGCACGGAGATGCAGAGCGTTATCGAGTCCGCGCCGGCCCGCACCTCCGGAATCGGGATATCTATGGCTGCGCTGCGTCCGGCCGATGCGCCGTAGTTATCGTCCGACATCCCCAGCTGCAGAGCAATCCAGTCGGTGCCGAGGCCCTCAATCAGACGGAAAGGAGCCGTGGGCGCGAGACTTGCGATGTCAATCTTTTTCGACATTTCCGGATGCATCTGACTTGCAGGCAGACGATAGTCCGCTGTGGGCTTGTCCGAGAATTCCGGCATAAGATGATACTTCGCCACATACCCAGGCGGCACCTGCGAAATCATCTGCCGCCATTTGCCGTCGAGCAGCGAGTTGTAACGTTCGCGCAGCCGCTCTATCTCACGGTCTGCGTCGCGCGACTGTTCGGCATACGACGCTTCACCCGTCTCGTGGTTTGCCTGTGCGTAGAGGAACTTACGGTTAATCTGATAGGCCGAGTGCACGGCGTAGCCCAACATCTCGAACAGAGCCGGACGCATCTCCGGAGCCACCGCCCGCTCTATGGCATCGTAGGCGAAACAGATGTTCTGGTAATCCAGCAGCCGCTTCTGCGCCGTGCCAGTCTCGAACGAGAAATCCGTGTCGTGAAGCCGCGAGTTCTCCTTACTGTCCCACTCAATCTCATAACCCATAAATTCCGGCTTGCGATCCCACGCCAACCGATAGTAGTTATCCAGAATAAACTGGAACTGCCCCCTTAAATCCTTAAATCCTTCATTCTTTAAATCCTTAAATATCGTTGTCAGCCACTCAGCCTGATAGCGGTTCGCGTTCTCGAAGTTGAAGGCCCCGAAGTCGTAGGCCATATCGAAGAACTGCTGCACCTCAATCTCCATGGGTTTTATGTCGCCCACGTTCAGCAGCCAATAGCGGTCTGCGCCGGTGTTGTAGGCCTTCAGCAGCTCCTCGTACATTAGCGCGGGAGGAGTGGTGGCAATCCACAGGTTGTCGTGCGGCGTGCCGAGATACGACAGATGGTAATAGACTCCGCTGCCGCCGCTGCGCCGCCTCTCGCTGGCGTTGCTCACCCGCTTCATGTAACCATAGTTGTCGTCGGGCCACACCAGCGTGATGTCTTCCGGCACCCGCAGACCCGCATCGTAGATATCCAGCGTCTCTTTGTACGGCACAAAGATCTGCGGCAACTCGGTGGCTTTGCGGCGCTTGTATTTCTCCAAAATAGCACGCTGTTCGGCGAACACCTTCTCCAGCGTGCGGGCGCGGTCCTCGGGTTTCGTGCTCCCCTTCATAGCCTCGTCGTGCAGGCCGCGCAGACCCATCGTGTAGATGTTGTCGTAGGAGGCCGTCTCGCGGATGCGGTCGTCAAGTTTTTTCAGTATTGTGGCGCTGTTCGTTTCGTAATTCCATTCGCCGTCGCGCTGCTTGTCCCACTCCGACTTGGCGGCGTTGTTGAACAACAGCGGTTCGCAGTGGCTCGTCGTTATCATAATCCCCCATTTGGCGGCCATCTTCTGGCTCTCGGGGTGACTGTAGAACGCGCCCGTGCACGAGTGCATCGCCGGAGCCAGCATATTCCCCCGCAGACGCAGGATGAGCTCGCACACGCGGTCGTAGGTCTTCGGCCCGATGTCGCCCAGCTCGCGCTCGTAGTTCTCCGCAGCCCAGGTCTTCAATCCCCAGTCCTCGTCGTTTATGAAGAAGCCGCGGTACTTCACGCTCGGCGACCGACTCACGAACGTCTCCGTGTAGTCGCGCACCCGTCCGCTGCTCTTATCCACAGGCACGTCGGCGAACCAGTACCACGGACTGACGCCAATGGCCTCGCTCACGTGCAGGACACCGTAGGCCAGTCCACGGGCGTCAGAGCCAGTGATGTAGATGTCGCCGCCACGGGTGTCTATGGCGAAACGCTCCCACGTGCCGCGCAGCTCCTTGTGCTTCGACGTGCACTTCACCGTGCTCAGGAACACACAGCCTCCCCTGCCCTTCTTCGTTCCGACCGCAGGCCTCACGCCCGACACACGCTCTATGTCGTCAGCCAGCACCTGCGCCATGTGTCCAACGAGCGGCGCGTCCTTCGTCTGAAAGACAATCGTCGTCCGCGTCAAATCCACTGCCATCGCAGCCACGCACCACACACTGCAAATCACGAAAAACAGTCCCTTTTTCATCATTCTTACCTTTTATGCCCGCAAAGTTATGGAAAGTTGTGAGGAAAACAAAAATAAAGCGGAAAAATATGAGCCGTTTCAGATTATTATGATAACTTTGCAGCCAGAAAGGCTCCTCATAGGGAAAACACGATTGCATATCGTGTCTCCTATCTGAGGTTAAGATAATAAGGAAAATGGCCTTGACACAGTTCTGCTTACACTACCGTAAAAATAAAGCCTACGTTCAATATTATGTTTCTAATTCTTGATTATAAACTTCTTAAACTCATCTCTCTAGCCAATGATTCCCAGACATCTCCTTAGCAGCGTTATTTTATTTTTTGCGCTCCTCGCCTCAATCCCATCCGAGGCTTGCACGAACCTGATTGTTGGCCGCAAGGCATCTGCCGACGGCTCAGTAATGATAACCTACAACGCCGATGCCTACGGCGCATACGGGTTCCTGCGCCACTACCCCGCTGGCCATCACCCCAAAGGCACGATGCGCCCGCTCTACCACTACGAGACCAACAACTACCTCGGAGAAATACCCGAAGTAGAATACACATACAACGTAGTGGGACAGATAAACGAGCATCAGCTCAGCATCATGGAGACCACCTTCGGCGGACGCGAAGAGTTGGTTGACACCACTGGTCTAATGGACTACGGCGAACTGATGTACGTGACCCTGCAGCGTGCACGCACAGCCCGCGAAGCCATCAAGGTGATGACGGAACTGGTGGAGAAATACGGTTATCAGAGCGAGGGTGAGAGCATCACCATTGCCGACCCGACAGAAGCTTGGGTGCTGGAAATAATCGGCAAAGGACCGGGCTCGAAGGGAGCCGTATGGGTGGCTCTGCGCCTGCCGGACGACTGTATCACGGCCCACGCAAATCAGGCTCGCATCACGCGTTTTCCGCTGAAGGACAAGGACAACTGCCTCTACTCCAAGGATGTGATTTCTTTTGCCAAGGAGAAAGGTTTTTTCACGGGCAAGGATGCAGACTTCAGTTTCCGCGATGCCTACGCCCCTCTGGATTTCGGTGGACGTCGCATCTGCGAAGCCCGCGTGTGGAGTTTCTTCAACCGCCACTGTAAAGGCATGGATCGTTATCTGCCTTACGCAATGGGCATAGCTAAGGATTATGAGGAAATGCCATGGTGCGTGCGCCCCGACAAACCAGTGACCCTGCACGAGCTGAAGATGGATATGCGCGACCACTACGAAGGAACGCCCATGGACATGACGCAGGACGTGGGCTGTGGCCCTTACGAAGCCCCTTACCGTCAGACACCTCTTTACTTCAAAGTGGATAGCACCCGCTATTTCAACGAGCGCCCCATCAGCACCCAGCAGACGGGCACGACATACATCGCGCAGCTCCGCTCATGGCTTCCCGCTCACATAGGCGGCATCCTCTGGTTTGGCTGCGATGATGCAAACATGGTAGCTTACACCCCTGTTTATTGCAGCGCCACACAGGTGGCCGAGTGTTATGACGTGCGCACAGCAGACGCATTCCACTTCTCTTTCCGCAGTGCTTTCTGGCTGCAGAACTGCGTTGCCAATATCATCTACGCACGCTACAACCAACTCTATCCCGAACTGGAGTCGGCACGTGACCGTCTGGAGAACGAACTGGAAAGCCTCATCGACAAGACGGACAAAGAGGCTCTCGCCCTGAACGACACGGATGCACGCAAACATCTCACGGCATTCAGCACCCGTTCCGCTCAGCTGATGATGGATGTGTGGAACCGCCTCTTCGAGCGCATTCAGGTGAAATACAACGACTTCGCCGTGAAAAAAGAAACCGCCGAAGGCAGATATGAATCCACCCCCGGCGGTGTTAGTACTCCCCTCTCCCGCCCCGGCTATCCCGAGCGTTTCCGCCGCCGGATAGTCATAGAGCAAGGTGCCCGCTACCGTGTACCAGAGTAATGTTTAAGATATCCCAAATCGGTCATTAGAATTTATGTCAGATTAGTATTAATTTCGAGCAGATTATCTGCATTTACATCGAAGGCGTAGCGGGCTACGGCGAGATGGGAATGTGAAAAAGATGCCGAAAGAAATGCTGAAATGGCATAAATAAAGAACAATAATAATCCTCCGAAGAAGAATGTTGGTCTAATGACCGATTGGGGATTAACGGCCTCTGCCGCTTCCGCCGCGCCCGGAGCCACCTGCTGAGCTTCGGCCTGCACCTCCACTAACACGGGGTGTGCTTCTCTCAAAGGAGCTGCCCCGTGAATTTGTTATGCTGGGGTTGCTGCCTCTGCCGAGCGAAGAGCCATGAGTAGAGCCATAAGTAGAGTTTTGGGTAATACCATGGTTCGAGGCGTGGTCACCGCTATGTGAGCCAGAGCTATGATTATCGCGGAAGGAGCCTGAACCAGAACTATGGTTGTCGCGTAGAGAACCCGGGCGATGTCCTTCGTGATGAGAACCATGACCGGGACGAGAGGCCGTGATGCGGGTGGAGCTGGGATGCTGATAACCGCCTCTGCCCCGGATTCCGCCATCCCATTTAGGTCTGCGGTCGGCATAGAATCCGTGGGTGAAATGTGCACGCCCATGTCCGCCACGATAATCCCAGAAAGCCTGCGGATGCGAATAATAGAAGTGGTTCACTGCGTAGTGGCGATAAACCGGATAATGCCAGGCCCCACGCAGCCACTCCAGCGGATGAAGGAAATAATCCACGGCAGAGAAGATGCGGAACTGCCAGTCCAACAAGATATGGCGCAGGTCTGCATTCCTATAAGCCAGATACGGGCCATAGACCTCATCAGGTGTCTGCACGCTGAGGAAATAGTCCAGGTTGATCTCGTAGCAGTCGTTATACTGCTGACTGTTCAGGTTCAGCTCATACGCCATCTTGTCGGTAAGATAAAGAGCCTGGTCGCGTGCCTCTTTGTATGGCATACCCATAACGGGCATTAAGTAGCTGAATGCTAACAGGATGAGAGTGAGGTTACGTTTCATAAGGCTGAATATATATTATAGGTTAAACATAAAGTTCTTTTGACTCTGTTTATGAATCACGCTGCAAAGGTGGGCAAGAAAAACCACCCTTGCAAGAGAATATTCCTATAATATACGGGGATTTCCCTATTCCACACCGCGCACCCCAATTATGCATTATGAATTATGAATTATCATAAGCGCACCCCAATTATGCATTATGCATTATGACGTACTGATGAGCGAAGTCGAATAATTATGCATTATGAATTATGCATTATGAATTAACCTCGCCGCTTCCTCCAACTCCTTGTACCACTCTTCTCCAAAACGGCGGATAAGGGGCTCACGCAGAAAACGGTATAGGGGCATCTGGAGTTCTCGCCCGCGTTTTACTGCTCCCTCACAGATAGCCCAACGGTTATAATTCAGTCCGATGAGTCCGCCGGCAAAGTGTTTCTCACGGATAGGATACAGGGCACAAGAGATGGGTTTCATGAAACGTGTCTTACCCTCGCGGCACACACGCTCCAGAGCACAGAGGCAACAGCCTTCGGGCAGTCCCTCAACCCGCTGCTCCGCACTGTTATAATAAGTGAAGACGCAGTCCTTGCCATTCACGATACTCGTCACCAGTTCAGCTTCGGGGTCTGTGTATGCCACTCCCTGACGGTCAACGACACTCTGTGCGGAAGCCGACATCAGCGGCCACGCAGCATCCAAAGACTCCTCTATCTCTGCCACCTCCTCCAGAGTAACCGGCGCACCGGCATCCCCCTCTATACAGCAGGCACCGCCGCAGGCATCCAGGTCACAGCAGAAATACTCTGTAATCAAATCGGTGGAGAGCAACACGCCCCCCACCTCTAATATCGGAATCTGTCTATTCATCTAACAGCTTCTATTTATACTATCCAAATCTACTTATATTCTTTTTATCAAGAATGGATAGAATAGAAGAATTTATTTTTCTCTAATTCTCTAATTCTTGAACTTGATTTAGATTAAAGCTATTTTCGCGGCTTTGCACTCCGCACGCATCTCTTCGGGCCAGATGCTGGCTTGAGTCTCGCCCACATGCGCCTTATGGAGAAGTATGGTGCAGAGGCGGCTCTGGCCTATACCTCCACCGATACTCAGAGGCAGCGAACCATCCAGCAGACGACGGTGGAAATAGAGGTTCTTGCGCTCCTCGCATCCCTGCATCTCAAGCTGACGGCACAGAGCATCTGCATCCACACGGATACCCATAGACGACAGTTCTACGGAACGGTTCAGCACCGGATACCACACGAGCAGGTCGCCGTTCAGCCCCTGATAACCATCTTCGTTCTCCGTGCTCCAGTCATCATAGTCCGGTGAACGGCCATCATGCGGTTTACCGTCGCCGAGCGGAGCACCGATGCCGATGATGAACACAGCACCGTAAGCCTTACTTATCGCATCCTCGCGCTGCTTGGCAGTCATGCCGGGATACATCTTACGCAGTTCCTCAGAATGAACGAAATGAATCTCCTCGGGCAGGAATGCCTGCAACTGAGGATACATCTCACACATATAATATTCCGTGCACAAGATAGAGTTGTATATCTTGCGGACAATCTTCTTCAGGAAATCCAGCGTGCGGTCCTCCTTGCGTATCACACGTTCCCAATCCCACTGATCGACATAAAGCGAGTGCAGGTTATCCAGTTCCTCATCAGCACGGACGGCATTCATGTCCGTTACGATGCCGAATCCGGGCTTGATGCCGTACTCAGCCAAGGTGTTACGCTTCCATTTGGCTAGCGAATGAACAATCTCAGCCTCTGCATCACCCATGTCCTTGATGGGGAAGGTCACGGGACGCTCCACTCCGTTCAGATTATCGTTAAGACCCAGACCCTTCAGCACGAACAGAGGCGCAGTGACCCTGCGCAGTCGGAGTTCGGTACTCAGGCTGGTGAGGAAAAAGTCCTTGATTTTCTTGATGGCACGCTCCGTCTGCTGTACGTTCAGCAGCGGCTCATAGCCCTCTGGTTTAAGCAGTTTACTCATTACTCAGTACCTTTATTTGTCATTTTGCGCCGCAAAGGTACGAACTTTCTTTCAAATTGACACAATAATTGCGCAAATAAATTACTATTGATTTGTTTTCGTTAAGGTTAACGTTAGCGTTAGCGTCGTATATATCGTTGTTTTAAGTTAAAAAGTCTTGGATAGTTGGTTATTTCAATGAAAAGGACTACCTTCGCGCCGCAATTAGAAAGCAGAACATTTTTTCTGCTGTCCGCTGCACTCATAGTTCAATGGATAGAATGGAAGATTCCGGTTCTTCAGATTAGGGTTCGATTCCCTATGAGTGTACAACAGTCAATTGTCAATTATCTAAGCTCCCACATATTATCGTGCCATCGGATTTCTGGCGGTGAGTCCGGGTCATTCTTCACCACGGCAATGGCGGGAAAACAAACGGGCATCATTGACGGATGCTGCAATTTCCACGCAATCATAGCACGTTGCATCAACACACGTTTCTTGGTTGTTACGGCCTCTTCCGCGTTCCATATCTCGCCGTGACGAGACTTCACCTCCACGAAATACAATACCCCCTCCTTCTGGGCTATGATGTCAATCTCCATTCGGCCGTGACGCCAGTTACGCTCCAGGATCTCGAACCCGTGCTCCAGCATATAGTTCGCCGCTATATCCTCTCCCCACTTCCCAAATTCATTATGACGTGCCATGAATTAATCATTGAACATTGAACATTGAACATCTCTAAAATTTACGATTTGACGATTTCTTGAAGTGTCAAGCGCGTAGCGAGTCCAATTTACAATTTATTTACAATTTTGATTATTTACGATTGGGACTCCCCCCCCTCGGGGGGACAAGGGGGCCTTAGCCTCTAGTCAATAGGAACTCAGCTTGGCCGGAAAGGAGCAGTTCGGGAGCTGTAGCCGGAATAAAGACGGTATCACCCTTGCGGAACGTAATTCCCTGTATCCGTGAATCCGTAAAACCGTTGTTCCGTGAATCCGTAGGTCCGTAGATCCGTGAATCCGTAGATCCTTTGTTCCCTGAATCCGTAGATCCGTAGTTCCCTGAATCCGTGATTCCGGGAGCCCTCAACTCCCCTTCCCCATCAATGCAGAGCAGTACGCGGAAAGACTCCGGCAAGGCGGGAAATGTGACACCCGGAGAGTGAAGGAGACAGCGAGATACAGCAAAATACTGGCAACGAGCCAGTGACTCTGTGGCGAATCCTGGGCGGTAGCGTAACACACGCAACGGCTGTCTGGGGCTCTGTGAACCGCTCAAGTCTGCCACTGCGAGAGCCTTGTCTATATGCAGCTCACGAGGCTTGCCGTCCTTGCCCACACGCCCGTAGTCATACAGCCGATACGTCAGATTAGAGCTCTGCTGAATCTCAGCTATCAGAGCCCCGCGACCGATGGCATGAATCGTACCGGATGGGATGAAAAACACATCATCCTTATGTACAGGCAGGCGGCGCAGATAATGCTCAAACGTACCCTTCTCCAGACTCTGTATCAGCTCATCCGCCGATACGGCTCTGTTCAGTCCAAACACCAGTTCTGCCCCGGGCTCTGCATCCACCACATACCACATCTCGGTCTTCCCCTCCTGCCCGTTTTCCTCACTGTATGCATAGTCATCATCCGGATGCACCTGAACCGACAGGTTATTCCGTGCATCTATGAATTTAATCAACACAGGCAGTTTATTGGAAGAAGCAACCGAAGGCGACGTGCCCATAAACTCCGGATGCGCCTGCAGCACTTCAGCGAGCGTGAGCCCCTCGAATTCTCCTGAAACCACATACGACGGACCATCCGGGTGTGTGGAACACTCCCAGGTCTCTGCCAGCGGTTCAAGTGGCAGATCCTTATGGAACTCATCGCGCAAGCGGGTGCCGCCCCATATATAGTCCTTGCCCGTGGGCTTTAAAAGAAACGGTGTCAAATCTCGTATTTTTTCTTATCCTGAACGCTGATATTCTCTCCCAACTGCACTTCGATGAGGGTCAGTTCCGTCAAAGCGCGAACCATGTGCTTGCATCCCGCCAGAATCGTGATTACATCGCCTGGCTGAACGGTCTGTTTCATCCCGTCAATCAGAGTCTCGCCCTCTCCGGAAAGCACGGTCCACACCTCATCACGATATTCGTGGCTGTGGTAGTTCATCGAATGACCTGCATTCAGCTTCACCTTTATTGTGAGACTTCCAGGTTGCTCATCGATGACATGATAACTGCCCCATGACTTCTCAGCAAACATAATCTGCTGATCCAAGCCATCGACATACGGTTTGATTCCTCCCGAGCTTTCTCTTCCGGAAACAAGGATTCCTTCTGCGGACGCGGCTACGATGATATCTCTGAGTCCCATGCACAATACTGGCACGTTCATCTCATTGATGACATTGACGTTCTGGCATCCGTCGCCCAGAATAACTTTACCCATCGTGGCTTCCGACATCGCCTCGGTAAGTGAGTTCCAAGTACCGAGATCCTTCCAAGTGCCAGGGAAACGCATCACGGCAATCTCCGGTTCATGTTCCACCACGGCGTAGTCGAAGCTGATTTTCTCCAGAGTGTCGTATTTGCTGAAAAGATCCTGGTAGTCAGAGAAGTCTATAAGCTCATGTGCACGGTTCAGCACATATCCCAGTTTGTAGGCAAACACGCCCCCGTTCCACAGCGCCCCCTGCGCGATATACTGCGCAGCAACATCCTGGGTCGGTTTCTCCTTGAACGTCTTCACCCGGCTTACCTCATCCTTTAAGCAAGGGATGATATATCCGAACTTCTCGCTGGGACCGGTTGGTTCCATTCCCATCAGGGTCAGGTTGGCCGTACCTGCCTGTGCCAACTCGGAGAGCCGTTTGAGCGCCACGAAATAATCATCCTCCACAAATGGATCTACTGGACAGACAACGACCGCTTCATCAAGGGCCACCCCTTTCACGTAATGCAGATAAGCAGATGTCAGTGCAATTGCCGGGAATGTATCACGGCGGCAAGGTTCCAAACTAATATCGACAGCATCTCCGAGCTGATTGTGAATGGCAGACACCTGACTCTTTGATGTTGCAATGGTCACGGTAGCATCCGGCGACACCGCCCGAATCTGGCGGAACATACGTTGCACCATCGACTCATACGAGCCGTCTGCACACTTGAATATCTTTATGAACTGCTTCGAACGAATCTCGTTTGACAGAGGCCACAGTCTCTTTCCCGAGCCACCCGATAATAGTATTACTTGCATCTTAGCTGAACATTCTACATTCTACATTTTACATCATACATTCTACATTGTACATGATGTACATCACATCCCCGGTCGTCTGATAGTCAGTTTGAAGGCTTCTTCATGTTCCTTGCAGAACTGGTCGCTGTCCGTGACAACGCAGGCGAGATAGCCACCGCCACCAGCGCCCGGCATCTTCCAGGCCATCACCCCCGGAACTTTCGACCACCTGTCAATGAATTCTTGAATCCTCTCAGTTCTACGCTCCACACTAGGAAATACCATCCCCGGGAACATAGACACCTGCGCTTCGAAAGAGGCTTTGTAGGCCGATGCGAAAGCGTCCAGATCTCGTGAGAGAATAGCGTTCCAACAATCATCAGCGGCCTTGGCCAACGCCTTCACTTTAGGTTGTGTTATGTCTTTTCCTTCCACCACAGAGCAACCTGGGCGGCGAGGTTCCATCGGAATCATCACCAGATGTGCCTCCAACCAAGAGAGCACTTTCTCATCATTGTGACTTTCTATCTTTTCTGGCCAAAAGCAGTTGTCGTAGTAGTGGCGGCAAAGACCGGGCACACAAATGCCTATCGAGTCCTGAGCTCCTGCGATGATGCCATCAGAGCGTTCCGGGTCATTCTCGAAACAGAACACCAGTTTAGCAAGTGTCTCAGGGTCCATGTTCGGCAACTGGTACGGCCATATCTTCTTGATCATATTACGAGTGCTGGTACTCAGTCCACAACGCTCACGGATCTCGAACGTAGGCTCCAGGGAGATGGTAATCGCCCACCCCGGCTCGAAGCAACTGACATACGGCTGGTCAATCCATGTACCGGCGATATCCAGTCGTGTGGGAATCTGAGACTCGGTCTTCTTCAGGTCGGTAGAAGAACGGGCTGTGAGACCGGCCTGCGGGACGCGCTCCAGCACCACATACTCGATGCCTCGCTCCTCGCATACACGCCGTTTGTCATCATTACCGCCATCGCTGTTCACCACCAATATGTCTGGCTTCACGATATCCAGCGTGGGCAGGAAATCCAGTATGCCGCTCCCCGCATTGATATACGCCTCCTTCACATAACGGATGCTCTTCACCATAAACAAACGCTCCTGCTCGGAGTATATTGTTTTATGATGCTTATATCCCTCTATGGTCTTGTCGGAGCCGATACCCACATACAGGTCACCATATTCTGCCGCCTGACGGAAAAACTCCACATGACCGCTATGGAGCAGGTCGTAACAGCCACTGACAAATACTTTTTTTGCCATACTTAATATAAGTTTAGCTGGGCTCAACTTCTTTGGAAGTTAAAGGGAAGTTATCGCGGTCTTGACCGCTTGGAGGTTAAAAGGACAAATGCCATTGCTAGTGAGTATCGTCCTTTCTATTCCTTTTAACTCCATTTCCATTCCTTCCATTCCTTTCATCTCAACTTGGAAAGTTGAGTTATTAATAGTTCTCAGCCTTGATCTGGAAGTAGCTCTGCGGATGGTCACATACGGGACAAACCTCAGGTGCTTTCTTACCGATGACGATATGGCCGCAGTTGGCGCACTGCCAGATGACATCGCCCTCACGAGAGAACACCACAGCATCCTCGATATTCTTAAGCAGTTGGCGATAGCGCTCCTCGTGGTGCTTCTCGATAGCCCCTACCAGCTCGAACTTCTCGGCAATCTCATCGAAGCCCTCCTCACGAGCCTCCCTGGCCATACGGGCATACATATCCGTCCACTCGAAGTTCTCGCCACCTGCAGCATCAGCCAGGTTCGTTGCCGTGTCACTCACGCTACCGCCGTTCAGATACTTGTACCACATCTTGGCGTGCTCCTTCTCGTTGGCAGCTGTCTCCTCAAAGATGGAAGCAATCTGCACAAATCCATCCTTCTTGGCGCGTGAAGCAAAATACGTGTACTTATTCCTTGCCATACTCTCGCCTGCAAAAGCCTCCTTGAGGTTCTGCTCGGTCTTTGTTCCTTTCAGTTCTTTCATAACTCTTGATTGTTTGTTGGTTAGACATATAATTTCTGCAAATATACACTCTTTTCTCTTAGTATGGTTCTTTTCGCGCCATCTTTTAAGAATTATTAGGTGAATGCTATAATAATTGCCTTATCGTTGTTTTGATATTCTCTTTTGCCGTTTCTGGTTGAAGGGCGATTTCGAGAGGTAAATCGGGAGCGTTAATGCAGGCGACACGGGAGAAGCCGGCATCAAGGAGTTGCTGTTCGTCGGCTATACGACCGGCAATCAGAAAGACAGGAATGCCAAAGGCTTCCCCCTCGCCCCTTGGAGAGGGGGTTAGGGGGTGAGGCTTGGTTCTTTGTAGGATTCCGAAGGGTAACTTACCCATAAGGGTTTGGCGGTCGGCAGAGCCTTCGCCAGTAATCACAAGGTCGGCATCTTGTATTAGGTCTTCAAAATGTATGGTGTCTAATAGGAGGTCGATACCTGAGCGGCACTCAGCATTCAGGTATTGCATGAAAGCGTAGCCCAAGCCGCCTGCAGCACCCGCACCCGGCAAGTTTTGGCAATCCCGCCCCAGATGTCTGGCAGAATCCTCTGCAAATCGTTTGGCGCGAGCATCAAGGGCCTCAACCATCTCTGGCGTTGCCCCTTTTTGAGGCGCGAAGACATGCGCTGCACCGTTCTCGCCGCAAAGCGGATTAGTAACATCCGTTGCTATCGTGAAGCGCACATTAACCTCTTTATTATTAATTATGAATTGTGACGAATTGTTGAACGAAGGTGAAAAATTATGAATTGCTTCAAGCATCCCTATACCACAATCGCTGGTAGCACTTCCACCAAGACCTACGATAATGTGCTTGCAGCCCCTTCTTATGGCATCAACCACCAACTGGCCCGTGCCATAACTCGTAGTCACCATCGGATTGCGTTCTTCTGGCGAAAGCAGCATCAATCCGCTGGCCTTGGCGATTTCTATCACCGCCGTATCACCCTGCACCAGATACTGCGCCACAATCGTTCGCAACAGCGGGTCTTTCACGTTAACCTCCACCAACTGTCCGCCCATCGCCGCCTGAAACGCTGCCAAAAATCCTTCGCCGCCATCGCTCACAGGCACCTGAACAACCTCCACCTCAGGCATCTTCTCAAGAATCCCCTCACTTGCCGCCTGATTAGCCTCAACCGATGTCAGACAACCCTTGAACGAATCTATCGCCACGATGATTTTCATTCTCCCTCTTTTTAATGAAAGCCATGCAAATCAGCTCATTTTATCAGCTTCGTAATCTGCTTCTCTGTGGCCTCTGGCAACAACTTGCGAAGATGCTCAAACATCCGCTCGAAGGACTCCTGCGGAGTTCTCCTTCGCCCTTCAAAGTTCCCCTCGCCTTCAGGAGAGGGGTTAGGGGGTGAGGCTTGACACATCTCATGCCCTAATAGTGACTCGGGCGTTGTCAACAGAGACCAGCCCCAGCCATACTCGCGCCCATGCTTGTCGGTTGGATACACAAAGTCCTCGGTCACGATGCGACAGGCCATCTGCAGACGCGTCACATAGCCATCAAACTTACTCCGCATCTTTGGACCATCAAAGCCACAGGCAGCCCGCAGTTCACGTGTTATCAGACTGCCATGTTCAGCCAATGTCAACAGGATGGCCTCCTCGATGGACCCCTCTACGGGCGCAGGTCTCGAAGCACGGCGATAATTACACAGGTCGGGCCACCACTCCTTGCTCACAAACCCCGCCTTTCCGGCAAAGAACTTACCATACACACAGCGGCCCTCGGTGACGATGGGCCCCTTCCATTTCCAAAGCGGCCAGTCCCATCCGCCATCGTCAAATACTACATATCGATTGTCCTCATCGACTATTTCCTCAGCCGAATAGCCCCTGATGCCACTATCCAGCAGCGGCAGGAACCCAGCCTCCTGGATGTAGTCCATCAACTCAGGGCAACTGTGTATCTCAATATCTCTCATATCTGAATGAAATTGAAGAATTGTCGATAGGCCTCCACCTTTTTGTCGAAGGACAAAGGGTAGGCGCGGGAACTGCTGGGCAATCTATATAGAATCAAACCGTCTCCATTCGTGGAATTCGTGAGATTCGTGTTCATTAGCTCCACATACGTGTTCACCTTCGGCACATCCATTATCCCCATCGTCTCGCAAATCGTCTCAGTGGCCTTCTCGCCGGTGGTGACGATGGCACGGAGATGGGGCAGTCGAGAGAGTAAAGCTGGGATGTCGGTAGGTTCCACAACCTCAAGGAATTTGTCGGAAGCGTTGTCCTGCAGACGACGGATAGCGGTGGAAGTATCGAAGAAAGCGAGACCCTTATCTTGGCAGAAGTCAATAATCTCATCTATCTTGAAACGCTTGGCTTTGATATCTACGAAGTGGTTCTTATCCCCAAAGAATATCTGTCCCTCGATGCGCCAGTGGTCATTGATAAAATTGGGATAGTAGAAGTCCATGCACCACCGCTTGCGCTGTGGGGGAAAACTACCCAAGAACAGCACCTTCGCATTCTCAGGCAAAAAAGGACGCAAGGGGTGGTACTCTACCCCCGTTCGGCTGAGCTCAGGGCCGAAGCCACCCGTGCTGCGGGCTATATTCTCTGTATTCAGATAAGAGGTCATAGCTTCATCCACTCTTTTCGTTCTGCCTCCGGCATTTTTTCTATGGCATAGCGTAGCATGGTGCGAGGCATCTCATGGGCATGTTGGCGTAGGAAGTCACGTAATAAGTCCATAGAACAACGTTTACCCATCTCGCGCAACATCCAGCCCACAGCCTTGTGCATCAGATCCTGCGGATGATGCAGATGAATCTCAGCATAACGCAGGCACCATGACGGGTCGCCCATCTGCGATGTTTTCCACGTACAAACCATACTCATGCGCTGCTTCCAGAGGTTATCGCTCTGAGCCAGTTCATCCAGTACTTGCCGCTTCACATCTCCTCCCCTATGGGGGGAGGTCGGGAGAGGGCTAAAATTTGTTGGCAACAACAACCAGTGTCCCAGAATCTTATGCACGGACAAATCCACCAAGTCCCAGTTATTTGCCCGTTCCGCATATTTGAGGTACATCGTTAGGATTTCATCTCGCCCTTTGATTGCGGCCTCATCATTCTCCAGTCGTTTAGTGGCCAGTTTCTCGAATTTCGCCACCAGTACCAACAGACCACAAAGCCTCACCTCGTGCCAACGGTTCATCAACATTTCAGGCACCTCCTCAATGGTCAATGGTCCATGTTCAATGTTCAATGAGGCTTTCACCACCTCCCGTGTCTGTGGCACCTTCAGTCCAAGGAACTCATCGCCCTCGCCATACTCACCAGGTCCCGTTTTAAAGAACCGCATGAGTATCCGTCGCTGCTCCTCATTCCGCAGCGACTCCATATAAGCGATGATTTCCTTGGCTGTAATCATTTATTCAGAATCTGCTCAGCGTGCTCCTTGGTCTTCACCTGTTTACCAGCGAAGATTTGCTCGATGATGCCCTCCTCGTTGATGATGAAGGTGGTGCGGATGGTACCCATGGTCTTTTTGCCGTACATCACCTTCTCGCCCCATGCACCCATAGCTTCCATCAGAGTCTTATCGACATCGGCAATCAGAGGGAATGGCAACTCGTGCTTCTCCTTGAACTTCACATGTGAGGCAGCGCTGTCCTTGCTCACACCCACCACCTCGTAGCCTGCTCCTTGCAGTTCGCCATAGTGGTCGCGCAAGCTGCAAGCCTCTGCCGTACAACCGCTCGTGTTGTCCTTCGGATAGAAGTACAGCACCAGTTTACGACCTTTGTAATCACTCAGACGGATGTCCCGTCCCTGTTCGTCCTTGCCCAGAATCTCGGGCGCCTTGTCTCCAATATTCATAGTCGTTTCTCTATAACGTCATATTGTTTTAGATTCATGCTGCGAAGATAATCATTTTTTAGCAAACAACTACAAAAAGATGAAATTATCTTCATTTTCAATGTAACATTTCCCTCTTTTCCCTACTTAAAGGTATATTCTTATACGTTAAATCCTCAAAATCCCAAGATTTTCAACGATAAACCGATTTTTTCCGATTTTACCTCATAAGGTACATGTATTTCCGTTTCATCCGAGCAATCCGTGTTCGTATAATAACACAAAAAGGCCGATGCTGCATCGACCCTTTGTCTATTTGTTATATTCGTGAGATTCGTGTTCGCCCAAATCTTTTTCGTTTTGGTACTCGTTAGCTCAAGCTCTGCTTATACCACTCAAACAGGCGTTGTACTCCATCCTCAATTTCCACTTTATGTGTCCAGCCAAGGCTGTGGAGTTTCGAAACGTCAATGAGTTTACGCATGGTACCGTCCGGCTTGGAAGCATCAAACTCAACGGTACCCTCAAAGCCTACGGCCTTAACCACCAGTTCCGACAGTTCACGGATGGTCAGTTCCTTGCCCGTGCCCACGTTTATGTGGCAGTTCCGAATCTCACCCAACGAGGGGATATATCCACCACGACCGGTGGAATGGTTGCGGTCAACTACGCCGTCAGCGGTCATGCCATAATGAACACTCGAATATTTCTCTATGCCTATAATATCGCTGAAATCCACGTTCAGCAGCACGTGCACACTGGCGTCAGCCATATCCTCGCTCCACAGGAATTCACGAAGCGGCTTGCCCGTTCCCCACAAGACCACCTTATTATCAAAAATGCCGTACTTGGCGAGAACACGAAGAACGATTTCTCGCTGAGAGTTGAGAGTTGAAAGTTGAGAGTTGAGAGACAGTTGAGAGTCGTCAGTAAGGCCTTCGCCGGTGACGCCCTCTACTGGGCGTTTGTTCAGGTCAATGGCAATCTTGTCCCACGCGCCGTCGTGTATCAGTTTTGCCAGATACACCTTGCGCATCATGGCCGGCATCACGTGGCTGTTCTCTAAGTGGAAGTTGTCGTTCGGGCCATATAGGTTTGTGGGCATCACGGCAATATAGTTTGTGCCGTACTGCAGATTATAGCTCTCGCACATCTTCAGGCCAGCAATCTTGGCTATGGCATATTCCTCGTTGGTGTATTCCAGCGGGCTCGTCAACAGACAGTCCTCCTTCATGGGCTGCGGTGCGTTCTTGGGGTAGATGCACGTCGAACCCAAAAACAGCAGTTTCTTCACCCCGTGAGCGTACGCCTCACTGATCACGTTACACTGGATCTTCATGTTCATCATGATGAAGTCCGCCCTGTAGAGCATATTAGCCATGATACCACCTACGAATGCAGCTGCCAGTACCACAGCATCAGGCTGTTCTTCATCAAAGAACCGTTTAACGGCTACCTGGTCTGTCAGATCCAACTCTTTGTGGCTTCTACCCACAAGATTTGTGTAACCTCTCTGTTTCAGATTATTCCATATTGCAGAACCAACAAGTCCGTTATGTCCCGCCACGTATATTTTACTTTCTTTATTCAGCATATTTTCTTTTTTTTATTGATACGCTTCGCGTAGAAATCCTTCAAAATCAGTTTTAAAATCAGTCAAAAATAGACTATATAAAGATTTTCTTTCAGATTTTCTTGAGATTTCTTGCCATAGGCAATCCCTCACAATCAAAATAATCCCTCAATATAGTTTTATTCGCTCAATCGTGCCATCTGAGTAGCGTTCATACCACTCGCTATACAAGCGGTCGGGCGAGAAATTGATTAGCATACCATAAGGACAATGTGTGATGTTCAGGTAGTTCTTCAACTGCTTACGCTGGTCATCGCTAATAAACTGTATAGCCTTTAGCTCCACAATGATGTCATCGTCAATAACCAAGTCCATGCGGTAGTGCTGATCGAGTTTCACATCATCCCAATAGATTGGCAGGTCAGCCTGACGTTCTACTTTATGACCATCCAGTTCCAACAAGTATTGCATTGCAGCCTCATAAGCAGACTCCAACAAGCCTGGGCGGTACTTGTTGTACACCTTCATGGCAACGCCTGTAATGTCTGCAAAGAACTTATATTTCTTGTTGTGCTCCTGGATAAGATTCATGAAGATTTTCTAATATTTTCTTTCAGATTTTTATAAGATTTCTTGCCGCAGGCAATCCTCAAAAGTGCTTCGCGCTACTTAACGATACCTTTCTCTAAGTATTCTGCCAAGTTAGTACGTACCTTCGCTGCAGCACCCTCTGCAGCTACCTTAGCAATATCATGCTCCACCATGATCTTCACAAGCTCCTCAAAGCTGGTCTTGTTCGGGTTCCACTTCAACTTAGCCTTAGCCTTAGTTGGGTCACCCCACAGGTTAACCACATCAGTAGGACGATAGAAATCCTCACTCACGCGAACCACAGTCTTTCCAACCAATCCCTCTGGTCCTGACACCACAATACCAACTTCATTGATACCCTCACCCTCGAATTTCAGTTTGATGCCAGCATGTTTGAATGCAAGTTCTGTAAACTCGCGAACACTATGCTGTACACCTGTAGCAATTACAAAATCCTCAGGAGTGTCATTTTGTAGGATTAACCACATACACTCTACATAGTCCTTGGCATATCCCCAGTCACGCAAAGAATCCATGTTACCCAAGTACAGGCAATCCTGCACACCCTGAGATATTCGTGCTGCCGCCAGCGTAATCTTTCTTGTGACAAACGTCTCGCCGCGGCGTTCGCTCTCGTGGTTGAACAGGATACCACTGCAGCAGAACATATCGTATGCCTCGCGGTACTCTTTCACGATCCAGTAGCCATAGAGTTTGGCCACTGCATACGGGCTGTAGGGATGGAAAGGAGTATTCTCGTTCTGCGGCACCTCCTCCACCTTACCATACAATTCTGATGTAGAAGCCTGATAAATGCGACATGTCTTCTCCAAGTGACAGGCACGTACAGCCTCCAGCACACGGAGCACACCCGTGGCATCCACGTCTGCAGTGAACTCCGGCGAGTCGAAGCTCACCTGTACGTGGCTCTGTGCTGCGAGGTTATAAATCTCATCAGGGCGGACCTTATCCACCACTTTCACCAGAGACATGGAGTCACCCATATCTGCATAATGGAGATGGAAATGCGGTCGTCCCTCGAGATGTGCGATGCGTGCTCTGTAATCCACACTGCTACGGCGTATGATGCCGTGAACATCATATCCTTTTTCCAACAGTAACTCACTCAGGTATGAACCATCCTGGCCTGTGACGCCAGTGATTAAAGCAATTCTTGCCATACTAGTATTATCCGTTTTCTATTAAATATTTCGGCAAATATACTGAAACTTCCGCTTACAGGTTAATTTCTTAAAAAATATTAACTAAACTTCATTAATTCCTTCAGTATATTCTCAAATCCGCCCTCTATCAGCGGTTTATCATCCGGGTATATCTGCCTATAGTCTTGCTCCAGGAGGTCTATGACTTTAGCCAGCAGCATTAGTTTTCTCCATCTCGTTTTCTCCTTTTGCAAAGCGAATCGCAGTACATTGTAGAACTGCGGGAGTTTAATCGAATCACCATTTTAGACTCTCTTGCTCGTTTTCGGGCTTACATGATGAAGCTTCAGAACGCGCACAGAAATACCCTCGACCTCTGTACCGACCAGCTGATTTAAGAACTTCAGTGTCAGCGGTGTAGAAAAGAATCTTTTCATAAGTCTAAAACTGTTTTTGAATGAATAAATGTTAAATTATCACTTTTTTGTGCCAACATAGTTGGAACGCTGTCTATACGGGTTTGATGATTATTGACGACCTTTGCGCCATCATCGTCTTCTATTCATATGAACGAAAAAAACTTTGATTTAGTACATCAGTCGGTGGTTCAACATTCAATGACTGCCGACGAGAGGCGGCTTGAGGAGCTGCGTATCAGGCGTGACACACAACTGCCGCCAATGAATTTCCTGTTCCGGATCTTCGGAAAACCATGCTTCCCACGTGGCGAACTGGTGGCCGTCACGGGCAAGGCCAAGAGCGGAAAGACGCTCTTCAACTCCATGCTTATGGCCTGTTGTTTCCGTGATGAGGTACTCCATGTGCAACGTCCCCTCGACGATGCCAGTCCCCCACTCCGCTGCCTTTGGTACGACACAGAGCAGAGCGAGCAATCGACTCAGGATATCTTGATACACAGGATTATCCCGCTTATTGGGAAAGAGCCAGAGTCTGATTTGGATGTCTTCAATGTCCGCAGCCTCCATTATGATGAGCGCCTGCGACTGTTCAAGGCGGCCGTGCAACGGTATCGCCCAGCTTTAGCCGTGCTCGATGGCGTACGTGACCTTTTGGCGGATATCAATGACGGCGTCCGGGCCCAGGAGATCATCGAGGATCTGATGAAACTCGCACAGGCGACCGACTGCTGTATCGTCTGTGTACTCCACCAGAACAAAGGCATCGAGGACAGGAACCTGCGTGGATGGTTAGGCACGGAGCTGATGAACAAAGCCTTTGAAGTATATGCCTGCGAAAAGGTCAAGCCAGAGAATATCTTCATGGTAGAACAGACTCATACCCGCAAGTACGACCTCGGCAATCTCCTGTTTTTCCGTATGAACGAAGAGACCGAGCTGCCCGTGGTGTGTGATGCTCCGACACGCATCGCAGCCAGCCTCGGCTATTCCAACACGGATAATAAACGGCAATACATGAACCGTGAGTATCTGCAGTTTGACGAGAATAACCGACCTCATCCCAAGACCGATGAGCTGTTCTATGAGGCCCTCAAAGCCGGCCCGCTGTTCTACAGTGATATGCAAGCAAGGGTGCAGTCGTTGCTCAACTGCACCACACAGATGTGGAACAACATGTTCAGGGAGATGCGGGACAAGGGTGGTATCATCCGAACAATAAACCGTGATGGCAAAGCGGTCTGGGAACTGCCCCAGCATCAGGCTTCACCAGTAAGTGGTCAGCCCTCTCAACCCGATCTGTTTGACCAGCTCGCCACCGTCTTAGGCAAAGGCCCCTCCTCTTAGGCCCCTATATAGGGGGCCATAGAGGGGGGCTTTGCCTCATTCTCAGAAGGCAAATTAGGGAAAATGAAGTTTCAAGAATTGTTGGACCAATGCTCGCTAAAGGCAGCGGGAAAGGAAATCGGACTCGATGTCCGGGTGGTCGAAGGTCAGCTGGTATGCACACCGTTCGACCCGGATGACCCGCGCTATTCCGTGGACTTCATTTTCCCATCAACGAAGATGGTCGAAGCCTGCAGAGCTGATGACTTCGACTTCTTCCAGCCTTTCATCAACGCCGGAAAACTGACCATCGAACAGATGCACCACGCAGCACAGCGTTACCACCTCGGCAAGACCAAAAGCGGCAGCCCTATGTTCTGGATGATTGATGATATGTTAGATCCCCTCGATGCCCGCATAATGCAGTCCGAGAGTTCCGACACCTGGGTTTCACAACTGCTGAAGAAACGCGAGCCTCTCATCCGATACTGGCAAGTCCATCACTGTCTCTTCGGCCTGCATTTACTGAACTCGGATTTCTGTGATAAGTCTATTTCGAACACGAATCTAACTAATAGCACGAATAATCCTTCGATAAAATCCAGAACCAATGATTTGTCAGATTCGTGCGATTCGTGTTCAGGAGAAAATATATCCGCTGAATCCATGTCATCCGTGGTCGTAAAAACCAATTCGTTGGATTCATGCGATTCGTGTTCAGGAAACAAACCCATCTCAATAGTGGAATCCGAGTCTTCAGCAGTAATACTCTCCGAGCTCTTCCCCGAAAGCCTCTGGATGGCTTATGTCTCGACTACCCACCTGAGCTATGATCTCTTTGTCCCTTTGCAGGGGCGCAACGTCACCATCTATCCACGTACCGATCCATACCTCTCCAACTATCTCTTCTTCGATGACTTCATAGCATCAGTCCTCAAAGGTCTCGACATCCACATCTCAGTCTCCTCCATTCTCGAGGATTATGCCACCGATGAACAGAAATCCCGTTGCATCGACCTCGTCGATTTCCTCTTGGAAGAACAGTAGCAACTACCTTAACGATAACCTTAACGATAACGATAACCTTAACCTTAACGATGAACCACGGGATTGCCTGCGGCAAGAAATCCAAGTAAAATCTTGATGAAAATCAGAAAAATCTCTGTGAATATATTTTTGATAGATTTCTACGCGAAGCGTATAAATAAAGCCTTTGGCAAGCCTTCCCAAACGGCCAAACGACCAAGTATGGATTGCCTGCGGCAAGAAATCCATTATGATAAGGAGCCCTCTCCAGCTCCCCCTCAAGGGGAGAGAGCCCCCCTCCCTTTGGGGGAGGGGTTGGGGGAGAGGCTGGTTTTTCGTTTTTGTTTTCGTCTTCAAGTTTTGAGCTCTCGAATCACGGTTCCCCAAGATATTCAAAGATCAGCCGCACCTGATAAGAGGTGAAGAGCTTCTGAGTCTTTCGGTACCCGGAGCGGTTGAGCAGATCGGTCAGTTCGGTGTTGCGCCGTATCCATTCCATCATACGGTTCACGGCAGCATGAGTGGTGAGGTAAGGGGCGTAGGCGGCTGCTATCTCAGCCTTACTCATCGGCTTGACAGTCCACTCGCGGATTTCTTCTTTTTCTTGTTGCATAACAGAATATCTTTTAAGTCTATATTGTATTTGTTTTACGACTGCAAAGATACTCATTTTCTTCCAATTATCCTCACTTTTCCAATAGATAAACGTATCGAAATGTACAGTATTCTTTAGTTGCGTCCCCTACCCTTTTTCATCGTACAATTCACACCTTTTCACTCACTACCTTTGCATCACAATTCAAGAAGTCCATGGGGTTTTGCCCCAAACCCCATAGGGTTTTAGCGAAAACCTCTAGGAAACATTGACCATTGACCATTGAACATTGAACCTTGAACCCTGAACCACTAACCCTTCACCACTAACCCTTAACCACTAACCCCGACTCTCAGCCCCTGTAACGAGTCCCTCCTAACAAGGAGGTTAAGAGGGGGCAACGAAGCGTATGAAGAAAATACAGTACAGTGTTGCAATGATGCGAAACATCCGCAGCGGCGAGCAGAAGGCGTACGCCAATCTGCAACTGACCGGCATCGTGAACATCAGCGAACTCGCAGCTCACATCACCGAGCACAACTCCGTGTTCTCCAAGGGAACCATCGTCGGTATCCTGACCGAGCTGGGAGTATGTATGCGTGAGCTCATCCTCCAGGGCTACAAGATCGACCTTGGCGATATCGGCACCTTCGCCCCCAGCATCTCATCCGAGGGAGCCGCTCAGAAGGCCGACTTCACCGCCCAGTACATCAAGGAGATGGGCATCAATTTCCTGCCTGGTAAGGCGTTCGACCACCTCCGCCGTGATGCCGAATTCGAGAAGACAACCACCCGTAAGGCTCAGGCCGCAGCCCTTGCAGCACAGACTGCCGGTGAGGAGAGTGCCAGCTGGGCAGACGAGGAGGAAACGAACGAACCGTAATCCCCCCTTTGGGGGGGGACACGGGGGGCCAACCATTAACCACAGGTTTGTCTGATACAACGAATATCCTATCAACAACGGATTACGCGGATTTAACGGATATTCTTCAACATTAATTGCCATTAATTAACCCGTTAATTTATCATTAATGAATAATTATATGGACAAATTTATGGTAATTACAGGTTAAAAGTATAAAGCTGCGCGCAGCTCTTAAACCCCTTAAACCCTTAAACCCTTAAACCCTTAAACTATTAAACTATTAAGCCATTAAGCCATTAAGCCATTAAACTATTGAAATGTCTGATACAACGAAACGAACCATCAAACGGGTGTTTGACATCATTGTCACCATCCTCACAGCTCTCATCACCTCACTGACCACCCAGAGCTGCATGCATTAAGCCAATGTAAGATGTAAGAGGGATGATGTAAGATGTGTCCGGAGCAAAGCGATACCACCCCAAGGAGAGCAATTAGAACTATCAACGATAAGACTGTCTCTAAACTCTAAACTCTCAACACTTAACTTTATCTGGTATGAACGCAGCTTGCGCACTTACATCGTCCCTTTTGCTCTCAAGGTCTTGGATCCACGTCAGTGGATGTGAAAAGTGTTTGGGATTGGCTAAAAGCTTGCTTTTAAAGACAAGAACATAACACTTTACATTGGGGCTCGAAGAGCCTCAAGACCGAAGAAAGGGTTTTTCAGGTTTTTTGTCTCCAAACATCGTGCAACTATTAAACTCTTAAACTATTAAACTCCTTAAACTCTTAAACTATTAAACTCTTCATATGAAACCTTTAAAATCAGTAAAACTCATCATTATCCATTGTGTTGCGAACAAATGCAACCGCCCATTCAGTGTGGAGAACCTGATAGCCTGCGGTAAGGCGAAGTACGGCCAGTGCTCATACCACTATTATGTGCGTCGCAATGGCGATATCATTCCACTGTTGCCGGAGAGCGTCCAGGGAGTCCATGCCCGTCATTACAACTACTGTTCTCTTGGTATCGTCTATGAAGGCGGTCTGGATGAGAGAGGAGTTGCAGCAGACACCCGTACCGAGGCCCAGAAGCACTCCTTGTATGAGCTCCTGAAAGCCCTCACCGCCGAGTATCCCGAAGCCCGTATCATGGGCCATTGCGAGTTGCCCCATGTAGCAAAAAAATGCCCCTGCTATCGACCCAGCATAGAATATGCCGATCTACAGCCGGAGCACTAATAAAAGAGTGACCCGAATTCCCTTGGGGTTTGTTACGCCCACTGATTCACATGCTTATACTTCTCCTTCAATTCAAGATCTTTATTCATAACTGCAACAGTATCTGGGTGCAAAAGTACGAAATAAAATTAATACAGAAGATGTTTGACCTGGTTTTCTTTCGTTTTACTATAAAGAGAAGCAAATTGATTCCCACAACATCCATTCACGAGGCATTCCTAAAGTTTCATGCATTACCCACATCAGTCCCTTGGCAAACTTCTCCATCCCGAACTCACGCACTGCTGCGATTGAGTCTTTCAACTCAGAATTGTCTCTCAACTTAAACCCTCACCCCCATATCATCAAGAGACAAGCCATGATAGGTTATCTCATAGTCTGCACATTGACCAGTCGCTTGGAGAAAGCGGAGGGTCTTTTCCTTCAGCACTCCAAGGTCTATTTCCTTTGCCTGCCGTTTCACCTCGAATACATCCAAGGTTTTGGACAACTCATCACACGCTATGATGTCTATCTCGTTCTCACCCTTTCTATCCCACCACGAGGAGATGTGAGTATAGGCACCACCTTCCATCAACTGCATCTTGAAAAAACGTTCCAGCACCTTCCCGCTATAGGCAGAATAGTCCCTTGCTACGATGGCAGCCAGTTTATCGTAGGCATTTGCCTCAATAACACTATTATATTTATAAATAAATCTGAACCAGAAACGAAGGAAACAGTCACCAATAGTGTAACGGACATTCTTTCCGGTGGACTTTTGGAACATGGGACGATTCTTCTCTATCAAACCGTAGTCATTCTCCAAGCGGGTGATATATCCAGAAATCTCCAAGTTCATGACGCCTTCGATATCGCTGCGCGACGTATGCCCTTCCGCTATCAGTTTCAGGATATCGAAATAACGCCCATAGTCCCTGCCGAACTCTTCTATAAGCATATTCTTGCCCTCATAGATGAAGAATGAGTTTTTGGAGACCACCTTGCTCAGCATCTTGCGATATGTTGTGGCACCGCTGTCCATCAACATCTCCACGTATTTTGCGACACCGCCCGTGAGGACAAACAATGCCAAAAGGTCTTCGCACGTATATTGGTCATTGTATGTCTTCAAGATGTCTTTCAAGGTTGAAGGCATGAAAGGCTCAATCTTGAAATATTCTGTCTGGCGTCCATACAGAGGTTCTTTTCTGTCCAGGAACAGCCTGTTCATCATCGAATATACGGATCCGCACACTACCAGATTCATCTTGGCCTGTCCTTTATTCAAGTCCCAGATTTTCTGCATCTGCGAGAAGATGGAGTCGTTCACCCGTTGAAAGTCTTGGAACTCGTCAAGGATCAATGTCAAAGGTCTGGACTTCGACAGTTCTACGATATAGGCAAACAGTTTGGCAAAACTCTCAGGCTGCCCGAGAAGAGGAATTTGCAACTTTACCTCTATCTCCTCTGCGAACTCACGGCACAACTCACTTTCCGAACTACGTGAGACAAAGAAGTACAGGAAGGGCTCATCCTCATACGCCTTCATCAGCAGTGAAGTCTTACCGATGCGCCGGCGTCCCGTTAGGATTGTAAATTGTGCTACATGGCGAGACATTTCCCGAATCTCACGTAGCCTCTTTATTTCATATTCCCTATCGAAGAACTTCATATTTACTATTTTTATCGAACTCTACAGTTCCGAACTCGCGGTTTCGATTGCAAAAATATTCTTTTTTCTAACCTCCACAAAATTTCTTAACGCAATTTATGAATTGTCACCCTACAGCTCCACAGCTCTACAACCCATTAAACCATTAAACTTCTTAAACTTTTGGAACTTCTTAAACAAAACGGTTATCGTTAACATTGTGTCGTCATGACTTCTTAACGACGATCCAATGTCCCTCCTTACGTCCGCCTTCACGAATCAACACGCCCTTTTCACGAAGCCGCTTCGTATGGTAGTACACTCCATCAGGAGTCATATCACACACACGAGCCAACTCCTCTGACGTTATGTTTGGATTCTCCAAAATCAAACTCAGGATCTTTTCCGTAGTCTTTTCCGTAGTCTTTTCCGTAGTCACCACATCCTTCGCCTGCCTAATGGTTGCATACACCATAAACTCATTCTGCCTGTACTTCGGTGGGCCTTCCTACTTAAGTTTCTCAATCACTTCTTCGGGAGTAAATCCCACTTTGATAATAGTACACAAGCCCCTTCCCATGTCCTTCACTGAAGTGCCCAACAGCCACACATCATCGTCAACTA
Source organism: Bacteroidaceae bacterium (assembly GCA_017447625.1). GTDB lineage: Bacteria > Bacteroidota > Bacteroidia > Bacteroidales > Bacteroidaceae > Physcousia. The sequence continues at coordinate 60,846 of JAFSNB010000025.1, forward strand.
TCAAAGGTCATGTACTGCATGTGGCAGTTGTACATAACTGATAGGCTCATACTGTTGGTTGTGCTTCTCAAAATCCAACTCAGACTGTTTGGTATATCGTGTGTGAACAATGCATTCCACACCCGGCTCCCGCTTGTCCAGCCAAAGCAGCGTGCGCTCGTCCACAAAATTGTCAATCAATACCACTCTCTTCTCCGCACTCCTAACCAATCCGCTTATGAAGGTATAGGCATCCCACACACAACCTGTGCCAAACAATTCTTCAGTTGAAACTGCGGGCGATAGTTCTTCAATCTTATCCAGCACCACATCCAGTTTCTTCTCCGTTTCAATCTGCTTCTGCTCCAATGCGCCAACCCGTTGGAACAATCCGGCATTAGAAGTAAGGAAACGTCTCATCGCGACAAATGCCCGCATGATGGAGATACTGATTTTCTCAGCCAAATCATTATGCAGAACACCACTTAACTGAGAGACGCCTTGTTCTGTAAACACGTATGGAAGAGCACGACGATCACCACCTCTAACGTTTGAAATGCCAATTTGGCACTTCAAAGCTTTCCACTCCTCTTTGGTCAATTGAAACATAAAATCTTCGGGGAAACGACCTATATTGCGTTTTACCTGTCTGTTCAATTGCCCTGTGTCAACCTTATAGAACACAGCCAAATCTCTATCCAGCATCACCTGCACTCCACGAACCAAATATATCCGAGCCTGAATATCAGTAAGTGATGTTAGCTGTCTATCCTGCACCACCAATGCGTTTTCATTGATAATCTTCTTTGCCCTACTTCCACTGTAGTTTGTTTTGGTTCGTTCAATTCGTGTTCGTCTTTAGATTTTTGATTCAGATTTTTGACAGATTTTGAGCGGAGCGACCCACTTAAACCTCTTAAACTTCTTAAACCACTTAAACTTTTAAGCTCCTTAAACCAGGTGGATCAAAGAGTCCCCTGATCCCCTCTTCAGCCTTCAGCCTTCATACTTCACACTTCAGCCCTCAGCCCTCTTTCACACTTCAGCCCTCAGCCTTCATACTTCAGCCTTCATCCCTCATTCCTTCATTCCACCATTTCCACTTCACGACTTACAGCACGATTGATGAAATCATTAATTGTAGAGCCTGATTCGGCTGCTGCCATAGCCACTTTCCAATGAAGATCTGAAGTCATACGAATAACGAACCTTCCACTATAAGGCTTGCTCGGTGAAACGCCACGATCAGCACAACTCTGCAAATAGGCATCAATAGCGCCTTCGAAATCCTCCTGAAGTTGGGGTATAGACTCACCTTCATAGGTGATGCAATCCTTATTTAAGCCAAGCACCTTACCGAAGAGGCATTTATCCTCCTCGCTATATTCTACACTCCCAGTGTAGCCTTTATACTTTAATGTTCCCATTGCTATCCTCCTTTCTTCTGAGTGTTGTTAATGTTAAACTTCTCGACTAACTTATTGTTATCTACGAATGCGTGTAGTTGCTTCATCACATAGCTTTTGATGATGTTACCAGGATGAGGTTTATGCATGATATATGAGCTCTGTCCATCTTCACTAACAAACTCTACACGAGAACCTGATGTCGCCCCTTTATTACTTTCTGAATATCCAAAGATGCCAAACAATCGCAAGACTTCTTCATAAGTAAAGTCTTTTGGCGATGACAAGAATCGTTGGATTAGCTTTTCTTTTGTTCCCATAATATTGTTTTGATTTGCAAAGATATCACTTTTGATATCAACTCACACAAGAAATTATAGGGAAATTACACAAAGAATGCTAAATAACATATTTTTCATTCCTCCTACCTCATCCTTCATACTTCATACTTCAGCCCTCTTCCTTCTTCCGTCAAGAAGGGGTGTTCGCGTGCATACTTCTCTGCCTGCTTGGTGATGAGGTTACTCACAATCTCTATCAGCTGCTGAGCCAGCGTGTAGCGGTCCTGCCACTACCAGAAACCCTCCAGAATCTTGGCTGCGGCCTCTTCGGTGTAATAGTCCAGCGCCGGTGTCTCCAGCACCTTCTCATTATGTGCGCCCCACTTGGTTCGTCCCTTCAGGCCCACTTCAAATAGGTGGTCAGCTCGTCCAGAGCCTCGCACCAATCCTGGTCTGAGACAGTGCTCAGACGTTCACTGTTGTCATACCTTGGCATATTTGTTAGCCTCCTCTATAAACGTTAATTTTAAACATTAATCTGAAAGCATCTGCTTTCACTAAGAACATTGTCCCATTTCGGGAGAACATTCCGCATAGGAAAGCTAACTTTTTTCCAGAAATTTTAGTTAGCTCCCTGTAATTTGTTGATCTACAGGTTTCTTCATAACTAAAAGATATTTAAAATTCGCTGCAAAAGTACAACTTTTATTTAAAAATAAAGAATAAAATACAGAAATTAACAGTTATTAAGCACCGGCAAGTGCTTTCACCTTACCATAGAGCTTGATAAGATGCCACATCGACATGTCGATAAGTGGCTCATACATGAAGCTGTTCAGATGGATGAACTCAGGTGTCATCATATTCACCTTCTCCATGATTTTCTTCTTATCCGCCGGAGGATTCAACTTCTTGTACTCTTCAATCCATCGTGCAGTCTGGCTCTTGGATGTTTGGAATTGCGCTTTTCTCAGGCCCGCATTCAGCAGTTCAGTTTCCAAGAACTTGTCTGCTTTCAGACGAATGGCTATTGATAACGCAATTTTATTCTCAATGTACACCTCATGCTGGTCGCCTCTTGCTTCAATGGCATCCGCTTCACGAAAGATTATATCCCTCATAAGCTGACCTGTGGGTTGATACTTAAATGGTCTTCCGCTGAAGCCGCTAATAATCTGACATACCTCAGTATCCGTAATGGTGTCCGTATTATCCATCAGATGCAGACAACCCGTCAAGTCCTTGAACCTTTGCGTAGATGTTCCTTCATAATACTCTACCAAGTTCCTCACAAACGGTATCACAGCAATAAAGTCAATGGCCTTATCGGAATTTGTCATGGCAATATCAAACGGAGTCCTCTCAATATAAGCACCACGTTTTAGTTGCACATCGCCATTATTGTCCTTGAATGCCATTATCTGCGACACTTTACCTCTCAGCCTCGAAACTATTGTGCGGTAGAAATCAAAATTGTGCGTCAGCATGATAATCTTGAACTTGTCTTCAAAGTCCTCGGCCAACTCATTCACATACTCGATAATGGCGTATTTGTTCTGATAATCAAAAGAGTCAGATATATCATCTAACACAATTAGACTTGTCTTATCCCATTGCTTGCGAGCCTCAATAGCAAACAAGAATTGAAGAATCATAAACGCCCGACGCTCGCCATTGCTAAGAATCTTCAAGAGAGAGTCCTTCGACTGCGGATAGTGATGACCTTGGCCGTCTATATATTCAAAAGCAAGTTTTGCTTCTTCCTGCTGCAACAGCACATTCTCTTGGTTCTCAATTTTCACAACGAAGGGCAAAGTATGGAATCGCAGATTAAACATTTCCACTATATACTTCCAATGCGCCTGCTCCTGCCGTGCTTGTGCTATCACGTTTTGTAAGTCCTGCTTGTTGGCATCAAACACCTGCTTCAGTGCATCATACTTACCTCTCACATTTGGGTGGTTGATATAGCCTAGCAAAACCTCTTTCCGGAACCCTTCATAGTCAGTCAGCTTGGCAATCCAGTCATGATGCCGTGTGATGACATTTGAGAAATCTCTAAGTTCTGTCTTCGCTTCGAGTTTTTTTGCAATGGCTTCGAAAGTGTTTCTCAAATCCCTATCTTCAAGGATTTTTGTCTTCTCTTCCTCTATCCTACTATTAAAGGCCTGAACGGAAGTAATCTCATCATTGTTTCGCAACACCAGCTTATGGCTCACTTGGAAATACTCCTCCCCCTTGAAGGCCTTCCCCAACTGTGCAGCTTGATACGTGCCAAAAGACTTTCCGTTATCAGTATGAAAGAAATCAGATTCATCCAATAGCTTCTGGTACTGAGTAGCATACACCTGAAGCAAGTCCAGATTATCATCCAGAAACTTCTTCACCTCACCTTTATCATCAAATAGGTCATCAAACTTTACATCGTAGTACATAGCATCGTCCCGCAAATCCGCAGCCACCATGTCCATAATCTTGAAGATTGACACCTTTTCGTCGCCAGTATAAGCCTCTGCCAATTCTAAGTCGCAGTCACTACTTTGTGCCAAATCGCCCATAGCTTTCACGAACTCCTTTCTGGCTTTTTCAAGCAAACCTACAATACGGTCATATTCATCCTTCAAGGCTTGCGAAGCCAAGAAATCAGTGACCTGTTTGTTAGCCTCAAAGTCAGTATGTTCAGGATTAGCAACAAAAATACATTCTGCCGACAAATCCGTTCCATCAACTTTTATTTCATGTTTCGACGGCTTATCAGGATCCAACCTGTCGCAGATTTCATCCTTTGCTGCCACTGCCGCTGCCCTACCCCTTTTAGGTTTTGCCACAGCTACCTTAGCCATCTCTGCACAAGTGTTTGCAAACGAACTCTTCATCATCCCGTTCGATGCATATATTACCACCGCTGGCTGTCCGTTTTTAAATTCTATCTCTTCAGCCAGCTTATGAATACCAAAGCAATGCTCAAAGTCAAACTTTATCTTCATTCAGTGTTCCTCTCTTTTTCCTTGCTATTCCTCAACCAATGTCTTACCCAGCTCCGTCAAGTAATACTTCTGCGTAGGACTCTTGGGCGAGTTCGGCTGTGTCATTGCCACTAGTCCTTCTGCGATGAGTGGATCTATTACATTTGCTTTAAAATATGTAGCATCCTTCTGTCCACAGAAATCACGCATCTCCTTTGCAGACATAGGTCCAACCATCTTTTTTAGCAAATCTCCTATCGTGGGGATACTTAGTGAAAGCTTAGTGACTACTTGGTGACTACTTAGTGACAGCTTGCTCCCAGATTGCTCCCGACTTAGTCCCGAAGCTGCAAAACTCTTACGGAAAATCATCCTCACAAACCCGCCAGCCACTTCATACTCCGGCTCCGGCACACCCTGCACACGGCAGGCATCCACCATTCTGCCCACACCAGAACCCCAACTCTCCAAGAACGAAGACTTAAACAGCACCTCAGCAATCAGCGGATTATACGGATACGATGCATGTGCGCTCTTGATAGTCTCTGGTGTCAAATCAAACGGCAAACGTCCTGGATTCTCAATCTCCATACGGTCATCATAAACAGCAATGCTCGGAGTCAGATTATACTTCTCCAACTGCCTATGGCAAAGGGCATTCGTCAGAGCCTCACGCAAGGCCTCAGCCGGAATTTCAAGATGTTCCTCCTTCTGGAACCCTACTATCTTGCCACTCTGCGAAAGGTGTTTAAACAAGAACGCCATACCAGCATCCAGCAAATCGAAGAAATTGCCATCCGCCCGACCACTGTCCACGAACTCATTCTTATCCGTGCCGCGAAAACGAGCCAGCCGCAGCGAC
>JAFSNB010000026.1 GCA_017447625.1 Bacteroidaceae bacterium
CCTTTGACATCAAGAAAATGGCTGCAAAAAGGCGAGAAATGCCCAATAAGCAGCATCGTAATGACATCTTGGAGCCTATATACAGAATTGATGCGGCCAAATGCCGCCGCATCAGCATCACAGGGCGTCTTTTCACGAAAAAAACCGCATAGGAAGAAATGCTCTCCTATGCAGCGATTGGGATGCAAAAAAAGAGGATGTGCCTATTTTGACACACCCTCTTTCGGTATCCTTGGTCAGAAGCCCTTCAGGGGGCAATTATACAACAACGAGGTCTGCCTCGTACCTGTTTGTGACTGGCATAGACAATGGCACCTGCCAATAAATTAGCAAACCCTAGATTAACACTCTTCGTTGATGCTTAGGTCAAAGCCTCTCGACCTTACGGGGGAAGGGGAAGGTGTCTGCATACAAGTCATGTCAAGAGCTTCTAAGCCCAAAATCAGACAGAATCGGCGCAATCAAGAGTAAAATCAGACAATCGATAATTATTTGCGGATTTTAGGAGAATTAATTCATCCAACAGGTTATGAATTAAAAAGAGTTTCTTTGCAGACAGAAAAAATAAAGGGGATACTTGCGTATCTCCTTTATTTGTCAGCATTTGATGCTGTTCTGCGGAAGCTGGGGGATTCGAACCCCCGGTACGGTAACCCGCACGTCAGTTTAGCAAACTGGTGGTTTCAGCCACTCACCCAAACTTCCTTCCGGGCTTTTCCAGAGGGTGCTCCTCGGAATTGCGGCGCAAAGGTAGTCAGTTTTGCTTAAACTGCCAAATAAATTGCGGGAAAAATATTCAAATTTCGTAAAAAAGAGGGTAGGGAGACGGTTTCGTTCAGAGACCGGGCGAGGAATACACCTGATAGTCGCCCTTCTCGTCGGCATAGATGAGATAGGCGCGCAGGTGGTTTTTACGGTCGAGAATCGTCTTGGCGGAGTCGAGTCCAAGTACCATGAACGAGGTGGCGTAGGCATCGGCTTCGGCGCAGGTGGGAGCGATGACGGTGGCGGAAAGCAGGCTGTGCTGTACGGGATATCCGCTGTGTGGGTCTATGGTGTGCGCCAGACGGCGGCCTCCCGCCTCGTAGTAGTTGCGGTAGTTGCCGCTCGTGGCCATGGCGCAGTCTGTGAGTGGCAGGATGGTCTGCAGGTTTTGTGATACGCTCAGACTGTCGTCGTCAGGACGGTTCACACCAACATTCCACGCCTGACCTTGCGGATTCTGGCCGCTGACTACGATCTCGCCTCCGATTTCAACCATGAAATTGCTGACACCGCGCGAGCGCAGAAGGTCGGCAACCACATCTACGCCAAAGCCCTTGGCCACAGCGGAGCAGTCGAGCACCATACGCGGGTCGTCTTTGTGCACGCGCCCTTCGGCATCGAGGCTGATACGCTGCCAGCCTACAAGCGAGCGCAGGCTATCCACGGCGGCGCTGTCGGGCAGTTCGCCGTGTTTGAAGCCGAATCCCCAGGCGTTCACCAGCGGCGCCACGGTGATGTCGAACGCGCCGCCTGTGGTCTGGCTCACCTCGCGACTGAGGGTGAACACGCGGCGGAAGAGGGTGTCGGTCACGACGTCCTCGTTTCTGTTCACGCGGCTGATGATGCTCTGCGGGTTGAACATACTGAGGCTGCTGTCAACCAGCGCCAATGCCTTCTCAACATCGGGCTGCAACGACTCGGGGTTCTGATAAATGAGGTGGTAGAAGGTGCCGAACACCGCTCCCTCCTCTTTCTGGAAGGGTACCGGGGCGTTATGGCGGCGCAGAATGAATATGGTGCCGACAAGGAATAGGGCGAGGGCCGCGATGTGCCAAGGGCGAAACTGGGATTTCATATGTCAAAAATGAGTTTGAAGGTGCCGCCCCAAGTAGAGCCGGAGGCGTTCTTGCCGTAGCCCGGCACGTACCACGGGGCTCCGATGGCGTCTGTATGCTGGCTGATGCGGAACTTGAAGCGCATGTCCCAGCCCATACGGACTATGGTCCACAGGCGTGTCTCCAGACCGATTACCGCCTCGACCCATTGGGCACGCCCGTGAAGACCGGTGTAATCCACAGGCATTGACGTTCCCCAGTAGGGGTCGGAGAGCGCTGAGGGGGAGGTGATGTCGTAGTTGAAGGCTGAGAAACCGTAGCGCAAACCAAGCAGGAATCGGTTGCCGTTGTGATTCTTGCTCATGTTGTAATCGCAACCGATGCGGAAATAGGGCGCACGGGTGTGGAAACGGTTGTCAAGCTCGCGCCCCTCGTGGTCGGCTTCGCCAAGACCCATCTCGAAGATGGGGAAGAACTTGTCGCGGAAAGCCAGACGGCCGAACACCTCCATCTGACTCCAGTCGCACCCGGTCACCTTCATAGTGGCCCCCACGAGGTCTGCTCCAACGGCGATGCCGAAGAAGCGCGGCTTCTTGGGCTCCTCCTTGACTGTCTGCGCTTGCAGGGCGATGGGCAGGCTAATCAGCAATAAAGCGTATCTGAATATTCTCAAGACCATCGTAGTTGATAGCGGTGTTTAGGATTACGAGAGAGTCAATCAGGTTGCGGGTGTAGCGGACGTCGGTTATGGTGTGCCACACATGAATCGGGCAAGAGGGGTCGTCGAAATGGGGCGTGCTGGTCTTCTCCATCCAGATCGTGTCCTGAGCCTGGTCTCCCTGGGTGTCGGTGAAGGTCAGCACGAGTGTGTCTGCCGGAGCGTAATAACTTACGGGCAGCGACATTGAGTTCTTGTTGACCAGACGGTTCAGGATGACGCTGTCTCTGCCTGCAATAGTTACTGTAAGCGTGTCGCCCAGAGTGAACGACTCCCCGCTAATGGTGCAAAACTTGTATTTGCACTCGACGGTGTTGTTGAGCGGACACGAGATGTTGTCGCAGGCGGCGAGCAACAGCAGGATGGCGATATAGAGAAGACTGCGACGCAAGTTCTATAGTTTAAGGGTTTAAGAGTTTAAGGGGTTTAAGAGTTCAAGAGTTTAAGAGTTAAAAGGTTAAAAAGGTGGGGTTTAGGCGGCCTCTCGATTATTCGATTAAACGATTAAACGATTATTCGGAAACTTTGCCGCCGGGCCGCCCAATCTTTAAATCTCTTCCTCAACTTGATATGTGTTGCGGAGCGATGAGTTGCGGCTGACCAACTCGCCGAGGAAGCCGGCCACGAAGAGTTGTGTGCCGAGCAGCATCATCGTCAGAGCGATGAAGAAGTAGGGCGAGTCTGTGACGAGACGGTAGGGGAGACCGCTGGCCATAGCATAGAGTTTGCCGAAGCCGACTATAATCACAGCAACGAAACCGATGAAGAACATTATCGAGCCCCACAGACCGAAGACATGCATCGGCTGCTTGCCGAAACGGCTCAGGAACCACAGGGAAAGCAAATCCAGATAGCCGTTGACGAAGCGGTCGAGACCGAACTTCGTCTTGCCGTATTTGCGTGCCTGATGGTGAACCACCTTCTCGCCGATGCGTGAGAATCCGGCGTTCTTGGCCAGATAGGGGATGTAGCGATGCATCTCACCATAGACCTCGATGTTCTTGATGACATCGCTGCGGTAGGCTTTCAGACCGCAGTTGAAGTCGTGCAGGTTATGGATTCCGCTGACGCGGCGGGCTGTGGCGTTGAAGAGCTTGGTGGGAATAGTCTTCGACAGCGGGTCGTAGCGCTTCTGCTTGTAACCGGAGACGAGGTCGTAACCCTCTTCCTTTATCATACGGTAGAGGTCAGGAATCTCGTCGGGCGAGTCCTGCAGGTCGGCGTCCATAGTTATCACCACATCGCCGGCGGCGCGGGCAAAACCGCAGTAGAGTGCGGGGCTCTTGCCGTAGTTGCGGCGGAATTTAATGCCTTTCACCTCGGGATTGGTTTCTGCCAGCTTAGAAATTACAGACCAGGATTCGTCGGTGCTGCCGTCGTTCACGAAGATGACTTCATAGGTGAAGTGGTTTGCTTCCATCACGCGCTTTATCCAGGCGTGGAGTTCGGGAAGGGATTCGGCCTCGTTGTAGAGGGGTACGATAACTGATATATCCATTGTTTTTATTTATTTCCGTTATTCGTTGGTTTACTGAAAGATAAGAATGCTGTAGGGACGGCAAGGATGATTGCCAGGAACAGACTCAGGGGCAGCATCTGGACAGCCAGGCGGGCGGGGCTTATGGTGCTGAACGTGGTTATGATGTCGTTGGCGAGCTGGTCGAAGTCCTGCCCCGGGAGCATAGCCTCAAGCATAGGCCGGTACTCCGGGCTGGTTAGAATCTCGCCGTAACTGCGTGCCATGTAGCCGCCGTCGATATACGCAAAATAGATGTACTGGGCGAACGCCAGCAGCAACGCGGCGCACAGGTATAGCATCAGCGCCATGTGCCAGGCGCGGCGCAGGGGCAGTTCGGCTATCTGGTCGCGAAACTGACGCATCAGCTTGATGGCGATAGGCACGGAAAAGATGCCGAAAGCAAGCCCGATATGTCCGGCAAGCGGCGCTTTTAATCCGTAGATTATCAGCCCGAAACTGGCTATCCAGCACAGTCCCACTTGAACGCCGTACCAAGCGGCGTAGGCACGTGTCTGCTGCCTCGTTGTTGCGTCTTGTAATTGTTCGTTCATCGGTGATTGTTGCATATACGGCCGCAAAAGTACAAATTATTCTCCAAATGCGCGCTAATAAAAGGAATTTTATAAGGTTAAAAAGTTAAAAGGGTTTAAGAAGTTTAAGAGTTTAAGAAGTTTAAGAAGTTTAAGGGGTTTAAGGGGTTTAAGGGTTTAAGAGTTTAAGGGGTTTAAGGGGTTTAAGCGGCCAAAGTTTCCGAATAATCGTTTAATCGGATAAACGAATAATCGAGAGGCCGCTCTATTACCTCAGCTCCACCACCGTGATTCCGGCTCCTCCGAACTGCACATGCTCGTCGCGGGCGTCGGCTACCGAGGGAACGGTGTTGAGATACTGGCGGATGAGGGTGCGAAGGATACCGCTTCCGGTGCCGTGAAGGATGCGTACGCGGCTGACTCCCACCTGCACGGCATCATCGATATAATGAAGCACGGCGTTCAAAGCCTCGTCTCCACGCATACCGCGCACATCTATCTCCGGACTGAAATGCAGGCTCTTCTCGCGCATCTGGTCACGTGTCTGACGGCTGACAAATGTAGCTGCCGCCGGCATCTGGCTCTGCTTCGGAGGTGTGGCGCGCTCCAGACGCGAAGCCTTCACGCTGGTGCGCATCTGGCCGAAGACCACTGTAGCGTCGCGGCCGTCGATACGTTCAATAACGCCCACGCTGGTCTGTCCCTTGATTCTCACGGTGTCGCCCTCAGCCAGAGGCTTCTGCGGCTGCGGCTGCTCTGTCTCCGTAGCTGGCTGCGCTTCACCCTTTTCGCGGCGGGCGCGCTTCTCAGCCTGCCGCTGCTTGCGGGCTTTGAGCTGTTCTATCTTGCGGTCTATCTGTCCGGAGTCGGCCGTTGTGTCGGCTGCCTCTTCGTTTATGTCCTCGATGAGTGTGCTGAGGGCAGCCCGGGCGGCACGTGTGCGTTCACGCTCTGCCTGCGCTTCGCGAATCTCGCGAATGGTGTTTTCTATCTGGGCGTTGGCCTTCTGCACCAGTTCGGCGGCCTGTTCGCGGGCTTCGCGGAGGATGTCCTTGCGGCGCTTCTGCAGGTCGGTCATTTCCGTCTCGTACTGCTCCATAGTCTGGGCCATCTGCTTCTCCTGACTGTGGATAGTCTGCCGTTTCGACTCCCAGTAGCGCTTGTCGCGGACGATGTCCTGAAGCCACTTGTCGGCATTGATATAGTCACGTCCAACGATGTCACTTGCGTCGGCTATAACATCCTCTGGAATACCAATCTTACGGGCAATCTCTACAGCAAAACTCGAACCTGGGTTCCCTATCTCAAGCTGGAAGAGAGCCTGCATCAGATGCCGGTCGTACAGCATGGCTCCGTTGGCCACTCCGGGTGTGTGGTCGGCAAACAGCTTCAGGTTCTGGTAGTGGGTCGTGATTACCCCGAAAGCGCCCTGTTTCACGAAACGGCTCAGCACGGCTTCAGCCATAGCGCCTCCTATCTGCGGTTCTGTTCCTCCGCCCAGCTCGTCAATCAGAAGCAGGGTTGAAGGGTTCGCCTGCCGCATCATATTCTTCATGTTCAGCAGATGGCTCGAATAGGTCGAGAGCTCGTCCTCGATGCTCTGTTCGTCGCCGATGTCTATCATCAGGTCGTTGAAAACGCCGAGACGGGAGTTCTCGCCCAAAGTCACCGGCAGTCCGCATTGCAGCATATACTGCAGCAGACCCACCGTCTTCAAACACACGCTCTTTCCACCGGCGTTCGGGCCGGAGATTATGAGGATGCGCTGGCGGCGGTTCAGCTCGATGTCCAACGGGACGATGCGCTTGCCGTGCCGTTGCAGAGTGCGCTGCAGCAGAGGGTGAACGGCCAGCGTCCAGTCGATGAGCGGGTGTGGAGCTATGTTGGGCTCGGTGGTTGTCAGAGCTCCAATGGACTGTGCAAAGTGGGCTTTGGCACGAATCAGTTCGATGTCAGCAAGGAACTCATAACCCTGAAGCATCTGCGGCGCCAGCGGTCGGATCTGGTCTGTAAGCTCGTGCAAGATGCGGATAATCTCGCGCCGCTCTTCTCCTTCGAGCTCGCGGATGCGGTTGTTTACCTCCACAGCCTCCTGCGGTTCGATAAATACGGTCTTGCCCGTAGCGCTCTCGTCGTGAACGATGCCTTTGATGCGCCTCTTCAAGGCCGGAGCCACAGGGATAACCAATCGCCCATCGCGCATTGTCGGCGCCACATCTGCAGCCACAAGTCCCTCTTGCTGAGCCGAGCGCAGGATGCTGTTCAGCAGACGGGTTATGGAGCCTTCCGTGGAGGCCAGTTCGCGGCGGATGCGATGCAGCTCGCTCGAGGCGGAGTCCTTCACCTTGCCGAATTTGTCCAAGATGGCATCTATGCGGCGCGTCACCACGGGGAATGTCATCACGTCTGCTGCCATAAGGCTCAGGGCGGGGTAGGGTGCTTCGCCCTCATCTTCGTGTCTCAGGAACGCGGCTATGGCGGCTATGGCCTCCAACGAGCGTTTCAGATCCCACAGCTCCTCGACCTCCAGATAAGTGCCTTCGACACGTATGCGGCGGAGCGCGGGTCGCATATCATAGAATCCGTGGTCGGGAAAGTTGTCCGTCTCAGCCATAATCCGGGCAAACTCACCTGTTTGGGTGTGTAGTTTGCGTATGGCTCGGGCGTCTGTGAGAAACGTGATCTGACTGACCCGTTCTTCGCCCAACGGACTGAGACAATGCTGCAAAAGCATCTGTCTAATCTCCGACATTCCTATCTTTTCTTCGAATGTAGAAGGATAAATCATGGCAAAAATGTATTTTTCGGGCGCAAAATTACGATAAATATTCAGGATTTACTAATTTTGCGCCACATTTCAACATAAAACTCATAAGACATGATTCACGGACTTATCGTTGGTATCCTTGCCGGACTGCTTGCTGGCAAGTTCATGGGCCGCCAGAACGACGGCTGCATCTGGAATTTCTTCCTCGGTCTCTTTGGCGGTTTCATTGGCGGCTGGCTCTTCGATCTCGTTGGCATCCAGTGGGAAGCCGGATGGATCGGTGAAATCGGAACTGCCGTTGTGGGTGCAGTCCTCCTGCTCTGGATCGGCAATAAAATCAGAAAATGAAACGAATTGTTGATTTATTCTGCAACGAACGCTTTATAATGTGGCTTGTCCATAATCAACTCCATCTTTGTAGATTCAATGGCAGACGATAACAACAAGGAAGTGATTGAGCGTCTTGGAAGGATTGAGGAGATGTTAAGTAAGTTGTCAAACAAGAACAAAGAGGATGGACCAGCACTATAACCCTCAGATATATACGCGGTTGCGGGCTATAATTGCTGCGGCGGACTGGGAAGCGTTAATGGCTTATCTCGACGGTCTCTCAAACGCACATTTCCGGACGGCGGGCTACATAATCGGCGAAAGGATTATGCCGGAGATGGAGACAGACCGGGCGTGGGAACTGATGAGGCAGCTGGTTCAATGGCAGCCGAAGGCCTTTCTCGTGACGCTGGCAAAGGCCGCAGCCCTGCGCCTGAAGGCCGGAACTCTCTCACTCGATGACGAGGGCTTCCGATTGCTGGCCTCCGGACTGCAGGGCGACTCGCATGTAATAGACCGCGAGAAGCTGCTGTTGCAATGGTTGCCTGTACTGGCCCGTCCTGAAGATATAGAAACGCTGTTCACGAGCCTCAATACAGACCCTCGCCGCCGCATAGACTTCCTTCTGCGCACAGACGGACTGGTCGCGGGCTATGTGCTGTTGCGCACGCTACGTATGGAGGAACAGGACATGCAACTGCTGTCGCGCACGTGTACATTATTAATAAAAAGAGGGGACGCGCAGTCGTTTAATCTGGCCAGCATCATAAAGGAATTCTTCGGTCTGGAGAGTGTGCGCGGCGTCTTCTCCCTGCAAATCCAGCCCTACGAACTGTCGCGTTTGGACACAGACTTTGAGACGTTTTGCAGAATAGCAAAGAAAGTTTGAATGAATAAATATCAGATATGAAGATACGTTATATTGTATTTTTGTTATTAGCCTTTTCACACATCCTGAACGCTCCGGCTCAGGAGAAGAAGTCCTTTTGGGATCGTGGCTTTGGCAAGTTCCTGAAATCTGTTGACAACACCGTTGACAGTTGGCAGGAAGCAGGTGTTGATACCAATTATATCCGCAAGATGAAGCTGGACCGTATGGTCTATATTGGCTACTATGGCTATTTCCAGCAGCACGACATAACATTCCCGATAACAGTCAATTTTGCGGATATCCCTTTGGATATGGAATATCTGCCCTCGAATCTGTCCTCAAAGAAATACGTGATGGCTAATATGCACACGTATCAGTCGGAGGTGGAGCTGGGAATAGACTGGCGCGGAATATGTCTGGAATTGCCGATTCCAATACGCAACCGCTACAGCAGGTCTTTCGGCCTTGCCAAGAACGGCTCAGTGTGGGGCGCACGTATTCGATTCAAGTCTCTCAAACGCATGGATGGCGTTCTGGATGATGCCTACAATCAGGCTGTGATGCAATGGGTTAACAATCAGTTGAACGATACTCACGACCCGGCTGTAACCTCCGAAAGCACTATACCTTCAGGTTCTATGGACCTTAAGATTTTCTATGTTGAGGGATATTATGTGTTTAATAACAAGAGATTCAGTCTTGCGGCGGGAGCCTATGGTGACATGGTTCAGAAACGAAGCGCCGGAAGCCTCTTCGTTATGGCAAACTACTACCAGAGCAAGTTCGGAGCAAACAACCTCTTCAATCATGATCGCGACGTCTTCCGCAACTGGAAAGTCTCTATCGGCCCGGGCTACGGATACAACTGGGCTATAAACGGAGGAAAAGTGTGCATTCACCTGTCTTTTATCCCGATGATTTCACTTTGGAATCATCTGACACTCAAGTACGAAGACAACGGAAACCAATACGCATACGCCGGCACATCATCAGACCCAACCGAACGAGCCGCACAAATAGAGGCAGAGCGTGAAACTTGGCGCAATTATGATGCCCACTATTATGACGCGGTGGATAACGGCCGCAGCCGTTTCGTCTTCAACTGTTTCGGGCGTTTCGCCGTAAGCTACAGCTTTGACCGCTACCTGCTCAACCTCCTCATGAATTATCGCCAGTATCTGTACAGAAACAACGCCAACACAAAGATAAATAACCGCGAGGCCGATGTACAGGTGAACTTCGGATTCCGCTTTTAATCCAAATCTGGCATCAGACCAACATTTTTCTTTCCGAGCGCTCGGCGAAAGCCTCAGACGTTAGTCAGGAAGGGGAGAGCTGTGCGGATTAGAGGACGACGAAATTGCGGAGTTCCTTTCCGCTCTCATCGAGGAAACGGACGCAGAAATCACTGAGACCGGGGCCGTTGACAACTGCACATCGCAGGATGTTGCGGCCCTTCTTCAGTTTCAGACGTGAAGAGACCCCGTCGTCTTCAACCATGCGGCGGTCGCCCTCGAGAAGCAGCACCTCCTCATCGTTCAGCCACCACATCGAAGCACCGTTTGAACCGGCGGCCAAGCGTACGCCCTCGATGTCTTCGGGACAGTCAATCACCGTCTGGCACCAGAAGAGGTTGCCGTAGGCCTGACGCCCGTATTTTTCAGCGAAGCGGAAGAGCTTCATGTTATAGTTCTCGCTCTCAAGAGAATACCATTTGCCTTTCTTCGGGTTCAGTTTGGAGAGTTCGTCTGCAAAGAATTCTCGCAACCACGTGTTCGTGAATATCGTGTTTGAGCGGATGTTCTGCGGGATAGGTTCGCGCAACTGCCAGCGGCGGATGAATCCGCGCTCGTCTGGCTGTGACGGAGCGGCGTTGGCTGCTACAGGCGTGAAATACGTGGGACGCTGCTTGAATTGCAGCCAGTCGATGCTCACGGGCTTGCCATCGCAGGTTATGACGATGTCGGTGACGCCCTTGGGGTGATAAGTCATCGGAGCGGTGAGCGACATCCATTTGCCTCGGTTGTCGCGGCGGAACTGCCCCTGCTGCCCCTCAACGGTAACGTCCACGTGCGCAATCACCTTACCTTTGTTATTCTTTTCGCGAACAGAGAGCAAGGTGTTGGCATCTGCCTTCACGTTAATGACAAGATAGCCGTCGGTGAGGCCGCTGAAATCCACCTTGTCGTAGCGCACCCAACTGCCCTTCTGCGGCAGCGTGGCATGCCAGCCCATGAAGGTGTTGGCGGTGTCGTTGAAGGCGACTGTGACAGACGGTCCGGAGACGGCACTGTAGCGGTCGGGCTCAATGCGGGCTGTGGCTTTCGAGACGCCAACGCCGCGCAGGGTTGGCGTCACCTCGCGAATGGTGCCGTCGGTATTAAACGAGACGCGGTCTATGCATACGCTGCGGCGCTTGTCGTCGCGCGGCGAATAGTCGTTATGATGATAAAAGAGGAACCACTCTCCGCGGTATTCCACCAGACTGTGATGGTTTGTCCAGCAGCCGTTCGTGTGTTCCTGCATTATGAGGCCCTTGAAATCCCAGGGGCCGAGCGGTGAGCGCGACATAGCGTATGCCAGCGTTTCCGTGCCTTTCTCCTTGCGCACCCACGGGAAGGTCAGATAGTACCAATCGCCTCGGCGGAAGGCGAACGGCCCCTCCTTGAAGCCCTCGGGCAACCCTTTCATTTCCTCGCCTCCGACCAGCATCTTGGGCATCTGCGGCTGGCCCTCGCGATGCGGAGGGGTAATCTCACGCAACTCTCCCGCCAGCTCCTTCATGTTGTCTTTCAACTGAGCGCCGCGAATACCCATCCCGCTCCAGTAGATATACGCCTTACCGTCTCGGTCAACCAAGGCGCAGGGGTCGATGCCCGATACGCCGCGGATGGGCTCCGGTTCAAGCGTGAACGGTCCCTCGGGACGGTCGGCTACAGCCACTCCGATGGCAAAACCGCGTCCGCTCTTCGGCCCGTTCGGGAAATAAAAGTAATAGCGGCCCTGCTTCTCTACGCAGTCGGGTGCCCACATAGAGTAGCCGTCGGCCTTGCCCCAAGGCACCTGCTCCTGAGACACGATGACTCCGTGGTCGGTCCAGTCGGTCAGGTTCTCTGACGAGAACACGTGATAGTCTGCCATGCAGAACCAGTCCTGCCGCTGTCCTTGCGGCGGAAAGATGTCGTGCGAGGGATAGAGATAGACGCGCCCGCCGAACACACGTGCCGTCGGGTCGGCGGTATATTGGTCGCGAATTACCGGGTTCTGTGCCACAGCTCCAAGGCTGAACGAGAGGGCAAACGCTAAAGTTAAAAACTTATTCATAATTCTTAATTCATAATTCTTAATTCATAATTAGCGGCCGCCTATTCTTTTCCGATGATGACTTTGATTTTCACGATGCGGCGCTCGTCCATTTCCATCACCTCGAAGGTGTAGCGTCCGTGCTGGATGCGCTCATGGAGCTGGGGGAACTCGCCCTTGATTTCCAAGAGGAGGCCAGCCAAAGTGTCGGCGTCGCCCGCGATGTCGTCGAACGCGTCCTCGGGCAACTGCATCACCTTGCGGAAATCGGAGAGCAGGGTCTTTGCCTCGAAGACATAAGTGTTCTGATTCAGACGGGTGTAAGAGCTCTCATCCTCGTCGTATTCGTCGTTGATTTCGCCCACAATCTCCTCGATGATGTCCTCCATAGTTATGAGGCCGCTGGTGCCGCCGAACTCATCTACAACGATGGCGATGTGCACTTTCTGTGCCTGGAAGTCGCGCAACAGGTCGTCAATCATCTTCGTCTCGGGGACGAAGGTGGCGGGCCGCACGAGAGTCTGCCAACGGAAGGTGGCGGGTTTGGAGAGATGGGGGAGCAGGTCTTTGATATACAGGATACCGGTGATGTTGTCTATCGTACCCGAAAAGACAGGCATACGTGAGTAGTTGTTTTCCAGTATGCATTGAATCACTTGCGGGAAGGACATCTTCACGTCCAGATCAACGATATCGACACGCGGAGTCATAACCTCGCGGGCCGTCTCACCGCCGAAACGGATGATTCCTTTGAGCATCTGACTCTCTTCCTTAATCTCCTCTTTGTCAGTGAGTTCAAGTGCCTGCTCTAAATCATCTACTGAAAGCTGATGAGCGTTGCTCTGGATGTGGCTGGCCAGACGTGTGCCTTGCATCATGAGCGAGGTCAGAGGCCACCAGACACGAATCATAATCTTGTATGCCGGCGCACAAGTGCGGGCCATCCACAGCTGGTGTTGGGCAGAGGAAATCTTCGGCATAATTTCGCCGAAGAGTAGCAGCAGGAAAGTGAGTATGACTGTGGTGAAGAGGAATTCGACCGTGGTGTTCACGCCGAAGTTTATCGTCTTCATTATGAAGAAGTCAAGCAGGGTTACAATGGCCACGTTCACGAGATTGTTGCAACAGAGGATTGTGGCCAGCAACCGCTCGCTGTCATCGAGCAGTTCCAGCAGGGTCTCGTCGTTCTGGTGCTTGCGTTCGTGGATGTCGTTCATGTCAGACGGAGTGAGCGAGAAGAAAGCGATTTCGCTGCCGCTGACTATTGCCGAGCAGACGAGCAGGACGAGAGCTACGACCAACGCGACAATCGCGCCCGTGGTGAGCGCGTTCACTGTGATTCCGGCAAAAAAGGTACTTAGAGCAGAATAACAATCATCCATTGCTTTGAGTTGTGTTCCTGACCAATTCCACCTGATCAGCCCATATCTCGGTGATGTAGCGCTTCACGCCCTGTTTATCATCGTATGAGCGAGTGTGGATTTTCCCCTCGATGTACAGCTGGTCTCCTTTGTGAACATACTTTTCAACAAATTCGGCCTGTTTGCGCCAAATCACGATGTTATGCCATTCAGTGCGCTCAGGCACCTCGGTCCCGTTTGGCAGGGTGTAGCTGCGGTCGGATGTAGCCAGGGGGAATTGAGCTACAGCCACTCCGGCATCTACGTAACGCACGTCGGGGTCTTTGCCGACATTGCCCAACAGGATGACTTTGTTCACGCTTGCCATACTTAGGTCTTGATATTATTATAATAATGAGTTGCAGTTGGCAAAGGTACGAATAAAAGTTGAAAAGCAAGCGTTTTGGGGCGATTTTTTGTAAAAAGATGCCTTTCTGTTGATTTTCTCGGGTCAGAATACACAAAATTGCGAACTTTTTGCCTAAATTTGCAGTCTGTAATCAATCACAAAAACAAAGCTTATGTCATTTTGGATTATTTTTAAGCTTCTCGGTTCTCTTGCGCTGCTCATGTTTGGTATGAAATCCATGAGCGAATCCCTGCAGAAGATGGCAGGTCCGCAGTTGCGTCACGTCCTCGGAGCGATGACCACCAACCGAGTCACCGGTATGCTGACAGGTACGCTGGTTACGGCCTCCGTACAGTCGTCAACGGCAACCACGGTGATGACCGTGTCGTTCGTGAATGCCGGCTTGTTGACGCTGGCTCAGGCAATCTCCGTAATCATGGGAGCCAATATCGGAACGACGCTTACGGCGTGGATTATGTCTGCGGGAATGTCCTTCGATATCACCAGCGCTGTCTATCCCGCCTTTTTCATGGGAATAATCCTGATTTATCAGAAAAAATACCGCTATATCGGCGACTTCCTCTTTGGTCTGTCGTTCTTGCTGCTGGGTCTCGGAACCCTGCGCTCCACGGGAACGGAGATGCATCTCGGCGAGAATCAGGCTCTGCTTGATTTCTTCGCATCGTTCGACCCCAACTCGTTCCTCACGACACTTATTTTCCTGATTCTCGGCGGAGTGCTCACCTTCTGCGTGCAGTCATCGGCAGCAGTTATGGCTATCACGATGATACTGTGCTCCAGCGGTGCCCTGCCCATTTATCAGGGTATTGCGCTGGTGATGGGTGAGAACATCGGAACCACCATAACCTCGAACCTCGCAGCCCTCTCTGCCAATACCCAGGCCCGCCGAGCCGCTTTTGCACACATGTTCTTTAACGTGTTCGGCGTCATCTGGATTCTGTTTGTGTTCCATGCTTTTGTGGATATGGTTTGCGGATGGGTTGGCTACGACGTGAATATGACCAAAGAGACAGCAGGTACCTCTGCATTCCTGGCAAATGCAGCCAAGCTTAATTTCGTACTTGCTGCCTTCCACACCTCATTCAACGTAATCAACACATTCATACTCATCTGGTTCATACCGCAGATTGAGAAGTTTGTCTGCTGGGTAATCAAGTCGAAGAGCATCGACGAGGAAGAGGACTTCCGTCTGCATTTCATCACAGCCGGATTCATGAAGACCCCAGAGCTTTCCGTCTTGGAGGCCCAGAAGGAGATTCAGGCCTTCTCCGACCGTATGCAGCGTATGTTCTCTATGGTTCGTGAACTGCTTATACTCTCGGCTTCGTCAACTGGCAAGAAGAAGAGCGACCAGGAAACGGAGTTCAACAGACTCTTCACCCGCATCGAGA
Organism: Bacteroidaceae bacterium; assembly: GCA_017447625.1. GTDB lineage: Bacteria > Bacteroidota > Bacteroidia > Bacteroidales > Bacteroidaceae > Physcousia. Next base: position 15,020 of record JAFSNB010000026.1, read on the forward strand.
AATACGAGAGCATATCTGACAATATGGAACTGGAGATTGCAAACTATCTCGATCAGGTCAGCGATGCACACCTCTCAGACGACACCAAAGCCAAGATACGTGCCATGCTGCGTGAGATTTCCGAACTGGAGAGCATCGGCGACAGCTGCTACAATATGGCTCGCACCATCAGCCGCAAATATCAGGGCAAGGAAGACCACTTCACGGAGTCGCAGTATGAGCATCTGCATCAGATGATGGAGTTAACGAACAACACCCTGACTCTGATGAACCAGCTGATGTCCGGTCGCAAGGAGTCGTTCGACATGAACCGCACGTTCAACACCGAACACGAGATCAACAACTACCGCAACCAGCTGAAACAACAGAACATAATCGACGTGAACAACCACGAATACACCTACGCCGTCGGTACCATTTACATGGATATCGTGAACGAGTGCGAGAAGCTCGGCGACTATGTGGTGAATGTCGTAGAAGCACGTATGGGAACACGTTTCCGCGAATGAAAAACTGAGAGCAAGAAAAGAAAGTGAAACAGATAAGGAATTTTTGCATAATTGCGCATATTGACCACGGGAAGAGCACCCTGGCCGACCGCCTTCTGGAACGTACGAACACGATTCAGGTCACAGAGGGCCAGATGCTTGACGATATGGACTTGGAGCGTGAGCGCGGCATAACCATCAAGAGCCACGCCATACAAATGCTCTACACCCTAGAGGGTCAGGAATATACGCTGAATCTCATAGACACCCCGGGTCATGTGGATTTCTCATACGAGGTGAGCCGCTCCATCGCTGCATGCGAGGGGGCTCTGCTCGTGGTCGATGCCACTCAGGGCGTTCAGGCCCAGACCATTTCGAATCTGTATATGGCCATAGACCACGACCTTGAGATTATTCCGGTCGTGAACAAATGTGATATGCCGAACGCGATGCCGGAGGAGGTTGAGGATGAGATTATCGACCTGCTGGGCTGCAAGCGCGAAGAGATAATCCGTGCCAGCGGCCGAACGGGCGAGGGTGTTGATGATATCCTGCGTGCCGTCGTGGAGAGGATTCCGGCACCCGTGGGTGACGACAAGGCTCCACTGCAAGCGCTCATCTTCGATTCTGTGTTCAATTCCTTCCGAGGTATAATTGCATACTTCAAGATCGTTAACGGATGCATCCACACAGGTGACGAGGTGCAGTTTATCAACACCGGTAAACAGTATCGCGCTGACGAAATCGGTGTGTTGAAGATGGACATGCTGCCGTGCGCCGAGCTTCATCAGGGCGATGTGGGATATATCGTGAGCGGCATTAAGACCGCCACCGAGGTGAAGGTGGGAGATACCATTACCCACGTGGCAACAGCCGCTCAGACGCAGGCCATTGCCGGCTTCGAGGAGGTTAAGCCGATGGTCTTCGCCGGTGTCTATCCCATTGAGACCGAAGACTTCGAGAACCTGCGAGCCTCTTTGGAGAAGCTGCAGCTGAACGATGCATCGCTTACCTTCCAGCCCGAATCGTCCGTAGCCCTCGGCTTCGGTTTCCGCTGCGGTTTCCTCGGACTCCTGCACATGGAGATTGTTCAGGAACGTCTCGACCGCGAGTTCAATATGGATGTAATTACCACGGTCCCGAACGTGTCCTATATGGTTTATGACAAACAGGGCGGAGTTAAGGAGGTACACAACCCGGCCGGTATGCCTGACCAGACCCTTATCGACCACATCGAGGAGCCGTATATCCACGCTTCTGTCATAACAACGGCGAACTTCATCGGTCCGATAATGACCCTCTGTCTCGGCAAGCGTGGCGAACTGGTCAAGCAGGACTTCATCAGCGGCAACCGCGTGGAGATACAGTTCCTTATGCCGCTGGGCGAGATTGTGATAGATTTCTACGATAAGCTCAAGAGCATATCCAAGGGCTATGCCTCTTTCGACTATCACCAGGCTGGCTTCCGCCCGTCGAAGCTCGTGAAGCTCGACATCCTTCTGAACGGCGAACCCGTGGATGCACTCTCCACCCTTACCCACGTGGACAACTCGGTGGATTTCGGCCGCCGTATGTGTGAGAAACTGAAAGAACTGCTTCCGCGCCAGCAGTTTGACATAGCTATCCAGGCTGCCATCGGAGCCAAGATCGTGGCTCGTGAGACGGTGAAGCAAGTACGCAAGGACGTAACTGCCAAGTGCTATGGCGGTGATATCAGCCGTAAGCGCAAGCTGCTGGAAAAGCAGAAGCGCGGAAAGAAACGAATGAAACAGATCGGTAACGTTCAAGTGCCGCAAAAGGCCTTCCTTGCCGTTCTGAAGCTGGACTAATGGCCCGGGGGGCTCCCAGAGGGGGAGTTGTTTAAAGTTTAAGGTTTAAAGTTTAAGAAATATATAAATTATAAAGCCCATATTCCGCAGGTCTCTCCCCCTCGGGGGAGTCGGTGGGGGGCCTAAAATTAAATCGAAATATGGATAAATGTCGTGACATCGCTCGTGAGATAGCAAGACGCTATTGCACTCTCACCCCGCAGGGGATTGAGACTCTCGGCAACATACTCGTTCCCTTCAAGGTACCCAAGGGTGCTGACATTATGGTCGAGGGTGAGGTCTGCAAGTACATGTACTATGTAGAGAAGGGACTAGTACGACAATACTATTACAAGGGCGGACGCGACGTGACAGAGCATTTCTCCTACGAAGGACGAATTGTTATCTGCATAGAGAGTTTCCTGAAGCAGGAACCATCGCGGCTCATCGTCGAGGCGCTGGAGAATTCCTGGCTCTACGGTATTCCCTACGACCGCCTGCGCAGTCTGATTGAGACCGACAAGGAGATAGAGCGCCTCTATCGTAAGATTCTGGAACACGCTCTGATTTCCTCGCAGGAACATGCAGACAGCCAGCGCTTCGAGAATGCCAGCGAGCGTTATATTCGCCTGTTGAAGACCAAACCGGAGATTATCCTCCGCGCTCCTATGGTGCATGTAGCCTCGTTCCTGCAGATGACTCCCGAGACTCTAAGCCGCGTGCGTGCCGCTCATGTTGACTAAGGCTCGCATCCAGCTCATACGTTCCCTCGCCACGTCCAAAGGCCGGCGCAGCGAGGGCTTGTTTGTGGCCGAAGGGCCAAAGCTCGTAAGCGAGTTGCTTCCCCGTCTCTCCCGCGTATATATGGCGGCCACCGAAGAGTGGAGTGGGGAAGAGCCCGACGACCGAATCAGCGACGCTGAACTATCGCGTGCAAGCCTGCAGCAGCATCCACAGCAGGTGATAGCTCTCTTCAAGATTCCTACGTACGACGTATCTCTTGAAACGGCCTGTCGCAACGGCCTTTGTCTGGGTTTGGACGATGTTCAGGACCCAGGAAATCTCGGAACTATAGTCCGTGTGGCCGACTGGTTCGGCGTGACTGATATCTTCTGTTCGCAGCACACAGCAGACATTTGGAATCCAAAGGCCGTTCAGGCCACGATGGGGGCAGTCTCTCGCGTGCGCGTTCATTATATTAATAATATAGCTGAAGCCATAGCTGCACTCACTGCCGACATCCCCGTTTATGCCACGGCTCTCGATGGCGAGAGCGTCTGGGAAACAGAGCTTGCAAACGGCGGTCTGGTAATAATGGGCAATGAGGGTAACGGCATTTCCGACGCAGTTATGAGAGTATGCCGCAAGCGCCTGCTTATCCCCAACTATCCTCAGGGGCGAGCCACCAGCGAGAGCCTCAACGTGGCTATGGCCACAGGAATAATTCTCAACGAGTTCAGACGTAGAACAGTCAACAGATGAACGCCCGTAAAATCCTACCGTTGCTCTTGGCTGCAGCTATGTCTCTTGTAGGCTGCTCGCCAATACGTTTCCTTGGTGAGGACGAGACAATGTTGCATAAAGTCCGCATCACGAGTGACGACAAGCAGGTGGATAAGAGCAAACTCGGTGGATACGTGCGTCAGCATCCTAACTCACGGTGGTTCAGTCTGTTGAAAGTTCCTCTCGGAATCTATTGTATGAGCGGAACGGACAGCACGCGCCGTTTCAACCGTTTTATGCATCGCGTGGGCGAGGCACCGGTTGTCTATGATTCACTTTTGGCAGAACGCGCTGCCGCCGATATGGAAGCGGCTGTGCAGGGGTTGGGCTATCTGCAGGCAGAGGTGAATCTGGATAACAAGGTCAAGAAACGCCGCGTCAACGTAAACTTCAGCATTCACGCAGGTCCTCACTATAGCGTCAGGAACATCTACCGAAACGTGGAAGACCCACGTGTTGATAGTATAGTGTCGGCCACGTGGGACGATACCGTTTTGGAAGAGGGGATGCCGTTCAACATCAATCTGCTCGACGAGGAGCGCACCCGCATTACCTCGCTGATGCAGAACCAGGGCTTCTATTATTTCAATAAGACCATGATTCGCTTCGATGCGGACACTACTGTGGGCAATCATCTTGTTGATATCGCCCTCAATATCCCTATGTATAAGCCTTCGGGACAGAGCGGAGCCGTTCCTCACCCCAGTTATAGCATACGTCGTGTGAATTTCCTCTCGGGGATAAACCAGCAGGAGTTGGAGCAGTCCCGCAGCGGTTTGGATTCCACGATGATGGCGCCGGGCGTCTGGGCTTACCATCACGGCCGAATGTTGCTCCGACCCAAGTTCCTGCTCCGGCGCATTGACCTGCAGCCGGGCGACAAATACTCGGAGCAGGCTGTACAGAACACATATAGCAGTCTGGCCTCGCTCTCGGCGGTTATGAATGCCAACGTCTCTTTAGAACCGGCCGGAACCGACCCCGACTCGCTGGATGCATACGTGGCCGTACACACGGGCAAGCGCCACGGCCTCTCGGCTGAACTCGAAGGCACGAACTCAGCCGGAGACCTCGGAGCCGCCCTCAGTCTGGGTTATTACAACCGCAACCTCTTCCGCCGAAGCGAGCAATTCAGCTTCAAGATCAGGGGCGCGTTTGAGGCTATCAAAGGGCTAAAAGGTTATGACGACCAGAATTATCTGGAATACAGCGCAGAGATGGAGCTCAATTTCCCTGAGTTCAAGTTTCCGTTCCTGACTCAGCGTTTCCATCATGAGGCCAAGGCGCAGAGCATAGCCTCGCTCATGTTCAACTCGCAGGACCGCCCCGAGTTCCACCGTCGTGTCCTCACCGCAGCGTGGCGCTATCGATGGCACCGTCTCAACCGCAAGCGCCAGCACCGCTTCGACTTCATTGACCTGAACTATATCTTTATGCCGTGGATAAGCAATACTTTCCGCGAAGAGTACCTCTCGGACAACAGCAGCCGCAACGCCGTGCTACGCTATAACTACGAGAACCTGTTCATAATGAAATGGGGTTATTCCTTCCAATATACCAGCGTCGCCCCGACATCACAGAACGTCTCATACGGCACCAACGCCTATTCGGTACGTATGGGCATAGAGACTGCGGGTAACTTCCTACAAGGCATCCACCGTCTGTTCGGTAAGGACAAGAACGAGCAGAAGGAGGCATATACGTTGTTCAACATCGCTTACGCGCAGTACGTGAAGTTTGACTTTGACTTCGCCAAGAGCTTCCGCTTCGACGACCGCAACTCACTCGCTCTGCATCTGGCTCTGGGTGTCGCTTATCCCTATGGGAACTCCAAGGTGTTGCCTTACGAGAAACGCTACTTCAGCGGCGGTGCCAACAGCGTACGCGGCTGGAGTGTGCGTGGTCTTGGCCCGGGAAGCTTCAAGGGAACGGACGGACGAGTGGATTTTATTCATCAGACGGGAGACATGAAGTTAGATATGAGCGTGGAATACCGCACTCACCTCTTCTGGAAGATGGACGCGGCGGCGTTCATCGATGCTGGTAACATCTGGACTCTGCGAAACTATGAGGAACAGCCGGGTGGTAAGTTCCGCTGGCAGACCTTCTGGAAACAGATTGCCGCCTCCTACGGCCTTGGAATTCGTCTGAATTTCAGTTATTTCATTCTCCGTCTCGACTTCGGTATGAAGGCCGTGAATCCTGCTTACGAGACTCGCCGAGAGCATTTCCCAATCATCTATCCCAATTTCAAACGGGATGCAGCTCTCCATTTCGCCGTTGGCTTGCCGTTCTGAGGAATCCTTTTATAATCGTAAAAAGTTTAAAAAAATAGAACTTTTTGAATCAATCTGTTATATTTTTCCCTAACTTTGCGGCAAAATATAAACCAAGATGCTAAGATTTATCAGTTTAGGCAGTGGAAGCAGCGGCAATTGCTACTACTTCGCAGCCGGCCAGACTAGGTTCCTGATAGATGCGGGCGTGAGCTTCACACAGCTGCGTAAGCTCTTTCAGTCACTGGGCCTCTCACTGCGGAATCTTGATGCGGTGCTGGTCACTCACGACCATGCAGACCATATCAAGTCCGTGGGAAAATTGGCCTCGGACTGTGGCCTGCCCATCTACTCTACGGAGTTGGTTCATCAGGGCATAGCGCGAAACTACTGCGTCGCACCAAAGCTGGATTCCGACAAAAAAATCATTATCAAGAAGAATGAGCCCTTCACTCTGGGCGATTTCACCATTACCCCGTTCCACGTACCTCATGACAGCACCGACTGCGTAGGTTATCGTCTGGAGGTGGAGAATATCCGCTTCTGTCTGATTACCGATATAGGTCATGTCACTGAGGAGGTGCAGGAAGAGGTGAGCAAGGCCAATTATCTCATTCTGGAGAGCAATCACGACCGCGAGATGTTGATGAAGGGCCCGTATCCTGCTTTCCTGAAGGGACGAATTGCAGGTGCCGACGGGCATCTGAGTAACACCGAGGCGGGCGAACTGCTTGCCAACTTTGCCAGCCCGAACCTACGCCACGTGTGGCTATGCCACCTGAGCGAGGAGAACAACCATCCGGTGTTGGCACAGAAGACCGTAGATGGAATACTGCGTAGCTACGGGATTATTCCCGGAAAGGACTTCAAGCTTGAAGTCCTGAAACGCCGCAATCCCAGTCAGGTTTATGACTTGCTGCCTGAAGGCGCGAGCGATCCCTCTCTTCCTTTTGAGGATTAGACAGCGGCTCTGTGTCCGTCAGGCGTGACGCACCGAGTCAGTCGTTGTCCGAATAGCAGTCGAAATGCTGAATCTCAGGTTTGCGTGGCCCTGCATCCTGATACATTCCGCAGATGTGTTCCGATTCAGCCACCATCCTCTCATTGCGCATATTGCACATGGCAATAATAGGGTTCTCGAACCATTGCATATAAGTGGCGTGGGCGCAGTCAATACACCTGATCTTATTCTCTTTGTTGGTAGTTTTTGCCATAGGATTTCATTTTTCGGCAGCGAAGATACAGCTAATATCTGAAACTGCAAACTAAATCGAATAAAAACATATTTGTCTATGTTGCTTAATATTATATTTATCATTGTCGGAGCAGCCTTAGTGTTAATCGGAGCGGACAAACTGACTGACGGAGCCGTCGGCCTGGCACGCCGTTTCCAGGTGCCTGAAATGGTGATAGGTCTTACCATTGTAGCCTTTGGCACTTCGCTGCCAGAACTGGTGGTCAGCCTCTTCGCCTCAATCTCCGGCTCAGCCGACTTGAGCGTAGGTAATGTGGTCGGCAGCAACACATTCAACACGCTGGTGATTATTGGTGCGACAGCTATGGCTGCCCCGATTGTTGTTCCCGAAGTGTCTTACAAGAAGGATATCCCACTGACCATTATTGCCTCTATAGCCCTGATTGCATTGGCTCAGGACGTCTGGTTCGGCGATGATATGGACAACGAACTCACACGCGGCGACGGAATTGTGCTGCTCTGCTTCTTCGGTATATTCATGGCCTATTCTTGGTCTATGGCCAAGCATAAGGATAATGTCTCGGAAGATAATGTGAAGCCATTGACAATGGTCCGGATAATCATCTACATCCTGCTGGGACTCGTAGGGTTGATCGGAGGTGGACAGGTGTTTGTCAACGGAGCTACGGGAATAGCCCGCATGGCCGGAGTGAGCGAGGCTGTAATTGGTCTGACCATTGTGGCTTGCGGCACGTCTCTCCCCGAACTGGCCACGAGTATTATTGCGGCGCGTAAGGGGTCGAGCGGAATCGCTTTGGGCAACGTGATCGGAAGCAACCTCTTCAACATCTTCTTCGTGCTGGGTATATGCAGTTTCGTTCGGGAGATGCCTGTCAAGGGTGTGACGAATGTTGATTACATAGTAATGCTCGCCAGCGCCGTATTCTTCTGGTTCTACAGCCGATGGGACAAACGAATCAACCGTGTCGAGGGCGCTTTCTTCCTGTTATGCTTCTTCGCTTACCTCGGCTGGCTTTTATATTCTTTATAACATAAGCCCACCCGGGGGGGGATTCTACATTATACATTTTACATCTTTAGGGTTTCTTCAGCTCAATCTTTGTTGGGATTGGCTTCAGCTTCTTGCCAACCACTTTCTTCATCACGTTTCCATCCACCTGTGCGAAGGTGAGGGTGCTGTCGTTCACAAAAGTGAGCTCGATGGCCTGAGCCTCGGAACCTAAGTCGTTGGAAACACGCATGGTAGCGTGCTGATCGTCGATAATCTTGAACTTCGTAATGTACCAGATGTTGTACAGTCCGCGTCCGCCTACATATCCGTTCATAGGGCCGAACATATCAAGTCCGGGCACGTTGACGCTCTCTTCGTAGAGGTCGATGACGAGCCTGATCTGAAGTTCATTGTTCACAAAACGTCCTTTCCACGGCTGTCCTCCAATCAGGGGGCAGGCGAGGAGCATCAGAGCTATTGCACAAATAGTCTTTTTCATGGTTCTATTTCTTAATATTTCTTTATTGCGGTGCAAATGTATCAATTAAGTTCGTGTTTACAATCGTTTTTTACTTTTTTTGTTGTGTAAATCACTAATTTTATCTACTTTTGCGCCCGATTTAGGATACATTAAGGTTTTACGTGTATAGAATGACAGAAAAAACACTCATCCCAGACTACATTTTCGAGTCAAGTTGGGAAGTCTGTAACAAGGTCGGTGGCATCTACACCGTTCTATCGACAAGAGCGAAGACGCTCCAGGATGCGATGCCCGACCATTTGATTTTTATTGGCCCTGATGTATGGCAGGGAAAACAGAATTTGCTTTTTGAACAGGATGATAAACTCTTTGCTCCCTGGCGCAAACAGGCTGCTAAGGAAGGTCTGAGCCTTCGTATCGGTCGCTGGGCTATTCCCGGACACCCCATTGTCGTGCTTGTTGACTTCACTCCGTTCTACGCTCATAAGAATGATATCTACGGGGCTCTCTGGACTGAATATCAGGTGGATTCCCTACATGCATACGGTGACTACGACGAGGCTTCCATGTTCAGCTATGCAGCCGGACGAGTCGTAGAGTCCTTCTACAACAAATATCTTGGAGACAGCCAGAAGGTTGTCTATCAGGCTCACGAATGGATGACTGGCCTCGGAGCGCTTTATGTGCATAAGCACCTGCCCGCAGTTGCCACCATCTTTACCACACACGCCACAAGTATCGGACGCAGTATTGCAGGAAACGGCAAGCCCCTTTATGACTATCTCTTTGCCTACAACGGCAACCAGATGGCTGAAGAGCTGAACATGCAGAGCAAACACAGTATCGAGCGCCAGACAGCACACAATGTTGACTGCTTCACAACAGTCTCCGACGTGACTGCCCGCGAGTGTGTGGAACTGCTGGACAAGCCGTGCGATGTGGTTCTTCCCAACGGCTTCGAACTTGACTTCGTTCCTAAAGGCGCCACATTTGTCAACCGTCGTCGCAAGTCACGCCGGCGTATCCTCACCGTTGCAAACGCCCTGATGGGGACAAATCTTACCGACGACACAATGATTGTGGCGATAGGCGGACGATACGAATGGAAGAACAAAGGCATTGATGTTTATCTTGATGCTCTGCGCCGCACTCTTCGCGACGAACGCCTCCAGCGCCACGTCCTTGCCGTAATCGCCGTTCCCGGATGGCAGGACGGTCCCCGCGAGGATTTGCAAGAACGTCTCGCTGACCTCCAAGGGCAATCTTCATCGCGCAGCCAACTCCCCTCCATTACGGGAGGGGTTGGGGGTGGGTCCCCCCTCCCGGCTCCCTACGTTACTCATCGTCTCCACGAGCCTGGTTGCGACCCCGTCACGAACACCCTTCACTATTACGAGATCAGCAACCGTCCCGAGAGCCGTCTCCACGTAATGTTCGTCCCTTGCTATCTCGACGGAGCCGACGGCATCTTCAACATGCATTACTACGATATGCTTATAGGTGTCGATCTCACCGTCTTCCCCTCTTACTACGAGCCTTGGGGCTACACCCCGCTGGAGAGCATCGCCTTTAAGGTGCCCTGTGTTACCACTTCGCTCAGCGGCTTCGGTGCTTGGGCAAACGAGGAGAAGAGCAAGCGCGTGGGTTGCCTCTTCCAGAATTCCACACTTATCGATGGCGTAGAGGTTATCAACCGCACAGACTATAACTACGACGAGGTGGTTGAGAGCATCCGCGAGGCCATAATCCAATACTCTTCTATGTCTGACGCTGAAGTCAACACGGCTCGTAAGGCTGCATCGGCTCTGGCACAGAAGGCTCTGTGGAAACATTTCATCAAGTACTACTACCAAGCCTACGACTTCGCCCTGCGCAAGGCCGAGAGCCGTAAGGAGAAATAACGAGAAATAACTCCTTAACTACATAACTACATAACTACTAAAAAACTGAGATTAAACAACATTATAATAATTATTGTATATTTATGAAAATCAAGTCAAGCAATTCAAATGACGCTTCCTGGAAACCAGTAACCGTCAAGAGCAACATCCCAGGTGAGTTGAGCAAGCTTGAGGAACTGGCCCACAACATGTGGTGGGCTTGGAACCACAGCGCACGTTCACTCTTCACCAACCTCGACCCCGAACTCTATGAGGAGTGCGGTCAAAATCCTGTGCTGCTGCTTGAACGTCTCAGCTTCGAGCGTCTTGAAGAACTCTCCAAGGACAAGACCATCATCAAGAAGATGAACGATGTCTATAAGGAGTTCCGCACATATATGGACGTTGAGCCGGACAAGAACCGTGCCAGCGTTGCATATCTCTGTATGGAATACGGTCTGAACCAAGTCCTGAAGATCTACTCCGGCGGTCTCGGCATCCTGGCAGGCGACTATATTAAGGAGGCTTCCGACTCTAATGTAGATATGGTTGCCGTGGGCTTCCTCTATCGTTATGGCTACTTCACCCAGACTCTCTCCATGGATGGTCAACAAATTGCCAACTACGAGGCTCAGAACTTCGTCAGCCTGCCCATAGAGCAGGTGTACGACGGCGGCAAGCCCATGGTAATTGATGTCCCCTACATGAATTTCCAGGTTCACGCCTACGTTTGGCGCGTCAATGTCGGTCGTGTGAAGCTCTATCTGCTCGACACCGACAACGACCTCAACAGCGAATACGACCGTCGCATCACCCACGCCCTTTATGGCGGCGACTGGGAGAACCGTCTGAAGCAGGAAATCCTTCTCGGTATCGGCGGTGTGCTTCTGCTGAAGAAACTCGGCATCAAGCGCGATGTCTATCATTGCAACGAGGGTCACGCTGCTCTCTGCAACGTGCAGCGTCTCGTGGATTATGTTCAGAGCGGACTCTCATTCAACGAGGCACTCGAACTCGTTCGCGCCAGCTCCCTCTATACCGTTCACACTCCCGTGCCTGCCGGTCACGACTACTTCGACGAGAGCCTCTTCGGCAAGTATATGGGCGGCTATCCTCAGATGCTCGGCATCTCTTGGGACGAATTCATTGGCATGGGCCGTCAGAATCCCGACGACCACGGCGAGCGCTTCTGCATGAGCACCTTCGCCTGCAACACCTGTCAGGAGGTTAATGGCGTTAGCTGGCTTCACGGCGAGGTGTCCAAGAAGATGTTCGCCAATATCTGGAAGGGCTACTTCCCCGAGGAGAGTCATGTGGGTTATGTCACCAACGGCGTACACTTCCCCACATGGTGTGCTACTGAATGGCGCAAGCTCTATGCCAAGTACTTCGATGAAAAGCATCTCTCTGACCAGAGCAACGAGGACATCTGGCACGGCATCTACGATGTGCCCGACGCAGAAATCTGGAAGACACGCATGGCTCTGAAGACCAAGCTCGTTGATTACATCCGTCAGCAGTTCCGCGACAGCTGGCTGAAGAATCAGGGCGATCCCAGCCGCGTTGTCTCCCTCATGGAGAAGATTAACCCGAACGCCCTGCTCATCGGTTTCGGACGCCGCTTCGCTACATACAAGCGCGCACATCTGCTCTTCACCGACCTGGAGCGTCTCGACAAGATCGTGAACAACCCCAATTATCCCGTTCAGTTCCTCTATACCGGTAAGGCTCACCCCGCCGACGGCGCAGGCCAGGGCCTCATCAAGAAGATCTACGAGATTAGCCAGCGTCCTGAATTCCTCGGCAAGATTATCTTCCTTGAGAACTACGATATGCAGCTCGCACGCCGCCTCATCTCCGGTGTAGATATTTGGATGAACACCCCGACCCGTCCTCTCGAGGCCAGCGGTACCAGCGGTGAGAAGGCTCTCATGAACGGTGTTGTGAACCTCTCCGTGCTCGACGGTTGGTGGCTCGAGGGTTACCGCGAGGGCGCCGGTTGGGCACTCACCGAGAAGCGCACTTACGAGAATCAGGCATATCAGGATCAGCTTGATGCAGCCACAATCTACAGCCTGCTCGAGAACGAGATCATGCCTACCTACTACGCACGCAACTCTAAGGGCTACAGCCCCTCATGGATTCAGGTTATCAAGAACAGCATCGCCCGCATCGCTCCTCACTACACCATGAAGCGTCAGCTCGACGATTACTACTCGAAGTTCTACAACCCGATGGCAAAACGCTTCCACAAGATTTCTGCCAACGACAACCGCATCGCCCGTGAAATCGCCCTCTGGAAAGAGAACGTGGCCGAGCGTTGGGACAGCATCCGTGTGGTCAGCAAGGAAACATGTGAAGCCCTCCAAATCGGACAGATTGAGGCCGGAACGAAGTATGACATCAATATCGTAATCGACGAGGCCGGTCTGGACAACGCAATCGGAGTGGAACTCGTAACCATCCACACCGACAAGAACAACGTGGACAGCATCTATCGTTGCGAACCTCTTCAGGTGGTTAAGCGCGAGGGTAATCTCTACACCTTCCACGTGACCCACACCATAAGCAACGCTGGCAGCTTCAAGATTGCCTACCGCATCTTCCCGAAGAACGACCTGTTGCCCCACCGTCAGGACTTCTGCTACGTTAAGTGGTTCGTATAATCGTTCCGACGAATATAAAAAATGCCGCACGACTCCAACTCGGAATCGTGCGGTTTTTGTTTTTAATAAACTCTACTTTCGCAAGCTTCGCTGTTAGTATCCGAAAATCTCTTCCAGACTTACTCGCTTGATTGGACCGACCTTCTGCAACGAAGCCATATCCAGTTCCTTCTCATCACCGAGGATGGCGTAGCGGCGAGGTTTGCGAGCCATTCGCTCGTTGGAGAAACGGACTATATCGTCGAGTGTGATGTTCGGCAATTCGTTGTATATCTTCTCGTTGATATCGTAGTCGATGCCGCGCTCCTGAGCTGACATCCAAGCATTGATCACACCGAAACGTGTGGTGCGCTGGGCAGCGAGTTGCTTGGTTAGACTCTGTTTGGCAATCTCGAAGGCGCTCTGGCTCTGCGGTATTGTGTCGAGAATCTGGTTGAACGTATTGATGCAATCCATCATCTTGTCGTTCTGTGAGATTATGAATGTGTAGCTCGTCTCGGGGTGTCCCTTGCGGTCGGGAGCCTGATCATAGTAAGCGCGTGCGCTGTAGGCGAGGCCGCGGCTCTCACGCAGTTCCTGGAATACAATGCCGTTCATCCCAGATCCGAAATACTCGTTGTAGAGGGCTGCCACAGGCATAACCTCCGGACGCCACATCAGCTCATCGTTATGGAGAGCCAGCATGTAGATATTCTTTGCATCGTAGGGTGCCAGCAGGATTTCCGTCTCCGGTGTCGGCAGTTCGCGGTAGTCCTCGAAAGCGAGGGGTGCCTTCAGTTCGGCAGGCAGCTGGTGCTCTTGAGTCAGAAGAGAGGTGAGGTCGCCGATTGTGCGGGGACCGTAGTAAAGTACGGTGTGCTCGTAACTGGTCAGACTGCGAATGATATCAACCAGGTCTTGCGGATTGGTCTGTGCGAGCAGAGCCGGGGTCATTATGTCGCGTTGGATATTACGGGGACCGAACATACTGTAACTGCGCAGACGATAGAAACACTGCTGCTGCTCAAGTTTTGCATCAGCCTGAGCCTTGGCCACATTAGCGATGTAGGCAGCGTAGGCGGTGCTATCCACCTGCACGTTCTTAAGCACATTTTCCAGAAGTGCCAGAGCCTCGGGCATCTTCTCGTCCAGACCGGAGAGGGTGATGGTGGTCTGGTAGCTGCCGACATTGATGCCGAAGCTGCAGGCCAGACCGTAGAACTTCTGCTGAATCTGCTCGGCCGTGAGAGAGTCGGTTCCCAGCAGCTCGAAGTATTCGCTGGCTGCGTCGATACGCTTGTCTGCTGCGTTGCCGAAGGGCAGGCGGAAGACGAGATAGAAGATTCCGTTTTCGGTGTTCTGCTTGTAGATCAGAGGCAGGTTATGCTCGGGCGCATCGTTGATCTTTGAGCTCCAATGGCTTACTTCCAGATCCTTCTTGAAGTCCACGAAACGCGGTTGTATGGGTTCAACCTCGGTGTCCTGAATCTCCTTTACGAAAGCGCTCATTTGGTCGCGATTGGCGGGTATGGGCGTGATCTCGGGCTTCTCTATCTTCTTGATATTGGGGTCGTCACCCTGCTTCTTGAACACGGTAACGTAGTTGGTGTCCTTCAGGTAGCGTTGAGCGAATGCCACGAGTTCGTCCTTGCTGATGGACGCGATGCGGTCTATGCGTTCTACGCAGTCCTCCCAGTCTATACCATTAATAAATGAACGCTCGAACATAGATGTGCGTGAGCTGTTTCTCTCCAAGGCACGCATCTGGTTCAGTTTCATGTTGTTGATGATGGCAGGCAGGATGTCGTCGGGGAAGTCGCCGCTCTTCAGTTTGTTCAGCTCGGCGAGCAGCAGCGTGCGACACTCCTCGAGTGTCTGTCCCTCGCGTGGCGAACCGTTCATGATGAAGATGCTGTGGTCAGCCAACTGAATGTCACCGGCCCAAGCTTCCAGCATAGTCATCTTCTGGTTGATGTCGAGGTCTATCAGACCGGCACGTCCGTTGCTCAGAATCTCGCTCACGAGCGAGAGGGTGTCGCAGACGCGGTCCTTGGCGGCAGGGAAGGCCCAGCCTATGTACAGCGATTCGGCGTTGAGACCAATTACAGAGGTGTCAACGGGGGCAGTCAGCTCAGGCACGTCGGCGTATTCGGGCTGTTTGCAGTCCGGGTTGGCCTCCCATTCGCCAAAGTACTTCTCCAGAATATCCATAGTCTTGTCCGGATCCAAATCGCCAGCCATACAGATGGCCACGTTGTTCGGGCAATAATAGTTCTTGAAGTAGTTCTTGATGTTGGTGATTGAGGGGTTCTTCAGATGCTCCTGCGTGCCGATTGTAGTCTGAGTTCCGTAGGGGTGAGTGGGGAAGAGCTTGTACAAGAGCGCGTTAATCATCTTTTCGCCGTCGTCGCTCAGGTAGAGATTATACTCCTCATAAACGGCCTCGAGCTCGGTGTGGAAGCCGCGGATTACCATATTCTGGAAACGGTCGGATTGGATGCGAGCCCAATTCTCGATCTCGTTGCTGGGGATGTTCTCTACATAGACCGTCTGGTCAAAGCTCGTGTAAGCGTTGGTGCCGTCGCTGCCGATAAGAGCCATCAGCTTGTCGTACTCGTTGGGGATGTTGTACTTGGCGGCGAGCTGACTGATACTGTCAATCTCATGGTAAGCCTGTTTGCGTGCGGCGGGATCTGTCAACTGACGATAAGCCTCGAAACGCTGCTCAATCTGGTCGAGTAGGGGAGCCTCGGCCTCAGCGTCGGATGTGCCGAACTGACTGGTACCTTTGAACATCAGGTGCTCCAGATAGTGAGCCAAACCGGTAGTCTCGGCCGGGTCGTTGCGCGAGCCGGTACGCACAACGATATTCGCCTGAATGCGCGGCTCGTCCTTGTTCACCGAAAGATAAACTTTCAGTCCGTTCTTAAGTGTGTAGATGCGCGTCTTCATTGCGTCGCCATTGACGCTTTTGTAGTCGTGTTTGTTGCAGCTCGTAATTCCGAGTAGCAACGCCATTGCTGTCATAGCAATGACCTTCAGATTAATTTGTTTCATTGTAGTTATTGATTGCAAAAGTTATCTTTTTCATTCAGATTGCTCGTCTCTGACTGCAAAGATACAACTATTAATTTAATGAGAAGAAGAGAAAAGAGAAAAAAATAGCTTTTATCTAACAAAAAAAATAAAAAACATCCGAGAACGAGTTGACAAGTAAACAAGTTGACAGTTGAATACAGTTAAGGTTATCGTTAAGGTTAAGGTAAAATTTGTTTTTTAGCACGAAGTGCGATGTTTTTGTGGTTTTTTTCTTTATTCATCGCGCAGCAAATCCGTTTAATCCGAGCAATCCGTGTTCAAATCAAACGACAAATCGAACAATCACCCCCTTTGAGATTCGTCTGTATGCTCGTATAATTGCCGGCATTGCAATTTACGCGATTCTCGGAGGGTAAAATTCGCTGTAACATCATAAGCCTCAGTTTGTTACCCCCCCAATTTTCTTGTACGGATTTTCTGTCAATCTAGAAAATTCGATTGCTCAAGAGCGGCATTTTGATGGTAAAAGGCTCAAAATCCCATATAATAGGGCTTGTCCCAAAATTGCACAGGGTCGAATGGTGTTTTGATGCTGGTCAAATGGTCATTCTACCATATGCAAATGCTCAATACACCCTGTACAATTTTGGCATCTTGCTCGTGAAAATCGCCCCTTTTCCATGAGAAAATGCTCATTTCCCCGTTCTATTTCGTCATTTTCATCATAAATAATCGCCCAAAATCCGCCCCCGATTGTTCTATTTGTGGGGTGAAGATTAACTTCTTAGTTTCAAGTTTCAGGTTTCAGGCTTCGGCTTTCAAGCTTCTGGTTTCAATAACCTCAAGAAATCGTAAATAATAAAGGTCTTCACACAAGATGAAAAATTAGTAGCTAACTCTCTGTATATAAGCTTCTTTGAGTTTTGGATGAGCCGTTCAAACATTCACAAGGTCTTCACAAGGTGTTCACCAGACTTTCACAAGCCTTCACATCCTTCTCGTGTGAAGGTTTGGTGAAGGGTTGTGAAGGTTATGTGAACACCTTGTGAAGGTTTTGTTTTGCTTATACTATTGATATATAGGCCATTAGCCCTCTTTTGTGAAGACCTTTTAAGATAACCAAAAATTCTCTTGTTGTAGTGTACTGAATAAGTTGACAAAAATTGAAATCACCTTATGATTAGAAATGTAAAGAAAACTCGTGAAGAAAGTCTGGAGATTCTTCGTGATTATCTGACAAGCGACTTGTCAAAAAGTGCAATAAGCAGAAAATATTGCCTGGATCGTAATTGGGTTCGACGAAATTTGATTAAATTTGCAGTCTCAGACAAGAAAGGAGGCATGCTGTAGTGCCAGGCAACTAATTTTGCACTTTTCCTTATATTTTTTTGCTTATGTCAAAGAAAGTTCGTTACTTTGCGGCGACTAACAATGAAATGCATAACCAACAAGGAGATCAAATTATGTTAGGAGTGTTTTCACCACGCGAACCAATAAGCCCGGAATTCTCAAAAGAAATTCGAGCTGCATTGTGGCGTAGTATGACAGGGAATCTGACAAATGAGGAGAGACAAGCAAGGCGCA
Source organism: Bacteroidaceae bacterium (assembly GCA_017447625.1). GTDB lineage: Bacteria > Bacteroidota > Bacteroidia > Bacteroidales > Bacteroidaceae > Physcousia. The sequence continues at coordinate 32,931 of JAFSNB010000026.1, forward strand.
GATGTCGAGCAGCTGCCCGTAAATGGAGAATTATTAAGGGATGAACGATATTATTCAGCAACTTGTTTCTAAAAAAATATCCGATTTCCATTGTCTTGATACCTTTCATTCAGGTATTGAGTCAATGGATAAGTTTATTAGGGAAGACTTTCGCATAAGTGTTGAAAACCATTATTGCTCTGCATTCGGAATCTGGTATGGAGAAGAATTGGTAGCTGTTTACGCATTGAGTTTTGACTCACTGGATCTTGATTCCGATGACAAAGAAGAACTGCTGACTGGGATTTCATCAACAGGAGTCCCCGATGTAAATTTCAATTACGAAAACACTTTTTATTCCAAACCACGGTATCCTGCTCTTGATATAGCTTATCTTGCAGTTCAAGAACAATACAGAGGTCAAGGAATAGGGACTGCTATTATAGAACTAATTGCAGATGAAACCAGAACACAGACGTTTGCAGGTTGTCAGTTCCTAACGGTTGAGGCCTTAGCGACTAGAGAATACAGCGCTGTCGGTTTTTACGAACGCTGTGGTTTCACCCCAAATGAACTTAAAAACCCCAACAAGGACACATTGCGAATGTATATGACACTCTACGCCAAAAGCGAAGAGTGGGAAGAAGAACAGGATTAATTTCTCTTCCTATTCTTCCAAAACTCTGTGACTCCGTTGCTTCGCAATAAACTATATGAAGCCTTTCAGCCAGCGTTGAAAGGCTTTTTCGTAACTCCGAATTGGTTGCTCTGCAAGCTTTGTGAAATAGTTCTTTTTGAATTTTCTCTCTGATTCTTTTCCTCGTTTTCCACAAAACTCTTATATTTGCGCTCGAAAACCCGATGTTGGGCAGAAAACCTAAAAAGTGTCATAGAAGTAACAAGAATCATAATGAATATAGTAGCACACAACAGAGAAGAACAGTTTGCTGAAGTCGTGTCGATGATTCGGCACACGAGGAGCGAAGTTATAAGACTGGCAAATGCCTCTCTGATAGATCTCTATTGGCGTGTCGGACATTATATCTCCGATAAGATAGCTGTGTCTGATTGGGGTGACGGCGTGGTAAAGCAATTGTCTGAATATATCGAGCAAAAGTCTCCTGAGATAAAAGGCTTTTCAGACAAGAACCTCTGGCGCATGAAGCAGTTTTACGAGACGTATAAGGACGCGGATGAAAAACTCTCAACACTGTTGAGACAAATTAGTTGGTCGCACAACTTGGCTATTATGAGTCGTGCAAAATCGGAGGAAGAGCGACTTTTCTATCTGCATCTTTGCGTGCATGACAGACTCTCTTTCCGTCAGCTTAATCGTCAGATAGACAGCGCCCTTTATGAGCGAAACGCCTTAGGCACGCCAAAACTCTCACCAGTGCTGAGAGAAATTGCTCCCCAGGCTGAACAGATATTCCGAGACCAATATGTGATGGGATGATACTGTGGTTGAATATGCGTTAAGTCGCAGCCTCTCACCAACGATGGTCGCCGAATACCAGCTCTGCCTGCCTGACAAAGCCCTGCTCCAGCAGAAGATGCAGAATGTGATTGAACAAGATTTATCATCAAATATATGAGATTGCACGTCACCTTGACTTTAGAAAAGGGCATAGTACTGAAGAAAGGGAAATTGCACCCAAGATAAAATGAATCAAAGTCCCCTGATTCACTCCAAGTGCAAATCTTGCACATGTGATAACTCCGCACTTCTGTTGCTTAAATAACTTTTTTGAAATTTTCTCTCGTATTCTTTTCCTCGTTTTCCACAAAACTCCTATATTTGCGGCCGAAAGACTACAAAGTTTAAATATATATTCTCATTAAATATACTTAATTGTTAGGCTCATTATAATTAAAGTGCTTTATGTTAGAACATATTAAAAACTTTTGTCTACATAGCATGGAATTTAGCATTAATAATTGGACATTTATATGTCTTATTAGTTTTATCATATTTGCATTTTCTCACTTCTTGAATGATAATGACGATGAGACAATGAGCATTTATGATGTCAGACAAATATATAATAAATTTGAATATTACAGAATAAACGGACCAAGTGAAATGTCGGTTTCGTATGCAGAGGAACTATGTAAGGCTATTGGAGAATTACCAGATTCCACTTTTGATCATAACAAACTAGAAATAGCTGATATGTTGAATCATGTACCAGATTGTCTGGAAAATAACGGTAATTATATTAGTGCTTTAAATGTTGGGCGTTCCATATATGAAATTTATTTATTTTCGTATGGAATTAAAGACAGAAGAACATTATTGGCTCAATATAATTTGTCAAGATACCATTCAGATATTAATGAGTGGGATAATGCAATTTCAGCATGTACAGAAATCTTATCATTGACCAAAGATTCCATTGATGTTTATGGTGATTTATTCTCAGCTGCAAGTAACCGCTTATCTGAATATTATTGGGGTAAGGATAACGAGAAATCTTTGCAGTTTGCCATTCTCTCATATAAAGTTAGAAAGCAGTTTTATGGGGAAAAACATATGTTTACTATAGCTTCATTATATAACATAGGCGTAAGTTGTTTCTTGATGGGAAATGCAGAAGAAGGAATTATCAAAATGAAAGAGGCGTTAGAAATAATAAGCATACACAAGGAAGATATGCCCAATTTTTATATTACGTCACTTTCAGGATTGGGGGAAGCATATCTTGGTGTTGGAATGTATTTAGAAGCGATAGAGAAGATGAAAGAATCAGTTTATTATCAAGAACAAAATTTTGGTTTTGATAATATGAATATCTCTGTTCGTCTTCGTGCACTTATTGCTGAATGTTATATGAAACTTAACGATGAAGAAAAAGCTTATCAGATGGCATTTGAAGCAACTGAGGGATATATGAAATACGTCAACAAACTATCTTTAATGGATTCAAGGGATAGATATCTTAGCCTCAATACAGGATACATACAAGAATGGTTTGATATCGTATTACCACAACTGACACATAATTATAAGGAAAATTTAGAATTTGCTAATCTCCTTTTTACCTCATCAATGTTCCGGAAAAACCTTTTAATTGATATGGAAAGATATTCAAAAGATCATGATCTTGAGGATGGTGAAAGATATGACGTTTATAATGAGTTAAACTCTGAAATAGATTATTTTTGACCTATAGCTCAAATTGCAGGATAGAACACCCTTCAAATATTGATTGTTACTGGTGTTTTAAGTGATTCAAACGTTTCAAAGCATAATTCGACGTTAGAAAATGCTCAATAGCTCATTTTGCAGGATATGACTCCCTTTA